>DAOSUP010000004.1:111166-116004 GCA_035378845.1 Dictyoglomaceae bacterium
TTAACATTATACCCCAAATTTTTATTTTTATGCATTAAAATAAAGAAGTTTAACTAAAGCCATTCTATATTAATTCCTTCAATTTTGAGAGAGCATTTTTAAAGAGCCTTGATACTTGGGACTGAGATATTTTTAAAATTTTTGCCACCTCTCCTTGGGTTAGATCCTGATAAAAAATATACTCTATAATCTTCCTTTGAATCTCTGGAAGTTTTGAGATGGCATTTTCAAGAGCAATTTTATCTTCCACAGGAAGACGGAAGGACTGGAGACTCTCGGACCTGATTCTATCCTTCTCAATCCCTAATTCTTCAATAGATAAAGTCCTTATAGAGTCTTTAACCCTAAAAAGTTCTCTCACAGACTCTTTTGTAATATTTAAAGCCTTTGCTATCTCCTCAATTGTAGGATACCTATTTTCTTCCTCCCAAACTTTATCTATAAAAGCATCCATATTTGATATAAGTTTTTTAACGGTTCTGGGGATCCTTATGCTATCTTTTCTATCTCTTAGATAATGTTTTATCTCTCCTAAAACACAGTGAGAGATATATGTTGAAAGCTCTCCTTTTTCAGGATCATAGTTCTCAATTGCCTTTAAAAATCCCAGATATCCTACTTGTACTAAATCTTCAAAAGGTTCTCCGTAATGAGTAAACTTAGAAGCCCAGAAATAAATGAGATCATCAAAGATCTCCAAAAGACCTATTAAAGCCTTCTCATCTTTTTCTTTTTTATATCTTTCCCAAAGCTCTTTAGCCGTTGAAATCATTTTATGTATTGGAACATGGTAAAGATAGGCAGGTATAGAGAAATAAGCACACCGCCTACCAGACCTCCAAGGAATACAAGCATAATAGGCTCAATCAGTGAGGTTAAACTTTCTATAGCATTTGCTACTTCTTTTTCATAGAACTCAGTAATCTTTGTAAGCATCTGTTCCAGAGAGCCTGATTCTTCTCCAATAGAGATCATATGTATAACCATAGCTGGAAAAACCTTACTTTCTTTTAAAGGTGGAGCAATTCTTTCTCCTTCTCTTACTCTTATCCGGGTATCATCAATAGCCTTTCTAAATACACTATTTCCTATAGTCTGACCTGCAAGCTGCAGTGCTTCAAGGATAGGAACTCCTGTTCTTACCTGCGCAGCAAGTGTTGTGGTGAAACTCACCACTGCATTTTTTTGAATTATAGGACCAAATACAGGTATTTTTAAAAGGAGTGCATCTAATTTTTCCTTAATTTTAGGATTTTTGATAAGTCTCATTACAACTACTACGAGAGCAACAATTACTAAGGCTACAACTAAGAAATTCTCTCTCAAAATATTGCTTAAGCCCAGAAGAAAGGCTGTTGGTGCTGGAAGAGGTGCATCCATGCTCTGAAACATATCTGCAAATGTAGGTACTAAGAAGAAAAGAAGTCCAAAAGTAACAGCTAAGGATATAACAAGAATGGTAATAGGATATGTCATAGCAGATTTTAATTTTCCACGAAGCTCCTCTTGCTTCTCCAAAGTTACTGCTAATCTTTCTAAGGTTTCATCTAAAGTACCTGATGCCTCTGCAGCTCTCACCATATTTGTATATAACTTGGAAAATACGTTAGGAAATTGTTCAAAGGCATCGGAAAGAGAGCTTCCTTCATCTACCATTTTCTGAACTTCTTTTATTATATTTTTTAGTGCCTTACTTTCTGTTTGTTCTGAAAGGACCGTAAGACTTGTGGAAAGAGAAAGTCCTGCATTAATCATAGTAGCGAATTGACGTGTAAATATGGTAAGATCTTTAAGTTTAACCTTCCCACCTGTACCTTCTTTTTTAGTAAGAGACATGGTAAGAAAAGATGAAACTTTCTTTTCTTCTATCCTTACAGGATAAAGACTCATTCCACGAAGCTTTATGGCGAGCTCTCGTACATTCTCTGCCTCACCTTCTCCAACAACTAACTCCCCTCTCACACTCCTTGCCCGATACACATAGTTCGCCATTTATACCTCACCTCCTAACTTCGCCCCCTAAAAGTCTGGATAATTCTTCTTTATTAATAGCTCTATCAAAAGCAGTCTCATGAGAAATAAGGTTCTTCCTTACAAGATCTGCAAGAGACTGGTCCATGGTCTGCATTCCATGCATTCCACCAGTCTGAATTACACTATATATTTGAGGGGTTTTCCCTTCTCTTATCAAGCTCTTTACTGCAGGAACTCCTATAAGTATTTCTGTAGCTACAATTCTTCCTGTACCATCTTTTCTTGGAAGAAGCTGCTGAGAGATTATCCCCTGAATTACACCAGAAAGTTGAAGTCTAATCTGGGGTTGTTGGTGAGCGGGGAATTGGTCTACAATTCTTTCTACACTTTGGACTGCATCTACAGTATGCAATGTGGCCATAACTAAGTGACCTGTTTCTGCAGCAGTAATAGCAATAGCAGTAGTCTCTAAGTCTCTCATCTCACCTACCAAAATTACATCAGGATCTTCTCTTAAAGCAGATCTTAGAGCATTAGCGAAGGAAAAAGTATCACTTCCTACCTCTCTTTGATTCACCACAGATTTTTTATGGGTATGGAGATATTCAATAGGATCTTCAATGGTTATGATATGAGAACTGACATTTGTATTTATATAATCAACCATAGATGCTAAGGTTGTTGACTTACCACTTCCTGTAGGTCCTGTAACAAGGATAAAACCTCTTGGAAGAGATGCAAGATCCTTAAGTATCAATGGAAGTCTTAGTTCTTCTATAGTAGGAATCTTCCAAGGGATTAATCTAAATACTGCTGCAATACTTCCCCTTTGCCAAAAAGCATTTACTCTGAATCTTCCCTCTCCACTTATACCTATGGAGAAGTCTAATTCTTTATTCTCCTGAAGTTTTTGCTTCTGTTCCTCAGTAAGAAGACTGAATATTAGTTTATAAGTAAGCTGAGGAGTAAGCATAGGATAGTGAGTTTGAGGAGTAAGGCGCCCCTTAATACGAAAAATAGGAGGAACTCCTGTGGTTATATGTACATCAGAAGCCTCTTTCTGTAAAGCATTTTTAAGAATCTCAATTATAGAAATATCATCCATTTTTTTAACCTCCTTTAATCAGCCGCAGTCACTCTCATAACTTCTTCTATAGTAGTAATTCCTTTAAGGACCTTTTCCATGCCATCTTCTCTCAAAGTTACCATACCATATTTCCTTGCTGCTTCTCTTATAACTTCTCTTGATGATTTCTTTAAAATAAGTTCTCTTATCTCATCATTCATAAGCATAATTTCGTGTATTGCAGTCCTACCTTTATAACCTCTATTATTACATCTGGGACAACCCTGCCCCTTATAAAAGGTAATATTAGAAACATCAAAGTCTTCTCCTAAGGTCGCCTTTAAGGCAGTCATTTCCTCTTTTGTAGGTTCATACGGTGCTTTACAATAAGGACATATGGTTCGCACAAGTCTCTGAGCTACAGCTCCCAGTAGAGAAGAACTGATAAGGAAAGGCTCAATCCCCATATCAATAAGTCTTGTAAATGCAGAAGGAGCATCATTGGTGTGTAATGTGGAGAGTACTAAGTGACCTGTAAGAGCTGCCTGAATAGCAATTCTTGCAGTTTCTTCGTCTCGGATCTCTCCTACAAGTACCACATCAGGGTCCTGACGAAGAATAGATCTCAATGCTGATGCAAAGGTAAGACCAGCCTTAGGATTTACTTGTACCTGATGAATACCAGTAAGCTGATACTCTACTGGATCTTCTACTGTTACAATATTTATATCAGGAGAATTGATCATATTCAAAGAGGCATACAAAGTTGTTGATTTACCACTTCCTGTAGGTCCTGTAAGAAGGATTATACCATACGGGGTTTTTAACATTTTTAAGTATCTTTCATAGTTATGTTCAGAGAATCCAAGACTTTCAAGAGAAAGAGCCACAGTACTTCTTCCCAAGAGTCTGAGTACCACCTTTTCACCATATACTCCTGGAAGAGTAGAAACACGTAAATCATAAACTTCTCCATGAATATTTACTTTAATTCTTCCATCCTGTGGTATTCTTCTTTCAGAAATATCCATATCACTCATAATTTTTATCCTGGAAACTAAAGCTGCCTGAAATCTTTTTTGTATATACATTACTTCATGCAAAATACCATCTATTCTAAATCTTACTCTTACATTTCTTTCCAAAGGTTCAATATGTATATCACTGGCTTCTTTCTTTACTGCATCTACCAACATACTATTCACCAGCTTTGCCATAGGTCCTTCCTCAGAAGATATTTCTTCAAGGGATACCTCTTGATATTGAGCCTCTTCTTCTCTTTGTACAATAATTTCCTCAAGAACTTTTTCTACTTCTTCACTACCCCATATCTGGCTTATAGTTTCTACCATTTCATTCTTCGGTACAACTACTGGCACTACATCACTCCTGGTTATCATCCGAAGATCATCAAGAACTAAAATATTTGAGGGATCAACTATTCCCACTACAACCTTTCCATTCTCTTTATATAATGGAAGTATCAAATGTTCTCTCGCCTTTTTAGCGGTAATAATTTTTACAAGATCAGGATCAATTTTTATACTTTTTAGAGAGACAAAGGGAATTCCCAGCTGTTCACTAAGAGCTTGCGCTAATTGATTATCATTGATATAGTTAAGTTCCAGAAGAGCCTCTCCCAATCTAATTCCTCTTTCTGAAGAAACTCTCAGAGCCTCATCTAATTGTTCTTTAGTAACAAGACCCTTTTCTACCACAATTTCTCCAAGTACTTTTCTTCCCCTACGTTTCTCCCGAGTTCTAACTGGTTTTGTAGAAACACTCTCAGAAGTAGATA
>DAOSUP010000004.1:116104-126045 GCA_035378845.1 Dictyoglomaceae bacterium
TCCTCTTTCTTCTTTTCGGAAGGAGGTTCTTCTTTCAATATTCTTTCCTTTTTTTCTCCTATCTTAAGAAGATAAGGCTTTGTTGAAAGTCCTGTAATAAGTCTAATATCCTCTATAGCGGTAGGTTTTACTGGAGGAAAGAATCCCACATAAAGAGTCTTCTCTTCAATTTTAAGAGGAATAAAATTATAAAACTTTGTTAAAAAGCTTGGGATACTTTTTAAAGCAAGCTCGTTAGGTTTAAATTCTTTATCTTCTAATATTTCCCATCCTAAAATCTGAGCAAGAAGATCTGTAAGCTCCTCCTTAGTTATTAATCCTTCTGATAAAAGAACTTCTTGTAAATCTTTCCCTTTATATATATTTAAAAGATTATCCAGCATATTTTGGGAGATAATATTCTTTTTTATTAAAATCTCTTGTAATTTACTATTCATATTAGCAAGATCCATTTTTCTCCCCCTTTATTATCTCTCCTCTCATAAGCCACACTTTAATAAGGAGGTTTTCTATCTTCCTTACAGTCCACCTCTTTATCCATACCTCATTTTCATTTAAAGGAGAAACTAATATGGTATACATTCCCAATCTATTTCCTCCCCATATATCTGTTAATATTCTATCACCAATTACTAAAGTTGTCTCGGGGTAAATATCTAAAATTTCTAATGCTTTTTTAAAAGCTCTTGGTCTTGGTTTAAAAGCAGAGCCCATTGCAGGTAAATTAATGATCTCTGAAAAATATATGATTCTTTTATGGGAACAGTTATTTGACATTATAAGTATTTTAAAACCTAATGATTTAAGTCTTTCCAGTAATACTGCTGTCCTTGCATCTAACTCATCTTTATTCCAAGGAACTATAGTATTGTCCAAATCAAAGATAATTCCTTTAAATCCTTCTTCATAGAGTTTCTCAAAATCTATATCAAATATAGAGTCAAAATATTTCTTAGGTTTTAAGCTATCAAACATTTTTCTCTCTATTAAGAATAGCACTCATTTTTTATATCCCTGAGCCTTTAAATGCTCTTCGTAGGTTCTTGTAAAGATATGACTCCCGTCTCCTTTTGCTACAAAGAACAAGAAATCTCCTTTAGGAGAAAGTACAGCCATCAAAGATTTAATAGATGGTGAAGCTATAGGGGTAGGTGGAAGTCCATAATAAATATAAGTATTATAAGGGGAATCAATCTTTAAATCATCATAGTAAAGGACAGGCTTTTGAAAGTTATACAGATATTCTACTGTGGCACAAGATTCAAGCTTATATCCCTTCTTTAGACGGTTAAGAAAAACTCCTGCGATTAGAGGTCTCTCATTATCCAATTTGGCTTCTTTTTCTACAATAGAAGCTAAAACTATCCAGTCATTAAAAGATAAATTTAATTTTTCAAGTGCCTCTCTATAATCTGGGAAATTCCTTGATATCTGCCTAAAGAATTCTTCTAAAAGAGTAGAGATAATTTCATCTTCTTTTATGCCTTTAGGAAATAAATATGTTGAAGGAAAAAGATATCCTTCTAATGAAATAGGTGTGTCATCTCCCAAAAAATTTCTATAATTTCTAAAAAGTCCACTTACAAAGTTTTTATCCTTACAAAGGGTTACAAAAGTCTCTTCCGAAATCCCTAATTTTTCCTTTAAAATTTTTGCAATACCCGAAATGTTTTCGCCCTCAGGAATCGTAACTTTAATAGTAATGGGCTTTCCCTGAGTTAATACATTCAATATCTTAAGTATAGAATAGGAGGGAGATAAAAGATAATAACCAGATTTAATCTCCCGTTCTTTCCCTAAGATTTTGAGAAAAAACAGGAAAAAATCTTTAGATTTAATTAAGCCATGATCCTGAAGAAGAGTAGCTATATAGCTTGCATTGCTTCCCGCAGGAATATATATTTCTACTTGTTCTTTAGTATTAGAAATTGGGAAGGAAAAATATATTATAATCCCTATCAGTATAAAAGCGCCAAGAAGAAAACTTAGGATTAAACTACTCTTCTTCCTCCCAATCTTCTCCTTCTTCCTCTTCTTCCCAGTCTTCTTCTTCTTCTTCAAGGGCTTCCACAACTTTTTCAAATTCATCATCATCTTCTATCTCTTCTAAAGCATCAATATAAAGCTCACCATTTTGTTCTGAAAGTCTGCAACGGAAAATATATATCTCATCTGTATCTTCTGCTAACTTAGGGGTCAAAAGAACATAAGTTTTCTCATCAACCTCTACAAAGTCTCTAATAAGATATTCATAAGTATTACCATTCTCGTCCTCAAGAACTATAACATCTTCAAATTTATCTTTTTCCATTTAGGACACCTCTCCTTAAAAAATTTAAGAGGGGATAAATGGTGCCAGAGGCCGGACTTGAACCGGCACGGGGATTGCTCCCCACTGGATTTTAAGTCCAGTGCGTCTGCCATTCCGCCACTCCGGCGATACCTTACTCCTCTCTTCGGTTTTAAAGTGTATCATAACTTTTATTTTTAGTAAAGTATTGCTTTAAACAAAAGTTTCTATTATAATTCAAGTATCAAAAAGGTCCGGCGGTGTAGCTCAGTGGTTAGAGCACACGGTTCATAACCGTGGTGTCCAGGGTTCGAATCCCTGCACCGCCACCATATAATAGTGATTAAAGATTTAGATTTTATTGAAAAGAAAGTTTTAGATTTTGTAAAAAAAGAGTCCCTGATATATGAAGGGGACTCTATTCTTATTAGTATATCTGGAGGTAGTGATTCTTTTGCTCTTAGTGAAATCCTTTTTTCACTCTCCTCTGTATTAAATTTAAGACTTTCTCTTTTATATATTGATCATCATGTAAGGAAAAATACCGGGGAGGAAAAAAGGATAATAAAAGAATATTCAGAAATGAGAAATCTACCTTTTGATATTCTGGATATCTCTCCAAAAAGTTTTTCAGAAAAGGATTTAAGAGATGAAAGATATAAAATTTTAGAAGAATTTTCGGAAAGAAAACATATAGATAAAATAGCTTTAGGTCACACTCTTAATGATCATATAGAGACTATTATTATGAACTTCCTACGGGGATATGGACTTGATGGATTGTCTGGTATTTCTCCAAAAAGAGAGAAATTTATAAGACCATTATTGGTATTAACTAAAGAGGAAATTTTAGAGTATTGTAAAAGGAAAAATCTACCTTATATAGATGATTTTACAAATTTCTTGCCTTTAACATTAAGAAATACGGTGAGGTTTCAATTAATTCCATTCTTAGAGGAAGCTATTGAACAGTTTCCTACCAGCATTATCACCCAGGCTAAAGTTTTTGCTATAGAAGAGGATTTCTTAGAAAAAACTACCTTGGAATATAAAGAAAAAATTGTTAAATCTACCGATAAAGTTATAGAAATTGATTTTAAGAAATGGGAAGAAACACCTAAGGCTATAAGAATAAGACTTCTAAAAAAACTTTTGAAGGAAATGGGACAAGATATTACCTCGGAAGTTTCAATTTTGACTAATGCAAGAATAATGAAAAAGAAAGAAAAATCAGGAAAGATTATAGAAATTGGTGATTTAGATATCTATAAATCAGGAGGAAAAATTCTCATTTATAAAAAGAGGGGTAGATTGGATTATGAGATTTACCTCCCTATACCTGGAAAGATACGACTGCCCACTGGTGAGGAGATTGAAGCAAATATAATAGAGAATAAAAAAGGCTCTTTTAACATCAAAGATATTTGGCAGGTTTTTTTTGACTATGATAGAATAAATATAAAGGAGTTAAAGATAAGAACATGGAGAGAAGGCGACAGAATAAAGCTTTTTGGGCTTGGAGGAAAAAGTAAAAAGCTTCAGGATCTGTTTGTAGATAAAAAAATTCCACATTGGAAAAGACTTGAAATTCCTCTTGTCTTTTGGGAAAATGAGCTTCTGTGGGTGGTAGGATTAGCAAGAAGTGATATAGCATCTATCACTGAAGAGACCAAAAAAATATTACACTTAAAAGCAAGGAAGGAGGTTTAAATATTTGAATAAGAGAGGATTATTTCAGAGACTAATATTTATTCTAATACTGTTTCTCCTCATATATTCGTTCATAAACCCAAATCTCATGGGTACAAATGATACAGTGAGAGAAATACCTTACTCAGATTTTATAAAAGAAGTTGAAAATAAAGGGGTACTAAGAGTAGAGATTGGAGACAAAGATGCTACTGGTATTTTTAAAGATGGATCAAAATTTAAGGTATATTTACCTTCTCAGGATCCTACTTTAATCCCCACATTAGTAAAAAACGATGTGGAGGTTGAAGTAAGAGCACCAGATACTACGCCTCTGTGGATTACTCTTATATTAGGATTTGCTCCTTACCTCATTTTTATCCTTTTCTTCTGGATGATGTTCCGACAAGTACAAGGAAGTAATAATCAGGCTTTTTCTTTCGGAAGAAGTAAAGCAAGGTTATTTCTTGATAATAAGCCAAAAGTTACTTTTTCAGATGTTGCTGGTGTTGAAGAGGCAAAACAAGAATTAAAAGAAGTGGTAGATTTCTTAAAGTATCCTCAAAAGTATAGACAATTGGGAGCACGGATACCAAGAGGAATACTTCTTGTAGGTCTTCCTGGTACAGGGAAAACTCTCCTTGCAAGAGCAGTAGCAGGAGAGGCTAATGTTCCATTCTTCTCCATAAGTGGGTCAGAGTTCGTAGAGATGTTTGTAGGAGTTGGTGCTGCAAGAGTAAGAGATTTATTTACTCAGGCAAAAAAACTGAGTCCTTCTATTATATTTATAGATGAGTTAGATGCAGTAGGAAGGCATAGAGGTGCTGGACTTGGTGGAGGACATGATGAAAGAGAGCAAACATTAAACCAGCTTCTTGTAGAGATGGATGGCTTTGACGAAAATACAAATTTGATAGTGCTTGCAGCAACTAACAGACCTGATATATTAGATCCAGCTCTTCTTAGACCAGGAAGATTTGATAGAAGGGTGGTTGTAGATAGACCTGATTTTGAAGGAAGAAAGAAGATCTTAGAGGTACATATTAAAGGAAAACCTGTAGGAAAGGATGTGGATATAGATACAATTGCTAAAACTACTCCTGGATTTGTAGGTGCAGATCTTGCAAATCTTGTAAATGAAGCTGCAATTTTAGCAGCAAGGAAAAATAAAAGGGAGATAAATATGGAGGAGTTTGAAGAGGCAATTGAGAAGGTAATTGCAGGACCTGAAAAGAAAAATAGAATTCTAAGAAGCACCGAAAAAGAGATGGTTGCATTTCATGAACTGGGACATGCCTTAGTGGCAAAGCTTACTCCTGAAGCATCTCCAGTACATAAAGTAACTATAATTCCAAGAGGTTTAGCATTAGGTTATACTCTTCAACTTCCCGAAGAAGCTAGGTATATCTTATCTAAAAAGGAACTTGAAGCAGAAATCTCAGTCTTACTTGGAGGGAGAGCAGCAGAAGAGCTCATATTTGGGCAACCTACCTCTGGTGCATCTGATGACCTCAAAAGGGCTACAGAACTTGCAAGAAAAATGGTGTGTGAATATGGAATGAGTGAAAAGCTTAAGAATATTACCTTGGGAGAAAATAATTCGGAGGTATTTTTAGGCAAGGATCTTATGCAAATTAAAAATTATAGTGAAGATACAGCAAAAATAATTGATGAGGAGATAAAAAGCCTTATAGATGAAGGATATAATAGAGCTATTGAGCTTTTGAAAAAACATAAAGAGGTGCTTATTGAACTATCAAAGGTTCTAATTGAAAAAGAAACCTTAGATAGTGCTGAGATTGATAAATATTTAAATAAAGATAAATTGGAAAAAGCAGAAATAGAGAGGACCTTATAGGTCCTCTCTTTCTTTTATTTCCTTTTCCTTACTCTTAAGTTCTCTTAATCTATAAAATATCTGCCAGTCTTTTGGATCTTTCTCCATAAATTTTTCAATCTCTTCTCTTGCAGAATCAACTCTTCCAATTTTAATTAAAAGTTCTATAAGGTTATCCTGTGCAGCACTGTTATCAGGATCTCTTTTTAATACTTCTTTGAGTAGTTTCTCAGCTTTTTCATAGTTTCCAGAAAGATATTCTACCCAAGCAATGCCACGTAAATACTCTGGAGCTTCTGGTGAAAGCTCCAATGCTTTTTCAAAATTTTTCCTTGCTTCTTCAAGATTTCCTTCTCCTATAAGGATAAATCCAAGGAAATAATAATTAAAGGCATCATCAGGATCCAAAGCTATAGATTCCTGAATTAGCTCTTTTGATTTATCTGTCTCCTTAACCCAAAGATATAAATCTGCTAATGTAATCCTTAGCCATTTTAGTAATTCAAGATCTTGAACATCCCTCAAAAGATCTTCATATAAAGCAATAGCTTTATAAAGCTTACCCTTTTGCTTTAAATCGTCTGCTCTTCTTAAGATATCTTCTATTTCAGTTTTCATGGCTAAAAGTATAATATATTCCAAGGAAAAATAAAAGAGGAGGCTAAAATGATATTAATAGTGAATCTCAATCCCAGCTTAGATATTGTCTTTAATACCTGGGAGATTAAAAAGGGGAAAGTACATAGGTCTAAAAGAGAATTAATGACGCCAGGTGGAAAGGGAATTAATGTGGCAAAAACATTAAAGGTATTTGGAGAGGATATTTTTGTATTAGGATTCTGTGGAGGCTCTTCCGGGAAGATTTTAAAAGAAGAGCTTGATAAGAGAGAGATACCTTATGAATTTATAGAATCAAAGAGTATGACTCGTTTTGCTATAGGAATTATGGAAGAGAAAGGTTCTCTAATGACTGTGATAAACGGCTCAGGAGAAGAGATAGAGGAAGAAAAGATAGAAGAGTTTTTTGAAAAGTTTAAAGAATATATTAAAGAAGCGAGCACCTTAATAATCTCCGGAAGTCTTCCTCTCAATGTACCTGAAAATATATATGCAAAGATGCTAAATCTTGCGAAAAATTATCCTATCATAAAAGTAGTTGATGCAAGGGGAAAAGCCTTATTAAAAGCATTAGAGGAAAGACCGGACATAATAAAGCCAAATAGAGAAGAAGCAGAAGAGATCTTAGAATTTAAACTGAAAGAAGAAAGAGATCTTAAAAGAGCTGGAGATTTCTTCCAACTTAAAGGAGTTAAAAATGCTCTTATATCCTTAGGAGAAAAGGGTGCTTTTCTAAATAGTAGTGGAGAAATGTACTATGCTTTTCTTCCACCTGCAAAAGGGATAAATTGGGGGACAGGAGATGCTTTTCTTTCAGGATTTATTTATGGCTTAATACATGATGATCATATTTTTGCTTTAAAGGTTGCATGTGCTACTGCCTATGTAAAGGTAAAAAAATGGGAGATAGAAAAAGATGATTTGAAAGAGATTTTTGACTTAACCTCTAAAGTAAATATAAGAAAACTTTAAAAAATATATATTAACTACTTGACCTTTCAAAATAATTGTGATAATTATATGTAAAAATTTGGGAGCGTGATGAGTATGAGAAATGGAAACTTCTCTAAAAGAATCTCTGAAAAATCTTCTGATGCAATGTCCAAGTTTGTCTTAGCCCAGGATCCTGAAAGTATTTCCTTTGCAGGAGGACTTCCTGATAATGATCTTTTTCCAGTAAATGAACTAACATATGCCTATGAAGAGGTCTTAAGAACAGAAAAAAATGTTGCTTTTCAATATTCCTCTTCTCGTGGTGATACTAAACTTTGTCAATTAATAGGTGAAAACTTCTTTTCTAAGTGGGGGAAAACTATACCAGTAGAGAAAATCATCCTTACCGAAGGATCTCAACAAGCTTTGGATCTTCTTGGAAAACTCTTTTTAGATGAAGACGATATTGCTCTAATAGAAGAACCAGGATATTTAGGAACTATTCAAGCATGGAATATGTTTACCAAAAACCTTGTGGGCATCCCTCAAGACGAAAATGGAATAAATATTGAATATTTAGAGGAGAAACTTCTCTCTCTTGAAAAACCTGCAAAAGTTTTATATATAGTTCCTGACTATTCTAACCCTGCAGGAACTTGTCTCCCAATCCAAAGGAGAGAAAAACTTATTGAGCTTGCAGAGAAATATCATTTCTATATTGTAGAGGATCTTGCTTATAGTTTACTTTCTTATGATAACGAAACTTTACCTCCTCTTTTTACTTTCTCCGAAAGTAGTAATATCATTACCATAGGAAGCTTCTCAAAGATACTTTCACCAGGTCTTAGAACAGGTTTTGTAGTTGCAGAAAAAGATATTATTGAGTCTCTTACCAGGTTAAAAGAGGCATCTGATCTATGTTCAGGAACATTAAATCAAAAGCTTGTCTATCAATTTTATCGTTTAGGATTCCTTGAAAAACATATAGAAAAACTTAGAAAGGCGTATAAAGAAAAGAGAGATGCACTTAAAAAAGAATTAGAAGAATCATTTTCAGACATTGCTCAGTGGAACAATCCTCACGGTGGATTTTTCTTTTTCTTAGTATTTCCTGAATGGGTAGACAGCTATGAACTTGCTGAAAGTGCATTAAGAAATAAGACCAGCTTTGTCCCTGGTAAAGAGTTTTTTGTAAGTCAAAATGGAAAAAATACTGCAAGAGTTTCATTTTCTCAAATTCCTCCAGAGAAAATGAAAGATGGGATAAAAAGACTTTTAAAAGCATGGGAAGAATATAAAGAAGAGTAAATACTTAATATGATATGGGATCTTACTATAATAGGTGGAGGTCCTGTAGGGGGATTTGCTGGGTACCTTGCAGAAAAAAATCATATTAAAACTCTTATCTTAGAAGAGCACTCTCAGATTGGAGAACCTGTTCATTGTCTTGGAAAATTAAGCATACATGCCTTTGAGGAATTCCCTCTTCCTAAAACTCCTATAATAAACTCTTTAAAAGGAGGATATTTTTTCTCTCCCGAAGGAGAAGTCATAAAGCTAAAGAAAAATAATATAGACTCCTATATCCTTGACAGAACTCTTTTTGATAGACTTATAGCAGAGATGGCAGAAAAAGAAGGATGTGTCTTTAACTTTAATTCCAAAGCTATCGGAGTAGAACATGAAAAAGGATATAGCTCTATCATTGTAAAAGAAAATGAAAAAATAAGAAAAATAGATACAAGAGTAATAATAGATGCAGAAGGTGCTAAAAGACAATTTCTAAGAAAGATAGGAATGCCTGGAAAAACCCATTTGGTATCTCTTCAATATGAGATCTTAGGAGTAGAAGTACCAGATAAGGAATGTGTAGAACTCTATTTTGGGAAGGAATATTCCATAGGATTTTTTTTATGGATAGCCCCCTATGGAGCGAAAATAAAACTTGGAGTTGCAGTAGAACCCCCAAATAATCCTAAGATATTTTTGGATAAATTTATAGAAAAAAATCTAAAAGAGAGAGCGTCTGATATAAAAATTGAAAGATCCTATGGAGGAATAATCCCTATATTTGGACCATATGAAGAATATATCTATCCAAATATAATTGTTATAGGAGATGCAGCAGGATATAACAAATCTACCACTGGAGGAGGAATTTATTTTGGGCTTCAAGGAGCAAGCTTGGCTATTACCCAGGTTAAGAAGTATTTAGATAGCGGAGACTTTAAATATTTAAAAGAATATCCTAAGCAAACAAACAAAAAGTTTGGAAAAGAATTAAAATTTACAAAGATGGGAAGAAAAGTTTTAAATGAGCTTTCTGATAAGGATTTAAATTCTATATGGAGAGTTATTAAAGAGAATCCTTCAATTATGAAAGCTGTAGAGGAATTAGGCGATACCGCTTATCAAACTTCCTTGCTACACGTTATTCCTACTCTTATCTCACCAAAATCCATAAAATTCATAAAATTATTACCTAAAATTTTTAAAGCCCTATAAAAAAACAAAAGGGAGGAAGGAGAACCTTCCTCCCTTAAAACCTTATTCTTTAGAATGTAACTTTTGTAG
>DAOSUP010000005.1:0-102841 GCA_035378845.1 Dictyoglomaceae bacterium
GAAAAAAGGAAAATTCCATTCATTATAGCAAGTAGAAGCCATAAAAGAACCTTTATAATCTTAGTCAAAGTTTATCCCCTCCTAAATAATATAAAAAGGGTCCAAAGGGGAAATTCCTTTGGACCCTTCAAATTATTACTTACTTTTTGATTTGAGCCTGTATGGTTTTTACTGCATTATTAAGAGCATCTTCTGGGGTTGCTTTTCCATTAATAATTAAGTTCAGAGCATCATTCATAGCTCCCCAAACTGCTGCCATCTCAGGAACATTAGGCATTGGAATTCCATTGGAGGCACTCTTTGTAAATCCAAGAATATCTGGGTTATCCTTCACAAGAGGAAGAACATCTTTTCTTGATGGCAATCTTGGATCTGCTAAATATATCTTATACATAGTATCTTTTGTGGCTACAAAGTTGGTAAGAAAATCTCTTGCAAGAACTTTATTTGGGGATTTTGAATTAATCATAAATCCCTGAACCCCTACAAAAGGCTTTGCAGGCTTACCTTTTTCAACCTCAGGAATTGCTGCTACTCCATAATTAATACCTGCATCCTTATAGTCTTTTACTGCCCATGGACCATTTATAATCATTGCTGCTTTTCCTTCCTTGAACATAGAATCCATTATCTGATAATTATCTCCAGAGGTTAAAAGACCTTCATCTATAAATCTCTTCCAAAGTTTTGCTCCCTTTATTGCTCCAGGATTTGCAAGTCCAATATCAGTTACATCAAGTCCCTTTGGAGTATCTTTAAATACATATCCACCAAAGCCAAATAAAACAGGAGCTACATAATAAAATTCAGCAGCACTTGTTACAAATCCCCTTACTTTTCCCTTATATGCGGTGTTTACTCTCTTAGCAGTTGTAATCAATGAATCCATACTTCTTGGAGCAGATTTAACATAATCCTTGTTATAAATTAAAGCAATAGCTTCCATAGAATAAGGTAAGCCATAAAGTTTTCCACCATAAGTAAAAGCGCTGAGAGCTGTATCATAGAAGTTTTTCTGGTCCTTAAATGATGGAATAGGTTCCAAAAGCCCATTAACTGCGAGCTCTCCTACCCAATCATGAGCTCCTACAATTATATCTGCTCCTTTACCTTGAGGAGCTGCAGTCAAAAAATTAGATTTTATAGAGCCAAATTCTACATATTGAACATCCACACTGACGCCATATTTCGCCTTAAACTCTTCACCTAATCTTTGCAGTATCTCTACCTGTTTCTCGGAGCACCAGATAGTAATTTTAGAAGTCTGAGCTACACTTAAACCTATCAAAGTAAGCATTAAAACTAACACAAATACCTTGAATTTTTTCATAAGAATCCCCCTTTCTAAAAATTTAATTGATAGGAAATTTTTAATTACGATTTCACCTCCCTATTTATACCATTTTCAAACCATTTAAATACCATTCTTATTATACACTATTCTTACACCTATTTGTCAACCCCTAAAAAGCTATCTTTTAACAAGAGACTCTCTAACAATTAAGCGAGCCGACAATAATACTCTTTTATTTAAAGTATTTTTTCCTATATATATATCATTAACTAAATGGATAATCTCTTTAATAATTCCTTCTATATTCCACTTAAAGGTGGTAAGAGAAGGCACAATCTCCTTTGAAAGGGGAATATCATCACAACCTATTATACTAATATCTTCTCCTACTCTAATTCCCCCTTCCCTCAATCTTTGAATCAAGCCGATAGCCATCCAATCATTTGCAGCAAATACCCCTAATGGTTCATTTACATCGTCATATATATCAATAATATTTTTACCCAAAAGATAACCTGAGTTCCAGTTCATTTTTCCTTCTATAATTTGATGCTCCACCCCTTTTTCTTTATTTACACGATCTAAAAATCCAATCTTTCTTAGATAAGGAGCTGTATATTTTTCAGGACCTGCCATATGAATTAAATATCTATACCCATAATTTATTAATGTATCTGCGGCAACCCATCCCATCCGATAATCATCTATTGAGATCTGTATTATCTCATCATGAGTTAAATATTGTTCTATAGATATAAGCGTCTTATATATTTGTCTTAATTTTTCTATAAAAGATTCCTCAATAAGTCCAATCATTATCAATGGAGAATCTTGAGAATCTCCCGGTAAACTTTCCAGATTTAAAAAAGCAATTTTTATCTTCTCTTTTGTAGCAATTCGGGTTAGTTCTAAAAAAAACTTCGTATAAAAAGGATCATCACTTCTTATATCTGGAGAGGTTATAATATTTATATTTTTCTCCTTAGGCTTAGGCGTTATATATGTTCCCTTTCCTTGAAATTGTACTAAAAGTCCTTTATTTATAAATTCCTTTAAAGCAGAACGTATAGTAGTTCTACTCACTCCAAAATTCTCAGAAAGTTCCCTTTCAGATGGCATTTTTACATACTCATCTTTCCTATTTTCCTCTATGAATTTTAATAGTTCTTCTTTCATTTTTTCTTTTCTTAATGGAGAGATCTTCATCATTGTAATACCTTACCCCTATAAAATACCATTTAAAGACCACTTTTTAATAAAGGTATCATAATCATCTTTTAAAGTCAATATTTTATTGACTTAAAATAATTACATTGTTATGATTATTATCAAAAACCATATCATCAGGGAGGTAATATGCAAGTTTTCAAAAAGCAGTATGCAACCAATAATGATCTTATAATATTTAATATTGAACCTGGAGAACTTCTTCTAGAAAGTATTATAACTTATCTTAAAGATAATAGCATAAAAAACACATGTGTAATAAATGGTATAGGTACCCTTAGTAGAATAAGATATCACAGAATTTTAACTACAGAATATAATCCCCAGAATGAATTTATTGTTATTGAAGGTCCCATAGAACTTTCATCTACACAAGGTTTAATCCTTGATTATGAACCACATCTTCACTTTGTAGCATCAGATTTGAAAAATACATATTCAGGACATTTAGAGTATGATTCAGAGGTACTTTACCTTGCAGAGTTTGTACTAATAACATTAAACAATTTTGATTTAAAAAGATATCCTGATGAAAGAAATGTATTTTACATTCAGGAGGTAAAATAAATGAAATTTAATGAGAAAGAGAACCAAGAGTTACTTAAATTTTTTGAGGGATTAAGAGTAGCAGATGTAAGAGATGGACTTGATTATCTACTTTTACACCACTACTGCAGTATACCATATACTATAAAACCTTTATTTAGAACAAGAGTTACAGGGATTGCAAAAACTGTAAGATATCTACCCTATAAAGGGGAGATTCCAAAACTTACCCCAAAGGAATATGCAGAATGGATGGGATATTATTACAACAATATATGTATATATCCATGGATTAGTGAAATACAAAAAGGAGATTTTATCGTTATAGATCAGAGTAGTGTAGATTCAGGACTTATGGGTTCAAATAACTCACTTTCTGGATTTTCAAAGGGCGCAGTAGGATATATGACCAACGGTGGACCAAGAGATACTGATGAATTAATTTTACAAAAAATTCCTTTCTGGTGTAAATTTATCTCTCAGAAAACAGTTATAGGAAGACTTCAGTTTGATGCTATGGATATACCTGTAAATATAGAAGGTGTTATTGTAAATCCTGGAGATGTAATCGTAGCAGACGGAGATGGGGTAGTCGTAGTACCAAGAGAAAAAGCCTATGAAGTAGCTATGTACTCAAAAAAAGAGCTTGAAATGGATAAAGAAGGAAGGAGAAAGCTTTACGATATTATGGGATGGAGCTATGATGACACAGTAAAATAAAAGATTTGGAGAGGGGAGATTTCCCCTCTCCAAAAAGCTATCCTATTATAACCTCGCTTGAAAACTTTCTTTTTTCGGTAATAATCTTTGTTTCTCTCACTTCAAATTCTCCTGTAAGTCTTATATCTTCAGAAGAACTTCCAATTAGCACCTTAAAGGTTCCTTTTTCTACTATAAATCTCATAAACTCATCATAAAAAGCTAATTGTTCTGGATAAAGCTTAAAGACTACCTTCTTTTCTTCTCCAGGATTTAGATGTATCTTTTTAAAACCTTTTAATTCTTTAATAGGTCTTTCAAGACTTGATACTTCATCACGAATATATAACTGTACTACTTCTTCTCCTGCCATTTTACCAGTATTTTTTATCTTAAAGCTTATCTCTATAGGTTCTAAGGCATTTACTTTTTCAGGCGAGATTGCAAGATTACTATATTCAAAAGTAGTATAAGAAAGTCCATGTCCAAAGGGATACAGAGCCTTAGAAGAAGAACTTACATAATCATTAAAGGAAGATGGCTTTCTATTGTAGTAAATAGGCACTTGCCCTAATTCGGCAGGGAAAGATATAGGAAGTTTGCCCGATGGATTATAATCTCCAAAAATAACATCTGCTACTGCATCTCCTCCCTCTTCTCCAGGATACCAGGCTTCTAATATAGCAGAGATATTTTCACTCTCCCATTTAATAGCTTGAGGTCTTCCATTCACAAGAACAAGTACTATTGGTTTATCCAGTTTATGAAGTTCTTTCAAAAGTTCTTCTTGTACACCTGCAAGTTTCAAATCACTTCTATCGTTACCTTCTCCAGAGATTCCTCTATGGAAAAGTCCACTTTCTTCTCCCATTACTGCTACTATCAGTTCTGCCTTTTTAGCGATCTCTATTGCCTCTGTAAAACCATCTTTTGAATCTCCAACAATCTCACATCCTTTTGCATAAAGAACTTCAGTATCTTTTGATACTTTGTTTTTAATACCTTCTAAGATACTTACTGTCTTCACTGCAGTTTCTTCTACTACTCTCTTCCCTTCTAATGTCTGCGCTACTGATGGAATATGTACTGTATAGCTATAATCTCCATGCAAATTTCTTGGATTATCAGCATTAGGTCCTATTATGGCGATAGATTTAAGATTTTTTGAGAGAGGAAGTACACCATTATTCTTAAGAAGTACTATAGATCTTCTTGCTACCTCTCTTGCAAATTCTCTATCCTCTTTTGTATCAAAAAATTCAAACACTTTTTGAGGATCTTTTTCCTCTTCTTCAAATATTCCAAGAAGAATTTTAGCTCTCAAAACTCTTTCTACAGAAGTATTTATAACCTCTTCCGAGATTAAACCCTCTTTTACCGCCTGAAGAAGAGGCTCTCCATAGCAGTCAATCTCAGGAAGTTCAACATCAATGCCAGCCTCAAGAGCAAGCACTGCTGCTTCTTTTGTATCCTTTGCTACCCTATGAAAATTCTCCAGCATTCTCACTGCAGCATAATCAGAAACTACAAATCCTTTAAAACCCCATTCCCATCTTAAAATCTTTGTCAAAAGAAATTTAGAAGAAGCACAAGGAATACCATCTATCTCATGATAAGCATTCATTAGAGATCCTGCCTGTCCCTCTTTCACTGCTACCTCAAAAGGAAAGAGAAAAACTTCTCTTAATTCTCTCTCTCCAATTTTTGCAGGACCAAGGTTTCTTGCTCCTTCAGAAATTCCATACGCAGTAAAATGTTTAATAGTTGCTACAATTCCTTCCTTCCAATCTTTTCCTTGGAGTCCTTTCACATATGCTGTTGCCATTCTGGAGACAAGATAAGGATCTTCTCCAAAAGTTTCCTCTGTCCTTCCCCAGCGAGGATCTCTTGGGATATCTAATACCGGAGAAAGTCCTTGATGCACTCCTACTGCTTTCATCTGTTTTCTTATAATATCAGTTACCTTTTGAATAAGTTCAGGTTCAAAAGTACTTGACATACCTATTGCTTGAGGAAATACAGTGGCATCCTTTGCCAGATATCCACTTAGACACTCTTCATGAATAATTGCAGGAATTCCAAGCCTTGTTTTTTCCTTTAAATACTTCTGGATTTTGTTACGAACCTTCACTGCCTTATCAGGAGTAATACCTCTTTCTCCTGCGAGTCTTGAAATTTGCCCAATACCATGCTTTAAATACTTTTCAGCTTTTTCTTCAGAGAAATCTCCATTTTCATCTAATAACTGTCTCCCTTGAATTGCCTGAAGTTGTGCTATCTTTTCCTCAATGGTCATTTTCTCAAGAACTTCTCTTACCTTTTTGTTGATTACTTTTTCCTCCATGTTTCAACCTCCTTTAAAGAAAACGTTTTTACAAGTAAGATTATACCTTTATAAGAAAGAAAAGTAAAGAAAAAATTTTTAATCTTTTTGAATTTGTAGTATACTACTCAAATTATTTCTATGGAGGTTTATCATGGCTAAAGAAGCAGAATTCAGCGTAGTCACCGATACTACTTCGGATCTTTCTAAAGACATACTTAAAGAATTTGATATCAATGTTATATCTTATTATGTCTATGTTAATGGAAATTCCTATCAAGAGAAGATAGATATAGAACCTGAGGATATATGGAAATCTATGGAAGAGGCTCAAGATGGAAAATATCCAAAAACTGCATGTCCTGGAGTAGGAGAATACTATGAAGCTTTCAAAAAAATTCTTGCTACTGGGAAATCTGTACTGAGCATCCATATGACATCTTGGGGCAGTGGTGCTTTTCAGTCTGCAAATACCGCTAAAAATATTTTAAAAGAGGAAAATCCTAACTATGAAATAGAAGTCTACGATTCCAAAAGTGTTACTCTTGGCACAGGGTTTTTAGCTATAGAAGCAGCAAAAGCAGCTCTAAAGGGATGGAATGTATCACAAACTCTCCAACAGATTAAGAAAATAAGAGAAAATTTATTTCATGCTTTTACTAACGATACCCTTAAGTATCTTGCAGCAGGAGGAAGAATAGGAAAAGCCAAATATTTATTAGCAGAAGTCTTCAACATAAACCCTATTATTTCTATAGATAACAATGGTGTAATTTATGCTCTTGATAAAGAAAGAGGAAGGACAAAAGCATATCAAAAGATCGCTTCTCATACATATGACTTTTTTAAAAATAAATTCCCAATAAATATTGGGTTTGTACATGCAAATGCAATTGAAGAAGTCTCAAAATTAAAAGAAGAGGTCTTAAAACGCTTTAACGTAAAGGAAATCTTAAGTGAAAAACTTGGGGCTGCTTTAAGTGTGCATGCAGGTCCTGGTACTGTAGGCTTAGTAGCCTATCCTTCAGAGCTATCTACTTATTAAATTTTTTGACAAAAATACCTTTGGATGATATATTTTTGAACAAAGTACTGCCTTCAGGGCAGGGTGAGAGAGGCAAATAAAAAGCCTCTCAATTCCCTACCGGCAGTAAAGTATCTTCTAAAAGAGATACAAAGCCTGCGAGCAAGTAAAAGCTTGCCGATCTGGTGAGAATCCAGAGCCGACGGTATAGTCCGGATGAAAGAAGGAGGATTAATAAAGTGCACACAAAAAAATTAGTGACCATTTCTCTACTAACTGCTCTCTCTTTAATCCTTTCAACTACTATATACTTTCCTATTTTACCTCAGGCGCCATATCTTCTTTATGATCCAGGAGATATTCCCCTACTTTTGATATCATTATTTTCAGGAACATATGAAGGAATTCTTGCTACATCAATCGTAGCTATATTAACAGCAGTATTTACAGGACAAGGAGGACCTATAGGAGCTTTAATGCACTTTTTAGCTACAGGAACTTTTATCACTGTAGCAGGTATTTTATTCCGAAAAACAAAAAATATGGCATTACCTTTATTAGCAGGCACAATTAGCATGGCTCTAATCATGGCTATTGCCAATATAATATTTACTCCTTTTTACCTTGGAACACCAAGAAGTACTGTTTTAGCTTTGATTCTTCCTGCAATAATACCTTTCAATCTGATAAAGGCAGGGATAAATTCTATCCTTACCTTTTTACTTTCTTCTACCCTTCCTTTTTCAAAATATCTTGGGAAGGATCGTACATAGAGATAAAGAGTGCAATTAATATAAAAGATGCTCCTATCCATTGAGTTATTTTAAGCTTTTCTGAAAGAAGAAAAATAGCAAAGATTGAAGCAAAAACAGGCTCTAAATTGTAAATAAGAGCAGATTTTGTAGGAGATAAATATTTTTGACCTACCAGTTGAAGGGTAAGAGCAAAAGATGTAGCTATAATACCTAAATACAGTATATGAAAGATAAACTCAGGGAAATAATTAATAGGAAAATTCCTTGATTCTAAAATAAGATAAAAAATAAGAGAAAATATAGAAGTGAATAGAAGTTCTGAAAAAGCAAGATCCAAAGCAGAGTTTTTACTAACCATATAAGCGATGTAAACTATCTGAATAGTATATAAGATAGCACATAGAAAAACTAAAAGATCTCCTAAATTTATAGTGTTAAGCTTAGAAAAATCTACTGTTAAAAGGAGCAAACCTAAAAAGCCTAAAAAAACTCCAAGCCACACATTCCAGTAAATCTTATTTTTCAGAATACACCATTCTAAAAAAGGCACCATAAGCACAGAAAGTCCAGTAATAAAAGCAGTCTTTGTAGCAGTTGTATATTTAAGCCCTATGGTTTGAAGAGCAATAGCAAGAAAATTTATCATCCCTAATAAAAAACCTGGAAGATTGATATCAATTCTCTGTCTCTTTATAAGAAGATAAAATAACAAAGATAAAGTTCCTAAAGAAAAACGTAAAAAAAGAAGTAAAAATGGAGATAGATATGAAAGAGCTATTTTAGAAAAAGAAAAAGTACTACCCCAAATAAGAGTTACCAATAGCAAGATTAATACACCTTTAAGCTCATTCTTTTCTTCTCTCATTATGGATTAGAATTATATCACATGAATTTACAAAGGGTAATATTTGGGTTAAGATTAAAGTATACATCTACCAGAAAGAAGGTGAATTTTATGATGGTAGAGGTTTATGTGGTAGGGTTAAGCATGGATCCTCAGACCAACCAGTTTGTAGTGCTTTTAAAAGAAAAAAAGGAAGGCAAAAGAATTCTTCCTATATGGATAGGACCCTTTGAAGCAAACGCTATTGCTGTTGCTATTGAAAAGATTGATATAGGAAGACCTCTAACTCATGACCTTATAAAAAATATTTTAGAAGTTTTAAATGTTAAAGTAGATAAAGTATTTATTCATTCTTTAAAAGAAAATACTTTCTATGCAACCATCTACCTCATTAGTAATGATAAAGTCTTTGAAATAGATTCTCGTCCTTCTGATGCTATGGCACTCGCTCTTAGGACAGATTCTCCCATATTTGTAGACTCTCAAATTTTAGAAAATGCTGGATTTGTTGAGGAATATAGTGCTGAAGAGGAACTTACAAAACTTCTACAGGAATTAAATCCTGAAGAATTTAAAAAGCAATAAAATAAGGAGGTTTTTATTAGATGCCTTTCGCCCTTGTCAGTGTCTATGACAAAAATAACATAGAAGATCTCTGCGAAGAATTAAAAAACCAAGGATTTAATATTCTTGCCACCTCTTCTACAGCTAAATATTTAAAAGAAAAGGGATTTGATGTTACTGAAGTATCTGAATATACCGGATTCAAAGAATTAATTGGGGGAAGAGTAAAAACTCTTCATCCTAAAATCTTTGCAGGAATTTTAGCAAGAAGAGATAAAAAGGAGGATTTAGAAGAGTTAAAAAAAGAGAATATTCCTCTTATAGATATTGTGGTTTGTAATTTATATCCCTTTTCAAAAGTAATCTCTAAAAAAGAAGTTAATTTAGAAGAAGCATTAGAAAATATAGATATTGGTGGTGTTAGTCTCCTTCGTGCTGCAGCCAAAAATTTCCCTTGGGTACTTGTAGTGTCATCCCCCGAAGATTATGCAAGAGTAATTGAATATTTAAAATCAGGTAAAGATGATGTAAATTTTAGAAGAAAAATGGCAATAAAAGCTTTCTCTATAACAAATGAGTATGATGGAATCATAAGCTCGTACCTTTTAGAAGGCGTACAGGAAAATATAAATCTAAATCTTATAAAAAGATTAGATCTAAGATATGGAGAAAATCCCCAACAAAAAGCAGGTTTTTATACTCTTCCTTGTCAAGATATCCCTTGGATAAAGCTACAAGGGAAAGAGTTATCTTTTAACAACCTTACAGATATGGATTCTGCTTGGAATTTAGTAGAAGAATTTTCGGAACCTACAGTAGCAATAATAAAACACAATAATCCTTGTGGTGTAGCGTCTGATAACGAGCCTCAAAATGCATTCTTAAAAGCTTTTGAAAGTGATCCTGTATCAGCATATGGAGGAATTATAGCCTGCAACTTTAAACTTGATGAGGAAACTGCAAAAGAAATAACAAAATCTTTTTTTGAGGTGGTAATAGCACCTGATATAACTGATGAAGCAAAAGAACTACTAAGTAAAAAAAAGAACTTGAGAGTACTTATATCTAAAGAAAATGCACAAGAAAATTCCTTTGAGATAAAAACTTTAAGAAGAGGGTTTTTAGTACAAGATTTCAATAAAATACTATTAGATAAATACGAGGTGAAGACTTCTCATAAACCTGATGAAAAGGATTTAGAAGAACTCCTTTTTGCTCTCAAAGTAGTAAAACATACAAAATCCAATGCGATTGTGGTAACTAAGAACAAACAGACACTGGGCATTGGTGCAGGACAGATGAATAGAGTTCAATCAGTAAGAATTGCTTTAGAACAAGCAGGGGAAAAAGCTAAAGGGGCATATCTTGCTTCCGATGCCTTTTTCCCTTTTTCAGATTCCATAGAACTTGCAGCAAAGTATGGAATAAAAGCAGTAATTCAACCTGGCGGATCTATTAGAGATAATGAAGTAATAGAAGTTGCGGAAAAGAATGGCATAATTTTAGTAATGATAGATGTAAGACACTTCCGACATTGAATATTATTGAGGAAATTTTTAAGTTACTCTTTTATAGATATGGACCTCAATATTGGTGGCCAGCAGAAACCTCATTTGAAGTAATCGTAGGAGCTATTTTAACTCAAGCTACAAACTGGAGAAATGTAGAAAAAGCCATTGAAAATCTAAAAAGGGAATCTCTCCTTTCACCCGAGAGCATTTTTGAGATCTCCGAAGAAGATCTTGCCTATTTTATTCGTCCATGCGGATTTTACAAAATCAAAGCAAAAAGATTAAAGAATTTTGTCTTTTTTTTATTTGGAAATTTTGATGGAAAAATAGAGATAATGAATTTATATCCCACAAATTACCTTAGAAAGTCTCTTTTAAGTATTAAAGGACTTGGAATGGAAAGCGTAGATTCTATTCTCCTTTATGTCTTAAACAGACCCATCTTCGTTATTGATAAATACACAAAAAGTATCTTCTCATGTTTAAATATCGCAGATTTCTCTCTATCCTATGAGAAATGGCAGGAAATCTTTCATAATTCTTTATTTCCTATATACCAAATGTTCCAAGAATATCATGCTCTGATTGTAGAACATGGGAAGAGAGATTGTAAAAAATGCAAAGGAGTCTGTTTCTTAAAAAGATTTGTAAATAATTAAGTTAAGATGTCCTATTCCTAATAGTAGTTTCTATAAAAGTTTTTAAAGAAGAATAAGGAACATCCCCTATTAAAAGATAAAACTTATTTCCATCTCTCCAAGAAACAGATTTCCATAATATATTGGCATCGTATAGTACTTCAAAATCTCCTATCTCAGTTGGTTTTCCTGGAAATCTAAAAGGATAATCACTTACAAATAGAGAAAGATCATTTAAACCATCTGTATATTTATAATAGTATGTTATGTTTCTCTCTTCTAAAACTATATAAATTTTGGCTAATGTATAACCAAGAGGAAGATTTACAGGAGCATCAATCTTCTTTGGCTTTTTTTCCTCCTTTAACCTCATTTCTTCTATCTTTATGTTCCTGTCTTTTAGGAATTCCAATTCAAAAAAAGAATCTGAAATTTTTGCATCAAAGTTTATTTCCATAAACATGGTCTTTCCTATGAGATTTCCATCACTATTAAATTTATCTTTTCTCAACGGTAAATATTCTTCTCCGTCAATCCACATCCTAAGAACTGGCTTTTTGGTATATTTGGAGATTACAAGAATAACATGAGTCTTTCTCCCAAGGAATATTTCTTCTCTCTCTGAATTAATAAGAAAATTCTTTTTTACGAGTTCCCATCTTTTATCTATCTCTTCTTTATTAGCTCCAAAAAATTGTGTTGGGGAGATCATTACCATTCTTTTCTCAGGGTCAAAGTCATATTGGTATTTTCCATTATCCACTATTATCCTACCAAAAAGAGAAGGTGGAGAAAGATACTCTTTCCTTATATTAAGTTTTCCATTAGAAAAAACCTTATAAATACTTATATTAGGAAAATCTGGTTTATCATAAAGAATAGAGACTTCTATTCCTGAAAAAGCAACCTTTCCATCATTTAACAAAAAATTTTTCAAAACTTCTAAAGAATCTCCAGCGACAATAGGGATTAATAAAAATAGCATTATTAAGATTAAGATACACCTTTTCATTATTCATTTCCTGTCCTATTATAGAGAACAAAATCTACAAAGGAACTATCTTGTATAAAAGAACTGGTTTTAATGTGAATTTCATAATAAGAGTAAACATCTTGAGAGGGTTTGAACATTTCGTTAATAATTCTTTCACCAACAAAGAGTATATTAAAGAATAAGACTGCAAAGCCCAAAACAAGAAATAGCTTTTTATAATTTCTTGTCCTTTTCTCTTCTTCAAGAAGATACTTCGCCCAAACAACTTCTGAGAAATTTTCTGAAGGCGAGATCTCAGGAAGTCTATGAAGATTCTTAAGTAGATCTTCCATAATCAAAAGCTCTTTTTTACAACTTATACATTTCTCTAAATGTTCTTCAAGCTCCCTCTTCTTTAAAGAGGATATCTCTCCATCTATATAAGATGACATTAATCTCTTTGCCTCTTTACATTTCATACTCTGTTCTCTTCCCTCAAAAATCTTTTTTTCAATTCCTCTCTTGCTCTAAAGAGTCTTGATTCTACAGTACCCACTGGACAATTTAATATCTTTGCTATCTCCTCATAAGAGAGTCCTTCATATTCCCTAAGGATCAAAACTTCTTGATATTCTTGTGATAAACCTTGTATAATCTTTCTCAATTTTTCCTGAAGATCCCTTTTCTCAACTTCCTCTAAGGGATCCTTTCCATCATCAAGAATAAACTTTTCAAAAGTGCCGTCCTCTTCATCATTTAAGGGAGTGTCCAGTGAATAAACTTGTTTGTTTTTTCTTCTATAGTCATAGGATACATTTATTGTTATACGATATAACCATGTGGAAAATTTCGCTTCCCCTCTAAAATTCTTTAAATTTTTAAACACTTTTATAAATACTTCTTGAGCTAAATCTTCAAGCTCCGGATTACTCCCAAGCTGCAAAAACAAAATATTTAAAACTTTCTTTTCATATCTTTTTACAAGTACAGTAAAAGCATCTTTATCTCCATTTTTTATAAGAGATATCAGAGCCTGATCTGAAAGCTTATCTTTCTCCTCCCAGCCCAGGGGGGATAGCTGGGAGGAATGAGTTGAAAGGGGGTATTTTCCTTTTACCACATTAGTTATCTCTTTATCCATAATTTCATCCTTCCAGGTATAATAATTTTAAAACCATATCTATTATACCCTGATAAAATACTATCAAGTTTTTTAATCTGATCCCTATCAAGCATTTCTCTTATTTCTTTCCACATATTTTTCTGAATTTTTCTTATTTCATTCCTAATTCCTTTAATCTCATCTTTAAGCTGATCTGCTTTATCACTTTCTTCTACTTTTAAAGCTCTCATCTCTAAATTTTTTTCTCTAAGATTATTCCTCAGATTCCTTATTTGTTCTAAGTTATTTTCAAGTATTACCTGAACTTTCTCCTTTTGCTCCTTTGTAAGAGAAAGGCTTTTTTCTAAAGCATTCATTAAATTATTCTTTTTCTGTAAAAATATTTTTTCTTCAACTTCTTTTAATGCTTTTAGCTTTCCCTGGAGATTTTCAGTATTAACTTCTTCTTCTCTCAAAAGAAGTTGCATTTCTGCAGTAATTCTATCCCTCTCCCTCAAAAGATCCTGTAATTCCTGAGATATTTTTACTCTTCTTTGAACCATTAACCTATCTTTCTCTTGAAGCATTATCCTATTTCTTTCTGGGTAAGACCTCTGTAATGTCCCCCCTTGATAAGCAAAAGTTAAGGATAACAAAATAAGAAGGATTACGGTAAGAGCTCCAACATATTTAACTACCTTCATAATCTCCTACCCTCCCATTTTATCCCTTCATCATTTTCTTTTTTAGACGGAGATCATCTTTTTATTATTCCAAATCATTTTTTCTTAAGATACTCTATTAAATCTGTAAGTTGTTTTTTATACATATTCAAATGGAAGAATGGATTCAAAGGCTTCCCCTTACTCCATTCTTCCATAAACTTCTGAAACTCCTCCATCTCTTTCTGAGAAATATTTGAAGGCTGCTGATTTCTCCATTGTTGATTTGATTGGGTCTGATTCTGTCCTTGAATCCTATTTTGCCCTTGAGTTCTATTTTTATTCATCTCTTCCATTTTTTTCTGCCTTTCTATTTGAAGCTTATCAAGATAAATAATCTGTGCATCTGTTAAAACTCCTTCTATTCTATTAATAAATTTATCTGCTTCCTTTTTAGGAAGAGAATTCGTTTTAGCAAGTTCTTGCAAGATAGGAATTAGCTTTTGAGCTTGAGCTTTCGTAATAGCAACTTTTTTATCTTTATCAAGCTCTCTTATATCTCTTATTAGCCTTGTCAGGTATTGCACTTCTTCCGACATAAAACTTCTCCTCTGAGGAGTTTGAGCCTGAGTCTGTACCAAAGAAAAAGAAAATAAGAAAAGAGAAAATATTAAAAGACCAGAAAGTGTAATGTATCTTTTCATTTTATTTCCCTCCTACTCATATCTTAAAGCCTCTATAGGATTTAATTTAGAAGCTCTTTGAGCAGGATAATATCCAAAAAATACTCCCACTAAAACTGATACTGAAAAAGCAAGAACTATTGGAGACATAGTTATCACAGCAGAAAGTCCAGATAAAGCTTTAATCAATTGAGTAAGAGTAATCCCCAAAACTATTCCAGCAAGTCCTCCTGCCACAGAGACAATTATAGATTCAATAAGAAATTGAAAAAGTATATATTTTGATTTTGCCCCTATTGCTTTTTTTATTCCTATCTCTTTTATTCTTTCTGTTACATTTACCAGCATAATATTCATAATTCCTATACCACCCACAAGAAGAGAGATTGCTGCAATACCTGCAAGAAACAAAGTTAAAGTCTGCATAGAAGTATTAAGGGAGGACAGAATTGTAAGCTGGTTTTGTACCTCAAAGTCATCCCTCTCTGGATCAGTAATTTTATGGTTTCTTCTTATAATTTCCTCTATTTGAGTTTGCAAGTCATTCATAACATCAGAACTTACTGCAGATATATATATATTATTTAAATATCTTCCTCCTTGAATTTTCCTTTGAAAAGTAGTGAGAGGAATAAAGACCATATCATCAAGATTAGCAAAACCTCCAAGTTGCCCTTGAGATTCCAATACTCCCATAACCTTAAAACTAATTCCTGCAATTTTTATTTTCTGCCCTATGGGGTCACTCTCTCCAAATAACGTTTCAGCTACTGAGGATCCTAAAACAGCAACTTTTGTCTTATCTCTATACTCTTCTTCGGTAAAAAATGAGCCATTTGCAACTTTCATTTCCCTAACCTTTAAATATTCAGGAGAAGTTCCAACAACTTGCGTATTGGTATTATTTGCAAGATATTTAACCTGTACATTCCTTGAGGCATAAGGGACAATAGCAACTACTTTATTTGGATCAATCTCTTCAACTAAAGCATCATAATCATCATTAGTTAAAGAACTTCCTGGGGCTCCTCTAACAAGTCCCACATTCCTACCACGCCTTGGGAAAACTGTCAACAAATTTGACCCAAGAGAGGTAAATTGTTTTTCAATAGAAACCTTAGTACCTTCTCCCAAAGCCATTAACGTCACAACTGCTGCAACTCCTATAATAATACCTAAGGTAGTTAAAAAAGTCCTTAACTTATCTGTTGAAAAGCTATGAATAGCCATTTTTACTATTTCTACAAACATTCCCTACCACCTACCTCCTAGGAGCAGGACCTACGCCAGGAATTGTAACTCTTATTTGAGCATTACCACTTGTAGTTTTATTAGTAGAAGAGCTATAAGACAAAACAACTTGGTCTCCCTCAGAAAGTCCGCTTTCTACTATAACATTTATACCATCATCCTCTCCTAAAGTAACCCTGACAAGTTCTATCTCTCCATTTTGTTTCAATACTTCTACGTAACTTCTTCTTTCGGTACTTCTCACTACTTTAAGAGGTACTAAAAGAACATTTTTTCTTTCAAGAAGAACAATATCTCCATCAGCGCTCATACCTACCTTTAATTTAAGGTCAGGATTTGGGATTCTTACTCTCACTTTAAAGATAGGAATATTGTTTGAGATAGTAGCTGTAGGAGAAATTCTTATAACCTTACCTTCAAATTCATCGTCGGGAAAGGCATCTAAAGTAACCTTAACTGGAAGTCCCACAGAGACCTTCCCAATATCGGTTTCGTCTACTTCTAAGCTAAGCTCTACATTTTTAGCATCAAGGAGCGTCAGGAGAGATTTACTTGCAGAAATATACTCTCCAACTACTACACTTACATTGGACACTATTCCTGAGAATGGTGCCTTAATAACAGTATTATCTAAATTGGCTTTTGCATTTGACAATTCAAGTTTTGCTTTATCTAAAGAAAGCTTAGCAGCTTCTAAATTCTTATTTAGGGTTTTCAAGTTGGCATCATAATTTGATTTTGCAAGTTGATAATTTGCCTCTGCTTGAGAATATGAATTTTTTGCCTTTTCAAAGGTGACTTCAGCAGTATCAAGATCACTCTGAGAAGCTACACCTTTTTTAAATAGTTCTTGGGTTCTATTCAAATTTTTCTCTGCCTGTTTATACTCAATAAGAGCATTATCCTTAGTAATTTGAGCATCCTTAAGATTCTGCTCCAGTTGCCTCTTCTGAGTCTCATAGTCTAATTTTGCTTGCTCATAATTAATCTCTGCATTTTTATAGGTTATATAAGCTTGATCATAACTATTTTTATAATCAGAAGGATCTATTTTCACTAAAACTTCCCCTTCTTTAACTTGTTTTCCCTCTTCTACTACAAATATGACAGTTCCAGAGACTTTACTCAAAATTTCAAGACTTTTCTGAGCCTCTAATGTTCCATTTCCAGACACAGTTATAAGTAAATCACCTCTTTTTACTGTATATGTGGAAAGTGTCTCCTTTACAGTATCATTCTTTGTCCTACCTACAAAAACCCATACCAAAAAGAAAACTATAATTATACCAAGGATCAAAAATATTAGTTTTTTCCTCATTTTTTAGCCTCTCCTCCTTCATAAAGAGCCTTTCCTACAGCAATGGAAAGGGTATCCAGGTTTTTCCAGTAATTATGTAATGCAGAGTAACAGGCATTCTCCGCACTTATTATATTGATCTCGGTATTCATAAGGTCAATCTTAGTAATGAGCCCAGCATCAAATCTTATCTGAGCAATTTTGTAGTTTTCTTGAGCCAGATCAAGATTTTTCTGCTGTATTTCAATATTTTTAAGACTTAAATTTAATTGATCCAAGCTTTGAGAAATACTAAGCTTTGTACTATTCAAAGTCTGTTCTAATGTCATTTTGGCACTGTCCAGAGAATTCTTTGCAGAGATGAGATCTGCCTTAGGTGTATAGTCATTGTCATAAAGTTTTACCTGAAGTTCATAAAGTTCCACATTATTCTTAGCTTGAACAATACTGGGAAGATTCTCTTGAGCTATATTAAATAACTCATCTAAGTTAAAATTGAAGGTCACTAAAGAAGGTTCTTGTAATTGAATGTTTTCAATAGGTGAGATCCCCAATACTTGCCAAAATTGACTCCAAGCATTGCTTAAAGAATTCTCTCCGGACACTAAGCTGTTCTGAGCAGAGAGATAGTTTAGCTCAGCTTCTTGTACATCTACTGCTGTAGCATTCCCTACCTGATATTTTATCTTTACAGCATTAAATTGCTCCTTATAATAATCCAATTGTTTTTGAAGAAGCTTAAGCTGAGCTTCTGCTTCAAGTACTGAGAAATAAGCACTTCTTACACTTTGTATTACTTGAAGTTTTGTATTCTCATATTTAACCTTTCCAAGTTTAGCAGAAAGTTCCGATTGCTTTAACGAGAGTACTAAAGTAGTAGGATCTTTCTTCTTATTCTCATAGTCTAAATTAGCATTATCAAAATTTATCTTTTCCACTAAAAGATCCTTATTATTCTGAAGAGCAATATTTACTGCCTCATCAAAGGTCAAAATCTTCACACTTTGAGAATAAATAGTAGACAGCATTCCTAAAATTATAATCATGATTAGTAAAAATTTTTTCATATTTTACCTCCTTATCATCGGTTCAGAAGTATATCTAATTGGACCTTTTGAAGATTAAAATTCAAAACAGCATTTTTCAAATCATACTCTGCCTGAAGACAATCAATCTTATAACTCTTCAAATCAAGCTCTGTAATAAGTCCCAGTTCATATCTTATTTTCTGTGCATCATAGTTTGCTTTTTTCTGTTCTAAAATCATCTCCTTCTGTTTTAAAGTTTCCTGAGCTTGAAGAAGGCTATAATATGTTTTCCAAAAACTAAGTTCCACATCCCTTTTTGTTTTTTCATAATTAAGTGTTGCTTGCTCCAAAGAAAGCTCTGCCTGTTTTATGCTTATATTCTTTGTTCCTCCATCTAAAATTGGAGTGCTAAAGGATATCTTAAAATTCCAGACGTCTTGAGTGCTGTATACAACTTTTTTGGATTCTCCAAAGGTTTGTCCCACTCCTACGCCTAAGGAGTAGTTTTGAGTATTAAAGGAAAAGCTTACAGAGGTATTCCCTGTATTATAACTTCCTCCAACAGAGACACTCCATGAAGGGAGTTTTGCCTTTTCAACGGAGAGTTTACTCTTTTCTACATCCAAAACTGCATTCTTTATTGTAATATTTCCATTATAAAGTACATTTATTAAATCTTCAGGCTTTTCAGAAAAAGCTTCAGATTTAATATCAATTTTTACAGGAATTCTTTCCAATTTTGTGCCAAGAAAACTTTCTAAAGTTTTGTATGCTATTTCTAAGTTATTCTTAGCAGAAGAATAACTTATCTCAGCAAGTTTTTCCTGTTGTTTATAATCAAGCAAGGTTATTTCATTTATAGCCCCCTTCTTAAACTGATCTTCTCCTACTTCTCTTTGTTTTACTGCAAGATTATAATTTTCTTCATAAATCTTTAACTGCTCTTGAGCAAGATATAGATCATAAAAATATTGAAGGAACTGATAATAAAGGTTTTGATAATTTAATCTAAAATCGTTTTTTGCCTGTTCTAAATCAATAGCAGAAGATTTTAAACTTATTCCTACATCTCCCCATGGAAAAAGTACTTGGGAATAATCAAAAGTTATACTCCCAACTTTTGATTCAGTGGTAGAAGTTACTCCACTTAAAGTTATGCTTGTCTCTCCTTGATTATATCCTACCTGAGCTGAAAGTTTGGGTTCCAACTGTGCTTGTGACGCATAATAACTCTGAAGATAAGATTCGTATTGAGCTTGATAGATTTGATATAGAGGAGATTTTTGCAAAAGAGGAAGAAGAGATTCAAGAGTCAAGCTTTCTTGAGAAAAAGAAACATTAAATAATAACAAGACTAAAAATATAAAACCTAAAACTCTTTTACACATGGCTGATCTCCCTTTTCCTATCTTCTATATCTATAATCTTTCCATCTTGCATTCTGATTATCTTCTCTGCATAACTAGCAATATCCTTTTCATGAGTAACAAGAATAATAGTAAGTTTTTCTTCTTTATGAAGCTTACTTATTAAATCCATAATCTCATAACTTGCCTTACTATCCAAATTTCCTGTGGGCTCATCCGCAAGGAGAAAAACTGGATCTATCACAAGAGCTCTTGCTATGGCAACCCTCTGTTGTTGTCCCCCTGAAAGTTGCGTAGGTCTATAGTAAAGTCTATCCGAAAGTCCCATCTTATCTAAAATAGCTTTTGCCTTTTCCCTTCTTTCTTTTGGGGAAATTCCTTGATATATGAGGGGAAGCTCCACATTTTGAAGGGCAGTATATCTTGGCAAAAGGTAAAAACTTTGGAAAACAAATCCAATCTTTTTATTCCTTATTTCTGCAAGCTCATCATCAGAAAGTTTTGAAACATCCCTCCCATCAAAAAATATTTTCCCTGAGGTAGGTCTATCAAGACACCCCATAAGATGCATCATTGTAGATTTTCCAGAACCCGATGGCCCCATAATTGCAATAAATTCTCCTCTTTTTACTTTTAAAGAGACACCATTGAGAGCTACAGTCTCTACACCATCCATTTTATAAATCTTCATTACATCTTCAAGAACCAAAATATCCTCCATCTTTTTTACCACACCCTTTCTAAAGTTTCTTATCTTTTTAGGCTATTAGACGAATCACAATAAAAAAATATTCAATTTATAGAAATCTATATACTTTATTCTACGCCAAAAAATTTGACAAGGGTTATCCTTAAAAGATAAACTTTAAAAAGATGCTTTGGGGGCGTAGCTCAGTGGGAGAGCACTTGCTTCGCACGCAAGAGGTCGTGGGTTCAAGTCCCATCGCCTCCACCAAATAAATAGCTTAAATAACTTCTAATTCTTTAAATTTTTATTTAACAAGATATTTCGTTTTTTGTTATATTATGTGACATAAATCACTTCTTTTTTCCCAAAAGAAGTGATAATCTCTTAGTAAGAGGGGTTAAAATTGTACCTCCTTCTTATGAAGGAATTTAAGTCTTTAACTCCTAAAGCGAATGTTACTATTTTAGGAGGTGACAAATGAAAGATAAGTTTCTTCTCCTAAAAATTTTAACAGTCTCTCTTATCCTTATGTTCCTTTCTGGTTGTACTCCAAAAGATACAACTCCACCATCAGTAAGTATTACTTCACCACCGAATAATGCAACAGTCTCTGGACCTGTAGATATAATTGCTTCAGCTACTGATGATGTGGGAATATCAAAAGTTGAGTTCTATATTGATGGAATTAATGTGGGAGAGGCTACGCAAACGCCCTACAAATACACCTGGGATACAGATACTCTTCAATACAACTCTACTCATACTATACAAGCGAAAGCTTACGACTTAGCTGGAAATAAAGCAGAGAGCCCAGTGATAACAGTAACTATAGGAGATACACAAGAACCTCAAGTTACTATTACAAATCCTCTTTATGGAGACATCGCTTCTGCAACAGTTTTTATACAAGCTCAAGTAGTAGATAAAATGCCATCGGTAAAGAACAAAAAGATAGAAAAGGCTCCAAGTGGAATTTCAAAAGTAGAATTCTACATTGATGATAATAAGATAGGAGAAGCCACAGAAGTACCTTATGAATATAGCTGGGATACTACTCAAGTATCAAATGGAACTCATACAATAACAGTAAAAGCTATTGATAATGCTGGAAATTCTGGAAGTACAAGCATAGCAGTAAATGTAATAAATTTAGGAACAATAACTTGGCAAAAGACCTTTGGAGGAAGTGCTTGGGATGAGGCACGGTCTGTACAACAAACAAAAGATGGTGGATACATTGTCGCAGGTTCAACATGCTCATTTGAAGATATTGATGGCGATGTATACATATTAAAGCTTAACGCAGATGGAAGTTTAGCTTGGCAGAAAAGTTGGGGAGGAGTTAATGAAGACCATGCATATTCTATACAAGAGACAAATGACGGTGGATATATCCTTGCAGGTGCCACATGGTCCTTTGGAGCTGGAAAATACGATGCATATGTATTAAAAATTGATGCAAGTGGGGATTTCGTATGGCACAAATACTTTGGAGGAGCTTATGATGATTGGGCATATTCTGTACAACAGACAAATGATGGTGGATATATTGTCGCTGGTGGAACATCATCTAATGAAAATGATCCCTCTAATGTATACATATTAAAGCTTAATGCAGATGGAAGTTTAGATTGGCAGGAAACTTTTGGAGGAACTGCTTGGGACGAAGCATATTCCATACAACAGACAACTGATGGGGGATATATTGTCGCAGGTTATACAGAGCCTTCTGTAGCTGGTCATAGGGATGTATATATATTAAAGCTTAAGTCAGATGGAAGCTTAGATTGGCAGAAAACTTTTGGAGGGAGTAATAATGATGAGGCATATTCCATACAGCAGACAGATGATGGGGGATATATTGTCGCAGGTTATACAGAGCCTTCTGGAGCTGGTCATAGGGATGTATATATATTAAAGCTTAACGCAAATGGAGATAAGGTATGGGAAAAAATCTTAGGAGGAAGCGATGATAATGTTGCATGGTCTGTGCAACAGACAGATGATGGTGGATATATTGTCTCAGGATCAATCTATTCCTCTGATATTACTTCCTTTGACGTATATGTATTAAAGCTTGATGCAAGCGGAAATTTAATATGGAGAAGGATTTTTGGTGGAATCTATTGGGAAAATGGATATTCTGTACAACAGACATTAGATGGTGGATATATTGTCGCTGGTTCAACATCTTCCTTTGGTGCTGGCCTCCCTGACGCATATGTATTAAAGCTTGATGAGAATGGAAATACAGGACCTTATCCTACTATCTCACTCTCACCAGCTAACAATTTTCAATTAAAAGATAAGTTTTCACCATTTTCTTTTAAAAAGAGATAATATTCAAGCTAATAAATAGAATTTTAACTTACGGGGGCTTTGAGATAACTCCCAAAGCCCCTCTTTATATATTCCCAACTAATTAGTGGGAAATTTTTATTCGTCTTTCAATTTATTAAGTATGTGACATAGATCACTTCTTTAGATTTTTTCTGGGTTATAATTATATTGAAACTAAATTTTTATATAGGGGGTATAAATATGAAAAAAAGATCCAAAATTCTTTTCTTGTTTATCTCTATCATTCTCCTTGCTTCTATATGTATAGCTCAGGAAACTATCACCTCAACTACATCTGAAATCACAAAAAAAGAAGTCCCCATCAATGTAATAACATGGCAGAAAACTTATGGTAAAGATAATTGGGATGAAGCATATTCTATACAGCAGACAAAAGATGGCGACTACATCGTTGCTGGATATACATGTTCCTTTGGACTCGGTAATGCTGATGTATATGTATTAAAAATTGATAAGAATGGAAAGTTATTATGGCAAAAAAACTACGGTAAAGAGTACGATGAAAAAGTATATTCTATCTGGCAAACAACCGATGGTGGATACATTGCTACTGGTTACATATGGTCCTCTGATAACACCAATACTGAAGTATATGTATTAAAGCTTGATAAGGATGGAAATTTACAGTGGCAAAAAACTTATGGAGGGAAAAAAGATGAAACAGCATACTCTATACAGCAAACAAAAGATGGTGGATACATAGTTGCTGGTGAGACAGAGTCTTTCAGTGCTGGAGAAAATGATGCATATGTGTTAAAAATTGATAAGAATGGAAACCTACAGTGGCAGAAAAACTTTGGAAAAAGTTCATATGATGCAGCGCATTCCATACAACAAGTGGCAGATGGTGGATACATAGTTGCAGCTGATACATTTCCCCTTAGAGCCGGAGGCTATGATGTATATGTAATAAAGCTTGATGAAAATGGAAATTTGCAGTGGCAGACAACTTACGGGGGAAGTAAAGGTGAGATAGCATACTCTATACAGCAAACAAAAGATGGTGGATACATAGTTGCTGGTGGAACATATTCCTTTGGAACTGGAAATGAGGATGTATATGTGTTAAAGCTTGATGAAAATGGAAATTTACAGTGGCAAAAAACTTATGGAGGAGAAGATCGTGATTTTGCATATTCTATACAGCAGACAAAAGATGGTGGATACATAGTTGCAGGTGGAACATATTCCTTTGGAGCTGAAAATGAAGATGTATATATATTAAAACTTAAAGAAGATGGAAGCTTAGAGTGGCAGAAAACTTTTGGGGGACGTAATTATGATGAAGCAAGATCTATTTTACAAACAACTGATGGTGGATATATTGCTGCTGGTTATACAGATTCCTTTGGAGTTGGAACTCGTGATGTATATGTAATAAAAATAGATGCCAATGGAAATTCTGGGCCATATCCTTCTAAAAACAAATAAAAATTTAACTTGGGGCTTTAGGAAGTTATCCCAAAGCCCCTTTATTATGAGCCCAAAATAATAATATAAGCAAAAAAGGATTTTATTTAATCTCCGAGGCTATTTTATCTAAACTTACTCCCTTATTATATAACATTTTACTTGCCAAAGAAGTATTTTCTTTTAATATCCCAAATAATATATGCTCTGTATCTATAGACTTCTTCCCAGATTTTTCTGCAAATTCCTGGGCATATGCTAAAATTTTATCTATTCTTGGAGTAATAGGATAGAGCTCGTAATGTCCTGTGGCTGATTTTTTAATTGCATCCTCAAGGTCTCTTTTTAAAGATCCAAGATCAATGCCTAATTTCTTTAAGATCTTACATGCATAGTTATTAGAATCATCTACCAATGCTAAGAGAATATGCTCTGCATCAAGAGCTGGAGAATTAAAACGTAAAACTTGTTCTTCAGCAGATAAAAAGACTTTTTCTGCTTTAATCTTAAAAGTCTTCATTGATTCCCCTCCCCTTAACCCATCACAGATTTGTGTTAATGTTATAATATCTTTACAGAAATTACAAGATGTATAATTAAATAAAGACTATCTGAGGGGAGGAATTTAATATGAAGAGCTTTATATTCTTTTTTATCATATTGATATCTCTTGTCTCTTTTACGCTTGCTTTAGATATCAAATATTTTGGGCATTCTTGCTTCCGAATTATATTTGAAAATGGATTTTCATTAATCATTGATCCATATTCATCAGCATATCCTATACCAAAAACTACAGCAGATTTAATGATATCTTCCCATGAGCATGATGACCATTACAATCCAAAATTTGTAGAAGGAAAGGTAGAAATCTTAGTAGGAACAAAAAATGGAGGGAAAGATTGGAATCTATTCAATAAAACCTATAAGGGAATAAAAATTTGGAATATACCAACTTATCATGATGATGCAAAGGGATCTAAAAGAGGAAAGGATAGTATAACTGTAATAGAAGGTGATGGAATTAAAATTGTACATCTGGGTGACATAGGGACATTACTTTCTGAAAAAGAATTAGAGCAGATGGGAAAGGTAGATATACTAATTATACCTGTGGGAGGATTCTATACTTTAAATCAAGCTGATGCGGTAGAATTAATTAAAGAGATAAAACCAAAGATTGCAATTCCAATGCATTATAAAACTGAATATACTAAAGACTGGCCTATATCTCCTTTAGATGATTTTTTAAAGTTAATAAAAGATTTTAAGGTTAAAACTTACAATACCTCTACGTTGAAAATTTCAAAAGATGAGTTACCAAAGGAAACAGAAATTTGGGTGCTAAATTATAAATAATAACCTTATGGTATAATTAAATCATGAAAAATAAAGAAGTTGCTCAAATTTTAGATGAGATTGCAACTCTTTTAGAGATAAAGGGGGAGAATAAGTATAAGATTGCAGCATACGAAGAAGCTGCAAGAAGAATAGAAAACTTAACTGAAGATATTGAAGAACTCTTTAAAGAGGGGAAATTAAATCAAATAAAAGGTATCGGAGAAAGTATAGGACAAAAAATAAAAGAATATCTTACCACAGGAAAGATTACCTATTTAGAGGAATTAAAAAAAGAAATACCACCAGAGCTTTTGGAGCTCCTAAAAATTCCTGGTATTGGACCAAAACTTGCATACCGTCTTTATACTGAGCTGGAAATAAAAGATATTGATTCCTTAGAAAAAGCTGCAAAGGAAGGAAAAATCAGATTATTGCCCAGATTAGGACCGAAAGTAGAACAAAATATTTTAGAAAGCATCAAAGAATTAAAAGAGAGACAAGCAATGCCAGAGAGAATACTCCTTGGAGTTGCTCTACCTTTAGTAGAAGAAATTGTTTCATACCTTTCTCCATATCCTTTTGTAGAAAATATCGTACCTGCAGGAAGCGTGAGAAGAAGGAAGGAAACTATTGGAGATATTGACATTCTTATTAGTACCCAAGATATGGAAAAGGTAAACCAAGTTTTAAAAAATCTTCCAATCCTTAAAAGTATTTTAGTAGCAGGCACCACAAAAACAAGTATAGTAGTAGATCCTGGTATTCAGGTAGACTTTAGAGTGGTAGATAAATCTTCTTTTGGAGCAGCTCTTCAATACTTCACAGGCTCAAAAGCTCATAATATAAAACTCCGAGAGCTTGCCCTTAAAAAGGGGCTTAAGATCAATGAATATGGGGTATTTCGTTTAAGTGATAACCAAAAACTCTGTGGAGAAAAAGAAGAGGAGATATATGAAATATTAGGTTTAGAATATATCCCTCCTGAATTGCGAGAGGATCAAGGGGAAATTGAAGCTGCTATGGAAGGAAACATACCTATATTAATAGAGGAAAAGGATATTTTAGGTGATATGCATGCACATACTGATTGGAGTGATGGAGCAAATTCATTGGAAGAAATGGTGGAGGCTGCTTATCGTTTAGGGTATAAATATGTGGTTATTTCAGATCATAGTCAAGCTTTGGGAGTTGCAGGAGGGCTTACTCCGGAGCAGATAGAAAAACAAAGGGCAGAAATATATGAACTAAATAAAAAATATAGAGATTTTAGAATTCTACATAGTATTGAGGCAAACATATTAAGTGATGGAAGTATAGATCTTCCTGAAGAGACTCTTAAAAAATTTGATTTAGTCATTGCAGGATTACATTCAGGATTTAAGCAACCAAGAGAAAAGATAACTGAAAGATTAATATCTGCTATAAGAAATCCATTGGTAGATATTATCAGCCACCCCACAGGAAGATTAATAAATAAAAGACCTGCATATGAGGTAGATCTTTCTGCCATATTACAATGTGCAAAAGAGACAGGGACTGTATTAGAGATAAATGCACAACCTGATAGATTAGATCTATGTGATATAGATGCAAGAGTTGCAAGAGAAAAATATGGGATATTTTTATCCATAGGTACTGACAGCCATGATATAAGAAGTTACTCTTTAATTAAGTATGGAATATCAGTAGCAAGAAGAGCATGGTTAAGAAAAGAAGATTTGATAAATACTTATCCTTGGGAAGAAGCAAAATTGAAACTAAAGAGATATAAAAAGGAAAAATGAAGATAAGAAGAAAGGGAAAGCTTACTGAAGGAGAATGGGTTATACTGTGGGAAGGGAAAAGGAGACACTTAGTTCAATTAGAAAAAGATGGGACATTTCATTATAATAAAGGCTATATATCCCATAATCAGATTATAGGGAAAGAAGAAGGTATTATTGTAAAATCATCTCAAGGTAGAGATCTTTTGGTACTCAGACCTACCTACTCTGATTTTATTTTGGAAATGCCTCGTGGTGCTCAAATAATATATCCTAAGGATATAGGAATTATCTTAGTATGGGCAGATATATATCCTGGGGCAAGAGTATTAGAAGCTGGGATTGGTTCTGGAGCCCTCACCATTGCCTTACTTCAAGTAGTAGGAGAAACAGGGACTGTAATCTCCTATGAGGTAAGAGAGGATTTTGCTGAAAGAGCTCTAAATAATATAGAAAATTTTCTTGGAAGAAAAGATAACCATATATTAAGACTGAAAGATATATACGAAGGTATTGAAGATGAAAATTTAGATAGGATAATTTTGGATTTACCTGAGCCTTGGAGAGTTATTGAACACATAGAGAAAGCTTTAAGACCTGGAGGGATTTTCTTATCCTATACACCAACAATAATTCAAGCTCAAAAAACAGTAGAAGCATTGCAAACATTTAACTCTTTTACTTTTATTGATGTCATAGAAGTATTATTAAGACCTTGGCAAATTGAAGGATTTTCTGTAAGACCCTTTCATAGAATGGTTGCCCATACAGCATTTTTAAATATTGCAAGAAAAGTCTTACCTAAAGAAGAAGGGAATATATCTCTGAGGGACGAGCCTTCTGAAGAAAGAGAAGAAAGTCCTGAAACAGATCTTTAAAAAAATTTCTTTCTTCTAGCTCTAAATCTTTTAAAATATCATGAGCTCTTTTATAACTATCAATAAATTCATCTTTACCAAAAAGAAGGATAACATGTTTCCCTAATCCTCCCCACCTAAAGAACTCCATTTCAGTAAGAGGAGGCTTTAGAAAGACTAAATATTTATAAACCCTATCAGGACATTTTCCAGGATAAAAATATACATCTCTTCCCTCAAAAAGCTGAGTATCTTTATCTCTATCCTTAGAAAACCTTCCATCAGTAAAACCAGGAGTAAACACTCTCTTCGGATATCTTAAATTTCTAATTCCTAAAAGATCAGAGAGGAAAAGTCTTTTCTCTTCATTCTTAAGAGAAGAAAGAAAGATGATAGGATTTTTAAGATTCTTAACTATATTTAAAAATCTTTGAGAAAATTCTTCTAATAAGAAAAGTTCTGAATCATCCCATAGAATAACCACATCTTTTTTTAAAGAAGAATAGAAATCAGTGTCCCATGGAGAAAAAATCTTATCCTCCCAAAAATTTTTATTCCAAAGAGGCGATACAATAACATATTTTTTATTTCTTTTCTTTATCTCCTCCAAAAGATTTCTCTTTTCCAACTCATTTTCCAAAAAATAAAGTATTGCCTTTACTTTTTCCCTCTTAATAGTTTTTTCTGCTACCTCTGATTCTTTCCACTCTTCCAGATAAAAATTAAAGTATTCTCTACCTTGATATCCTTCCTTTTCTATTCTTAGTATGATATCCACTGTCTGAGGTGAATCTTTTAAAGCTTCTCCTCCAATCCCCAAAGAGAATATAGGAGTAGATAAAATCCTACCTGAGACATCTCCAATCTTTATTTTATATCTTCTTCCATTGCCAATTTTCTCAAAATTAGCAAAAGTGGTAGAATTTATTTTGAATCTTGGTTCCTCATTACCAGGTCCAAAAGGAGAAAGAAGATCTATCTCGGAGAGAAAGCCTGTAATAAAATCGTTATTTATCGTTTCCAGAGAGATCTCAGCATCAATTTTTATCTTAGGAGTAAAGTCCACATCTTTCCAAAGAGTATTAGCAAGTTCTAAAGCCTTTTGCTTAAATTCATCCCAGTTTTCTTTCAGCAAAGAAAATCCTACTGCTCCTTTATGCCCTCCAAAATTAGTAAGATAAGAAGAAAGCCTTGAAATAAAATCAAAAAGATGAACATCCTCTACGCCTCTTCCGGATCCTATAATAATATTTCCTTCTCTTCTTCCTAAAAAGAATGGGAGATTATATTTATCTGCAAGCATAGAAGCTACAACTCCAATAATACCTCCAGTCTCCTTCCCCAAATCTTCATGGTATAAAAATACTGCTCTATTTTTCTCAATATCCTCATTTTTTAATAACTCTTCTGCTATTTCATAGACCTTTTCTACTTCCTCTTTTCTTTTTCTATTAAAATCTTCTAATCTTTCTGAAAGCTCCTCTGCCTCATTCATATTATCTGTAACAAGTAATCTTACTGCTTCTCCTACTTCTTTAAATCTTCCTATAGCATTAATTCTTGGAATAATAGAAAAGGATAAGTCCTTTGAGCTTATAAAAGTATTATGGTCAAGTCCTACTTTCTTCATTAAAGTCTTTATACCAACAGAATTTGAATTTAAAAGATTTCCAAGTCCATATTTCACAAGAATTCTATTCTCATCTTTCAACTCCATCATATCCCCTAAGGTTCCTAAAGTAACCAGCTCCAATATTCCCTCTTCCTTAAAAATATCTTGACCTATAGCATCTCCAAGCACTTTTAGGAATTTAAAGGCAACACCTACCCCAGCCATATATGGAAAAGGATACTCATTTAGATAAGAATCAAAAACTAAAAGTCCTTGAGGAATATCTTCTTTTTCAGGAATATGATGGTCTGTTACGATTACTTCAATACCGCTATCTCTCAAAAATTCAACTTCTCTTTTACTTCTTATACCACAGTCAGCAGTAATAAGAAGTTTTACGTCTTTATTCCTTTCAAGTGCCCTCTTTAGACTTTTTTCCTTTAAACCATAACCCTCTTCTAACCTATGGGGAATATAATATGCTACATTCCAACCCCAATGAGAAAGAACTTTGTAAAGTAATGCAGTAGCAGTAATTCCATCAGCATCATAATCTCCAAAAATAAGAATTTTTTCTTTTTTATCACGAAGATTAATTAAATAAGAAATTGCTTTTTCAAAATCAGGAAAATAAAAAGTAGGATCGTAGAGATCCTCTATCTTAGGAGTTAAGAATTTTTTTGCCTGTTCCCCATCAAAAATTCCCCTATTTAAAAGTAAACGGGCAAGAAAAGGAGAGACTCCAATTTTTTTTGCCAACTCCTCTTCTTGCCCTTTATTCTCTTCAAATAGAAATATCCATCTTCTCATTTATGCCTTATGAAGCTCTCTCCATTCACAAAGGAATCCAGCAGCTACATAAATAGTAGCATAAGTACCAATTATAATACCGAGATAAAGAGCAATTATAAATGGTCTTAATACCACTCCCCCCCAGATTAATAGTGGAGTTATAGCAAGTAGTGTTGTAGCAACAGTATATATAGTTCTTGCAAGAGTTTGGTTAATACTCTTATTTACCAAGCTTATAAAATCTCCCTTAGGATAAAGCTTTAAATTTTCACGTATCCTATCAAAGACAATAATATTATCGTTAATTGCATATCCAAGAAGAGTAAGCATCGCAGCAATAAAAGATGGGTCAACCTCCCATTGGAAAATAGAAAAGAGGGATATAGAAGAAAGAATTACAAAAGCTTCACTTATAATAGCAGCTATAGCAAAATCAAATTTAAATCTAAAGGTTATATATACAAGCATCACAATAATAGCTAAGACTCCAGAAAGAACAGCTTTTTCTCTGAGCTCCTGACTTACAGTAGGCTCTATTGTGGTTAACTCCCTTGCTTCATATTTGCCTATAAGTTTCTCTACCTCAGTAGAAAGTGCTTTTACTTCTTCCTCATTTAATGGTTTTGTTCTGATCCAGATTTCTGTACCTCCAGATCCTGTTTGAATTGTAGACTTATCATAGAATCTCCTTGCCTCATCTCTTATTTCACTTATCTGCTTACTACTTAAAGGATTAGAAAGTTTATAGTAGATAACACTCCCACTTTGGAAATCAATACTGTAGTTAAGTCCTTTGGTAAACAGGAAAACAATTCCTACAATGATAAAAACAAGGGATAATAAAAGAAAAAATCTTCTTACTTTCTTTCCTAAAAAATTTATTTCTTTTTTCACTAATATTTCCTCCCTTCTTATAAACCAAGAAGTTTAGTAGCTTTCTTAAATACTGGAAGTGAAAGGAGATTTTCTAAGAAAGTTCTCGTAACAGTAATTGCTGTAAACATACTTAAGAGTACTCCTAAGGAAAGAGTAACTGCAAATCCTTTTATAGGACCCGTACCAAAATAGAAAAGAATAACTGCTGCAAGAATTGTAGTAACATTACTATCTACAATTGCTCTTAATGCATTTCTAAATCCTGCATCCAAGGATGCTATTAAAGTTTTCTTCTTTGCATATTCCTCTCTCATCCTTGCAAAGATAAGACAGTTAGCATCCACTGCCATTCCAATAGAAAGGATTATACCTGCTATTCCTGGGAGTGTTAGAGTAGCATTGAGAAGTTTCAATACTGCAAGGTCTAAAATCACATATATAATAAGAGCAACATCTGCCACTACCCCCAACATTCTGAAAAAGATAACCATAAATAAAATAACAAGAATTCCCCCTATAATTCCACTTTTATAGGCTGATTCCATAGTATCTTTTCCAAGAGTTGGATCTATGGTTCTATTCTCTATTACTTTTACAGGAACAGGAAGAGCACCAGCTCTAAGAAGAATAGCAAGTCTCTGAGCCTCATCTAAGTTAAATTTTCCTGTTATAACTCCTACTCCTTCAGTAATAGCTTCTTGTATCACTGGATTAGAAATCACTTCCCCATCAAGGACTATAAATACTTGTTTTCCCACATTTTTAGAGGTAAAATCTGCAAAGGTCTTTGCACCTTCAGGATTCATCTCAACTCTTACCATAGGTTGTCCTAATTCATCAAACTCTACTTTAGCATTCTTAAGAGCAGATCCTGTTAAAATAGTTTTTCCAGATTCATCTTTAAATTCAAGCAAAGCAGTTTGTCCTATAACCTCAAGAGCCTTTTCAGGATCTTCTATCCCTGGAAGTTCTACAACAATTCTATCAGCACCTTCCTTGTAAATAGCAGGCTCCGTAACTCCTAATTGATCAACACGATTTCTTATGATCTCCATGGTTCTTCTTACTGCATCATCTGTAATTTCTACTCCCTCAGCCTTTTGACATTGCAAAGTTACTCTAATACCTCCTCTTATATCAAGCCCAAACCTAAAAGGAAAGGTGAGAAGAATCCATAAAGCGACCCCTACAAGAAGAACAATAAAGGCAGTTTTATATTCAGTACGGATATTCATAGATTTTTAACTCTCCTTTCTTTTAATCTTTTAAGAGGTATGCTACTCCTTCAAGAAGCATCTCAAAAACAACATCTTTTGCAAAAGAAACCTGAATTGTTTTCTTCTGCTTATTTATTGCGACTATACTTCCAATTAATCCCCCTTTTGTCACAATTTTATCCCCCACCTTTAGAGAATTGAGCATCTCATTTCTTTTTTTCCTTTCACGTTTTTGAGGGATAACAAGTATAAAATAGAAAATAGCTAAAAAGACAACCCAAACAATTATAACACCTATTAAATTAGCAGACTGTTCCATAGCTCCTCCTTTTCTAATCTATTTTCTCTATCAGATTTTAAATATTTAGAAAGAAAATAATTCTTGAATTCCTCAAACCCCCCTTCTTTAATATTTTCTCTGATATTTTCCATAAGTCTAAAGAGAAATCTCAAGTTATGGATTGTAAGAAGACGAAAAGATAGTGTTTCATGTTGAAGAAACAAATGTCTTATATAAGCCTTGGTAAAATTCTTACATGTATAACAATCACATCCTTCCTCCAATGGTGTAAAATCTCCTTTATATTGAGTATTTTTTATATTTCTTCTTCCTAAGGAAGTATAAAAAACTCCATGTCTCGCAAGTCTTGTAGGAAGAACACAATCAAACATATCAATTCCCATGCTAACTCCCATTATAAGATCTTCTGGAGCTCCAACTCCCATTAAATATCTTGGCATCTCCTTAGGTAGAAATTCTAATGTGAAGTCTGTAATTTCATACATCTTTTCCTTTGGCTCTCCCACACTTATTCCCCCTATGGCAAAACCTTCTATATTTAGATCAAGCATTCTTTCCACTGCTTCTTTTCTTAAGTCCTTATAAAATCCTCCTTGCACAATCCCAAAAAGTGACTGCGAAGAATTTCCTTTTGTCTCTTTGTATTCTATACTTTTTTTAAGCCAGTAAATAGTAATATTCAGAGCTTCTCTTACTTCCTCATACTCAGCGCCATATCCGAGACATACATCTAAAGGCATTATAATATCTGAACCCAAAGCTCTCTGTACCTCCATAACTAATTCAGGAGTAAAAAAATATTGGGTTCCATCAATGTGAGAATTAAAATATATCCCATCTTTTTCTATTTTTCTTAATCTTGCAAGACTAAAAACTTGGTAGCCCCCACTATCTGTAAGAATAGGTCTATTCCAACCCATAAAAGTATGTAAGCCACCAGCCTTTTCAACCAATTCATGCCCTGGTCTTAAAAATAAATGATATGTATTAGATAGTATGATCTCTGCTCCTACATTTTCTACCTCTTCAGGTGTAAGGGTTTTTATTGCTCCTTGAGTTCCTACAGGCATAAAAACAGGAGTATTTATCTCTCCATGAGAAGTTTTTAATCTTCCTAATCTGGCTTTTGTCTTCTTATCTTCTGATATCAACTCAAAATTCATTAAACTTTCTCCTTAGTATATAAACATAGCATCCCCAAAACTATAAAATCTCATTTTTTCATCAATAGCTTTCTGATAAGCTTTTTTCATTAAGTCATATCCCATAAAAGCAGCTACAAGCATTAAAAGGGTTGATTTTGGCAGATGGAAATTAGTGATAAGTCCATCTAATATTTTAAACTGAAAACCTGGATATATAAAGAGAGAAACAAGTCCCCTTCCTACTTCTAATCTTCCTGAACTTCCTTGAGCCTCAAGAACCCTTGTAACAGTAGTTCCTACTGCTATAATTCTTCTTCCTTCATTCTTTGCCTTATTTATTTTATCTGCCACCTCTTGAGAGAGCTCAAAATACTCTGGATCTAATTTATACTGTGTGATATCTTCTACCATAACAGGTCTGAATGTACCAAGCCCCACATGGAGAGTAATATATAATATTTCTACCCCTTGTCCTTTTAACTCTTCTAAGAGTTCTGGAGTAAAATGAAATCCTGCAGTGGGAGCAGCAACCGCTCCCTCCTTCCGAGCATACACCGTTTGATATTTATTTGGATCCTCTATAGGCTTTTTTATATATGGAGGAAGAGGAATTTCTCCTATCTGTGGAAGGATATTTTCAAGATTATTTTTAGAAAATTCTAAGGTAAAAATACCATCAGGAGTCCTATCTACTACTTGAGCATAGATATCTTCAGGAAAATATATTTTTGTTCCTACTTTTGCTCTTCTTCCCGGCTTTACTAAAGCCTCATATTTTCTATCTTCAATTTTTCTAAGGAGCAAAATTTCAATCTCAGCCCCTGTTTCCTTTTTCCCATGGATTCTTGCTGGAATTACTTTAGTATCATTTAATACAATTACATCTCCTGAACTCAAAAATTTTTTAATATCTCTAAAAATGTGAAGAGACATTTCACCCGTACCCCTATTCACCACCATTAGTCTACAAGAATCTCTTGGTTCTGTGGGTTCTTGAGCTATAAGTTCTTCTGGCAATTCATAATCATAATCAGAGAGCTTTAGTACCAATTTTCCACCTCTACTTTTTGATAATAATACTTTAAAATCTCCTTATAATTATAACCTCTTTCTGCAAGAACTTTTGCTCCCTTTTGTGAAAGTCCAACTCCATGTCCATTACCTCTCCCAATAAAAGTAAGAATTCCATTTCCATTTAGAGAAATATCAAAAAGAGTACTGGGGAGATTAAAGAGCTGCCTAAATGTAGTACCATTCATATCATATATATTCTGATCATCTTTAAAGAAAAATCTTCTCACCCTACCTGTCTCAGTTTTTTCGAGTTCAATAGAAAAGGAGCCATCCAAACTAATATTAGCAGCTTTTAATTTATCTACGAAGTAATCTATACTAAAATTTAAAGTCCATGTATCCAAAAATAATTCATCCACATCCTTTACAGCTCTTAAGTAAGGAAGATACTCTCCCCAAACATCTTCAGAATTTTCTGTATATCCACCTGAGGAACTATGAAAAAAAGACTTTATAGGGAAACCATTATATACAACAACTTCCCCTAAGGTATCAAGGACTGCTTTTGTAGATCTTTCATTTTCCACTACTACACCTTTATAAACCTGACAGTGAGTAGTATTACATAAATCAAAATTTCCATGTCTTCCTCTATTCACTAAAGCATAAGTCCTTGATGCAACAGCTTGAGATTTCAAAGCCTCTATAGAATAAGATGCAGGCATTTCAGATGGCACCACAGAAAAAAGATACTCTTCCATATTTAATATATTAATAACCCAACCATTTTTATCTATCTCTAAATATCCCCTATAAGCCTTAGAATTATAATTAATAAATTTTCCGTCTATAGGATATAAATCTAAAGGAAAAGTAACTCCTAATATACCATTTCCTGTCTCTATAAAAGCACTCCCATCTATAATTTTAATTTTTATACTTCCTTTTCCTTCCACTTCAATATCAAGATAATCTGTGAGAATCTTACTTACATTAGAAAATACAGCTTCTTTTTCTATTCTCCCAAGTCCAATCTTTAAGGTTGGAACATTCTGAGAAGGCACTACATTAATAAGAGATAGGAAAAAGAAAGCAAAAATTAACAGTTTCTTCATATTACTTTCTTAATCGGAGAATAATATTCAGAATAATAGTCAGAACAAGGCTTAAAATAATAGATGTGGTTAAAGGGAAGTAAAAAACAAAGTTTTTCCTTTCTATTTTAATATCCCCGGGAAGCTTTCCTAAGAACGGAATCTTTTCAATAAAAAGGAATATTAATCCTAAAATTATCAGTATAATTCCAAATAAAATAAGCCATTTGCCCATAAAGGACATCTCTATTTTCCTCCTATTATTTTCTGAAACCTTGAAATGTTCTTAAAAGTAACCTCTCTTTTTGTAATAAGTTCACCATCAAAACTTATAAAAAGATCACTATCAGACTTTATAGTTACCTCCTTACCTCTATAAATTTTAACATGTGGATTTATAGTATATTTACCCATATAAACCAAAGGAAATGTAAGTATAAGCTCAAGAGCACTTACTTTACCAGCTACTGCTATATCAAAATATCCATCACTAAAATCAGCAGATGGTAGAAGCATCATCCCTCCACCATAATATTGAGTATTTCCTAAAGCAATTAACGTTATCCTTCCATTCCAAGAATATCCATCAAAGCTTATCTCACATTCAGGATATTTAAACTCTTTTAGAGTAGTAAAAACTGAAACCATATAACCTTTAATTCCTGTCAAATTTAAGTTATTAGATCTATAATTAACCTCACCTACAAAGCCTGTACCAGCAATTCCCACAAAATATCTACCGTCCAAAATTCCTACATCTCTCTCCTCACCCTTGCCTTCCTTAATTAACTTAACAGCTTTTTCTATATCTCTTGGTATTCCACAAGACATAGCAATATCATTTCCTCTCCCAAGAGGTATAATTCCAAGAGTTCCCCTTCCTTTAAGCCCATTCACTATTTCATTTATAGTTCCATCTCCTCCTGCAGCAACAACAATATCCACTCCTTTTTCCAATGCCTTCTCTACCTGTGAAATAGTACCCTCTTTACCAATGGTAAATTCAATAGTATAATCAAGCTTCTCTTTTTCAAGAGTTTCTAAAAGCTTTGGATACATTTTCTCTGCTTTTCCCCGATTTGAAGTGGGATTAAAAAGAATATGATATTTCATTTTTCTCCTTTCCTCCAATATCTTTCTTTTTCACTATATATACATCCACAATACTTCTGTCTATAAAGACCATATTCCTTAGATAAAGAAACCCCCTCTCTATATCCCGGTCTAAAATCTCTATAATAAAAGAAAATACCATATTCATCAGCAAGAAGATTCCCTATATTTTTAATCATCTCATGCTTCTGATATGGACTTACAAGCATAGTAGTAGAAAAAGTAGAAAATCCTAACTCTTTTGCTCTCATAACAGTCTTTTTAAGTCTTATATAATAGCAAACAGGGCATCTATTATTCTCCCTAAAAACTACTTGTCTTATAAATCCATCAAGGTCATAATCATCTTCATATACTACTTGAAGTTCTTGTCTTTCTGCAAAATCCTTTAGTGTATTTAGCCTCATAGAGTACTCTGTATAAGGATGTATATTGGGGTTGTACCAGAATCCTGTAATATCAAACTCCTCTTCTCTAAGAATTTTTAAGGGGTAAGTGAGACAAGGTGCACAACAGATGTGTAAAAATATTTTCTTATCTTCCATAATCTTTTCTCATTATATGGGTTAAACCAAGAGGAGTTATAACCCTCCCTCTGGGAGTTCTCTGAATAAATCCTATTCTTAAAAGGTAAGGTTCATAAACCACTTCTATGGTCTCAGGTGATTCATTAAGTACAGCAGAAAGAGTTTTAAGTCCTACAGGTCCACCAGAGAACTTTTCTTTCAATGTAATAAGAATCTTCCTATCTAAATCGTCAAGTCCATTTTCATCTATCCCCATAAGATCAAGGACTTTTTTTATATCATCTTCTGAAATACTCTCTTTTTCTTCCACCTCTAAATAATCCCTTACTCTCTTCAAAAGCCTATTAGCAATACGTGGAATACCTCTTGACCTTTTTGCAATCTCTAAAATTGCTTCATTTGATAGATTTATCTCAAGCAATTCTTGTGACCTTCTTACTATTTCTTCCATCTCTTCTTGAGAGTAGAAATCAAGATTAGCTATAAATCCAAACCTATCTCTTAATGGATTGCTTAAAAGTCCAGGTCTTGTGGTAGCTCCAATCAGAGTAAAAGGTGGCAGTTTAATACTAAGAACCTTAGCTCCAGGACCTTTTCCTAATATTATACTGATAGATCTATCTTCCATAGCTGAATACAAAATTTCTTCTAATGTGGAAGATAATCTATGTATCTCATCTATGAATATTATCCCTTTTTCAGGAACACTGGTGAGAAGAGCAACAAGATCACCTGCTTTTTGAAGAGATGGAGCAGATATTACTTTTATTTGTGCCTCTTGCTCTTCAGCTATTATAAGAGCTAAAGTGGTCTTGCCAACTCCTGGAGGTCCTACAAAAAGAATATGATCTACAGGCTCCTCTCTCTTTTTAGCTGCATTTATAATCAAAGAAAGTCTATCTTTCATCTTTTTTTGACCTACAAACTCTGAGAGTTTTTTAGGTCTCAAAATGTTATCTAAGGCAGGTTCTCTCTGGACTAATGAAAAGGCAGGAAGATTTTTCATTCTCATTATTCCTTAGTAAGTTTCTTTAAGGCAAATTTTATAACTTCCTCTAAATCTTTAATCTCACTAAATTCCTTTTTAATATCTTTCAGCACTTCTTCTACTTCTTCCTTATTATATCCAAGCTGATAAAGAGCCTTACTTACCAATACTTCATCAGATGTTAGCTTTGGTATAACCCCTTTCATCTCTAAAAATATCTTTTGAGCAGTTTTCTTACCAATTCCTGGAACATTTAAAAGTATATTTAGGTCTTCGTTTTCTATAGCCTCCCTAAATTCCTGTGGAGAGATGTTCCCAACAATTTTTAGAGCAAGTTTTGCACCAATCCCAGAGACACTCTTTAGCTTTTCAAAAAGATCTCTCTCCTCTTTATCCAAAAACCCAAAAAGTTTTATCTCTTCTTTTTCTATAACTTCAGATAAGAAAATAAGAACTTCTTTGCCTAAATTTTCTTTTAAAATCTCGCAATCTTTCTTAGAGACAAAAATGCGAAAACCTATGAAGGTTAGATCAAATATTACTATCTCATCTGATACCTCTGAAATTTTTGCCTTAATATGATTAAAAAAAACCAACTATGAATTTTCTCCTTGAGTATAAAAATATGAGATAGCAAGAGCTAACGCATCAGCAACATCATCTGGTTTTGGAATTTCTTTTAAGTTTAATATCTCCTTCACCAAATACTGAATTTGTTGTTTAGAAGCCCTTCCATAACCTACAATAGCAAGTTTCACTTCTAAAGGTGTAAACATGACTACCTTTCTCTGACACTGATAAGCAGCAAGAAGTAGTACTCCTTGAGCTTGTCCTATATTTATAGCTGTCTTTACATTCTTATTAAAGAAAATCTCTTCTATAACAATAGTATCAGGACGATATAAATCAAGTAGAGAGGATACCTGTTCAAATAAAGAATCTAACCGCCTTTCCACCTTCCAAGAAGAAGGAGTTGTAAAGGCACCATAATCTATAGCTAACAAATCATCCCCAGATTTCTTGATTATACCATATCCTGTAATAGCAGTACCTGGATCAATTCCTAATACAATCATTTAAGAAAGAGCTTGCAGAATTTCATCGGGGATATCAAAATTAGCATATGTTTTTTGTACATCATCAAGTTCATCAAGTTCTTCCATTAGCTTAAGCAACTTTTCTGCCTCTGGACCATTTAATGGTACTACATTCTTTGGTAATTTTGTAACTTCTGCTTGAATTATCTTATAACCTTTTTCTTGAAGTTTAGCCTTTATATCTGAAAATACCTGAGGGTCAGTAATTACCTCAACATCTTCAGAACTAATCTGTACATCCTCTGCACCTACTTCTAAAGCATCTGTAATAAGCTGATCTTCATCCTTTACACTTCCCTTGTCTATAAGTATGCTTCCTTTGTCCTCAAAGATCCATGCTACACAACCCGCTTCTCCAAGATTTCCCCCATATCTTGTAAAAATTCTTCTTATCTCAGATGCTGTTCTGTTCTTATTATCAGTAACCACTTCTATTAAGATAGCTACGCCCCCTGGACCATACCCTTCATAAGTTATTTCTTCGTAAGTGATACCTTGAATCTCTCCTGTACCTCTTTTAATAGCTCTTTCTATATTCTCCTTAGGCATATTAGCCTCTTTTGCTCTTTCAATAGCAGCTTTTAAGCTGAGATTTGTCTCGGGATTTCCTCCCCCATGCTTAGCTGCAATAATAATCTCTTTACTTAAGTTAGAGAATAATTTGCCTTTTTTAGCATCTGCTGAAGCTTTCCTATGTTTAATATTTGCCCATTTGGAATGTCCTGACATATTCTTCGCCTCCTACTCAAAGAATGGAATTTACTACTTCCTAAGAATTCTACAATATTTCATAAAGTTTGACAAGAATGACACTTTTCAGTAAACTTTCATACCATGAGCATAAGATTAGTATTAACTGACATAGAAGGATGCCTTACCGCAAATAAGGGAATAGCCTTAAATCTTCAAGCTTTTCAATGGATAAGAGAGCATCTTGAAAAGCTTCCACCAATAGCTCTATGTACAGGAAGATCACAGCCATACATAGAAGGTATTTTACAAGCCATCGGAAAATTTGAAGATTCTGTAGGAGAAAATGGATGCATTCTCTATATTACAGAGAAAGATGACATCACCCTTCACCCTAAAATAAATGAGAAAACCTTAAAAGAAAAAGAGAAAATGAAAAAATTTTTAAGAGAGAAACTTGAGGGTAAAGCTCATATAGAGCCAGGGAAAGAGGTTTGCGTATCTTTATATCCTGAAGGAAAACTTACAGTACCAGAACTCTCTGAGATTACTAAAGAGCTTTTAAAAAATACCTTTCCAAATTTCCAAGTAGTTTATTCCTATAGTGCAGTAGATATCACACCTCAAGGTATAGACAAGGGAGCAGGTATGGAGATGTTAGTGGAAAGGAAAAAACTAAATTATGATGAGATATTAGGAATTGGAGATAGTTTAGGAGATTTACCATTTCTTCAAAAATTAAAGTGCAAAACAACTCCTGCTAATGGACATCCCACTTTAAAAAGCATAGCTACCTATACTGCAAAAGAAGAAAATATCTTAGGCGTCATTGAGATTCTAAAGCATTTTTTCCTTTGAATAAATCTTCCATTACCTCAGGAAGAAGTCCTATAATATCCGATGCAATAAGCCCATAAGAACTTTTTCTTTCCTTCCATAAGTTTGCAGAATAAGCATGAGTATAACTTCCTAATAAACAAGCTCCTTTCTCTGAAAGTCCTTGAGCAAGAAGTCCTGTAATTATTCCTGTAAGTACATCTCCAGAACCCGCAGTGGCAAGCAGTGAATCAGCAAATGGATTTATATATGTCTCTTTTTCAGGCGTAAAAGTTAAAGAATAAGGTCCTTTTAAAATCAAATGTACCTTATATTTTTCTACAAATTCATCTCCAATTTTAAATCTATTCTTCTGTATATCCTCTGGAGAAGTGCCTAAAATTCTTGCCATCTCTCCAAAATGAGGGGTTAAAATCATTCTTTTATTATTAAGCTCAGGCAAAATATCTCTCACATAGGAAAGAGCATCTGCATCTACTACTACTGGTATAGAAATTCTCCTTAGAAATTCTTGAACAAAATAATTAGTCTCACCATAAATCCCTATTCCAGGACCTATTCCTACCGCATTTATTCCTAAGTCTTTAATCACAGAAACTAAGCTCTCAATATTTTGTGAACTTATAAATCCTTCTCTATCCTTTAGAGGTAATATAATAATCTCAGGATATAAACTTCTATATAACATATGAATAGACTCTGGAACTGCAAGATAAACCATACCTGTATCTACCCTTAATGCGGACATAGCAGAAAGAATAGGTGCTCCTGTATATTTTATAGAACCCCCTATAATTAAAGCTTTCCCCTTTTTAGTTTTGTGAACATTTTTAGAATAAACAGGAAGGAATTTATATAAGTCTTCTTTCTCTACAAGATTTATCCTTGAAGAAACAAAATCTTCCAAAATATTCAATGGAAAACCTAAATTACTTATTTTTAAGTCTCCTATATAATCTATCGTCGTGGGATTAAAAAATCCAAGTTTTGGAAAAAACATAGTAAATGTTACATCCGCTTTTAAAACTCCCCCCATAATCTCCCCTGTATCAGAATTCATACCAGATGGAACATCTACTGCGATCACAAGTTTCTTTATTGAGTTTACAAAATCAAAGACATCTTTTAAAGATTCTTCTATATTCCTACTTAATCCCACCCCAAAAATCCCATCTATGACAAGATCAAAATCTTTTAGATCTTGATAATTCTCTATTAAAGATACAACTTCTATACTTTCCTTTTCTAAGAGTTTATATTGGATGTTCAATAAAGAAGATGTATTCTTATCCCACAGATAGGTGAAAATTTTAGGTTTTATACCATTATTAAGAAAATATCTTACCAATGAAATAGCATCCCCACCATTGTTTCCAGGTCCACAAAGTACAGCTATCTTTCTATCTTTTAAATTACTAAAATGCTCTTTTAAAAAGTTGAAAAGACTCCCAGAAGCATTTTCCATAAGCATGATAGGAGGAATCCCATACTTTTCTTCAAGACCCTTCTCAATATTTCTTATATCTGTGGAGGTTACCACTTTCATTTTTTATTCTCTATAGTTATGATGACTTTATTGGGAAGACACACTATACTTTCTCCTTTTTTACTAATATAACCTTGTTTTATACATATTTTATCAGGACAAGGAGAAGAAACCATGTGAAAACCTTTACCTTCTCTATACTCAAAGATACTTATTCCCAATGGACCTTTCACTTCAAACTTATCTCCATCTCTTACTTTATCTAATGATAATCTAATTATTGCTTCATTTTCTACAACTACCACTAAATAAGAGCCTTCTCCTTGAGTTATAATAAGAAGTAAGAAAATACTTATAAATATCAGTATAAATATAATTAAAAAATCTTTTTTCTTAATACTCATTATTGTTCAAATTAAAATTACCACAAATTTTACAAGTTTACCAGTATATTTCATAAAGCTCGAGATCAAAAGGCTCAACCATACCTAAAATTAGCCTACAAATATTTTATATTTTATATTTAAAATCTACAGAAAAGCTTTAGCCGGAATAACTTGACAAACTATTTTAACTAATGTTAGAATTCCAAAAATTCTGGAGGCAAACTTCATGGAAAAATTTATGATTAAAGAGATAAAAGAAGGTGTAGAGGTAATAACAAGTTTTAAAAATAGATTAGAAGAATTTAATCAAATAGCCCAGAGGATTATAAACTTTGATCCTCAAAATATAGTTTTTGTTGCCAGAGGCACATCTAATCATGCTGCTAATTGGGGAAAGTATTATATAGAATCTCAAGTAGGTATCCCAGTATCTTTATGTGCACCTTCTCTTTTTACCATATATAAACTTCCTCCTAATCTTAAAAATTCAGTAGTATTTGCCATATCTCAATCTGGAGAGAGTGAGGATATATGTGAAGTTATAGAGGTAGCTAATAAACAGGGAGCTCTAACTATAGGAATTACTAATAATCCTGAAAGTAAACTCTCAAAAATTGCACAAGAATGTTTTTTCCTCAATGCTGGTATAGAGAAAAGTGTTGCTGCTACAAAAACTTATTTGGCACAACTTGCCTCATTATATTTTATTAGTAATGCATTAAAGGGTAGAAAATCTATAGAAGAATTTGATAAAATAATAGCTGGTATGAGAAACATTTTAGAGAGAGAGGAGGAAATAAAAGAAAAAGTAAAACCTTATAAGTTTATGGAACACTGTGCTGTATTAGGAAGAGGTTTTAATCTTCCCACTGCTATGGAAGCAGCATTAAAATTAAAAGAAACCTCATATATAATTTCTCAGGGTTATTCTTCTGCAGATTTTATGCATGGACCATTAGCTCTTGTCAGTGATGGATTCCCTGTATTCTTCTTCGCTCCCAAAGGAGAAAGCCTGGCTAATTCTATAGAGACTCTTAATATCCTTAAAGAAAAAGGAAGTAGTATATTCCTTTTTAGTAATGAACTCTCTTTAGCTAAAGAATATGATGGCATCTTTATAGAGTGCGAAATTTCAGAATATGTTTCCCCAATCCTCCTTATATATCCAGTGCAATTTTTTGCATATTACCTTGCAATATTAAAGGGAAGAGACCCTGACAATCCAAGAAATATTAGGAAGGTGACCATCACAAAATAATGTGGATCATTGAAATTGCATTAGATCTTCTCAGAAATCCCATATTTGTTATACCTATATTTATAGCTATTTTAACTCAAGTGGTAAAAGGAACAATAAGAAGCATTCAAGAGAAAAGACTTATTCGGAGAGCTTTTTTTGAATGGGGAGGAATGCCAAGTTCTCACTCAGCTTTAGTAGTCTCTCTTTCCTTAATAATTGGATTGAAAAATGGTTTTGATTCTTCCATTTTTATTCTTTCCACATTCTTTGCTGGATTTGTAATAGCTGATGCTATAGGAGTAAGATTAGCATCAGAAGAACAGGCTAAGGTTATAAATAAAATACTCCGAAATGAGATAGAAGATAAAGAATTGAAGAATATCAGATTAAAAGAATCTATTGGACATACACCTATTGAAGCTTTTATAGGAGGAATCATTGGGTTCGTTTTAGCATACCTTATTTATCAGATAGTATTCACAAGATGAAGATAGGGTATTTCAGTGATACTTACCGTCCTCACAAAAATGGTGTAGCTACTGCCTTAAGTATACAGAAGAAGAATTTTGAAGAAGAAGGTCATGAATTACATCTATTTATCCCATATATTCCAAACTCTCTTCAAGAGAAAAATGTTTATAAATTACCTTCAATTACTTTCCCTTTTCAAAAGGAACATAGAATAGCAGTACCTTTTTCTCTTAAATACGACCTACTCTTAAACAAGATAGACCTTAAGATCATTCATACTCATACTCCATTCTCATTAGGAATTTTTGGGTGGTACGAAGCAAGAAAAAGAAAAATTCCTCTTGTTCATACATACCATACTCTCTTTACAGAATATGCATATTATATATGGGACCATTTCCCAGGATTCATTAAAAAGCATCTAATCACAGAAAAGGAAGCGAAAGATATTGCCATATGGATGAGTAAAACTTATTGTAACTTATGTGACCTTATCATAGCTCCTTCTACTAAGGTCAAAAAACTTCTTATAGATTTTGGAGTAAAGTCTCCCATTGAGATCCTTCCCAACGGCTTAGATATAAGAGATTTCAAACCTATAGATAAAAACCTTGCAAGAGAAAAACTCAACCTACCTAAGGATGCTATGATTTTGCTCTTCGTAGGAAGGCTTGGCAAAGAAAAAAATATAGAGTATCTTCTCAAAGTAGAAAAATGGCTTAAGTTAAATACTTCTTATCCTATCTATTTAGTAATAGTAGGGGATAACCCTGATAAAAGAGTTTTGGAAGGATTAAGAAAAGAAGCCGAAGAACTTGATATAGAAGATAGGGTTAAATTTACAGGATATTTAGAATATGAGGATATAGCAAATGCATATTTTGCTTCAGATATATTTGTATTCCCTTCTCTCACAGAAACTCAGGGCTTAGTGGTATTAGAAGCTCTTACTACTGGACTTCCTGTAATTGCCTTACAAGATGAAGCCATAGGGGATTTTGTAGGAGATGAATATAATGGTTTCTTAATACCACATAGTCCCTATAAAATAGAAGAGAGCATTTATGAGTTTGGAAGAAAAATCATTGAACTTATAAATAATAAAGAGTTATATTTTACTCTATCGGAAAATGCAATAAAAAGCGCAAAAGATTACAGTGTACAGGAAATTAACAGAAAACTTCTATCCATATACGAAAGACTCATTTGGGATTATAATAAATAATAATGCCGGATTTTATTTCTCTGTTTATAGAAGAGGTCAATAGAAAAAAGCCAAAGCTAAATGAACTCTTTTTTAAGGAAAAAGTAAAAGAGGATACTGCCCTTTTTGAATTCATTAAAAATCTATGGAATGACCTACCTGAAAGTTTTTCTCATAATGGAAAAAATCTGTATGCTATAGATGCTTCCCAAAGAATGCTTTCTTTTGCCTTAGGACCATATCTTCTTATAAGTCAAGGACTTGCTATAGGCTCTAATGGATATGAAAAAGCAATGCTCTCTCTTGAGCCAGTACATAGCTCTATATTAGAAAATCATTTAGCATGGATCAGAGATATCCTTATGCAGGATATTGAAATAAAGTTAGCATTAAAGATAGTAGAAGAAGAAAATCCACCCTTTATATTATTCTTAGATGGCTCATTATTATCCAGACTCTCTTACCTTATAAGATACATTACCTTTGAAATTATAGAATATCAAAAATTAACCCAAGAAGTATTAGATAATACCATTAAGCTTATAAATCTTGCTAAAGAGAAAAAAATTGAACTTATATCCATATCAAAAGTAAGTAGAAATACCTTTCTATATCAAATTTTCTCTATAGATCATCCAGAGGTAAAGGATAAATTTCCATATCCTCCCACAGATTCAGAAATCCTATCTATATTTACCTCAACTCCAGGATATAGTAATCCTCTTCTTACTGGGGGAGAAAGAGTCCTTGGGAATAAACAGATGGAAATTTTAGATATAAATAAAGAGTTAAAAAACTCTATAAGCAAATTACCTGCTTTTGCTACTTTTTATGTGAGACTTCTTCCAAAAGATCAAGTACTTCGTATAGATATTCCTGCGTATATGATTGATGATAAAAGTACTCTTCTTTCTATAGATTTTCAGTGGCTAAAAGATGTGGATATAAACAGTGTTCTCAGTATATTAAATGATAATTGCGTTAGCTCTCAGATATACCAAACTCCTTTGTATTTAGTTGACAAAGTTGTTAGAATAAAAAGAGAGCCTGATCTTGAAAGATATCTTATGATTCTTAGAAGAGAATTTTCAGATCTTTTAGAACTTGATAAAAGCCAAAGGAGGTTCTACTAAAAAGTTCCTATGGAGACAAAATGTGTTGGTTATTTGGTAGGGGAAAGTTATTGTGACAGTTTTCAATTCATAACTAATGAAGAATTAGCACCAAAAAGATTAGAGTATGTAATAACAAAAGGCACCAGTTCCTCTGAGGAAGAGGTAGAAGTTTTAGCTCAGGTAGAAAGCTTAAGAGCATTCTCTGATGTACTTTCAGAAGATCAAGAATATGATGCTACTATAAAACTCTTAGAACTAAATTATAAACTTCCTCTTAAATTAATAGCTTCAGCAAGAGTCCTGGGGTATTTGGATAAGGATGGAAATATACAACTTCCAAGATCTGTATCCCTTCCAGGGTCTCCTGTCTATCCTGCACCAGATCCGCTTCTTGAAAAATTCTTTACTCACAATAAACCTACTGCTATAGAGATAGGTACTCTTCTGTATAGATCCAAGGTAAAAGTGACTCTTGACCCTAATGGATTAAGAAGACATTTAGCAATAATAGCTCAAACAGGAGCTGGAAAGTCCTATCTTACAGGACTTCTTCTGGAAAAATTAGTAAAACTTGGAGCTACAATACTGGTTTTTGATCCTAATAGTGACTATGTTTTGTTAAAGCGAAAAAGGAATAATCTAAGAGAATTCTCTTCAATTGCTAATAATGTTACAGTATATAGAATTCCTCGGGTGCAAGGAAGATTTAGTAATGAGATGATAGGCGGAGTAGAATCTTACTCTATTCGTTTCAGTGAATTAGAAAATGAACAGATTTCAGAAATTTTGGGCATCTCTGAGTATAGCAATATAAGAGATGCTGTGGAAAGAGTAATAGACGGATTTAGAAAATCAGGAGTTGATTTTACACCTAATGACTTATACGCTAAATTGGAAAAAATTGCAGGAGAAAAGGAAGATGAAGAATCAGAGCCTGTTTTTGATTTTGAAGATCTTGAAAGAAGAACAGTAAAGGATGCAGAAAAAAATAACAAGAGAAAATACTCCGAAGAGATGATTAGTGGAGCCAGAAAAGCCCTAAAATATGTAAAATGGATAAAAGATTATCCTATATGGGGATTTAAAGATATAAAAGTAGAAAATATATTAAAACCAGCTCAGATATCTGTTATAGATTTAGCAGGAATAGAAAAAAATCTTCAAGATTTAGTAGTAAGTAAGTTATTAAATGATATATGGACAAAAGCAAAATCAGAGGGTCTTCCATACCCCTTCTTCATTGTCCTTGAAGAGGCTCATAACTTAGTACCAAAAGAAAAGGCTGAAAAATTAAGAAGTGCAAGGATAATAAACTCTATTGCTTCGGAAGGCAGAAAATTTAAAGTATTTCTTATAGTGGTTACCCAAAGACCATATAAGATAAGTAGCAATACCCTCTCTCAATGTGGAAGTCAAATCATAATGAGGCTTACAAATCCTACAGATCAGGCTGCAGTAAAAGAAGCATCAGAAGCACTTTCAGAAAATCTTTTCAATGATCTTCCAGGATTAAATATAGGTGAAGCCATAATCTTAGGAAAACTTACTAAAATACCTGTTATGGTAAAAATAGGAGAAAGAGAAACTGCAGAAGGCGGTTTTGACATTGATTTAGATGAGGAATTCCAAAAAGCATTAAGTGTTGCTAATATTAATGATCTATTTTCTAATAATCTTCCAGAAGACCTACCTGATTTTGGAAATGACATCTAATGTTAAAGATTCTCATAACTGCAGATAGCCACCTGGGAAGATACTATAGAAAAATGCTTCCCGAAAGATTACAGGAAAGGAGAAGGAGATTAAGAAACTCCTTGCAGGAAGTTATTGACTATGCTATAGAAGAAAAGGTTGATATCTTTATACAAGCAGGAGATCTCTTTGACTTATCAAATCCAAGGAATCAGGATCTCACTTTTATAGCCAGAGAATTTGCGAAACTTAAAAGAAACAATATTGAGACTTATGCCATAGGTGGAAATCATGATGCACCAAATATGGTGGATAATGATTCTTTCCCTATTAAAATCTTTGAAGAGGCAGGACTTATAAAAGTATTTCCATCCCAATCTACTGTTAAATACGAAATATATAAGAATAGTAGCTCCGAAAGAGTACTGATTGGTGGACTTTCTCATGATCCAAGGAAAAAAGGAAGGATGGATCCTTTAGAAAAAATTATTGTACCACCTGATATACCTTCCGATGAAGATCTATTTAAAATACTTATCCTTCACTACTCTTTTGAAAAATTTGCTCATCCCAAAGCTCAGGAGCCACAAGTTACCTTAGCATCTCTTTCCACATTACCATTTAATTTGTATATTCTTGGACATCTCCATAAAAAAAATGAATATCGTTTTGAAGATAAACTTTTACTTATTCCAGGAAGTACTGAAAGATTTGAGTTTGGGGAAGAGAATATAACTCCAGGTTTTTATCTTTTAAGAATTCAAAGTAAAAAAGTAAGCTTTGAGCATCATAAAGTAAATGTGCAGCCTATGAGAAATATAGCGATTAAACTAACAGAGGTATCCGAAGAAGATCCTACAGGTTCCATTATAGAAAGAATTGTAAATGTATCTCAGAAAGACCAACTATTAAAATGTAACTTAATAGGTGCAATTCCTCTTTCTATCTATCAAAGAATAAACTTTAGCAAGCTATTAGAAGAAGGCACATCATTAAATTTTCTCTTTGATTTGGATACCCAGAACTTAAAAATTCTTGGAAAAGAGATTAATACCCTCCCAGTAGCAGATTTAAGCCTTGACAAAGTAATTAATGATGTAACAGAAAAATATATAGAAGATAACATAAATGATAGAGAAACTATTATAGAAGCCATGAACTGGATAAGAGAGACATTAAAGGAAGAAAAAATACTATGATAAAACTTGCAAGCTTAAAACTTGCTAACTTTAAACAGTATGAAAAAGCAGAGATAGACTTTCCTGATCAAGGGAGAATCCTTATAAAGGGCAAAAATGAGGCAGGGAAAAGCACTATTTTTGAAGCAATAGTTTTTGCTCTCTTTGGAGAACCCATATATGTAGGAAACAGTGATAAGGACAATAGAAATTTAATAAGATTTAATGCAGATTCTACCACAGTAGAGCTCATTATAAAAACTGATGAGAAAAGAATAAAAATAAAAAGAACTCTCTCTACCCGAAATTCTCAAAGTTGCTCGTTAACTATAGAATCGCTTACTTCAGATACTACTCCTGTTTTTATTACAAAAGTAAAACAAACTAACGAAAGGATTATTAAAGAGATAGGCATAGACAAAAAGATTCTCGTAAATACATGCTTTGTAGGACAGAAAAAAATAGGTTCTTTAGAAGATTTAAAACCTGGAGAAAGACAAGAAATTATTTCCAAACTTTTCAATTTAGAGTATTTAGGAGAAGCCATTGAATTAGCAAAAGATAATAGGAAGAAATATAAAGATGAGATAGAAACTTACGAAATCATAAAAAAAGCAGGGGAAGCAAAAAAAGAGCTACCTCAAATAGAAAAAGAACTTCAAGAAATTCAAAAAAGGAAATTGGAAATTGAAAAAATAGAAAAAGCAAAAGAGATACTTAGCAAAGAAGAGGCTATAAAAAATCTCTCAAGGGAAATAGAAACTTTAGAAGAAAAAGCAAAGGCTCTTGAAAAAGAGGTAGAGAGATTTAAGAAATACAGAGAGGAAGAAAAAAAACTTGAAGAAATATTTAACATAAAGGGGAACATTCAAAATTTTGAAGAACAGAAGACAAAAATTGAAGAGAGAATAAAAGATTTAGAAGAGATTATAAAAAATGAGCCTTCTGTAAAAGAAAAACTAAAAGAGTTAGAAAAAGGCTTGGAAATAAAAAATAAAATAGAGGAACTTAAAAAGGAGCTATCAGATTTAACAATAAAGATAACTAAGTTAGATGAAAACATACCTAACTTAAAAGAAAAGGCAAGCAACCTTAAAGAGCTTCTGGAAAAGACAAAAAGTATAGCAGACAAAAAACAGGAAATAGATTCATTAGATAAAGAGAGAGAAAGCATAGAACAAAGACAAAAAATATTGAGAGAAAGAGAAGAAAAGATAAATAACATCTTACCAAGGATAAAAAATTTAGATAAGGAAGAGGACGCTATCCAGAAAGCCATTGTTACTTTATCTCAAATAGAGAAGGTTAATAATTTAAAAAACAATCTTTCTAAAAATAGAAAAAATGTTATCTCAGTCCTTATTTTATTAATAGCCTCTTTAATTTTAACTTTCTCTTTAAATTCTCTTTTTATCCTATTAGCATTATGCTCTCTAATATTTCTTGTTTCTTTTTATAGAACTTATTCAAAAATAAGAAGTAACTATGAGAAAGAATCAGGCAGATTAGAAGATTCCTTAGAGGCTCTTCCTGAAAATTTAAAGAACCAACAAGAAGAGCTCTTAAAAGAAAGACTAAGTAATATTCAAACACTAAGACGAAAGAAACAAGAACAGATAGAAAGAATAGTCTCAAAGATTGAAGAGAAAATTGAAAGTAGTAATAAAGAAATCATATCTAAAAGAGAAGAAAAAGCAAAATTAGAAGCAGAACTTAGAAGCTTAATTGAAGATGAAAAAAGAGCTAAAGGACTCATGGATGAGCTTTCTAACACACTAAAATGCGCAAGAGATCTTTCCCACATTGAGGAGAGTATAAATAAGTTAGAAGCACTTTATAAAAAATACCAATCAGATAGAGAATACTTAGAAAAAAATATATCTCAATTAAAAGGACAAGATCTCTTTTCTGAAAAGAATTTATCAGATCTTTCCTTAGAAAAAGGGTCTTTAGATGCTGAAATTAAGAAAATTGATGAAGCTAAAAAAGAAGTAGAAAAAGAAAAGAAAGATTACGAAAATATAATAAATAACTTGACACAATTAAATAAAACTCTGGGAGAAAAGACTGAGAATTTTATCTTACCATCTCCAGAATATCTCCAAGAGCTCAAAGAGAAAATAAAGGAATTAGAAAATAAAAATACTGAAGAAAATTCTAAAAAGGCAAATGAAGAGCTACATAGAAAAAAAGGAGCAAAGGATAATTTAGAAAAGATTTATAACTCTTTGATAGAAGAATTTATAGATAAATTTAAAGAAGAGAATTGGAAAGAGTTAGCCTTCATTGATATAGGACATGAAGAGAAAGAGTCCATTAATTTAAATGAAAAAGATCTTCTTCAAAAAAAGGGCGAAATGGAAGGAATTATTAAAGAATTTGAGTTAAAGACAGGGAGAAAAAGAGAGGAATTAGATCCTGAAAAAGTAGAAAAGAATTATAGAAATTTAGAAAAAAACATGCTAAAGATGGACTACGCTGTAAAGATTATAGAAAGTATAAGAGAAAGTATTCTCAAGGCAGTACTTCCAAGAACCATGGCTTTTATGCAGAAATTTCTTCCCATACTTACTGCAGATAGATATCATTATGCAGAGATTGATGAGGATTACAAATTAAAAGTCTATACCAATTATCAAAGTACACCTATTGAGAAAAACCTCTTTAGTGGTGGGACTCAAGATCAATTATCTCTTGCCCTAAGACTTGCCTTTGCTATGGCAACTCTTCCCCAAAACAAAGGAGTCCAACCTGGATTTATATTCTTAGATGAACCCTTAGGTTCTTTTGATGAGGAGAGAGGAAAAGCTCTTGTACAGCTTTTAACTCAGGGAGAGATCGCAGAGTATTTTGATCAGATCTTTGTTATAACTCATATACCTATAGAAGAGAGCCTTTTTGATGAAATCATATACATAGAAAACGGAAAAATTATCAGAAGAATGGAGGATTTTAATCAAGCTTTAGACTTTTGAGATATTCTTTAAATAATTCTCCTAATCCTTCTCTTTGTAAAGCAAGCTCTACTGAAGCGATAAGAAAACCTAATTTATTTCCTGTATCGTATCTTTTTCCCTTAAACTCATAAGTATAAATAGCTTCTTTTTCAAGAAGAAGTTTTAGACCATCAGTAAGTTGAATCTCCCCACCTTTCCCTGGCTTTACCTTTTCAAGCATTGAAAATATTTGGGGAGTTAGAATATATCTTCCTACAATAGCAAGATTAGAAGGGGCTTCTTCTACCGATGGCTTTTCCACAAGATTTGTAACCTGATATACACCTTCATCTATCTCTTTGCCAGCAATAACACCATAGTTTTTAACTTCGTCCTTAGGTATTCTCTCTACTGCAATGACAGAACATTTATATCTTTCATATATTTCTATCATCTGTTTTATACATGGTACATCACTTATAATAAGATCATCACTTAAAATAACTGCAAAAGGCTCATCTTTTACAAGCTCTTTTGTCACAAGTACTGCGTGTCCAAGTCCAAGAGGCTCTTTTTGTCTTATATAATATACAGTAGCAAGTTCTGATATCTCTCTCACCTGTTTCAAAAGTTCTAAATCTCCTTTTTTTTGAAGGAAATATTCTAATTCAAAAGAAATATCAAAATGATCTTCTATAGCCCTTTTATTTCTCCCAGTAACTATAATTATCTCCCCTATTTCAGAGTTAACGGCTTCTTCTACAGCATATTGGATTATAGGCTTATCCACCACAGGAAGCATTTCCTTAGGCTGAGCTTTTGTTGCTGGTAAAAATCTTGTACCAAGACCGGCAGCAGGGAAAATAGCTTTTCTTATTCCCATATTAATCCTCCTCTATTCCTCTGGAAGCTTTGCAATTACTTGAATAATCTCTCCTTCTTCCACAATAAGTTGATGCGCCGTATTTGCAGGAATTAACAAAACATCTCCACTTTCTATTTCAACTATTTGTGACTCTATTATCTCACACCCTCTTACCTCTTCGGGTTCTATAAATTTACCTCCAGCATATTTATCACTAACAAGTACTTTTGCTTTCCCAGAATATACAATGTATACATCATTAATCTTCTTATGTACCTCTGTTTCGCTCTTAAAAGGAGCCGTAAAATTTAAGAATCTTAAAACAAAACTTCCTTTTTTAAAATCGCTAATATCTTTATCTTTTATAGAAAACTTCTTATACATTTACATCCTCCTTTTAAAAACAAACTTTCTAAATATTCTAACCTTTAATAAAAACTTAATCAACTTTAGAAAACTAAACAAAAACCTTATAATAAACAAAAATGATTCTTACTTCTCTTTTTATAATTTATATGATAAAATTACCTCGTAAAATTAATATAAAGATGCAAAGGTGCTTTGGAAGAATTCCAGAGCACCTTTAGTTTTTAAAGAAAAAACCTAAAGGAGGCGCATAAAAAGCATGAAAGATAATGAGATAAAAATTGTTGATACCACATTGAGAGATGGCGAACAGACAGCTGGCGTTGTATTCTCAAAGGCTGAAAAGGTTCAAATTGCCAGAATGTTAGATGAACTTGGTGTACACCAAATAGAAGCAGGTGTACCTGTTATGGGAGGAGACGAAGAAGAAGCTATAAAAGCTATCGTAAAGTCGGGTTTAAAAGCTAGTATAATGGGCTGGAATCGTGCAGTTATAAGTGATATTGAGACGTCATTAAGATGTGGAGTAGACGCTGTCGCTATCTCAATCTCTACTTCTGATATCCATATTAAATACAAACTTAGAAAGACCAGAGAATGGGTCCTTGAAAGTATGGTAAAAGCTTGTGAGTTTGCTAAAAAACATGATGTATATGTATCAGTAAATGCAGAAGATGCTTCCAGAACTGATTTAGATTTTCTATTACAATTTGCAAAGGCAGCAAAAGAAGCAGGAGCAGACAGATTAAGATTTTGTGATACAGTAGGAATTATGGAACCATTTACGATCTATGATGTGGTAAAAACTATAATTGATAAGACAGGACTTGCAGTAGAAATGCATACTCACAATGATTTTGGTATGGCAACAGCAAATGCTCTTGCAGGAATAAAAGCTGGAGCTACATGGGTAGGAGTAACAATAAATGGACTTGGAGAAAGAGCGGGAAATGCTGCCTTAGAAGAGGTTGTTATGGCTCTCAAATATATTTATAACATTGATGTAGGGATAAAAACCTATAAATTAAAAGAAGTATGTGAGTATGTAGCAAAAGCATCTGCTCGGGAACTCCCTGTAAATAAAGCAATTGTGGGAAAGAATATTTTTGCCCATGAGTCTGGTATTCATGCTGATGGAGTAATAAAATACCCAAAAACTTATGAAGTATTCACTCCCGAAGAAGTGGGAGGAGAGAGACAAATTGTCATCGGAAAGCATTCTGGAACTCATGCTCTTATAAGAAAATTCCAAGAATATGCAATTCAGCTCTCTGAAGAAGATGCTCAAGAATTACTTAAAAGAGTAAGGGAATTAGCGGTGGAGCTTAAGAGACCTCTCTTTGATAAAGAACTTATGTATTTGTACCAAGACTACCTAAAAGAAAAGGGAGGAAAATAAGGAGTATAAAGTATGGGAAAAACTATCTCAGAAAAAATCTTTTCTATTCATACAGGTAAAGATGTAAAAACAGGGGATCTTGTTATTGCTAAAATAGATGCCCTCATGGGACAAGATGGAACTTCTCCTCTTGCTATAAAGGTGTTCAGTGAGTTAGGAGGGGAAAAAGTCGTAAATGCTGAAAAAGTTCTATTAGTAATGGATCATTCTGTGCCACCCCCTAATGAAGGAGTAGCTAATTTACACAAATTAATGCGAGAATTTGCAGAAAAATATGGTACACAAATCACTGAATTTGGAGAAGGTGTATGCCATCAAGTCTTCATGGAAAGAGGGCTTGCAACACCAGGAAGTTTAGTAATAGGTGCCGATTCTCACACCTGTACATATGGGGTTTTGAATTGCTTTTCTACAGGCGTAGGTTCCAGTGAACTTGCAGCTGCTATGTACACAGGGAAATTGTGGTTTAAAGTTCCAAGCACAGTAAAAATTAATCTAAACGGAAAGCTTCCTAAGGGGGTAACTGCAAAGGATGTGGTACTTTTCCTAATAGGACACTTTAAAGCAGACGGGCTTACTTATAAGGCTATTGAATTTGATGGAGAGATTATTAAAGAACTCTCTATGGATGGGAGAGCAACTATTACTAACATGGCTGTAGAGATGGGAGCTAAAGCTGGAATAATGCCTTTTGATGAAAAAATAAGAGAATTTTTTGAAAAGATAGGATATCCTCAAAAGAATGGCATCTCTGCGGATCCTGATGCGGAATACGAAGCAGTATATAACTTTGACCTTTCTAATTTGGAGCCTCAAGTTGCCATGCCTCATACTGTAGATAATGTATCTCCCATATCTAAAATAGATAAGACCAAAATTAATGAGGCTTATATAGGAACATGTACCAATGGAAGATTAGAGGATTTCAGACTTGCTGCAGCTTTACTAAAAGGGAGAAAAATAGCCCAAAATGTAAAAATGATCGTAGCTCCTGCATCAAAAAGAATCTTGATGCAGGCTTTAAAAGAAGGACTTATTGATATTTTCTTAGATGCAGGAGCAGTGGTAGTAAATCCAGGATGTGGTCCATGTGTAGGAACCCATCAGGGAATTCCCGCTGATGAAGAAAATGTTATCTCCACCGCCAATAGAAACTTCAAGGGGAGAATGGGAAATAACAAAGCATTTATATACTTAGCTTCTCCTCTCACAGTAGCAGCCTCAGCAATTAAAGGAGAAATTACTGATCCAAGAGAATTGCTATAAAGGAGGAATTAAAAATGATTATAAAAGGAAAAGTCCATAAATTTGGTGATGATATAAATACTGATTATATTATTTCCGGCAAATATAAATTTAAATCATTAGATTTTGTGGAGATGTCAAAGCATCTATTTGAGGATTTAGATCCAAATTTCTATAAGAAGATAACCCCTGGAGATATCATTGTGGCAGGAAAAAACTTTGGATGCGGATCTTCCCGAGAACAAGCTCCATTAGTAATAAAATATGCAGGGATAGGGCTTGTAATTGCCAAGAGTTTTGCAAGGATATTTTATAGGAATTCCATAAATGTAGGACTTCCCTTACTTGAAGCAGATACCGATGAGATTGATGATGGAGATGAATTGGAGGTAGATCTTTTCCAAGGGAAAATTTATAATAAAACAAAAGATAAAATTATTTACTCAAAGAGTACTTTTCCTGAGATAATGGTAAATATCTTACAAGCAGGAGGCTTAGTGGAATATTTAAAAAAAGAAGGAGACTTCAAGATTTGAATGTATAATTTCTCTTTTTACTTTCCCACTAAGGTAAAATTTGGCGTAGGACTCTGGGAGAAAATTCCCGAAGAGTCCTATTTTTTGGGAAGAAAAATATTGTTAGTAACTGGAAAGAAACACTTAAAAGAGACTGGAATTTTATCTAATTTAGGAAAAACCTTTAACAATTACCCTATAGACCTTTATATCTTTGATGAGGTTCCACCAGAACCCCCATATTATGTGGTAGATCAAGGAGCGGAATTTGCAAAAATGAAGGATATAGAGTTAATTATAGGGATTGGTGGAGGAAGTGCTTTAGATGTTGCAAAGGCTATCTCTGTAAAGGTAAATCTTACAGGTTCCATATGGTATTATGTGGGAGATAATAGCGAAAAAATAACAGTAAAAGGTCTACCTACAATCTTAGTGCCTACCACAGCTGGAACAGCCAGTGAAGTTACAAAAATCTCAGTATTAATTAACCCTGAGACAAAGGAAAAACTCAGCGTCAACAATGATAATTTATATGCTACTTTAGCAATAGTTGATCCTTATCTTACACTATCTCTTCCAAAGGACGTTACTGCCAGAAGTGGAATAGACGCCTTTATTCACTCTTTAGAATCCTATCTTTCCAAGAATAGTAATATCCTAACTGAACCTATCTCTCTCACTGCTTTAAGGCTTATATACAAATATCTGCCAAGGGTCTATGAAGATGGTGATCGTTTAGATTTAAGAGAGAAAGTTCTTTATGCCAGTACCATAAGTGGAATCGCTTTTACTCAAACAGGACTTGGAGGAATTCACGCCATTGCCCACCCTATAGGAGTATTTGCTAATATTCCTCATGGACTTGCTTGTGCCTTAGTAACTTTACCTGTTCTTGAATATAATCTGGATATATTATCCCGAGAGAAAATCTCCGCCCTTAGTAGATCTGTAGGTGTTTACTCTATGAGATCTGCCAAAGAAAAAATTCTAACAAAAATAGAAGAATTTTTTAAGAGTTTAGGAATAACCTTAGGACTAAAAAACTACGGCATAGATAAAAGTATGCTCCCTATAATTGCAAAAGAAGCTGCAAAAATGGGAGCTTATAAAACTAATCCAAGAACCTTAACCTATGAAGCAGTAATTGCTATACTTCAAAAGGCTTGGTAATTTTTCCTATCTACAATCTCTAAAACTGGCTTAAATTTTACAATAGATCTATCTGGAATATAGCCTCTAACTGCTACATTAGGATATATAAGTACTTCTTTCCCAATAATAGATCCAGGATTTAATACTGAATTACAACCTGTCTCACTATCATCACCAATGATAGCTCCCAATTTTCTCAAACCTGTATCATAAACTTTTCCGTCTATTGAAACCTTAACAGTAGATTCATTGATGATCTTTAAATTGGATATCTTTGTCCCTGCACCTAAGTTTACTTTATGTCCAAGAATACTATCTCCCACATAATTAAAGTGTGGAGCTTTTGCACCAGAAAGAAGAATACTATTTTTAACCTCACTACAATGACCTACCACAGAATTATCTCCAACATAAACATTCCCTCTTATATAAGCACCCTCTCTTATCTCACAATTTCTTCCAATGTAAGCAGGACCTTTAATATAAACATGAGGCTCTACAATTGTCCCTTCTCCTATGAAAACGGGACCCTCAACAAAAACTCCACCTTTTAAAACACCACAAACCTCTGGCTTTACATACTCATGTAAAAAATCATGGAGTTTTAAAAGAGCTTCCCATACAAAATTTATACTCTCAAAAAGTTCCTTTTCAAAATCCCCAAGTTCAAAAAAATCCTCTGGTTTAAGCATAAAATCCCTCCTTTTTACCATCCTAATATATTTAAAACTTCAAGAATATCCTTTGGTCTTGATGCTAAAAAATGTACACCATCAAGAAGCTTACTTTCTTTTATCTTTTGGCAAAGTTCTGCACAAATTTCTATTCCAGTCCTTCTTACATCAGTACTTTTTTCAATTTTTTCAATAACAATCTTTGGTATTTCAACCCCTGGTACACTGTTCAACATATAATTCATCATCTGAAGAGACTTAAATACGGTAACTCCAGCTAAAATCTTTATATCTTTCCCCACCTTTTCTCTAACTTCCTCTATAAGAGGAAGAGAGAAAAATAGCTGCGACTGGAAAAATTCAGCACCTACCATATGCTTCTTTTTAAGCTTCCATATTTCTAAATCCAAAGGTTTTAGATTTGGGTTAAATACTGCACCTAAGAAAAATTCAGGACTTTTATTTAATTTTTTACCAGAAAAATCCTCGCCTTCTTCTAATCTTTTAGCAAGTACCAAAATGTTTACTGTATCCAGATCAAAAACTGGCTTTGCACTTTTAGCTATTCCTGTAGTAGTATAATCTCCTGTAAGCACAAGAACATTGTTAATTCCAAGAGCCGAAGCACTTAGAAGCTCTCCAGAAATAGCAACTCTATTCCTATCCCTTGCAGTAATCTGAAAGATGGGTTCTACACCTTCTCTTAAAAGAAGATAACTTCCCACGAGAGATGTTATTCTTACCCCTACATTCTGAAAATCTGTAACATTTACTGCATCAATTCTATCTTTTAAAAGAAGCGTTTTTTCTATAAAAGAAGAGATATCCACCCCTCTTGGTGGGGTGACTTCTGCTGTTACAACAAATTTTCCGGCTCTAATCTTTTCTTCAAAATTCATTCTTGAAGAAGTATCTTACTAAAATCTTTAGGAGGAATAACTCTTAAAAAGTTATCTTCAGTAAACTTTTTAGTTTTATAAAGAATTATCCAAGGGCACAATCTATCATAAACCTCACAAATTCCATATTTAGACCCTCCACATGGTCCATTTCGCATCTTCTTAGGACATAACTTCTCCATACATAAATTTCCTGTCCAAGAAATCCAGCACTCTCCACAGGCAGAACATAATCTTGCAAAACTTCCAAGACTCCTTCCAGGCTCAATCTTTAAAGTATTAGTAGCCGTAACTACAGGCTTATTCAGATAATTAGGAAGTATCTGAGGAAATCCCCCACAAGTAAAAGTTATTATACTTTCAGCTCTCTCTAAGTTTTCTTTCTCTTCCTTAAGAATATCTTTAAGAGCTCCCACATTACACCCTTCTTTAGTAAGATTATACATACCTACAATTTCTAAGCCAAAATCTTCTAAATAAGGAAAAACCTTTCTATTCTTCTCTTCTATATCTAAAAAACCACAATTATCACATGAGAAGATAAAAACCTTATTTCCTTTTAAAAAAATCCTAACCTCTTCTTTAGATTTAATCTCCAGTCTCATCTTTTCTTACCGCCTTCAGAAGATTTAAAGCAAGAACTCTTGTGGTTATTATCCCAATACCACCTGGAACTGGCGTTATACTTTTAACCTTATTCTTTACCCTATCAAAATCCACATCTCCTACAAGTTTGCCCTCAACCACATTAGTGCCCACATCTACCACAACTGCATTTTCATTTACCATATCGGGTGTAATCATGCCAGCTTTGCCTACAGCTACAACTAAAACATCTGCCATCTTGGTATAGAAACTTAGATTTTTAGTCCTGGAATGACAAATTGATAAAGTAGCATTTTTATGAAGAAGAAGCAAAGCAAGAGGACGTCCTACCGAGATACTTCTTCCCACTAATACTACATTTTTCCCTTCTAAGGAGATATTATAAAAATCAATAAGCTCAATTACTGCTTGTGCAGTACAAGGGTGAAATGTATCTTCCCCATAAATAATCTTCCCTAAATTCTGATAGGAAAGACCTTCTATATCTTTAGAAGGAGGGATCAATTGATAGACCTTCTCTTTCTCCAGATGTACTGGAAATGGTCTTAATATAAGTACTCCATGAATATTATTATCTTCTGAGATTTCTTCCATCTCTTTCTTAAAATCAGAAGAAGGAATATCCTCTTCCAAGTTTCTTCTTTCCACATTTATCCTTACTTTTTTAAAAAACCTCTCTACACTATCAGCATAAGATTCTCCCTCAGGATTTTCTCCTACTTTTATTATAAGAAGAGTAGGAACAATTCCTTTTGAGCCAATCTCTTTAAGATCTTCTCTTATTTTTTCTTCAAGTTTCTCAGCTACAGGCTTTCCATACAAGATTTCTACCATAATCCCTTTCCTTTCTTAGGATAACCCTATTATATTACCTTTATCATCTATATCTATCTTGTATGCAGAAGGTATTTTAGGAAAACCTGGCATAGTCATTATATTACCTGTGTAAACTACTACAAAACCTGCTCCTCCAGAAATCTTTACCCCTTGTACATTTAAATCAAAACCTTCTGGTTTTTCTAACATTTTTGGATTATCAGAAAGAGAATATTGGGTTTTTGCCATACAGACTGGAAGATTAACAAAATTCCATTTTTCTATATGCTTCAAATCTTCCTTAGCTTCCTGAGAAAAGATCACATCTTTAGCCCCGTAAACCTCTTTTGCAATTTTTTTTATTTTAGATTCGTAAGGCTCCTCTAATGAGTATAAAAATTGAAAATTATTTGGATCATTTTCAATTGCAGACAAAACTTCTTTTGCAAGTTCTCTTCCACCTTCACTTCCTTTTTCATAAACTTCTGAGACAGCAACCCTTATATTTCTCTTTTTTAACTCCTCAAGTAAGAAATTAATCTCTCTTTCAGTATCCCATGGGAATTTATTCAAAGCCACTACTACTGGAATCTCAAAAACATCTCTTATCACGTGTATATGATGCAGAAGATTTGAAAGCCCCCTTTCTATAGCAGAAATATCTTCTTTATTTAGCTCCTTTTTGTTTCCTCCATGAAGTTTTAAAGCCCTTATGGAAGCTACTATAACTCCTACACTGGGCTTTAAATCTCCAATTCTACATTTGATATCAAAAAATTTCTCCGCACCAAGATCTGTACCAAATCCTGCTTCAGTTACCACATAATCGGAAAGTCTTAAAGCTATTTCAGTAGCAATAAGAGAATTACACCCATGAGCAATATTAGCAAAGGGTCCCCCATGAACAAAAGCTGGAGTGCCTTCAAGAGTCTGAACAAGATTAGGTGACAAGGCATCTTTCAAAAGTACTGTCATAGCTCCCTGAGCATTTAATTCCTTACTAAGCACAGGTTTTTCATCATAATTTAGACCTAAAACAATGTTACCTAATCTTTCTTTAAGTTCCTTAATATCTTGCGCCAAGGATAGAATTGCCATAACTTCCGAGGCAGCAGTAATATCAAAACCATCTTCCCGAGGAATTCCATTACTCTTTCCACCAAGCCCACTAACAATATGTCTAAGTTGTCTATCATTCATATCTAAACATCTCTTCCAAAAAATCTGCCTTACATCTATCTTCAATTCATTTCCCTGATATATATGATTATCAAGAAGTGCTGAAAGAAGATTATGTGCAGAACCCACAGCATGAATATCTCCAGTAAAATGGAGATTAATTGTATCCTCAGGAATTACCTTTGCTCTACCTCCTCCTACAGCACCTCCCTTTACTCCAAAGATAGGTCCCATAGATGGTTCCCTAAGACAGATCATAGCCTTTTTAGATAAAGATGCTAAAGCATCTCCAAGCCCTATAGCAGTGGTAGTTTTTCCCTCTCCATAAGGGGTAGGGGTCATTGCAGTAATAAGAATAAGATTTCCCTTCTTTTGATCTTTAATCCGTTCAAGTACTCGCCAATCTACTTTACCTATATACCAACTATAAGGAATAATCTCCTCTTGAGAAAGCCCTAATTCCTCTGCTAATTCATAGACATTTTTCACTTATATTCCTCCCAAGCTCAAGTCTCTACTGGAACAATTTCTCCCCAAATATTATTGCCATCTACATAAAGATAACCTATGGAATTTTGCTTTGCGAAGTACTTATCAGTGGGAGACCCAGGATTAAAAAAGAGCATATCATCTTCCCATTCTATCAAGGCTTGATGTGTATGTCCAAACACTATAGCCTTTATATCTTCCCCTTCAAAAAGTTCTCTCACTCTTTCTTTTATCCCCCAAGGACCACCACTGCCATGAGTAATTCCTATTTTTATCTTTTCAACAGTTATAACTCTCTTAGCAGGAAGAATTCTTTTAACCTCAAATGAATCCATATTCCCATAAACACCAATAACATCTGAAATCTTCTGGAGTTCAGGTAAAAAGAAAAGATCCTCCCAATCACCAGCATGTAGAATTAAATTTACATTTTGAAGTTTCTCTAAAATTACTTGAGGCAAAGCAGGACATCGGGATGGAATATGAGTATCTGAAAGAACCCCTATTTTAATCATAAAAATATCTTCCTCCTAAAGATCACAAATAATCGCAAAAAATTAAAATTATTGAAGAATTAACATTAACGTTTCCTAATAATTGGCGGGGAGGGTGGGACTCGAACCCACATGGCCGTAAGGCCTTACCGGTTTTCAAGACCGGCCCCTTAGCCAATTCGGACACCTCCCCGAGGTCCAGTGAAAATTATACCACAAAATCTTTAAAATTTACCTTAATTTTTGGTATACTAAGAAAATATCACGAGGGGAAGAGGTATATAAAGGGAAGATGAACTACCAGATGAAGAAACAAAATTATGTATTATTTGATACAAGAATAGTGGTATCATTTAAAAAAATTTACTTACATAGGTTATGCGGAAATGAAAATATCATGTTCTACCGCAGCTTTTATTGATCCTAAATCATCAGTAGAAGAAAAGTTAAGAGCTTCTATAGAAGCTCTTAACACCATAGTTAATTATGGCTATGATGGAATTGAGCTCTTTATACCAAAGGTATTTAATGAAGAACAAAATGATATTCTCTTTAAAGAAGCAGAAAAAATAAAAGGGAAAATTCTTAGTATGCATGCTCCAAAAAATACGCTACACAGACCAGCAAAAGAGATATTTCCATCTTTATCAAGACTTATTAAAAGAGCAGGAGAATTAGAAACAAAAATTATAGTACTCCATCCTCCTTTTCAAAAAGATTTCTCCTCTCTGTTAAGAAAAGTCTTCTTCATCTTTGATAAGCTAATAAACTATGCACAAAAAAACAATGTAATTTTAACTATAGAAAATGTACCCTATCTTTTAGATCCACCTATTTTTTATGAGGAACTTACAAAAAGATATTCTGAAGGTATAGGCATAACCATTGATATAGAATATCTACATTCTACCCCTTATTCCCTTGAGAAATATCCTACAGAACTTCTTACTAATTTTTTAAAAAATATACATATAAGAGATTATGATGGACACAGTTTTGATGATGAAGGTAGAAGAAGATACTTACAACTTGGAAAAGGTAATATAGACTTTAAAAAGATCTTCAAAAAACTTAGCGAATTAAACTATAAAGGTCCAGTCACTGTGGAGACCGTTTTTAATAACGAACCCGATGATTTAATTTATTGCCAAGATTTTATTTTGAAGAATCTTTCCTAAAGATTAAAGATCGTTAGCTTCAGGATACGATCCAAGAATTTTAAAATCTAAGCACTCTTCTTTTATCTTTTCTAAAGACTTTTTTACTTTTTCATCTTCTATATGTCCCTGAAAATCTACAAAAAATCTATATTCAAAAGATTTAGAAGGCACAGGTCTTGATTGAATTAAAGTCATATTCAATCCATAATCATGGAGAGGTCTTAAGGCTCTATATAAGGCTCCTGCTTGATGCTTCACAGAGAATATAATAGATGTTTTATCCTTTCCAGAATTTCTTGGGATATTTTTTCCAAGTACTAAAAATCTTGTTTTGTTATTCCAGGAATCCTGAATACTCTCAGCTAAAGTCTTCAATCCAAAAATTTCGCCAGCAAAACTACTCGCTATAGCTGCACTATCTTTATTATTCTTAACTAACATAGCTGCATAACTGGTACTTGAAGTAGGAATCTCTTCCACATTTGGCAAATTTTGTCTAAGCCAACGTCTACATTGAGCTAAAGCCTGAGGATGAGAATATACCTTCTTAATATCATCTAATGAATCTGCATCTGAAAGAAGAGAGTGTCTCACAGAAAGATATATCTCACCTACTACTTTTCTTGTGGTAATAGCTAAAAGATCCATTGTAGAACCCACAGTACCCTCTAAGGAGTTTTCAATAGGAACTACCCCATAATCATCGGCATCTTCTTCCAAAGCCTTAAATATATCCTCTACAGTAGAAAAGGGTATAAATTTTGCTCCTTCCCCAAAAAACTTTACTGTGGCCTGATGGCTAAAACTTCCTTCCGGTCCTAAGAATCCTACTTTAATCTCTTCTTCAAGATTTCTTATATGACTTATTATACTTTTAAAGATCTCATAAATAGCCTCATATGTGAGAGGACCTTCACTTTCGGATATTAATCTTTTTAAAACCTCTCGTTCTCTTACAGGATCAAAAACAGGAAAAGCATTAGAATCTTTCCATTTTTTTATATCAAGAGCTATCTTTGCTCTTTCATTTAAAAGTTCTAATATTCTCTTATCTATCTCATTTATTCTTGCTCTTAACTTTTCTAACTCTTCCACTAATATTCTTCTCCTCCTTTTAAAAGAAAAACCTCTTTTAATTTTAAAAGAGAAACAACTAAAAGGTCAATAACTTGACAAAATATTTTTAATAGAGTACTCTTATGAGGAAAATGTTTATCTAAACGATATTAATAAACTCGTAAAGAGAGAAAAGGGGGGTACTAACGTGAATAATGAATCTGGAGAAGGCGTTACAAAAAAAAGGTTCAGAACTTTCAAAGAGATAAATATACTAATAGCACTCATTGTACTATGCACAATAATAGCAATAATTAATCCTCGTTTTTTAACTCCCTTCAACTTACAAGTTGTTGCAAGACAGATCGCAATTTATGGTTTACTTGCTATCGGGGAAACACTGGTAATTATTACTGGAGGGATTGATTTATCTGTAGGCTCATTGGTCGCATTAACAGGAGTTATAGTAGCTTTACTAATGAAAAGTGGCATTAATATGTATGTTTCCATACTTTTAGTCCTAATTTTATCATCTTTAATAGGATTATGGCATGGTACTTTTGTCACCAAGCTAAAAGTTCCACCTTTTATCATAACTCTTGGCACTCTTACTGCTGCAAGAGGTTTAGCATCAGTTATAACAAAGGGATGGCCAATTTTAGGACTACCTGAGAAATTCTTTATAATAGGACAAGGTGAGATTTTAGGTATTCCCATTTCTCTTATTATCTTATTAGTCTTTGCTTTTATTACTTTCTTCATAACTAAGTATACTGTATTAGGAAGACAGATCTATGCTATAGGAGGAAATATTGAAGCTGCAAGACTCTCAGGTATTGATGTAGATAAAAGAACAATTTTCTGTTACATTTCAAGCTCCTTCTTAGCAGGGGTAACTGGAATTATCATTGCTTCAAGACTTAGTCAAGGTCAGGCTGGTGTTGGTAGTGGATACGAATTAAATGCTATTGCTGCATCAGTTATAGGAGGTACCTCTCTTTCAGGAGGAGAAGGTAGTATTTTAGGTGCTCTTATAGGAGCAGCTATTATGAGTACCATAGACGATGGTTTGATTTTATTAGAAGTCTCTTCTTATTGGCATGACGTAGTTATGGGATTAGTTATTGTTGCTGCTGTTACATTAGATATATTGAGAAAAAGACAGAAAATTTAATATTTCACTTAAAGGGGGTGATAAAAAGTATTTCTCTCCGGTATTTAAAAATCTTTTAAAAAGGGAGGATCCCTCAATGCGTAAATTTAGAATTGCTGTTTTACTTCTTTTGATTCCCTTGATATTTTCTATTACTTACTCTCAGCAAGTTCAGGTAGCTATCATTGGAAAATCCGTACATCCTTACTGGGCTGAGGTAGAACTTGGAGTTAAAAAAGCTGCACAAGATCTTGGAGTAAAAGCTACATTCTTTGTTCCACAAAAAGAAGATATCCCCGCCCAAATCTCACAGATGGAAGCCTTCATAGCTATGGGAGTAAAGGGAATAGCAATAGCTCCATCAGATCCTACAGCACTTACACCAACAATAGAAAAAGCAATAGCAAGGGGAATACCTGTTATTACTTTAGATACCGATGCTCCTAATAGTAAGAGACTTGTATATATTGGTACTGATAATTATTCTGCAGGAAAAATTGCAGGACAAGTAATGTCTGATCTATTAGGAATTCGTGGTGGAAAGGTTGCTATAGGAACTGGATCTCTTACAGCTATGAACTCCTTAGAAAGAATGAAAGGTTTTACAGATGGCATTGCAAAAAATCCAAGAATTACAGTAGTTACAAAACCTGCTCTTTGTGATTTTGAAGATACCGATAGAGCTGTAACATTAGTAGAACAAGCTCTACTAACTTATCCTGATCTTAAAGGATTCTTTGGTGTCTATGCTGTCAATGGACCAGCTGCTGCTAAAGCAGTAAAATCTGCAGGAAAAGTAGGACAAATAATAATAGTGTGTTTTGACACTACTGCTGAACATATGCAATACATAAAAGAAGGAATAATTTCTGCCACTGTAGGACAAAGACCATACATGATGGGTTATAGAAGTGTTGAAGTATTAACCCAGATGGCTACAAAAGGTGTAGATGCTACTCTTAAAGACTTACCTGCGAATAGAATAATTGACACAGGTGTAGATGTGGTTGCTGCAGACAAATATGTAAAGAGTGTTAAAAGCGCTGAAGCACTTAGTGTTGAGGGATATAGAAAGAAGCTAAATGAATTAGGCATTCCTGTTCAAGGCTGGTAAAAAACTGGAGGAGGGGTTTAACCCCTCCTCCTTCCTTTAAGGAGGAACTGATATGGAAGAAGAATTATTATTAAAAATGGAGAATATTTCAAAACACTTTCCTGGGGTACAAGCACTCTCAGAAGTTAATTTAGAAGTATATAAAAGTGAAATATTAGCATTAGTTGGAGAGAATGGTGCAGGTAAATCAACTTTGATGAAAATCCTTACAGGAGTTTATCCTAAGGATGAAGGAACTATTTTCTTTAAAGGAAGAAAAATAGAACCTCAAAATCCACGTCATGCTCAAGAGTTAGGTATTTCAATAATACATCAAGAATTTAATCTTGCACCTAATTTAGATATAGCAACAAATATATTTTTAGGAAATGAGCCTAAAAAAGGAAGATTTATAAAAACTTTTGATTATCATAAGGCTTATGTGGAAGCAAAAAGATTATTAGACTTACTTGGCTTGAATATCTCTCCCAACACTTTGGTAAAAGAACTTACAGTTGCCCAGCAACAAATAGTTGAAATAGCAAAAGCTTTAGCCATAAAGTCAGAGCTTATAATTATGGACGAGCCAACTTCTGCATTAGCAGGAAAGGAAGTAGAAAATCTATTTAATATTATGAAAAGGTTAAAGAGTGAGGGTATTTCAATCATTTTTATAACCCATCGTTTAGAGGAGGTCTTCCAGATAGCTGATAGAATAATAGTTCTAAGAGATGGAAAAAGAGTAGGAGAACTTCCTGGTCAAAGAGAAAAATTTAATGAGGTAATTAGACTTATGGTAGGAAGAGATGTTATAGTAATTCCCAAACCTGAGACTAGTAGGGATGAGGTGGTTCTTGAAGTTAAAAATTTATCATCTAAGTTTGTAAAAGATATATCTTTCTCTCTAAAAAGGGGCGAGGTCTTAGGTATCGCAGGACTTGTTGGTGCAGGAAGAACCGAGATAGTTAGAGCTATATTTGGAGCTGATCCCAAAACTTCTGGAGAAATCTTTCTTGAAGGGAAAAAACTTGAAATAAGATCACCTAAGGATGTAGTTAGAGCAGGGATAGGTTTGGTTCCCGAAGATAGAAAATTACAAGGACTTATTTTAAATATGGCTGTATATGAAAATGTTACTCTTACTATACTACCAACTCTCTTCTCTAATGGATTATTAAAATCTGAAAAAGAATTTGCAGTTACGAAGGAATATGTGGATAAATTAGGAATTAAAACTTCAAATTTTTCTCAAAAAGTTAATACTCTCTCGGGAGGTAATCAACAAAAGGTAATCTTAGCAAAATGGTTAGCACTAAAGCCTAAAGTATTGATCTTAGACGAGCCTACAAGAGGAATTGACGTAGGTGCAAAAGCAGAGATACATAGCTTAATTGGTGAAATGGCAAAAGAAGGAATCGGAATTATTCTGATATCCTCTGAGCTCCCAGAAATTCTTGCTTTGTCAGACCGCATATTAGTAATTTCAAAAGGAAGAATTACTGCAGAGATTAATAAGAAGGATGCTTCACAAGAAAAGATTATGCAGTATGCTATTTTATAAAAAATATATTGAAAAGAGGCTATAAAAAAGTGCCACAGGCTCAACAGACCTTCCAGTATCCCCTCCTGCACCTTTTTAAAACCCTCAGTCTCAGATTTCAGCCCCAGATTTCATAGAAGCACCAGGCTTTACTAATACTCCTATTACTTTCCAGAGACTGCCTAAGTACTCAGGTAGAAGATTCCCCTCTACTCCTTTCCTTAGTCCCTGAGACCTACATTGTCTCAACCAAGTGCATTCAGGTCTACTTTACAGACCCCTTGATGCCTGTGGCAATTATGATTTTAACATAACTTTAAATTTTGTCAAGTTTATAAAAATAAGGAAAATCCTATATTCTATAAAATGCCCACCCTTTAAAAATTAAGTTAAAATCTATATTTCATGAATGTCAAGAGGGAATTTTTTAAAACTTAAAAATTTAATTTTGATTTTATCCATATTAATATTCTCAAACCAATATCTTTTGATATAGAAAGACTTTCATCTTCTTTTTTACAAAAAACAGATCTTTGGAATAGATTAATTTGAGTGGGATACAAGTAATAAAAATACACCAAAATAAGCTTTTTGATATAATAATAAAGAAATTGAAACTATTAACATTACAGGAGGTTATAAATGAAATACAATATTTTAATTACAGGAGCATCAAAAGGTTTAGGCTATTCTTTAACAGAACTTTATCTATCACAAGGTTATTTTGTCATTGCAACTTACCGAAAAAATCTTGGAAATTTAGAAAATCTAAAGGGAAATTCAAATTTACTACACTCTCTAATGGACATATCTGATGAGAATTCTGTAAAAGAAGCCTATGAAAGTATAAAAGAAAAAGTAGCTCATATTGACATCCTTATTAATAATGCAGCAATTTATTTAGAAGATAAATCTAAAACTATTGAAGATGTAGATATTGAAAAAGTAATTCAGACTTTAAACACAAATTCTGTGGGACCTTTAAGGGTATTAAAATATTTCTATCCCCTTGTGGAAAAAAGTACAAAAAAGTTAATTATTAACATATCTTCTGAAGCAGGAAGTATATCCAACTGCTGGAGAGATAGAGAATATGGATATTGTATGTCAAAATCAGCATTAAATATGCTCTCCATGATTCTTCAAAATTATGGGAAAAATAAAGGAGTAAAAGTACTTGCAATCCATCCGGGGTGGATGCGAACTGATATGGGAGGACCTGATGCAGACATCTCTTCTAAAGAATCTGCAGAAGGGATCTTTAAGCTCTCTCTCAAAGACTGGGATGTAAATGATAAGAACATATATATGGACTATACTGGAGAAATAATGTCTTGGTAGTATTTTTTAAAAAGAAAAACTTTTCTTCCTTTTGCAAGAGCCATCCCTTATTTAAGTGGGATGGCTCTTAACAATTTCATCTTAAAAATAAGAAAATACTATAAAATCTCTAAAGAATTTAAGCTCTTTTCAAAAATAGGAAGATACTTATCAAAATTATTTTCTAACGCAGTAAAAGTAAAAACGTAAAGTTTATCATCTTTAGTCAGGTAAACTTGTTTCTGCTTTAGTACTACATCTTCAGCTAACTTAAAAAGATAAACTATTTCATATTCTTTCATATCTTTTACATTATTTCTTCCTTCAGAAATAAACTGAATTTCTCCTAGTTTGGAGGACAATTCTTGAAGCTGTGCTTTTATTTGCGATACAGTTTCCTCGTCAAAACTAAAGTCAGACGGTACAGCAGCAACGCTCAAATTATAGTTTATCCTAAATCCACTATCTACAGGACCTAAGGCTAAAATTGTAACATTATAAGATTTCCCATCTACTATCTCCCAACCTTCGGGAGGAACAATTGAAAAACCTAAATTTTCATCCACATATTTTTTTGTCCCTACTGCAGTCTGTGCAAAAGCGACACTTAATAATACTATAAGCACTAAGACAAAACTAAAAATCTTTTTCATATATTCTCTCCTTATTTATTAAAAGTTAACGACCTCCCAAAAGGCTTTTTTAGGATTATGATTCATATCAAAAAGAAGAGGATAATCTTTTCTTCCTCTTACAGGCCAAGAATCAAGCCATGTAATATCATCGGCTACACCCCAAAAAGTCACACCAGTTACATAATCTTTATTTCTTCTCAATACTTCAAAGGCTTCTTTATAGGCTTGTGCTTGTTTCTCAATGCGATCTTCAGGTGGATTTTTAGAAAAATTTGCATTTTCGTTTCTATCAGTATATATGGAGATATCAAACTCTGTAATTTGTACTTGTACTCCTAATGAAGCAAACTTTTTAATAGCATCTTCCAACATCTTAGGTGTTGGCCAGTTTAGCAGCCAATGAGCTTGGATACCTACACCATGAATTGGAATGCCTTTATCCTTTAATCTTTTTACAAGCTGATATGCCTTATCCCTTTTTACAGGATCCTCCAAGTTATAATCGTTATAAAAAAGTAAAGCATTAGGGTCTGCCTCATGAGCCCATATAAAAGCCTTCTCAATGACCTCTTCTCCCCCAATTTTATACCAAAGAGCATCTCTTAAAAATTCTGATGGATTATCAGAGATAGCTTCATTTACTACATCCCAAGCATATACCTTTCCTTTATAATGACCTACAACATTCTTTATATGTTCCTCTAATCTCTTTAAAAGAGTGTTTTTATCCACATTTTTGCCATTGTCATCTCTAAAAACCCACTCAGGTGTCTGCTGATGCCAAACCAAGGTATGCCCTCTTACCTTTATATTATTTTCTAAAGCAAAATCCACTATACTATCTGCCGGTGCAAATCTATAAGTCTGCGCCATAGGATGAATAAGTTCCCATTTCATCTGGTTTTCTGGCGTTACACTATTAAAGTGTTTCTTCAAAAGTTCATCGTAAAATATTATAGTTTGAGGATTTACTGCTGCCCCAATGAGAAAATAGTCTTTATAAACCTGACATAACGATGGAATCTCAGTGTTCATAGATCCCTCCTCTTTACAACCTAATGAGGTTGAAATAGATAATATCAGAATTAACAATACAACTTTTAACCATTTCATATAAAATCCCTCACTTTCTCTATTATAGAAGATGCCATATTATTATGTAATTACCTCCCACTCAAAAATCTTTCACCTCTTTTCTACTAAAATATTTATGTCTAAAAGGATCGGAAGAAAAAACTACTTTATAAAGAATTCAATTTATAGGAACAATAATCATCTTATCTTCTATCTTATTTTCTTTTACATCAACTAAAATAAAGTGAGGTTTTCCGTAAGTATCCTCAGGAGATACATAAGGAGTTGATCCCCCAATACCAGAAATTATATATGTGGTCCCATTAATAACTTTCTTGTAATACATATGGATATGACCAGAGAAGACATAATTTACTTTGTACTCCTCAAAAATTTTCATTAACTCGTTAGACTCAATAGGATTAATTTTATGAAACAAAAAGAAAAAACCTGGAGAAATTAAGGGCTGATGCATAAAAACAAATTTATACTTCCTATCTGTGCTTTCCAAAACTTCTATAAGCCATTTTTTTTGTTCCTTTCCTATTCCTCCAGATGCATTATTTAAAATAATAAATCTCGCATTCTCATAATCAAAATAGTAATATAGAGGTCTACCTGTAAATTTTTGATATTTCTCTCCCTTAGGATCACCCATAAGATCATGGTTCCCTGGAACAAAATAAATAGGTATCTTGACATCCTTAAGAAGATTTTTTACAAACTCATATTCGCTGTTACTACTATCATTTAAAATATCCCCAAGTTGGATGATAAAATCTGGTTTAGTCTTTAATACTTCTTGTAAGTTTTTCTCAAAAACACCACTCATAGGTCTACCTGCTCTATCTCCAATAACAGCAAAGGTAAAAGCATAAGAAAAAGTGGTAAGTACAAAAACCAGTATTAAAGATCCAAAAAGATATTTAGACTTCATAGATATAAGCATTATACCATTTATATATAGAAAAGAAAAGGTTTTTTTCAGTAGTATGATATAATTTGATAGCATTTACTAAGGAGATATAAAATTCACCAAACATATTTTCAAGCTATAATATTAAAGACAGGAACTATACTTTTTATGGGCAGGTTTATAGAACCTACAAAATAGTAAAGACCTAATTAAATATAAAAATTATGTAAAAAGGGGTGAAGCTCTTATGTCTATACTTTTTGATGAGAAGAACCATATTTTCCACCTTATAGCTGGAGAAACAAGCTATCTTATCCAAATTTTTAAAAATCATTATTTAACTCATCTTTATTGGGGTAAAAGATTGAATCATTCAAGTTTTTCAGATGTCTTAGTAGCATCTCCTTTTGGTGCAAATCCTGACCCTAATGACAAAAGTTATACTTTGGATAGAATGCCATTAGAATATCCAGCATATGGAAACTCTGACTTTCGCCATCCTGCCTATCAAATAGAAGAGGAAGATGGATCAAGAATTACTGATCTAAGATTTCAATCTTACAAAATCTATAATGGAAAGCCAAAACTTCCTGGACTTCCTGCTACTTATTTAGAAGAGGACGACGAAGCACAGACCTTAGAAATAGAACTATTTGATGATTTAATTGGTCTTAAAGTAATTCTTATTTATACAGCTTATAGGGATTATAATGCCATTACTCGTAGCGTAAAGTTTATAAATGAAGGGAATCAAAAATTAAAAATTTTAAGGGCATTAAGTGCATCTATAGATTTTGACCATTGCAATTTTGATCTCCTAAGTCTTTGGGGATCATGGGCAAGAGAAAGATATATAGAGAGAGTCCCTTTAATCCATGGCATCCAGACAATTGAAAGCTCCAGAGGAGAAAGTTCTCACCAACATAATCCATTTATTGCACTACTTGCTAAAGATGCAACTGAAAGATATGGAGATGTATACGGATTTAGCTTGGTATATAGCGGAAATTTTGCAGCTTTTGCAGAAGTAGACCAATTTAATACTACCAGAGTCTCTATGGGAATAAATCCCTTTGAATTTACCTGGAATCTTGAAAAGGGAGAATCTTTTCAGACTCCAGAAGTAGTAATGGTTTACTCCTCTCAAGGGCTGGGAGATATGTCCAGAACTTATCATAGGCTTTATAGAAAAAGACTTTGTAAAGGAGTTTATAGGGATAAAAGAAGACCTATATTAGTAAACACATGGGAGGCAGTCTATTTTAATATAAATGAAGATAAACTATTAGATTTAGCAAAGAATGCAAAAGAACTTGGAATAGAACTATTTGTCCTTGATGATGGATGGTTTGGGAAAAGAGATGATGACACAAGCTCCTTAGGAGACTGGTATGTAGATAAAAGGAAATTACCAAACGGGCTTGATGGTCTTGGAAAAAAATTAAATGAAATGGGGTTAAAATTTGGACTTTGGTTTGAACCCGAAATGGTATCACCTAATAGTGAGCTCTATAAAAAACATCCTGATTGGTGTATACAAGTAAAAGGTAGACCCATATCTCCTTGTAGAAATCAATATGTCTTAGATATAACAAGAGAGGAAGTAAGAAAAGAAGTGTTAAGAATGATGAAAGAGATAATTAGAAGTGCACCTATTGAATATATAAAATGGGATATGAATAGACCATTGACAGAAGTAGGATCTCTTGCTCTTCCCTCTGAGAAGCAGAAGGAGGTTTTTCATAGATATGTATTATCTCTTTATGAGATGATAGAAGAATTAACCACAGAATTTCCATATATCCTTTTTGAAGGATGTTCTGGGGGTGGAGGAAGATATGATCCAGGAATACTTTACTATATGCCTCAAATATGGGCTAGTGATAATAGTGATGCTATTGAAAGATTAAAAATTCAATGGGGAACCAGTATCGTATATCCAGCAAGTACCATGGGAGCCCATGTATCTGCAGTACCAAACCATCAGGTAGGAAGAGTTACCCCTTTAAAAACAAGAGGTTCTGTTGCCATGTCTGGCGTCTTTGGATATGAACTTGATCTCACTAAATTATCTGAAGGAGAAAAGGAAGTAGTTAAAGAGCAAGTAGAACTTTACAAAAAAATATGGCATATTGTATTTGAAGGAGATCTATATCGCCTTATAAATCCATTTGAAAATACTGCAGCATCATGGATGTTTGTCACCCCAGATAAAAAAGAGGCGTTTGTAGTTTATGTAAATATATTAGCAGAACCAAATCCTCCCTTTAAGAAATTAAAACTTGATGGACTTGATCCAGAACAAATATATGTAGCAGATGGAACAGATAAGGAATATTTTGGGGATGAATTAATGAATATAGGTATAAATATTCCACCCCTTAGGGATTTTGATTCATTTACCTTAATTCTTAAAGCAAAAAACTAAAAATATAAAAAGGGAGTATAAAGATTCTTTGAAGTAAGAAAATATCCTTTATACTCCCTCAAACATACCAAAATTATTTGTAATGTTTGTCCATTTCTTCATTCCATGGTTGAGAAAGAATAGCTTCTATAAGATTTTTCCCTTGTTCAAAACTCTTTGTCCTTGGATCATCCATAATCGTGAGAAGTAAACTGGTCCTATCTCCTTCTTGGAATGCCTGCAATATTCTTTCCATTCTGAGCCATCTGGGTATTAAAACATATAACATTAATCTGGATGGTATATTTTCAATTTTCTCCCTTTCTATTCCATTTTTATCTACATACACAGGTATCTCTACAATTACGTCATCTGGAATTCCTTTTATAGCCCCATTATTGGGAACATTTAAAACCAGTCTTCTCCTATGATTATTAACTATAGCATCTACAAAAGGTACAATAGATTCTGTACTTTCTTCCATAGGAATCTCTTTTGTTATTAAAATATTTGGATCTCCTGCAAGTCTCTCCATTTGTAGTAGCCTCAGCTTTAACCCATAAAGATACATAGTCCATCCAATTTCAGAATCAGGTCCTCCTGCAGGAAACCATTTTTTCTTTTCATTCAGATCTGTATGGAACCACCAAGGTGAAACACTTCTTGGAGTATCCCCAATAGGAAATAACTTATACAATCTATACATCTCCACACTGGCAGGAGAAAGCTGCGTATATTCCCATGGAGAGATCCTATAGTCATAAGAACTCCAGAGTTTTGGAGCTTCTTCTTCTATCCATTTATCAATAAGAGGATATGCATCTTCCCCTTTATGTTTGAATTTAGTCAAGAATATACAATGATTAAATCCAGCAACTTGTTCTTCCACATCTTTTGGATCTAAATCCAAAGCTTTCATTACACTAAATACCTCTAAATATCCATGACAGAAACCTACCACTTTTAATCCCGTCTCTCTCAATGCTAAATTAGTACCTTCAAAAACTGGATTTGAAACCTGCATATACCATGCATTAGGAGATATATTTTCCACATCTCTTGCAAGCTCATGAATAAACTTTAGTTGCTCATATGCAGCAAATCCGCCATAATAATCACTTACTCTATCATCTACCCCCCTATAATATCCATGACTTTCTGCTATCTCTCTTTCTTTTTCCATATTATGATATCCACCAATTTTTACAGTATTTATAACAAAGTCTGCCCCATCCAAAGCTTTCTTCCTATCTGTAGTTTTCTCAAGCTTCAAAATTGTTCCTGCTTCTTTCATATATTTTTCTGCTAACGTGTAAACTAAATTCAATCTCTGCTCATCAATATCCATAAAAGTTACAGTACTTCCAGAAAGATCTCTAAACACGTTAAGATCTTGGATTAATTTCATAGAAAAAGAGACACTGCCTGCTCCAATAATAGTAATTTTGACCATAAGCAACCCCTCCCTATAACTCATTGTTGATATTTTTATAACATATAAATCTATTTAATGTCTACAAAAAACTTAACTGGGGGATAATATTCAATTAAATTGGGGTTATTAGATTAATCTTTAAAGAACATCATTTATTAAAAAAGGGAGAGCTATAGCTCTCCCATATTCCATTAATCTTCTACCTCAATCAGAAACATATGCTCATTTCCATCAAAGACAATATTCTTAACTACTCCATCTTCTTGAGCTAAAATATCTTTTAAATTCTTATCAATACCTAATTTATCTCCTTTTTGTATTTTATCTCCAACTCTTACAAGAATCCCAAAAGTAGCATCAACCTTGTAAATCATTATTCTGATAATGTATATCCTGCAAGCTCAGCAATTTTCTTTGCAATATCTGTGTTATCATATACTCCTGCAAAAAGTTCTGCGCTCTCACCAAAAGCATATACAGGTACACTTACACCTGAATGAGATGTAGTAGTCCATCCAACCTGAGCTCTTGCAGAAATTACATCTGCTATATCAATAGCTGTTGCCTTCTTTATTTTCTGTAATTCTTCAGGCTTTAGATCAGTTATTTCCACATATTCTTCAAAAATTTGCTTAATTTCATCATCTTTTTTCCCTTTAACTAATGTTGCTAAGGTCTCACAAGATAACTTTTGATTGATAAGAACCTCAGGATTTATTTCATATTTTCCTGTGGAAAGTCCTATTCCACCAGTTTCATGATCTGCAGTGATAACAATAAGAGTATCAGGGTTCTCATTTATGAAGTCTAATGCAACTCTTATTGCCTCATTAAATTCATAAACTTCCCAAGCAGCAGTAGCAGCATCATGTACATGATTAGCCCAATCAATTTTTCCACCCTCTACCATAAGGAAGAATCCTTTAGGATTTTTACTTAGAATATCTAAAGCTTTTTCTGTCATCTCAGCAAGATCAGGAACATTGACTTTAAGAAATTCTCTATCCATATAGTAAGGGAGATGCTCCACAGCAAAAAGCCCTAAAAGTTTTCCATTGGGAGCTTTTGCTTTATCTAACTCTTCAGGTGTAGATATAAATTCGTATCCTGCCTTCTTAAACTCTTCAATAAGATTTCTATTATCTTCCCTCTTACTCTGTGGATCAGATTTAGGAAGAAAATAAGCTAAGCCACCTCCCATATAAATATCAGCAGTTTTATATTCCGCATATTGATCTGCTACTGGGATCTCATCTCTGGAAGTAGTATGAGCTGCAAATGCAGCGGGAGTTGCATGAGTAATAGTAACAGTAGTTATTAACCCTGTAGATTTACCTACTTCTTTTGCAGCTTCAAGGAGAGTTTTGACTTTCTTTTCATCAGGCGTAACACCTAGCCAACTATTATTAGTTTTAAAACCAGTAGCTAATGCTGTACCAGCTGCTGCAGAATCTGTGACAAGAGTATTAGCAGAAAAGGTCTTAGCAATTCCTACATATGGCGCAGTTTCAAATGTAAAATACTCATCTTTTCCTACAATAATAATTCTTGAAAGGTCTACACTCTCAAGTCCCATTCCATCACCAATGAAGAATATAACATTTTTTACCTTAGGAGCTTGAGCAAAGGAGATAGAAAGAAAACATAAAAGGATAACAGTTAAAATTAAAAATTTCATCTTTGACGACATTTAAAACACCTCCTTCTAATATTCTTGCAATATGATTATATATATATTAAATTAAATTTACATTGACTTACATTAAATTTATATTAAATAAAATTCTCTTTAAATTAACTAAGTCAAATGTGCCTTAATAAGAAGAAAAAAATTTAAAAAAGTTCAATATTAACATTATAAAACTCTTAAATCCTTGTTTGTAAACATTACCAAATAATTTGACAGTATATTAAACCTGTGTTAAACTTTTTACAAGAAGCGTAGGGTAGGAAAAAAAGCCCGGGGGTTTTATTTACTTCCGGGCTTCTAAATTAAGAGAGACTCACACGTGTTAATAAATATAGGGGGTGGAGTATGAAAAAAGTAGTAAAAATTATTTTCATCTCTATTTTATTAATTATCCTCTTCCCTTTATACGCCAGTACAGAGAATATCCCATGGTATAAGGATGCGGTATTCTATGAGATTTTTGTTAGATCCTTTGCGGATAGCGATGGGGATAAGGTAGGAGATCTTATAGGACTTACTCAAAAAATTAACTATTTAAACACAGGAAGCAAAGAGTCTGAAAATGATCTAAAGATAGATGCCATATGGTTGATGCCTATCTTTTCTTCTGTAAGCTATCATGGATATGATGTCACTGACTATTATGATATAAATCCTGAGTATGGCATATTAGAAGATTTTGAGAATTTCATATCAGAAGCTCATAAAAGAGGAATAAAAGTGATTCTTGATCTTGTAGTAAATCACACTTCTTCAAAACATCCATGGTTTATTTCTGCATCCTCTTCTTATACATCTCCATACCGAGATTATTATGTCTGGAGTACACAAAAACCAGATAAAGGTCCTGTAAATCTATGGTATCAAAAGCCTACGGGCTACTATTACGCTTTATTCTGGTCTGAAATGCCAGATTTAAACTTTGATAATCCAAAGGTAAGAGAAGAGGTTAAAAAGATAGCAAAATTTTGGATAGAAAAAGGCGTAGATGGTTTTAGATTAGATGCTGCAAAACATATCTATGATGAAAATTATAAAAATATTTCTTGGTGGCAAGAGTTTTATAGCTATTTAAGAGGTATAAAGCCAGATATATACTTAGTAGGTGAGGTATGGGATAATGAGTTTACTATAGCAGAATATTATAAAGGACTACCCTCTAATTTTAATTTTCCCCTCTCAGATAAAATTATAAGCTCTGTAGCAAACCAGAAAGATTTGGGAATTGTAGAGTTTATTAATTATGAAAGAGATCTTTTTAGAGAAAATAATTCTGATTTTGCTGATGCTATATTTCTGAGAAATCATGATCAAAATAGGGTTAAAACAGGATTTGGGGGAAATATAGATAAAGCAATTTTAGCGGCATCTATCTATTTAACTCTTCCTGGAACTCCATTCATTTATTATGGAGAAGAAATTGGTATGGAAGGAGCAAAACCTGATGAATATATAAGAGAACCTTTTAAATGGACTGATAATATGAAAAGCCCTGAGCAAACTTATTGGATAAAACCTTTTTATAATCTACCAAATAATGGAACCTCTGTGGAAACTTTAGATAAAGATCCAAAAAGTATACTTAATCAATATAGAAAGCTAATAAGATCAAGAATAAATCATAAAGCATTAGCCTTAGGTGATATTGAGAAGGTAAAGACAAAGGATAATTCAACTTTAGCCTATATTAGATATTATGGGGATGAAAAAATTCTCGTAATTCATAATCTAAACCGCATACAAAATACTTTCTCATTAAAAGATACCATTCAGGAAATAATATATCTAAGAAATGTAATATTAAATGAAAATGAGCTTATTTTAGAACCATTCTCTACTGCTATAGTCAAAATTCCATAGATACTCCCATATCTCATCAGTAACTTTATATCCAGAAAATTCGTAAGCAATTAAACCTGCCCCAACAGCAGGAGGTATCTTGAGAAGTACTACCTTACTTTTTTCTGCATACATTCTTAATTTCCCTTGGATATATTCGGGAAGAAAATTCGCTCCCTTATACAAGCCTCCTGCAAGAACCACAGGAGTTTCATCATTGAGCAAATCTAATTTTTTCATCAAATTGTAGGCTGAGAGTACTGTCTCATTAACAACCCTCTCAATAATCTCCAAAGCTACTTTGTCTTTTTTCTTTGCTACCTCAAATAGCAAAGGTGCCATATTCAAAGCTTTATAGAAATCTGAAGGGTTATAATATAACTTTTTAGCAAGTTCATTATAATCTTTTACCTCAAAGAACTTTAATACCTCATCTTCAAGAAGAGTTTTTGTCCCTCTTCCATCATATGATCTAAAAGCCCTAAAAAGCATTTCTTCCACCACTGAAGAGGCACCACCCCAATCTCCAAAAATATATCCTTCACCAAAATATCTATACCATCTTCCATCTCTTGTACGTCCATAGCCATTATTACCCGTGCCCATTACTATTATTACTCCCCAATACTCTTTATTCCCAGCTCTAAGAGCGATAGAAGCATCATTTTCAATAATGAAATTTTCTACTAAATTCAACGATCTTACTTCTTTTTCTAACATCTGAAAATCCTCAGGAAAATCTGCACCAGCAAGTCCAAAGCATGCAAATTCAAAAGTTATATCTTTATGTTCTCCCTTAGCTCTATCTATAGCTAACATCCAATTTTTCTTTGCATCTTCCATACCTATTCCTTCATAGTTTCCAGGACCAGATCTTCCAATACCCACTATCTCACATTTCTCATTCAAAATAATAGCCTCTGTTTTTGTCCCTCCCGCATCTATACCAAGAAAATACTTCATTTTTACTCCTCCCTATATAAGTTTAGGGAAGTAATCTTTATTAGTAGAGATTAAATCATCCAAAATTTTCTTAGCCAGTGTCATAGAAGAGATAAGAGGATGCTGCGTAAGAGCCATAAGAGCTTTTTTGTAAGAAGATTCCATAGCCGCTTCTATTGTGAGTTCCTCATAAGTTTTTACAGATTGAATAGTACCCCTTACAGAAATTGGTAACTTTCCAATAACATAACGGTGAAACCTATCTTTTTGAAGATAAACTGGAATCTCTACAACTGAATCATAGGGAAGATCAGAAATAGCTCCTTCATTTTTCACATTTATAATCTGAAATCCTTCTTTCAATCCAGAAAGGGCTGATATGAGATTTACAGCAGCCCTTGAATAAAGAGCTCCTCCTCTCCTGCTTAATTCTTCAGGTTTCTTATCCAAGGAAGAATCTTTATAAAGATTCAATAAATCAGATTCAATTTTTAAAACCTCCTCAGCTCTTTTAGGTTTATGCTTTACTTCTTCCACTCTTTCTTCTCTCAGGTAAAAATACCCCAAATAATAGTTAGGAAACATATTAACATTATCAAGAATCATCCTTTCTTCGTCAGAAATTCTTTCTCTAACTTTCAAAAATAATTCCTTAGTTCTATCCTCACCTTTCACAAAAACTTTTCTTACAAAGCTCAGATGATTCAATCCAAAGTAATCAAGGAAAACATCTTCTGGAGAGACTTCTGCCAGGTCTGCAAAAAGTTTTTGAAAGTTTATAGGAACATTACAAAGTCCAATAGATTTAACTTTTGTATACTTTAAAAGCATCTCAGTAATAATTCCAGAAGGATTTGTGAAATTAATAAGCCAGGCAGAAGGACAAACTTCTTCTATCTTCTTTGCTATCCCATACACCACAGGGATAGTTCTAAGAGCATTCGCAAAACCACCAGCTCCTGTAGTTTCTTGACCTAATACCCCATACTTTAAAGGAACAGTTTCGTCTAAAAGACGTGCCTGATTACCTCCAACTCTTATCTGATTAATAACAAAGTCAGCATCTTTTAATGCTTCCTCTAAATCAGTACTCATCTCAAGTTCAATCTCTGCACCAGCCCTTTTTATCATTCTTAAGAGAAAATCGTAGACAATACTTAATCTTTCATAATTTATATCCAAAAGAGTAATCTTTAGAGGTTTAACCTTATCCCAAATATCAAAAAAACCCTCAATTAATTCTGGAGTATAGGTACTTCCTCCTCCAATAACAGAAACTTTCATTTTAAAACCTCCTTATAAAAACTTATTTTCAAAGATATCCTCTAATATCTTCTTCTTTCCATCTCTACATTCCCAAGGTTCTAAAACAAATTTTTCTCAAAAAGTTTCTCCACAATCTCTGAAAATTTAGACCTATTTTTAGAAGTATACAAGTATTAAATTCTTATTATAGTTTCCTATATACTCTGGGGTTCTTCCTTTTCTCATATTTTCTCTCCCATTTAGTAAGATACCATTACTAATTCTACCATAAAAAAATTCTTTATACTTAAAAATTTAAAAGCTATAATTTTTATAAACTGAATTATCTAAAGGAGGATAAAAATGAAAAAAATACTCCTAATATTCATTCTAATAATCTTTACATTAACCCTATCGGTGGGAGAAAAAAGAACTATAGCAGTTTCTATTCCTCCTCTTGAGAGTATAACAAAATATATTGTAGGAAAAGAATGGGATGTAGTAACTCTCTTAAAGGGAAATTTCAATCCTCATATCTTTGAACCTACCCCACAAACCATGAAAGACATTGAAAGGTCACAGTTTGTAATACTGAATGGTGGAGATGTGGATCTATGGGCTGAAAAATTAATTATAAAGAAGAATTTTATAAAGGTTATAGAAAACATAAAGCTGGATAATGAAAATCCACATGTATGGCTTGATCCCATCCTGACAAAAGAGATTGCCAAGAATATATCTCTTAAATTAATATCCTTAGATCCTACAAATAGAGTCTATTATGAAAATAATCTTAAAAACTATAATAAGAAGATTGATCAACTTGATCTTTACATAAAAAAAGAACTATCTAACTTTCCTAAAAAAGAAGTGATAGCTTATCATCCATCTTGGTACTACTTTTTTAAAAGATATAATATAAAAGTAATTACATATATTGAAGAAGGGGAGGGAAAAGAACCATCTCCAAAGAAGATTGCAGAGATTATTCAACTTATAAGGAAGTCTCATATAAAAGCTATATTTAAAGAACCATTTTCAGATCCTCCTATTTTAAATATTATTCAGAAGGAGACAGGAGTTAAAATTATAAATCTGGATCCTATCGGTTATAATAAAGATTACTTTGAATTAATAAAGGAAAATTTATCTATTTTAAAGCAGGTGTTTTATGAACAAAATCATTGAGATAAAAAACCTATACTTCAGCTATAACCATATTCCCATATTAGAGAATATTAACTTAGAAGTAGAGGAAGGAGAATTCTTAGGAATAATAGGTCCTAATGGTGGGGGAAAGTCAACCCTTTTTAAAATAATTGTGGGACTTTTAAAACCCACTTCAGGAGAAGTAAAAGTCTTTGGTAAAAATTCTACCCAACTTAAAGAAGAAAGGAAATGGTTAGGATATGTAGCACAAAAACCAGATCTTGAGAAATACCTTCCTCTAAAAGTACGGGAGATCGTAGCTTTAGGAAGGAAGGTTTTCAAAGATTGGAAAAAACTTACTAAGGAAGACTTTAATGTCATAGAAAAAGTAATGGAAGAATTAGAGATAGAAACATATACAAATAATATTTTCAGTGAACTTTCTGGGGGAGAACAGCAAAGGGTACTTATAGCAAAAGCTATCACCCAAGAGCCCAAAATTCTCCTTTTAGATGAGCCAACCGTAGGGATTGATATAAAGATTCAAAATAAGTTCTATAGCTTATTAGAAACACTAAACTCAAAGGGGATAACTATTCTTCTTGTATCTCATGATGTAGGTATAATAACTAACAAAGCTAAGAAAATTGCATGTATGAATAAGAAAATATACCTTCATGGATGTCCTGACGATATTAAGACCTATAATATATTAAAAGAGTTGTACGGCGAAGAATTTTTATTCTTAACCCATAAGGAGGATTGAAAACTTGGATATATTAAGTTACTCCTTTATGCAAAGAGCTTTTTTAGCAGGAATTTTTTTAAGTATTATATCCTCTATCATGGGTATTTATCTTCTTTTAAGAGGAATAAGCTTTATGGGGGCTGGTATCAGCCACGCTGCATTTGGAGGGCTTGCTATAGGTTATCTACTTGGAATAAACACGACCATAACAGGTATAATTTTTACCCTTCTTATGATATGGACTATGCCTTACATAGTAAAAAAGGCGGGACTCAAACAAGATGTACCTATCAGTATATATTTTTCTTCGTCTATGGCACTTGGGGCATTGCTTTTAAGCCTACATAAGGGTTATACTGTTGATCTTTTTAGCTTTCTTTTTGGAAATATCTTAGCAATAAATGAGGTTGACTTAATCATAACTTTTATTTTTTCAATATTTCTAATCATCTTTTTTGTAAAAAACTATTGGAAAATAATTTATCTTATATTTGATCAAACATCTGCCGAGATTTCAGGGATAAATACATTTAAACTGGAAGAATTCATCTTAACATTAACTGGTATAGCTATAGTACTTATAAGTAAACTTGTAGGAGTTATCCTCTCTTCTGCTCTTTTGATTATTCCTACCGCAACTCTTCTTCCTTTTGTAAAAGACTTTAAAAAACTAATCCTTCTTAACATCTTTCTAAATATATTCTCTATCTTTTCTGGTTTAATTTTATCTTATTATTTTAATCTTCCTGCTGGTTCTACCACAGTCCTTGTATTAACTGTAGTTTTCTTTTTTTCTTTTCTTATCAAAAAATCTTAGAAAATATCCTTCTCCTCACCCTCAAAGACCTTCTTTAAGAGGGTATTCTCTATAACCTCTGCAGCAGCTCCTATAGGACAGGTAAGTCCCCCAAGTTTTGTAGTTATAATCTCAGGCACAGGTGGAAAAGCATGTAAATTTACTACTCTTTTTACAGGTTCCAAAATAAGTTCTTCTGCCTTTGAAAGTCCTCCAGCAATAATCACAATATCAGGATTAAGAAGATTTATAAGATTTGCAATACCTATTCCAAGATAGGTGCCCATCTCCTCAAATATATTTAAAATAAATCTATCTCCAGATCTACCAGCATCAATAATCATATCTAAAAGTTCATCTTTACTTTTATTTTCCAAGGTTACCCTTGTATAAGCATTTTTCTGTACTCCTTCAGCTACCTTCTCAAATAGCACTTGGGTTGATACATAGCTTTCAAGACATCCATAACTTCCACATTTACATTTTTTACCATCTTTCTCTACAATAGTATGTCCAAATTCTCCTGCCCTATCATCGGGTCCCCTATAAAGTTTTCCATCAAGGATTAATCCAGCACTTACGCCACTACCAACTCTAATACAGATAATATTGTCTTTACCTATACCAGCTCCATACCAAAGTTCTCCATAAGTCACTGCTTTTACAATATGCTCTATAAAGATAGGTACATTCTTTATATATTTTAAAAGAAAATCTTTTACCACTACATTCTTCCATCCAAGATTAGGGGAAGAAATACATATACCCTCTTTCCTATTAATAGTTCCAGGAACTGCAACTCCTAATCCAATAATTTCTTCTTTTTTAATACCATCAATAAGGTTGCGATAAATATCTACCACCGCACTTAGTATAATATTTTCATCAGTAGTATTGAGATTAATAATTTCTTTCCTTAAAATTTTTCCAGAAAGAGCCATTAATATTCCTGTTATTTTATCCTTTTCAATCTCTATTCCTATAGGATAATATCCTGATTCATTTAAAGTCAGCTCTATTGGTCGTCTTCCTACTTTTGTAAGCTGAGCAGGTGATTCTTTTACTATACCTATATTTACCAAGTTCTCTACAATATTTGACACAGCAGAAGGGCTTAATTTTGTTACCTTAGAAATATCATACCGAGAAATAGGTCCCATTCTACGGATAGTATCAAGCACCAAAGATATATTGGTGATTCGCATATTTTTTATATTTACGGGTCTCAATACTTTTTACCCCCAAAACAAAATAAATTTTTGCTGAGAAATTATATTATTTTTAAGCCATATCGTCAACTTCTTGTTTAAGATAGTAAAATTGTGCAAAACTTTAAAAATAGCCGAAAAGGAAAATTTACAGTCAAAGTAAAAAATTAAAATGTGCTATATTTAACTCTTAGGAGGTGAAAAAATGAAAGAAGAAACTAAAATTTTAGAAATCATGCAACGGAATGAAATAACTGAACATTTTATTTATAAAAAACTATCTTCATGGGAAAAAGACAAGGAAAATAAAAAGATTTTTGACGAGATTGCCGCAGATGAGTTAAAACATTACAATGTTTTAAAAAATTTATCCAATAAAGATATCACCCCCAATAAATTCAAAATCTTTATTTATCTTTTTTTAGAAAAAATCTTCGGATTCACTTTTATTCTTAAACTCATGGAGACAGGAGAAGATAACGCTATAAAAGGTTACTCTTCTATTATCAACTCTTTCCCAGAGATAAAGAAAATCTTAGAAGATGAAGAGAAACATGAGCAAAAACTATTAAGCTTATTAAATGAAGAGAGGCTAAACTATGTGGGTTCTATGGTGCTTGGCTTAAGTGATGCTTTAGTAGAGCTTACAGGAACATTAGCTGGACTTACTTTTGCTTTTCAAAACACAAAACTTATATCTTTATCAGGACTTATTACAGGAATAGCAGCAGCTCTATCTATGGCATGCTCTGAGTATTTATCTGTAAAAGCAGAGGAGGGTGATAGAAATCCTTTAAAAGCAGCACTTATCACGGGTTTAACATACATTATGGCAGTAATAGTATTAATTTTACCTTATTTTCTTACTCAAAATTATGTCTTAGCATTAGTCTTTTGCCTTTTATTTTCATCTCTCTTAGTACTTGTTTTTAACTATTACATCTCAGTAGCAAAGGATTTAGATTTTAAAAAGAGATTTTTAGAAATGATAATAATAATATTCTCAGTATCCTTCATTAGCTTTATCATTGGTTTAGTAGTTAAGAAAGCAATTGGAATAGATATATAAAAAAAATTAGCCCCCTTAAAAATTAAGGGGGCTTTACTCAAACTAAAATCTTCTTAGGTTTACATCTTCCTGAGACACATCTCTTATTTTCAAAATGATCTATAAATTCATCTCTAAAGTATTTAACTGCAGATGTTACAGGAAGATAGACAGACTGTCCTAATGGGCAGAAGGAAGCATCTCTCATAACAAGGCTTATATTTACCATTTCTTCTATGTCTTTTTCTGTACCTTCTAAACTTGCAAACTTATTTATTATCTCTACAAGCCTTACAGTCCCTACTCTACAAGGGGTACACCTTCCACAAGCTTCATGTTCAAAAAATCTAAGAACACTCTTCAACATATCCACTATACAACTATTCTCACTCATTACAAGAATTGCGCCAGATCCTAAGACTGCCTTATACTCCTTTAAACTTTCAAAATCCATATGAACATCCAGCATCTCTTCCCCTAAAAATGCCCCAGCAGCACCACCCACTAAAGCACACTTAAAATGCTTACCTTCTTTTATTCCTCCTCCATACTGGAAAATAATATCTCTCAATGGAGTCCCCATCTCCACTTCAATTAAGCCTGCATTCATTACATCTCCTAAAATAGTATAAACTTTTGTTCCTGAACATTTTTCAGTACCAAATTGTCTGAACCACTCTGCCCCATTTCTAATAATGTCGGGAACATTTGCAAGAGTCTCTACATTGTTAACTACCGTAGGACTACTCCTTAATCCATAAGATACAGGATAAGGAGGTTTTATTCTTGGAATACCTCTTTTCCCTTCTAAAGATTCAATAAGTGCAGTTTCTTCACCACAGACATATGCTCCAGCACCTTTTCTTACTTCAATATCAAAGGAAAAATCAGTCCCCAAAATATGCTCTCCCAGAAGTCCATATTCTTTTGCAACATTTATAGCATTTTGCATTCTTTCAATAGAAAGTTCATATTCTCCTCTTATGTAAACAAATCCCTTTTTGGATCCTATTGCATAACCAGCAATAGTCATTGCTTCTACAATTCTATAAGGATCACCTTCTAATATAAGTCTATCTTTAAAGGTTCCTGGCTCTCCCTCATCTGCATTACACACTACATATTTCTCGTCAGAGGGAACCTTATAAGCAAGCTCCCATTTTAATCCTGCAGGAAAACCTGCACCACCTCTCCCTCTGAGTCCAGAATCTTTAACAGTTTTTATAACATCCTCTGGTGTCATTTCCATAAGGACTTTTGTAAGTCCTTCAAAACCATCAGAAGCGATATACTCCTCTATACTTTCAGGATTAATAACTCCACTGTTTTTCAACACAATCCTTACCTGTTTTTTAGTAAGTCCCATCTCCTCACGAGTAATTAGAGTAGGAGTAGAAGCTACATCCAGCATCAATCTCTTCAATGGACGTCCCTTCATAAAATGTTCTTCCACAAGCTCGGGAATATCCTCAACTCTTACATTTCCATAATATACTCCCTCAGGGTAAACTACCATCACCACACCTTTTCCAATAATTCCCAACGGACCTGTCTCTATAACTCCCACTTCTTTATCAAGTCCTCTTTCTTTAAGCTCTTCTATTAAAGCTTCTTCTACTGCTTTTGCACCATAAAGAAGAGTATTAGCATCTATAGAAATTAAAACATGACTTCTTAGAATACTCATAAGCTCCCCCTCTTCTTTTCAAGAATTTCATCCACTTTCTCAAGTGTAAGATTTCCATATACCTCTTCATTTACCATCATAGCTGGAGCTACCGCACAAACCCCAAGACAACTGGTAAGCTCCAGAGTAAATACCCTATCAAAAGTAGTTTCTCCTACTTTAACTTTTAGCTTTCCCTGAAGATATTCCAAAAGAGATTCCGAACCAACAAGATGACAAGGAGGAGAATCACATAACCTTATAATAAATCTACCTCTCGGTCGTAGGCTAAACATGGAATAAAAGGAAGCAACTCCTTCTACATAACTTAAAGGAAGTTCTAAATAATCTGCACATGCCTTAATATCCTCTGGAGTAAGATAGTTGTAGAGATTATTATCCTGAAGAGCATGAAGGATCTCTATAATATAATCAGGATCTTTAGAAAAATGTTTTAAGATTTCTTCACGAGTTGCCATTTGCCCCTCCTACTCTCCAAAGTTTAAATAGAAACATCTAAATTACCTTATTAAATAGTGTAAAAGATAGAGACTAAATTTGTCAAGTTTTAATCTCTTCAAATTCATAGGTATGGCTTTTCTTTCCCTTATATAATATACTAATTCATAGCATGGATATACTGATTATTGCCATAGCTCCGGGAATAGCATTGGGATGGTATGTATATAGTAAAGATAGATGGAATAAAGAGCCATCCCTTCTAATTTTTTATGCTTTTTTACTGGGCATGATTATTTCTTTTCCAGCTGCCTTTCTTGAATTTGTTATAGAGTCACTAAATCTTATACCCCTTGGCAAAGATCTCATCTCTACTTTTATATACGCTCTTATAGGGATAGCTCTTGTTGAAGAGGGAGCTAAATATCTTGTTATATATAAATATTTATATCCAAAAGAAGAATTTGACGAACCCTTTGATGGAATTGTATATTCAGTTATGGTAGGATTAGGATTTGCTACTCTTGAAAATATCCTCTATGTATCTGCAGATGGTTTTATAACAGGAGTTTTAAGAGCTTTTCTTGCTGTTCCTGCTCATTTTATTTTTGCATTATTTATGGGATATGCTTTTGGACTTGCAAAATTCAGTTATCACCCAGAGAAATACTTGATCCAAGCGTTAACATATCCTATCTTCTGGCATGGGCTTTATGACTTTTTAATTTTATCTCACAAGGCATATCTTTCCATATTAATACTTCCTATTGTCTATGGCGTAGGAAGATGGATATGGAAAAAAGGACAAAAATTGATAATTTTAAAATGAAAGAGGTGAAAGTATGTTTAACGCAATCCTTTTTGATCTTGATGGTACCTTACTTTTAAATGATACAGATACTTTTATCAAATGTTACTTTTCTCTTTTAATGGAAGAGTTTAAGAAGAAAAATTTAGGAGATGCAAATTTACTTTTTCAAAGCTTACAAGAAGCAGTAAAAAAAATGATGCAGAACAGGGGTCCTAAAAGCAATGAAGAAGTCTTCTGGGGAGAATTTGAGAGATTAACAGAGAGAAGTAGAAAAGATTTTAATGAATTTTTCAATAATTTTTACCTAAATATATTTCCTAAGATAAAAGATCTTGGAAATGTTAAGCCTCATCCATATGCAAGAGAGATTGTTCAACGTTCTTTTGACTTAGGTCTAAAAGTCATAATAGCAACTAACCCTGTATTTCCTCTCATAGCAATTAAGGAGAGACTTTCTTGGGCGGGTCTTTCTGAATTTCCCTTTCATTTAATAACTTCTATGGAGATAATGCATGCCTGTAAACCATTCCCAGAATACTATAAAGAAATCTTAGAAAAAATAGAGGAAAAGCCAGAGAAAGCAATTATGGTAGGAAACGATGTAGAAGAAGATTTACCAGCAGGGAGATTAGGAATAACTACATTTCTTGTAACTGAGAGTCAATTAATAAATTATGGGAAGGAAGATCTAAGACCTGATTTAAATGGAACCTTAAAAGATCTCTACGAAATACTTCCAAAACTGACAAAAAGTTAATAAATAGGTTATAATTAGGTTAGTTTTAAATTTTTTGAAATGGAGGTGAATCTTTTGGTTAGCAAAATTCTTATTATTCTTTTGGGGATTGTATGTGTTGCATTAGGCATATGGGGATTAGTAGCTTGGTGGTCATATTTTGTTAAAGCACTAATGGCTGGAGTCCCAATTTTCTTAGTATTCCTTGGAATAATTCTCGCTATTTTTGGGTACTCAGAGTTAAAAACAGTGCTTTCTGAAAAGAAAGAGAAGACAGAGAAAAAGGAAGAAGAATAAGTATCCAAGGGGGGATTTTATCCCCCCTAATTACTATTTATCCTAATAGCCTAACTTTTTATCAACTACATTTATCATTTTACTTATATCTGGATATACCCTCAAATTAGAAACAAATATATCAACCATTCTCTCATCGTAATATGGAGTCATCCCTGCAATATGAGGAGTAATTATCACATTTTCAAGATTCCATAGGGGACTATCAAAAGGTAAAGGCTCTTCATAAAAGACATCAAGGAGTGCAGCTTGGATCCAGCTCTCTTTTAAAGCTTTAATAAGTGCTTTTTCATCTATAGTTTTTCCCCTTCCTATATTTACTAAGATGGCGTCTTTCTTCATAATTTTTAACTCTTCCTCCCCAATAAAATCTCTTGTTTCAGGAGCTAAAGGCAAAGCTAACACTAAAATATCGGATATCCTCAAAACTTCGGAAACTTTTGAATAGGGATAAAGTTCATCAGGAATAACATTTAAATCTGAGTCTTGTATATCCTTTTTAACTCCTATAACCTTCATTCCAAAACATTTCGCTATTCTTCCAATTTCTTGCCCTATCTTACCATATCCCAATATCCCCATAACTTTTCCAGTAAGCTCATCACAAAGATTAATATTGTCTTTTTCCCATCTTTTTTCTAACTTTCCTTTAAAAGCAATATTTATCCTCCTGGTCCAGCATAAAATTAAGCCAAAAACATGCTCTGCTATAGGTTTTGGATGTACGCCACTGGCTGTAGTTATTATCACATCAGAATTTATAACTTCAGGATACAAAATATTATCTATACCTGCAGAAGTAGACTGAATCCACTTTAAATTTTTTGCTTTTAAAAACTCCTCTCTTGATATATACCATCCTAAAAAAATTTCGGCTTCAGTAATATCTTCTGTAATTTCAATACTCTCCTTAGTACTCAGTATCTTTTTCTTTAAATCATCTCTTAAAGAATATCTGATAAAAAGTTTCATATGTTTACCTCCTTCCTAAAATGTTACCATTTTAACTTTTTGAAAAAAAGCATCTTTTTATGATATAATCTTATCCACTATGGATCTTTTTCTTTACAATACATTAACAAGGAAGAAAGAAAAATTTGAACCAATAAATCCACCATATGTGGGAATATATACTTGTGGCCCCACAGTATATAATTATGCCCACATTGGTAATCTTAGAACTTACATATTTGAAGATATATTAAAAAGAGTATTAATATACAATGGCTTTATTGTAAAACATGTGATGAATATTACTGATGTGGGACATCTCACCTCTGATGCCGATGAAGGAGAAGATAAGATAGAAAGAGAAGCTCAAAAAGAGAGAAGAAGTGCCTGGGAAATTGCAGAATTCTATACTCAAGCTTTCTTCAGAGACATAGAAAGGCTAAATATCTTAGAGCCAACTATAATTTGTAAGGCTACAGAACATATTTCTGATTTCATAGAGTTCATAAAAATCTTAGAAGCAAAAGGCTATACTTATAGAATCTCTGATGGCATCTATTTTGATACATCTAAGTTTACTGATTATGGGAATTTAGCAGGGCAAGATGTGGAGGATCTTCTTCCTGGCGCAAGAGTAGAATTTAACCCTGAAAAAAGAAATCCTAATGATTTTGCTCTATGGAAATTCTCTCCTAAGGATGTAAAGAGACAAATGGAATGGGATTCTCCATGGGGGACAGGATTTCCTGGATGGCATATTGAATGCTCTGTAATGTCCACAAAATATTTAGGACAACCTTTTGATATACACTGTGGAGGAGTAGATCATATTCCTATCCACCATACTAATGAGATTGCTCAATCAGAAGCAGCTTATGATAAACCTATGGCAAAATATTGGCTTCACGGAGAGTTTTTAGTAATGGGAGAGAAAAGAATGGCAAAATCAGAAGGAAATTTTTTAACTCTCTCTGATTTGGAAGAAAAGGGTTATAATCCACTCTCCTATAGATATTTTTGTCTTAATGCCCACTATAGATCTCCACTAAGATTTACATGGTCTGCCTTAGAAGGTGCCCAGAGAGCCTTAAACAGATTGTATGAAAATATAAAAAGATATCCTAAGAAAGATGTGGACTTCCATAAGGAATACGAAGAAAGATTCCATATGGCTATAAATGATAATCTTGATATGCCTAAAGCCCTATCTATTGCATGGGAACTTATAAGAGATAATACCGTCTCTCCAGAAGTAAAAAGAGCAACGTTACTACAATTTGATAAAGTTTTAGGACTTTCCTTAGATAACCCTCCTGAGATCAAAATAGAAGTCCCAGAAGAAATCTGGGAACTCATAGAAGAAAGAGAAAAGGCAAGAAAAGAAAAGAATTGGAAGGGTGCAGATAGAATAAGAGAAGAGATACAAAATAGAGGTTATATCATTGAAGATACACCTCAAGGACCAAGAATTAAAAAGCAACTATAATTCTACGTCCATTTTCTTATCTACCACATTAAATGTTATTTAATCTTTTACATTTCTTCTATACTCCCGATTGCTTCATTTTTTAAATAATCCTTATTAGCATCATAAAATTCCGTTTAAAATTTCTATGTTAAAATATCCTTGGAGAGGTGGCCGAGTGGATGAAGGCGCTCGCCTCGAAAGCGAGTAGGCTGTAAAACAGTCTCGTGGGTTCGAATCCCGCCCTCTCCGCCATCTTTGATTTGAAATGGCTCTAAATTTTTCCTTTATTAAAACGATTGCTTATAAATAGATATTGTTGTAAAATATTCTAAAAATCAAATAAAGGAGGTCTTAATATGCCTTTTGTAGATCATCGCTCCCAAAAAATCAGAAGAAATAAAGAGGAGCTTTTAAAGCATCTTCAAACTTTTAAATTAGATTTGAAAGTTTCTGTAGGAATTTGGTATTTTTCACCTGCAGGTGGAAGATTCCATGACGCTTATACAGATCCTACAAGTATTCCTGAAAGAATAGAAATAGCAGCGGAGATGGCAAAATTTGGGGTAAAGGGAATAGAAGCTCATTATCCCAGTGAGGTTAATGAAGAAAATTTACACCTGTATAAAAAATTAGAAAAAGAAGCAGGAATAAGACTTGTTGCAGTACCTCTAAGTTTATTCTACGATAGAACCTTTGAATTTGGCTCTCTTTCAAATCCATATGAAAAATATCGTAAAATAGCCTATGAAAGATTAGTCGGTGGATTAAAACTCGTAAAAGAAGCTAACGCAGATGTATGTATAATTTGGCCGGGAATTGATGGATATACTTATTCCTACGGACATCCATACTACCATATGTGGGACACCTTTGAAGAATTAGTAGCTCAAGCTATGGATGAGGTACCAGGAGTACAAGTAGCTATAGAGCCAAAACCATATGAACCTGCGCCAAATAATATTTATAGGACTACTGCAGATGGAATTTTAGCAGTAAAGGATATTGAAGCAAGGCTGAAAAATCCAGAGAATTTAAAAATTTTACAAGAAGGACATGCATTAGCAGGTCTCAACCCTGAGGTTGGACATGTGAGAATGGGATTTGAAGATTTACCATATGCTTATGCAAGAGTTGCAAGAGAGGGAAGATTATTCCATACTCACTGGAACAGTCAACCCCTTGGAAACTATGACCAAGATTTAGATATCGGAGTAGTAGATTGGGATGCTACAGAATCACTCCTATATACTTTAAAGATGATAGGATATCAAGGGTATTTTGGTATAGATATAAACCCAGAAAGAATACCTGTATTAAAAGCCATAGAGATTAATACAAAAGTTCTTAAAATTATGAATGAAAGAATAGAAAGATTACCTCATGATAGAATCCTTGAATGCTATTTTGATCCAGAAAACCACAGAGGAGAACTTGAATTAATCTTAGCTGAAAATCACAAGTAAATTCTAAAATAAATTCTATTTATACATAATTTTAGGGGAAGGATTTAAATCCTTCCCTTTTTTATTGTCATTTCCCCTTTACTATATATTGAGGTATGTTATAATTATAACCACAATATTTAGTGGGGTGTTTTAATTTGAAGTGTCCTTTTTGTGGATATGAAGAGACTCTTGTGATTGATACAAGAGAGATTGAAGAACAGAAAGTTGTTAGAAGAAGAAGACAATGTCTCAATTGCAAAGAGAGATTTACAACCTATGAGAGAATTGAAGAAAAACCTATAATGGTAATAAAAAAAGACGGAAGAAGAGAGCCATTTGATAGGAATAAACTCCTTGCAGGATTACAAAGAGCTGTAGTGAAAAGAAATATTGAAAGTGAAAAATTAGAGACAATAATTGATGAGATTATAGGGGATATTAAAAAACAAGGAGTAGGCGAGATAACCTCAAAAGAAATAGGGGAGAAGGTCCTTGAAAAGCTAAAAAATTTGGATGCAGTAGCATATATAAGATTTGCTTCTGTATATCAAGAGTTTAGCTCTCTGGAAGAGTTTACAAACTTATTATCTCAAATGAAAAAAGAGTAAATTGTTTAGGGGAGGTGTAGAAGTATGAAAAGCGGCCTAAATGATCTTATAAAAGAATATTTAAATCAAAAGGACTGGAGAGTAAATGAAAATTCTAATATGAGTTACTCTCTCCAAGGCTTAAACTATTATCTTTACTCATCTCTTATTGCCAGATACTGGCTTGAAGAGATCTACCCTCCAGAAATTGCAAAGGCACATCAAAACGGAGACTTTCATATCCATGATTTAGGCTCTTTATCAGTATACTGTGTGGGCTGGGATCTTGAAAGTTTACTTTTAAAAGGGTTTAGAGGGGTAGAAGGAAAGATAGCAAGTAAACCTGCAAAACATTTTAGGACAGCCTTAGGACAGATTGTAAATTTCATGTTTACCCTTCAGGGAGAAGCCGCAGGAGCTATAGCGTTCTCTAATTTTGATACTTTTTTAGCACCCTTTATAGCCTATGATGATCTTACTTATAACGAAGTAAAACAAGCTATACAAGAATTTATATTCAACTTAAATATTCCCACAAGAACAGGATTCCAAACTCCCTTTACAAATCTAAGCTTTGACCTTGTAGTTCCTAACGACTTAAAGGATAAAAAGGTCATTATCGGTGGGGAAAGAAAAGATGTAACATACTCTGAATTTCAGAGAGAAATGGACCTTCTCAATGAAGCCTTTGCAGAAGTTATGATTGAAGGAGATGCTAATGGAAGAATATTTACATTCCCAATTCCCACTTACAGCATCACAAAAGATTTTCCATGGGAAAAAGCAAATCTCACTAAAATCTGGGAGATGACAGCAAAATATGGGACTCCATATTTCTCTAACTTTGTAAACTCAGATATGGATCCTTCTGATGTAAGAAGTATGTGCTGCAGATTAAGATTAGATAATTCATTGATAAGGCAAAAAGCTCTTAGTTTTAGTTTAGAAACTTCAGGTAAAAATGTGGAGGAACTTAGGCATAGAGGTGGAGGTCTTTTTGGAGCAAACCCACTTACAGGAAGTATAGGTGTAGTTACAATCAACCTATCCAGATTAGGATATCTTTCTGAAAATGAAGATGAATTCCTTGAAAGACTTTCCCATCTCATGGACCTTGCAAAAGAAAGCCTTGAGATAAAAAGAGGAGTAATAGAAGATCTCACTCATAAGGACTTATATCCTTATTCTAAATATTATCTATCTGAAGTATATGAGTTCACAGGACAATACTGGGGAAATCATTTTGCAACAATAGGCATTATAGGTATGCATGAGGCATGTATGAATCTTTTAGGAGAGGGCATTGAAACTTCCACAGGAAGAGAATTTGCCATAAAAGTATTAAAGTTCATGAGAGAGAAACTTTTAGAATATCAGAAAGAAACTAATAATTTGTATAATCTGGAGGCAACACCTGGTGAAGGTACATCTTATAGACTTGCAAGAATAGATAAATCAAAATTTCCTGACATATATACATCTGGAAAAGATGAGCCATTCTATACTAATTCTACTCAACCACCTGTAGATTATTCAGCAGACCCCTTTGAAGTATTAGAACACCAAGATGAGCTTCAAAGTTTATATACCGGTGGCACGGTACTTCATATTTTCTTAGGAGAAGCATTAGAGGATATAGCGAATGTAAAAGAAGCAGTAAAATTAATAACAAGTAATTACAGACTACCTTATTTTACTCTTACTCCTACTTTTAGTATCTGTCCAGAGCATGGATATATTCGTGGAAACCATGAGAAATGTCCATCTTGTGGAAAAGAGACAGAGATATATTCAAGGGTTGTAGGATACTATCGCCCCATAAAGAGTTGGAATAAGGGTAAACAGGAAGAGTTTAAAATGAGAAAACCTTTTGTATTAGCTTTAAAGGAGACGAGAAAAATTGAAAATCTCAGGTTACCTGGGGTTTAGCCTTATTGATTATCCAGGAAAAACAAGCCTTGTGGTCTTTACTCAGGGCTGTAATTTTAGATGTCCTTTTTGCCACAACCCTGAGCTTGTATCCACGAGGAAAAAAGGAACTTATTCCGAAGAATTTATAATAGAAGAGATTGAAAGAAGAAGAAAATTAATCCAAGGTGTAGTAATAACAGGAGGGGAGCCTACTATACAAGAGGATCTTCCCTCCTTTCTTTTTAAACTAAAAAGAAAAAGACTGTCTATAAAATTAGATACTAATGGCTCAAATCCAAAAATGCTTATTGAACTGATAAAGGGGAAATTAATAGATTACGTGGCATTAGATTTTAAAACTTCTCTTAAAAAATATTTTATTGCTACAGGATTAAGCGAAAAAGATGCCCAGAAACACGTTAAGAATTTATTGGAATCTCTAAAAATCTTAAAAGAATCATCTACACCTTTTGAAGTAAGAACCACTGTAGTGCCTAAAATTGTAGAAGAAAATGATCTCATAAATATTAGAGAAATTATAGGAGATCTTCCATATTTTTTACAAGATTTTAGACCTGAGAAAACATTAAGCTATAAATTGAGAGAAGAAAAACCTTATCCTAAGGAAATATTAGCAAAATGGAATGAAGAAATAAAAAGCTCTATAAGAGGATACTTTTAAAATTATTTTTGATTATTCATACTCCTCATCAATATTAAACCTAAAATTGCAGCAACCAATCCCTGGAGAAAATTTAATCTATACCCACCTAAATCTATAAGCAAACCAGAAGTAAAATAGGCAATAACCTGAGATATAGAAATAACTAATGTATTAACTCCCACAAAACTTCCTGCCTTATCCTTGGGAATATAACTTAATATGAGACTATAAGGTACCACCGATAAAGATCCAAGACTTACCCCATAAAGAATAGAAGAAAAAAGAGCATGCTGAATTCTATAAGTTTGAGAATACATAAAACTACTAATGCCTAAAAGTCCCAATGAGAGAGCAGAAATTTTTTCCTTTGAAAATCTATCGGCAAGAAAGCCTGCTCCAAAAGTACTTAAAGCAGTTATTATACCATAAATAGCAAGTACTACCATATAATCACTTAAAGAAGCTGACAATGCGTCTTGAAAAAATAAAAGAAGGAATGAGCTTACAGAAGAAATCCCGTACCATACAAAAAATTGGAGAAGAAATAGCTTAATCCATAATTTATTATGAAAAAAATTAAGATCTATAGTATTTTTATTTCTTTCTTCTCCTTCATTTTTCTCAGAGATAAATAAAAGGAATATAATGGAAATTAAGAATCCCCATATGATAAGTTTAAAAGTCAGATTAGAAGCATGAGCAATAACCACAATAAAAATATATACACCCTGAAAAGCTTGAGATATGAAATTTATAATGCCTGTAGCACTCGCAAGCATACCCTTAGGAAAAAGATCTGGAACAAGAGATTGATATGGAGAAAAACCAGCATAGAAAAATATATAAATGAGAGTAAGAAAAAGATAAAGCTCCTGTGAAGAATTTATTTTTTCAAATCTATTAAAAAGAATTGCCAAGATAAGGAGAGAAAATATTATTATTATTTTTCTTCCCTTTAAAATCCACTTTAATCTATCAGAGATGTATCCAATAACTGGAGGTATAACAATTCCAACAAAGCTTCCCAGCGAAAGTAAAAAACCTATTTCAGTTTTTGAAGTAAGGAACTTACTGATTAAAAAAATTAAAGAAAAACTTTTAAAAGCCTGGAAAAAGGAAAATCCTACTCCTCCCAGACTTGTAAAGAACACAAGCTTTAAAAAATTTTTCTTCTCTGTACTTTCCACGATAAAGTAATTTTACCATTATTTCAAAAAGAGTGGAAAATATATTAAGAATTTAGCTCATCTAATACTTGTTTTACATACTCATCTAATTTACGATCTTTTGAATACTTTTTCCCAATCTCTGTGATATTCTCCACAGCTTCTTTTACAAAATCTCTAAGATCACCTTCATAGTATTTTGCAATATTTCTATAAAAATATGGGAAATTTTGTTTCTTTTCAAAGGTAAGATGAGAAAAGAAATGTTTTACTTCTGAAGTACTATTCTTAATAAAATTATCCCATTCTTTCCTAAATTCATCTTCTAAGCCTTCCTTTTCAAATCTATTCAGCATTCTTTGCCAGAAAATAAAAAATGAGTTCAAAATATCTAATTTAGCATTATCCCCTAATGATAATATCAACTTCTTATCTAAAAGGGATTTTATTATTTGAAGAGATCTGAGCTCTCCAAAAGGTAAAATCTCTCTTATTTCGGAAAGACTTCTTTCTCCATCAAAGAACCAGAGAACTATATTCTCTTCAATATTTTCACTATAATTTACTGATACAAAGATTTTATCCATAAAAGGAGAAACTTCCTGACTAAGAGATAGTATCTTTGCAGTATCTATTATATTATTTACCCCAAGTTTCCCATAATTCTCTAAGAAACTAAAGACTTTCTTAATAATCTCAAAGAATTCTTCCTGAGATATATCCCTTACAAATGGATAAATATCATACCATACTACCTTTCGCTCCTTTGTTAAAGCCTCAAATAAAGAAACGTAATAGGTAGAAAAATCTTTCAAAAATTCTCCCCATTTCTTCCTGAAACTTCTCTCTTCCTCTCTCTCTAAGGTAGAAAGAAAATATCTCCAAAATGTATAAGCCCAAAAAAGATTCAAATTTTCATCAATTCTTAAAAGTTTTTCTTCATTTTTTAACTTACTGATTATTTTTAAACTGCGAGACTCCCCATAAGGAGAGTTTAAGATAATATCCTTTGTTTTTCCCAAACCATCAAATAGAGAACCTATCTCTTTTTCTTCATCAGTTAAATTCTTTGTATCTACAAATAGAAATATCAAGTCTTCTAAATACTCAACAAGATCAATATCTTTAGAAACATCTACTAATATATGTAGAGGGTCTAAATTGAGCTTATTTGATGGAGATTTTTCATCAGGATAAAAAGCAAAATATCCATCTCCCCAAAAATTTAATCCAAGAATTGCATCTTCATCTTCGCAGTTTTGAGCTTTGATATGAGTTATCATACCATCTTCAAAGTATATCTCAGTCTTCTTTGACCCGTTAGTAAGTTCTAATCTTCCTGATCTTCTACCAAAAGAAAGAGTCTCAAAAACTTCCCACAAGGAGAGACTTTTTAGATCTCCACTAAGACTCATTTCTATACCCCCTCTCTCAAAATATTAGTAAGAAGGGGAAAACCCTCCTTTGAGCTTCCCCTTCTCTTTTCATTATATCAAATTTTTAAAAATTTAAATATTTTTCTGAAATTTTAGCACAACTTAATCCAAATAATCCTTATAGTATTTTGCAAATAAATCGTATAATTCGGGAGTAATTTTAAAACCAGTTTTTCCTTCTGTAATTACTAAGTCATCAATATAGAAAGAAAGAGTCACATTACCAGGTACCTCCACATAAAGGGTTAACTCCTCTACAGAAACATCTGCAGGAATACTATAGGTTCCAGCAAATTCAACCCATTTTCCACTGGGAACTACACCATGCTTTATCCAGTTATACTGAGTGCTTCCATCAGTATTATATTTTCTCTGCATTGTAAGACCCATATTCTGGTCAGAACCAGAGTTTTGAAACACCCAGATTGATATACTATAGGTTTTCCCAGGCTTTAAGATATTCTTAAGAGGAATCTGAGCTCCATGCCAATCTGCACTTCTTCCTTCTATATAAAGGCTAAACTTTCCAGCATGTGCTTCTTTATCCGTAACAGTTATCTTAACCCCACTTCCTCTTGGTTGCCATCCTTCCACATCTCCAGATTCAAAAGTAGTAAGCACCACTGCTTTAGGGACTTCAGATACTTTCCCCTCAACTTCTGGAGTGGTAGGTACAGGCACTTGAGATACCTCTTGGGGCTTTGCACATCCTGAAATAAGAATAACAAAGATCAAAAAGAGCGAAATGACTAAAAATTTTTTCATTAGATATCCCTCCTAATACAGGATTTAATAGGGGAAGAGTTTTACTCTTCCCCTCCAAATGCTTATTGTTCATCTATTACTAAGTCATCAATGTAATAAGAAAGTGT
>DAOSUP010000006.1:0-94991 GCA_035378845.1 Dictyoglomaceae bacterium
AGAGAAGGTGGCAGGACTGTTGGTGCAGGTGTCGTAACTAAAATTATTGAGTAATATGACGAGAGAGGTGTTATAATAATATGAGAGTGGTAATAACGTTGGCATGTGGTGAATGTAAAAATAGAAATTATACAACAGAAAAAAATAAAAAGAATGATCCTGATCGTTTAGAATTAAAGAAATATTGTCCTGAGTGTAAAAAGCATACTATTCATAGAGAGGTGAAGTAGGCCCGTAGCTCTAATAGGGAGAGCGCCGGACTCCAAATCCGGGGGTTGCAGGTTCAAGCCCTGCCGGGCCTGCCAAAAATTTTCTGTTTAATAAGGAGTGTAATTAGATGGCTGTGAGTACATTAGGTTCGATAAAAAATAAAATAAAAAACTTTTGGGCGGAAGAAAAGGCAGAGCTTAAAAAGGTTTTGTGGCCAGATAGAAAAAAAGTTCTCCAGCTTTCTCTGGCTTTGGGCATAACTCTTATCCTTTTAATAGCGTTAATTTCAGTATATGATCTTATATTTGGTTTTCTCGCAAGTCTCATTTTAGGAAGCTTTACTGGATAATGGAGGTATTTTACGTGTCAGATCCAAAATGGTATGTAGTCCACACATTAGCAGGACATGAACATAAAGTTAGAGCTATTTTAGAAAGACAGGTTAAACTGCTTCACTTAGAAGATAAAATATTTGAGGTTGTTGTCCCAGAAGAGAAAGTAATGACTGTTAAAGGTGGTAAAAAGCGTATACAGGTTAAGAAGGTTTTTCCAGGATACCTTTTTATAAGGATGGTAGATGATGAAGACGTAAAAAGACTGATTAGAAGTACCACAGGAGTCACTGGCTTTGTAGGTACTCCAGCAAAGCCAAGTGTTTTAAATCCTCAAGAAGAACATTGGATAAGAAGATTCTTAGAGCAAAAAGAGATTCATCCTGAGCTTAGGGTTAAAAAGGGAGATAGAGTGTATATTAAATCTGGTCCTTTCATGGGTTATGAGGGACTTGTTGATGAAGTTTATCCTGAGAAAGGTACTGTAAGGGTTCTTTTATCTATTTTTGGTAGAGAAACTCCTACAGAAATAGATCATACTCAGGTAGAAAAGACTGACTAAGAAGGAGGGAAATAAGATTGCCTAAAAAGATTATAGGAAAGGTAAAACTTCAACTTTCGGCAGGAAAGGCTACACCTGCACCACCAGTGGGTCCTGCTTTAGGACAGTACGGCGTAAATATTATGGAATTTTGTAAGGCTTATAATGCAGCTACTAGTGGACAAGAAGGGATGATCATTCCTGCGGAAATAACTATTTACGAAGATAGATCTTTTTCTTTTGTGACTAAAACTCCTCCTGCATCAGATCTTCTTAAGAAAGCTGCAGGAGTAGAAAAAGGATCTGGAGAGCCTAATAAAGTTAAGGTTGGGAGAGTAAATAAAAATAAGGTAAAAGAGATTGCTGAATTAAAGTTGAAAGATCTAAATGCTACAGATATTGAGGCTGCAATAAGAATGATAGAAGGAACAGCACGAAGTATGGGGATTGAAGTTGCAGAAGGATAGAGGTTTGTGGGAGAGGGAATTTCCTCGCTAAAACCACTTAAGAAGGAGGAATAAATTTATGGCAGAAAGAGGGAAAAGATATTTACAAGCGATGTCTTTAATTGAAAGTGGAAAATTATATTCTCCAAGGGAGGCTGTTTCTTTAGTTAAAAAACTATCTACAGCAAAATTTGATGAGACTATAAATCTTGCTGTTGCCTTAGGTGTAGACCCGAAACATGCTGATCAGCAGGTAAGAGGAACTGTTGTACTTCCTTATGGAGCTGGAAAAGAGAAAAAAGTCTTAGTTTTTGCTGAAGGAGAAAAAGCTCAAGAAGCAAAAGAGGCTGGGGCAGATTATGTAGGTGGAGAAGATTTGGTAAAACAAATTGAAAGTGGATGGTTAGACTTTGATATAGCTATAGCTACACCAGATATTATGGGAGCTCTAAAAATACCTTCTAGGTTAGGTAAGATCTTAGGACCTCGTGGATTAATGCCAAACCCTAAGACAGGCACTGTTACTACTGATATTGGGAAAACAGTAAAAGAATATAAAGCAGGAAGAGTTGAATTTAGAACTGATAGATATGGAATTGTACATGTACCTATTGGTAAAGCTTCTTTTACAGAAGAAGGTCTCTATAAAAATTTAATGACGGTATTAGATACTCTTTTGAGATTAAAACCTGCAGCTGCAAAGGGACAGTACTTTAAGAGTGTCTACATATCTCCAAGTATGGGACCGAGTATACCTATAGAAACTAAAAATCTTCCTGATCTTTTGAGACAGGAGGTTGCATAGGCTTATAAAAAAAATAGAGATTTATATGTTAGGCCAAAGACCGTAGGTTTATAAACTTCCTACGTAGGCCTTACTGGTTTTCAAAAGTAAACATAGGAGCAAATTCTATAAGGGAAAGCCAGAAGGCTTTCCCTTATATTTTTAGAACTTAAAAAAGGAGGTGAAAAGTTTGCCAAAACCTGAAAAAGTACAAAAATTAGAAGAGTTGTATCAAATGATGTCAAAAGCAAATGCCCTGATTTTTACAGATTTTAAGGGGCTAACAGTTGCAGATCTTTTTGAACTTAGATCAAAAATAAAAGCTTCTCAAGCAGAATACAGAATAGTAAAAAATACATTGGCATTAAGAGCTATTCAGAAGCTATTTCCAGAAGAAAATTTAGAAAGTTTCTTCATTGGTCCAACAGCAATTACTTATTGCTATGATGATTCATTTTCTGTACTAAAGACTTTAGTAGACTACATGAGAGACCACGAAAATTTAAAATTTAAAGGCGGAATAATTGATAAAGAGATATATTCTGCAGAAGACATAAAGGAACTTGCGAAACTTCCACCTAAGGAAGTTATTCTGTCACAACTTGTCGGGAGTATCTCTGCTCCAGTAAGTTCATTAGTTTGGAGTCTAAATTGGACTATTAACAAACTGGTTTGGGCTTTAGATGCTATTGCTAAAGAGAAAGAGAAAGTCTCAATAAATCAATAAAAGGAGGTAGAAAGATGAATAAAGAGGAAATCATTCAGGCTATTAAAGAAATGAAAGTTTTGGAACTTGTAGAGTTAGTAAAAGCTTTAGAAGAGGAATTTGGAGTAAGTGCTGCTATGCCAGTAGCAGCGGCAGCTACTGCTTCAGCTGGAGCAGTAGCCACACCAGTTGAAGAAAAGACTACTTTTGATGTAATTCTTAAGGATACTGGCGATAATAAAATTAAAGTTCTTAAGGTAGTAAGAGAAATAACAGGACTTGGCTTGAAAGAAGCAAAAGATTTGGTAGACTCTGTTCCAAAACCAATTAAAGAGGGAGTTTCTAAGGAAGAAGCTGAAGATATTAAAGCAAAATTAGAAGCTGAAGGTGCAGTGGTAGAGATAAAGTAAGAATGAGTTTATGGGTGGAGAGGATTATTCCTCTCCACCCAGATTGAATCCATCATGTAATGCTTTTACTGTTTTTTCAACCAAATCTCTTCTTATAATACACGTAATTTTTATTTCAGAAGTAGTAATCATCTCAATATTTATCCCTGCAGAAGCTAAGATTCCAAACATTTTGGCTGCAATTCCAGGAGTACTTTGAATGCCCCATCCTACAATTGATACTTTACCTACATTGTTGTCATAATCTATCTCTTTGGCTCCTATCTCTTCTGCAACTTTTTTGATAACCTCTATAGTTGCTGGTAATTCTTTTTCTGGAACGGTGAAGGATAAATCTGTTATTCCATCCTTACTTATATTTTGAACGATATCATCCACATTTATAGCTAGTTCTTCTAAAGGTGCAAAAATCTTATAGGCAATACCAGGTCTATCTGGTACTCCTATAACTGTTATCTTAGCTATATTTTTATTATGAGCTATTCCTCTGACTTTTTGTTTTGATTCCACTTCTTTTACCTCCCCAATAAGAGTTCCAGAATTATCGTTGAAACTTGATTTTACTACTACAGGTACTTTATACGTAGCAGCAAGATCTACGGAACGAAGTTGCATTACTTGGGCACCTTGTCCTGACATTTCAAGCATCTCTTCATAGGATATAAAATCTAACTTTTTAGCATTAGGCACTATTCTTGGATCAGCAGTACATATTCCGTCTACGTCAGTATACATCTCACATATATCAGCTTTTAAAACAGCTGCAAGAGCCACAGCAGTAGCATTTGACCCACCTCTACCTAAGGTAGTTACATCACCTTTTTCTTCTTCATAGCCTTGAAATCCTGCTACTACTACAACCTTTCCCTTCTCAAGTTCTTCAAATATTCTTTTGGGCTCAATTTTTAATATATTCGCTTTAGTATGGATAGAATCTGTTATTATTCCTGCTTGCCTTCCAGATAGAGCAATAGCTGGAATTCCAAGATTTTGAAGGGCTATAGCTGTTAATGCAGCGGAAGTTCTTTCTCCAGATGAAAGCAAAAAGTCTATTTCTCTCGGATTTGGATTAGGATTCAATTTTTCAGCCATCTCTATAAGGTCATCAGTAGTATCTCCCATAGCTGAAACTACCACTACTAATTTATGGCCTTCTTTATAGTATTTTGCAATTTTCTCTGCGATATTTTTTATTCTTTCTAAGGATCCAACTGAAGTACCGCCATATTTCTGGACAATTAAGCTCACCGTAACTTCCTCCTACATAATTAATCTTTCTAATATTTGTACAGCATTTAATGCAGCACCTTTTCTTATATTATCAGAGACTACCCATATGTTAATAGCTTTGGGCTCAAAAAGATCTTCTCTGAGTCTTCCTACGAAAACATCATCCTTTCCATTGCAATAAAATGGCATAGGATATTTTTTCTCCTTAGGGTTATCAATAACTTTTACGCCAGGTGCCTTTTCTAAAGTTTCATATACTTCTTTTAAAGTAAATTCTCTTTCAAATTCTGCAAGGATGGCTTCAGAATGTCCTCTTATGATAGGAGCTCTCACACATGTTGGAGATACTTTTATGCTTGAGTCATGGAGTATTTTATGGGTCTCTCTGACCATTTTTATCTCTTCTCTTGTATAATTTCCTTCCTCAAAAGAATCAATATGAGGAATTAGATTGAAAGCTATAGGATAAGGAAAGACCGTAGGAGAGATATCTTGCCCTTTTAAATATGCTTCGGTAGACTGTAGGAGTTCGTTTATAGCATCTTTTCCTTTTCCAGAAACAGATTGATAAGTTGCTACAAATATTCTTTTGAGTTTCCATTTTTTATGCAAGGGATTTAAAGCTACAAGCATCTGTATAGTGGAACAATTTGGATTTGCTATTATATTTTTATGGTTATTTAAATCTTCAGGATTAATCTCTGGTATTACTAAAGGAACATTTGGATCCATTCTAAAAGCGTTACTATTATCAATTATTATAGTTCCTTTTTGTGCTACTTTGGGAGCAAGTTCTAAACTAATATCTTCTCCTATAGAGAAAAGGGCAAAATCTGCCTTGGAAATATTTGACACATCGGCTTTTTCAACTTTTATTTTCTCTTCTCCAAAATTTACATGTGTTCCTTCAGATTTTTCCGATGCAAAGGCATAGATTTCTGAAATGGGGATTTTTCTTTCCCATAATATCTTTAACATTTCTTGTCCTACAACTCCTGTGGCACCTACAACTGCAATCTTATATCCCATTCTTTTGTCCTCCCTAAAACACTTAAATTCTTTCTATTTTAACTCCTTGGTGATTTATATTTAAGATTTTAAAATCACCCTCAACCTTATTTTTTAAATTATTTTTCAGTTTTTCAAAAATTTCAAGTGCTTCTTCTCTATTAAAAAATATTGATAAAAGGGATGGTCCAGCCCCACTTAAAACTACTTTTTTATTCCACTTTTTAAGTTCTTCTGAAATTAAGGTATATTCTTTAACAAGTGGGCATCTATAAGGTTCATGAATAGCATCATCTAATCCTAAATTTAGAATTTTTTCTTCTCTTTCTATAAGACCTATAAGAAGAAAACTTAGCTTTTGTAGATTATATACAACTTTTTCTCTTGGATAAACCGTTGGTAATACTTTTCTTGCTTCCGTGGTAGGGAACTGATAATTTGGTATATAAATTACTCCTAAAATCTCACCATTTATAGGAATTTTCTTGATAAAGATTGTCTCCTCATTTTTAGTACATATGGTAATACCACCTTCTAAGGCAGCAGATAGGTTATCTAAATGTCCTTCTAAAGAAAGGGCAAGTTCTATTTTTTCTTCTTTTGAAAGATTCTTCCCTGTTACAATTTCAGCAGAGAATACTCCTCCTAATATAGCAGCAGCACTACTTCCTAATCCCTTTCCCACAGGGATATCCGAAGATACTTCAATTCTATAATTTTTAGGTTTTTCTTTTAAATATTCTAATGTTAAGTTAAATGACTGAGAGAAAAGATTATGCATTGAAAAGATATTATCATTTATAATCTTTTCTCCTTCAACATTTGTTCTTATGACTATTTTTAAAAAAAGATCCCAAGCAATACCTAAGGTATCAAAGCCAGGTCCCAAGTTAGCTGAAGTAGCAGGAACTTTTACGCAATAATTCATAGATCTAACACTTTTTCTAATTCTTCTATTTTGAGATCTATAGTAATGGAAATTTTAGACTGTTTTATAGCAATATCAGGATCTTTAAGACCATTTCCAGTAAGAATGCAGACCACCTCTGTACCTGGAAATCTTTTTTCAGATAGAAGCTTTTTAACTCCAGCCCAGGAAGCTGCAGAAGCAGGCTCTGCGAATATACCTTCTTCTGAGGCAAGCTCTTTTTGAGCTTCTATGATTTCTTCATCAGTTACAGTATCTATTAAGCCATTAGATTCCTTTACTGCATTAAGTGCCTTTTCACCACTTGCTGGATTCCCTATTTTTATAGCTGTAGCAATAGTTTTAGGATCTGGGATAGGATGCCCTTTTACTAAAGGGGCTGCTCCTTCTGCTTGAAATCCTAACATTTTTGGAGTACGGTCTACTTTTCCTAATTTAAAATACTCTTTGAATCCCATCCAGTAAGCAGTAATATTACCTGCATTTCCTACAGGAATTGCTAAATTTTCTGGTGCTTTACCTAAGGTATCGCATACCTCAAAGGCGGCAGTTTTCTGCCCTTCTAATCTGTAAGGATTTACCGAATTTACTAATGTAATAGGTAGTCTTTTAGATGCTTCTCTTACTAAATTTAAAGCATCATCAAAGTTTCCTCTTACGCTAATTACTTTTGCTCCATACATTATAGCCTGGGCTAATTTACCAAGGGCAATGGCATTTTCTGGTAAGACTACAAAAGCTTTAAGTCTTGTGAATGCAGAGTAGGCTGCAGCTGAAGCAGCGGTGTTACCTGTAGATGCACATATTACTGCTTTACTACCTTCCTCTAAAGCCTTTGCCATGGCTACGACCATACCTCTATCTTTGAATGATCCTGTAGGGTTCATTCCTTCGTATTTCAGCCATATATTAATCTTATAATCTTTGCTCAAATTTTGAGCAAAGATTAAAGGTGTATCTCCTTCGTGTAGTGAGATAAGAGGAGTTTTATCGGTGATAGGAAGGAGATCTTTATACTTTAAAAGTACCCCTTTCATTTTTTCACTCCTTACATTCTTATTAGACTTCCCCATTCTTCTATGATGGGAAGTAATTTTATCTGTTCCAAGGCATTTTTAATAGCCTTTTCTGAAGTCTTATGTGTTAAAATGACTATCTCTGCTTTTCCCTCTTTTTCAGAGCCTTCTTTTTGTACTACAGAAGCGATACTGATTTTATTATCACCAAGAACTTTTGCTACCTGAGCTAAAACTCCAGGCTGATCTTTTGCCCAGAATCTTAAATAGTATCTTGTTTCTATTTCTCCCCAGCCTTTAATTTTGGAAGGATAGAGATAGGCAAAAGTATAATGTCTGGGTAAAGAATAAAGAATAGTATAGCAAGACTCAAGAATATCCGATAGGAGTGCCATAGCAGTAGGATAAGGACCTGCTCCTTGTCCATAGAGTAAAATCTCTCCTCTTTTTTCTGATTTAAATAAAACAGCATTATAGACACCTTTTATTGAGGATAAGGGAGAATAAGTAGATAACATAGTAGGATGGACTCTTACTTCTATCTCTCCGTTATCTTCTCTTCCTATAGCAAGAAGTTTAATATGATATCCAAACTCTTTAGCATATTGAATATCTTTTAAAGAAATTTTTTCTATTCCCTCTACAAATATATCTTTTGGTTTTATAGTGGTATGAAAAGCAAAAGAAGAAAGTATTGCTAATTTATATCTGGAGTCTATACCTAAGATATCTTTTGAAGGATCTGGCTCTGCATAACCTAAGTCTTGTGCTTCTTTTAAAGTAGTATCAAAATCTTTCTGTTCTTCTTCCATTTTAGTAAGGATATAGTTTGTAGTTCCGTTTACAATAGCCCATATCTCTTTTATTTTATCTACAGCCATGGATTCTTTTATGGTTTTTATTAACGGTATACCGCCACCTACACTTGCCTCAAACGCTAAGTCTACTCCCTTTTTTCTTGCAATTATAGAAAGCTGTTCTCCATAGAGTGCTATAACTTCCTTATTTGCACTAACTACAAATTTCCCTTCTTCTAAAGCGGTTTTTATAAAAGAATAAGCAGGGTCTTCTCCTCCTAAAACTTCAACGATTAAGCTAATTTCTTTATCAAAGAGGATTTCCGAAGGGTCTATAGTAAGGTATTCCTTAGGAATACCTCTTTTTTTTGTAAGATCTTTTACAAGAATCTTTTTTACCTCTAAAGGTTCTCCTAAAATATTTAAAATATTCTCTTTCTCTGAAAGGATAGTGTCCCAAAGCGCTTGTCCTACTTGTCCTCCACCTAAAATTCCTATCTTCATATTTGACCTCTAAGTAAGTCTTCAAAAGTCTCTCTTCTAACTATCAATTTATCCTTTCCATTTTCTATCATCACGACAGCTGGTCTTAAAGTGGCATTATACCAAGTAAACATAGAGAAGTTATAGGCTCCGGTAGTAAAAACAACTATATAATCTCCAATTTCTGGCCAAGGTAGATTTAGGTCTTTTATCAAAATATCTCCTGACTCGCAATGTTTTCCTGCAAGAGAGTAAGTATTGACTTCTTTTCCAGAATTATTAAGAAGAATAGCGGTATATTTAGCTCCATAGAGAGATGGTCTTATATTGTCAGACATTCCTCCGTCTACTGCTACATATTTTCTAACATCAGGGATTTCTTTCCGACTTTCAATTTTATAAAGGGTTATTCCTGCTCTACCTACCAAGGATCTTCCGGGTTCACATATTAAAGTAAAAGAATGCCCTATACTTTCCTTAAAATAGTTAGAGACAGAAGAAGCTAAATCTTCTATTTTGGGGGGATTATCGTCTTCTGTATAAGCTATTCCCAATCCACCCCCAATACTCATCTCTGATACCTCTAATTTACTTTCTTCTACAATTTTGTATACTTCGCTTAATACTTCGGCAAGTTTTACATAGGCATTTATATCAAATATTTGAGACCCTATATGGGCATGTATTCCTTTAAAAGTTATGTTTTTAGTACTTCTTATCATATCTATGAGTTTAAGGGCTTGAGATATAGGAAGTCCAAACTTAGTATCCATCTGTCCTGTTCTAATAGAATTATGAGTTTTTACTTCAATATTAGGTATGATTCTTACTAATACATTTATTTTTCTGTCCTTTTTCTGTGTAATATATTTTAATTTCTCAAACTCATCAAAATTGTCAAGAATAATAGTACCTACTGCTTCTTTAATAGCATATTCTAATTCTTGAATGGACTTTGCATTTCCATGGAAATATATATTTTGGGGATTGACTCCTGCATTTCTTGCAAGAAATAGCTCTCCTCCTGTAGATACTAAGGTCCCAAGTCCTTCTTCTTTAAAAATTCTAATAACTTCTAACACAGGTAGAGCTTTTAGAGCATAAAGTACTTTATAGTTTCCTTTATAATATTTTCTCCAAGAATTAATATATGCTCTTGCCTGACTTATTAATGTTTGCTTGTCAAGAATATAAAGAGGAGTACCGTATTTATCTCCTAAATAAGAAAGATTAACTCCTCCAATATTCCATTCCTCATTTTCTTTTAAAAAAGTTTCTGGGGAAAAGTTATTTTCCATATACCGGACTACCTGCTACACCGGAGTTTGCATATTCATGAAATATTTGTCTTATTTTACTTGTAATTTCTCCTTGTTTTCCCTTTCCAATTATACGTCCATCAATCTTTACTGCAGATATAATTTCTACAGCAGTCCCTGTCATAAACACTTCATCAGCATTATATAAGTCATACCTTGTAAAAAGTCCTTCAACTACTTGGAGTCCAAGCTCTTTTTTAGCAAGTTCCATAACGGTTGCTCTTGTGATTCCAGGCAAAACTCCAAGGGTTACTGATGGAGAATAAAGAGTTTCATTTTTAACAAAAAATATGTTATCCACAGTAGCTTCTGTAACATATCCCTGTGGGTTTAGCATAATACCTTCTGCGGCTCCTGCAACTCGGGCTTCTATTCTTGCAAGAATATTGCTCATATAATTTAATGATTTTATTCTGGGGTCAAGGACATCGGTAGGAGCTCTTCTTGTAGCAACAGTTACTGCATTGAGACCTGTTTCATAAAATTCTTCAGGAAAAACCTCTATTTTATCAGCGATTATTATTATTGTAGGTTCTTTGCACTCCCAAGGATCAATTCCTAATCCATGGGTGCCTCTTGTAACAATAGGTCTAATATAGGACTCTTTTAAATTGTTTACTTTTACTGTTTCTACTATAGCTTGATGCATCTCTTCCTTAGAAATAGGGATGTCTAACCAGATAGCTTTAGCGGAGGCATATAGTCTTTCTATATGCTCCTTAAGTTTAAAGATGCTTCCATTATAGGCACGTATTCCCTCAAATACACCATCTCCATATAGAAGTCCTCTATTAAATACAGATATTTTTGCTTCTTCTGTGGAAAGAAAATTTCCATTTAAGTATATTAATCCCATTTTTCTTCCTCCTCTTTTTTAAGGTAAGATTATACAATCTAACTGAAAATTTTTCAATTAAAAACGCTTGGTTTTTTGTGAAAATAATAGTATAATTTAAAATTAAATTCCTGCTCCATACCAAAGAGTATGGGGCCAAAAAGTCCAAAGGAGGTAGAAGATGCGTAAATATGAAATTCTATGTCTAATAACTCCAGATCTTGCGGAAGAAGAGGTAGATAGCTTTTCTCAAGAATTGCAATCAGATATTCAAAGTTTTGGAGGCGAAATTCAAAAAGTAGATAACTGGGGAAAGAGAAAGTTGGCTTACCCGGTAAAGAAGTTCAATGAGGGATACTATATATTAATGAACTTTGCCTGTCCCCAAGATCAACTCTCTGAATTTGAAAGAAGATTGAAACTTAGGGAGAAGATTTTAAGATATATGATTACTTTAAAAGAGAAAGAAGAATAGAAATGCTTAATAAAGTTTTATTAATTGGACATTTAGTAAAAGACCCTGAAATGAGATATACCCCTAATGGGGTACCAGTGACCACTTTTCGTATTGCAGTTAATAGACCGAAAAATAGTAAGGGAGAACAAGGAGCAGATTTCATTGATATTGTAGCTTGGAGAAGATTAGCTGAAGTTTGTGGAGATTACCTTAAAAAAGGAAGGTTGGTAGCAGTGGAGGGAAGGCTGAGAACAAGAAGTTATCAAACTGCAGATGGTCAGAGAAGAAGAACTATGGAAGTAGAAGCTATTAATGTACATTTCTTAGGGAAAAAAGAGGAAAATACAGAAATATCTACCTTGAATGAGCCAATAGAAGAAACCGAAGATACGGAGACAAATGAAGAGGAGATTTTAGACACAATTTTAAAAGAAAGCAAGGAGGAAGAAGAGGATGAGTAGTGGAAGGACTTCTACGAAGAGTCAAAAATTTACTTATAGTCCACCAAGAAGGAGACATTGTATCTTTTGTAATGAAAAAGTTGATTATATAGATTATAAAGATATAGAGAGATTAAGAAGATTTATGACTGATAAGGGAAAAATAATTCCAAGAAGAGTAAGTGGGGTTTGTGCAAGACATCAAAGGCAGTTAAGTACGGCAATAAAAAGGGCTAGATATATGGCCCTTTTACCTTATGTAGTTAAGTAAAAAATTAAGATTTTAATGGTCTTTTGGGGAAGGATCTCCTTCCCCTCTTTTAATTTTAAGAGAGGTATTTTAGTGAGAGAATTAAAAGTACGAAGTATTGTAGAAGGTGGTCTGATAACAGGTTTAAGTATTATTTTCACCTGGCTTACATATTGGTTTTTCCCTTTTTTCTTTGTATGTCCTTTACCTCTTATGTTTCTCTCTTATCGACATGGAGTAAAATTGTCCTTTATCTCCTTAATGATTTCATTACTTTTTTCATTTCTTCTCATTAATCCCGTCTATTCCATATTTGTTTTTCTTCCTTCGTGTTTTTTAGGAGTGTTTCTTGGATATGGTTTAAAAAAGAACTTAAGTTTTACAAAATTATTTTTTATAGGTACTTTAATCTTTTTTGGTATGGAATTATTTTCCATTCTCTTTTCTGTATTAGCTTTAAATATTCCCCTTGAAAAGGCTATAGGAATTGATGTTCTAAAAGAGAGTTGGGGACAATCGTTAAATATGTTAGAGGGACTTGCAAAAAGAACTGGGGGTTTGCAAAACTTAGAGGATCTTAAAAAGATGCAGAATCAAATGTTAGACTCTTTAAGTATGCTTATTCCTTCTCTTCTTTTGTTTTCATCATTTTTGCAAGTGCTTGTTAGCTATTTTATAGCTGAAAAAATTCTTAAGAGATTTGATTTTCCTATAAAGCCCATACCGAATATAGAAACACTAAGAATTTCCAAAAAGCTTTTTATGAGGTTATTAATAGTTTATGTAATAGCCTTAATCTTGAATAACTTTTTCCCAATTCAAGTTTTTAAATATGCTGTTACCAATATCTTTTTCATGATTCAAATTCTAATTTTCTTAGAAGGATGTTTTGTACTTTGGAATTTTATGAAACTTTTTTTGCCCTCTCGTATTTTAAGAGGAATACTTTTTGTTCTTTTAATATTTAATCCTCTTTTAGAGAGTATAATATTTGTTGTTGGCTTAATTGATATTTTTTATCCTCTTAGGGAGAAATTCTTGAATAAGAAGGAGTTAGAGCTATGAAGAAATTAAGAGTACTACTCTTGAAAGATGTTAATGGTTTAGGCAAGAAGGGCGAAGTTGTAGATGTTAATGATGGGTATGCAAGAAATTTTCTTTTTCCAAAAGGACTTGCACAAGAAGTAAGTGAAGGTATGTTAGAACATTTGAATCTTCAAAAGCTTTCTCAGCAAAAGAAAGAAGAGAAAGTTATAGGAAGATTGAAAAGAGAGAAAGAAATTATTGAGAAAGAAGAATTTGTTATGGTAGCAAAGGTTGGTGAAAAGGGAAAATTGTTTGGATCTATAACTAATAAGGATATAGCGGATGTTATAAATCAGAAATTGAAACTAAATATTGAAAAAAAGCAGATTTTATTAGAAGAGCCTATCAAATCTTTAGGAGAGTATGAAGTTGAGATTAGGCTTCATCCTCAGATAACTGCAAAAGTCAAAATAGTAATTCTACCGGAAGAAAGATGAAAAAAGAAGATATATTAGGTAAAATACCTCCTCATAATGAAGAAGCTGAACAGGCTGTCTTGGGGGCTATGTTACTCTCTCGGGATGCTATTGCAAAAGTTGTTGAAATTTTGCATCCAGATAGCTTTTATTATGAGCATCACGGTATGATTTTTAGAGTTATTGTAGATCTTTTTGAAAAAGCACTTCCTGTAGATTTGGTTTCTGTGACAGAAGAATTAAGAAATAGAAATATTTTAGAAAAAGTGGGTGGAAGTGTCTATGTGGCTTCACTTTTGGATGTAGTACCCACAGCTGCGAATGTAGAGTATTATGCTCATATAGTAGCAGAGAAAGCATTACTTAGAAAACTGATAAATGCAGGGACAGAGATTGTATCCTTAGGATATAAAGAGAATGAGACACCAGAACTTTTGGTAGATAAAGCTGAGCAACTTATCTTTGAAATTGCACAATATCATAGATTTAGAGCTCTTGTTCCTTTAAGGGAGATCTTATCTAAAAGTTTTAAAGAGATAGAGAAACTTCATCAGACAGGTAAGCCATATACGGGGGTTCCTACAGGATTTTGGGACTTGGATCGAAAAACCGGAGGACTTCAACCTTCAGATCTTATAATTATAGCGGCAAGACCAGGTATGGGAAAGACTTCCTTCTCTTTAAGTATTGCTCAATATATAGCTTTGGAAGAACATCTACCTGTAGCTATATTTAATTTAGAAATGTCAAGCTTTCAGCTTGCTTTGAGACTCTTAGGCTCTGAAGCTCAAATTGATATTCATAGATTGAGAACTGGACAGATTAAAGAACAGGAGTGGCCTAAACTGGCAAGAGCTTTTGGAAAACTTGCTGAGGCACCTATATATGTGGATGATACTCCAGACCTAAATGTTGTTGAGATGAGAGCAAGAGCAAGAAGATTAAAAGCTGAAAAAGGGTTAGCTCTTATTATAGTTGATTATTTACAATTAATAAGGTTTTTAGATAGAGATAAAAGTGAAAATCAGCAAATATCTGAGATTTCAAGGGGTTTAAAATCTTTAGCGAGAGAGTTAGAAGTACCTGTGATTGCTATCTCACAGCTTTCACGTGCTGTAGAAGCGAGAGCAGAAAGAAGACCACAGCTTTCTGACCTACGTGGCTCTGGTGGTTTAGAACAAGATGCAGATGTAGTAATCTTTATTTATAGAGAAGGATATTATAAGGCTCAAGAGATGGAGATAGATTCAGACACACCGGAAGAAGTGGAAATAATAATTGCAAAACAAAGAAATGGTCCTACAGGTACTGTAAAACTTCTTTTCTTTAAAAGTTCTACATCTTTTAAATCATTGAGTTTAAGAGATGAGAGATAGATTTGACTATAAGTATATATAAGGAATATAATGCTTATGTATAAAGCTAATTGTTAGAGGAGGGTTTTAAATGGATGAAAAAGATGAAAGAGATCAAATTATTTCTTTAGTTATATCTTTAGAAGACCAGGAAGAAATAGAAAGGTATCTTGGTCAGTTCCTTTCAGAGTCAAAAGCAAAGGCTGCCCTTTTAATAGACAAAAGTGGTACAGTAATTGGAGGAAGAGGGACAGCTTCACAATTTGATTTTGTGACCATATCTGCTTTAGCTGCAGGAGCATTTTCAGCCACTCAAGAGTTAGCAAAGCTTTTGGGAGAGGATGAGTTTTCTCTTATATTTCATCAAGGTAAGAGAAATCACCTTCATATCTCGCACATAGAAAAACAGGTACTATTATTGGTAATTTTTGATGATTCTACCACATTGGGAATGGTAAGACTTTTTGCTCAAAAAGCTTGCGAAAATCTTGCACAGATTATTAGAAAGATAAAAGAAAAACAAAAAGATATTCCAAAAGCTGAGTTTAATTTCAGTGATATTGAAGATTTCTTTAAAAAATAATCTTATAGAAAGGCGAGACATATGGCAGTACTAAATTATGCCGCTAGGGAAATAAGCTGCAAAGTTGTTTATTGTGGTCCGGGTTTAAGTGGTAAGACGGTAAATCTTCAGCAGATATATAAAATGATTGTTCCTGAGAGAAGGGGAAATTTAGTTTCTTTGGCGACAGAAACTGAGAGAACCCTTTTCTTTGATTTTTTGCCTTTAGATTTAGGTACGGTACAGGGTTTTAAACTAAGATTTCAGCTCTATACAACTCCAGGTCAAGCTCTCTATGAGGCAAGTAGAAAATTAATTTTAAGAGGAGTGGATGGTTTAGTTTTTGTAGCGGATTCTCAGAGAAGTAGATTGGAGGAGAATGTTAGAATTTTTGAAGCTCTTAAGAGAGAGCTTGCAGTAGTTGGTTATAATTTTCATTCTCTTCCGTTTATTTTCCAGTACAATAAGAGGGATCTCCCTGATATTGCAAGTGTTGAAGAACTTAATGAAAGGCTTAATCCTGATGGTAAATATAAATATTTTGAGGCTGTTGCTATTGAAGGAAAAGGGGTAATGGAGACTCTTAAAGCAATCTCCCAGGAGGTTTTATTAAAACTTACTCGTGGCTAATAAAGTATCTCTTATTAAGATTGGTGGAAATATCCTAAACAAACTCCCCTTATTTTTGTCCCATATTAAGGCTTTATACGAAGATGGGAATAATTTTATTATCATTCATGGTGGAGGGAATGAGGTCTCCTATTGGATGAAAAGATTAGGAGCTGAACCAAAATTTATTAGAGGAAGAAGAATAACAGATGAATCCACATTAAAAATAGTAGAGATGGTACTTTCAGGAGAAATTCAGGGAAGGATAATCTCTGAGATGAAAAGATTTGGTCTTAATACTATAGGTATAAATGGAAAATCTATCTTTTATTGTAAAAAACTTGTATTTGAAGAAGCAGATCTTGGATTTGTTGGTGAAGTTACAGATGTGGAAAAAGAGCCTATTTTAATTCTTCTTGAAAAATGCTACATTCCTGTGATTTCTTCTATAGGTGTAGATAGAGATGGTAATACGTATAATATAAATGCTGATTCAGCTGCCTTAGCATTAGGAATCAGCATTCCTGTGGAGAGAATTATTTTCTGTACCGATGTACCAGGTATTATGGTTAAAAGAAATGGGAAAGATACTCTTCTTCCTAAAACATCAACAGAGGAAGGAAAAAGACTTGTAGAAAGTGGAGAAGTAAGTGAAGGAATGATTCCTAAATTGGAATCTGCTATTTCTGCTATTGAAAATGGAGTAAAATTTGTTCAGATATGGGGTGGAGATGATTTTACAAAGGTATGGAACTTTGAAGAAGGAACTTTATTTTATAGCTAAGGGGGTTATCTATGGAAGAAGAAATTAGCTTAGTTGAATTATCTCATATTATTTGGAAAAGAAGAGGACTTATTATATCCCTTGTTTTAGTTTCTGTTATAGGTGCTTTGATCTTCAGCCTTCTTTCCCCAAAAATTTATGAAGCAAAAACAGTAATTTTATTACCTACACAGGGCAGTTCCTCATCTACTTTAAGTGCTCTTTCTCAAAATCTTCCAGTTTCTATTGGGATTTTAGGGATTTCTACACCCTCAGCTAATATGGTAGCAATTTTAAAGAGTAGGTCTGCTGCAGAGTATGTATTTAATAAGCTGCATTTAGAAAATTATTTTAAAGAGCAAGATTATGAGGAAGCTTTAAATGCGCTAATGAAAAGTATAAATATATCAACTAACGATAAAGAGAATACGATCACTGTGACTGCAGAAAGTCGTGATCCCAAACTCGCTGCAGAGATTGCAAATACATATGTGGAAGCGTTAGAAAAAATAAATGCTTCTTTAAATGTATCTTCTGCAAAAAATACAAAAGACTTTTTAGAAAAACAGATAGAAAGGGTAAAAAAAGACTTAGATGATGCGGAAAATAGGTTAAAAGAATTTCAAAAGAAAAATCTTGTTTTTGATGTAGATTCAGAAGCAAAAGTTGTTATAGAAAATTTAGCGAAGTTAGAGTCTGAAAAAGATCTTGCAGGCATATCTTTAAAGGTGAAAAGAGAGAACTTTGAAAATTTAAAGAAACAACTTGTAAATCAACAGAAAATTCAAGAGAAGGATCTTCTTTCTATAACATCTTTGACAGCCACCTCAACAACTCTTGCCGAATTGAGAAATAAATTAATATCTCAAGAATCTGATCTTGCTCTTTTATCTATAGACTATGGACCTGAACATCCAAAGGTTTTAGCTATGAAGTACGCTATTGAAGAGACAAAAAAGGTTATGAGAGATGAATTAGAAAGAATATATAAAGCTATAAATAATGCATCTCTTTTTGAGCTTTTTAATCTTCAGATGGATATTATTCTTGAGGAGTCTAAAGAGAAAGCTTTAAATAGTGTAATTAAGGAATATCAGCAAAAACTTTCAAGATTGCCAGATCTTGGAATTATTTTATCTGGACTATTAAGAGATGTAAAAGTGCAAGAGACACTTTATACTATGCTTATCTCTCAATATGAACAAGCAAAGATTGATGAGACAAGAGAATCAGTCAATATATCTGTGCTTGATTATGCAAAGCCTCCCACTAAAAAATCTAAGCCTTCTACTATGCTTAATGTTTTAATTGCAGGTGTTGCTAGCCTCTTTTTAGGAATTTTCTTGGTCTTCTTTTTAAATTTCTTAGATAATTTCAAGAAGGAGTGGAAAAAATTAGGAGGGTAGAGATGCAAATTCCTGCTTTTGATTTAAAAAGACAATTTAAAAATCTTTCTTCAGAGCTTGTACCTCTTTTAGAAGAGGTAATGGCAAAGGGACAGTTTATTTTAGGAGAAAATGTACAAGCTTTTGAGAGGGAAATCGCAGAGTACTGTGGAGTAAGGTATGCTGTTTCTGTAGCTTCCGGAACTGATGCCTTACTGTTATCTTTAGAAGCTTTAGGGATAGGAGAAGACGATGAAGTAATAACTACTCCCTTTACTTTTTTTGCCACTTCTGAAGTTATTTCTCTACTTAAGGCAAAACCTATATTTGTAGATATTGATCCCAAAACCTTTAATATTGATCCTAATAAAATAGAAGATACAATTACATCTAAAACTAAAGCAATAATCCCAGTACATCTTTTTGGACAAATGGCAGAAATGGATGATATAGAATATCTTGCTGAAAAATATGATTTTTCTATAGTAGAAGATGCGTGTCAGGCAATAGGCTCTGAGTATAGAGATAAAAAAGCAGGTAGTATTGGAGATACAGGATGTTTTAGTTTTTTCCCAACTAAAAACTTAGGAGCTTATGGCGATGGAGGATTAATTACTACGGATAACGAAGAAACTTATGAGAAATTAAAACTTCTTAGAGCTCATGGTAGCTCTAAGAAATATTATCACGATATAATAGGACATAATAGTAGATTGGACGAGATACAGGCTGTTATATTGAGACTAAAGTTGAAGTATTTAGAGACATGGCTCAATAGAAGAATAGAAATTGCAAATATGTACTCTGAAAGTTTAGAGAAACTTGAGGTTTCTGTTCCTAAAAGTAAACCATATATGAGACATGTATATCATCAATATGTAATAAGGGTTAAAGATAGAGATGATCTTCAGAAATTTCTTAACTCAAGAGGTATAGGAACTACAGTATATTATCCTCTTCCGCTGCACTTGCAGAAATGTTATGAGAATTTAGGGTATAAAGAAGGTGATTTTCCAGAAGCAGAGAAAGCAAGCAAGGAAGCTCTTGCATTACCTATGTGGCCAGAAATGGCTAATGAAGAAGTGGATTATGTTATAGAAAATGTTAAAGAGTTTTATAATAATAGAGGTTAAATAATTATGGATGTTATTTTGGTGACTGGAGGAGCAGGGTATATAGGAAGTCATGTGGTTAAAGATCTTATTAAGAAAAATTACAATGTCTTGATAATAGATAATTTAGAAAAGGGACACAGAGAAGCAGTATTATCTCCTTATTTTGAAGATATAGATCTAAGGGATAAAGATAGAGTAAGAGAGGTTTTTGAAAAATATGCTATTAAAGCTGTGATGCATTTTGCAGCGCTGAGTACTGTGGGAGAATCCATGAAGTATCCTGCAAAATATTATGAGAATAATATCTTGGGTGGATTACACCTTCTTGAAAATATGAAGGATTTTGGTGTTAAATATTTTATCTTTTCTTCCACTGCTGCTATTTATGGTGAACCTCGGATTACGCCAATTCCTGAAGAACATCCTAAAAATCCTACGAATGTATATGGATCTTCAAAACTTATGTTTGAAGAGATTCTAAACTGGTTTGATCGGATACATGGTATAAGATATATTTCTCTTAGATATTTTAATGCTGCTGGAGCAGATATGGAGGGAGAACTTGGAGAAGATCATAGACCTGAAACTCATTTAATCCCAATAGTTTTAAAAACTGCTTTGGGACAAAAAGACTATGTGGAGATATATGGCACTGATTATCTGACTCCTGATGGAACTTGTATAAGAGATTATATTCATGTCTCTGATCTATCACAAGCTCATATCCTTGCTTTAGAATCTTTATTTAATGGGAAAAATTCAGATGTATATAATCTTGGAAACTCGCATGGCTATTCTGTAAGGGAGGTCATAAAGACTGCCGAAAAAATTATAGGTAGAGAGATTGCAACTAAGGAAGGTCCAAGAAGAGCAGGGGATCCTGCTGTTTTAATAGCTAGTTCTGAAAAAATAAAAAAGGATCTTCGTTGGGAACCTAAATATACTGATTTAGAGACTATGATAAAATCTGCTTGGAATTGGATGAAAAACCATCCCTTTGGATATTCTAAATAAATTTGGTATAATTATTAAGGAATGCCTAAGGAAAAGAAAATTGTTGCTGTTAATAGAAAAGCGAAACATGATTTCTTTATCTTAGAGACCTTTGAGGCTGGTATTGTTTTGACAGGTACCGAAGTTAAGTCTCTGAGATTAGGTAGAGTTAGTTTGCAGGATAGTTATGCAGATGTTAAAAATGGCGAAGTTTGGCTTTATAATCTGCATATAAGTCCGTATGAGCATGGAAATATATATAACCATGATCCTAAAAGACCAAGGAAGCTTTTATTGAATGAAGATGAAATTGCATATCTTATAGGCAAAGTAAGAGAAAAAGGCTTGACTTTAATACCAATTTCTATATACTTTAATGAGCGTGGATGGGCAAAGGTTGAGCTTGCATTAGCCAAAGGTAAAAAAATGTACGATAAGAGACGAGACTTGGCAGAAAAGGCTGAGAGAAGAGAGCTTGAAAGACTTTATAAGATGAAATATTAATGGGGGCGATTGGCCTCGACAGGGAGTACAAGGGTTAAAAGCTGCAAGCCGAGGTGCCATTACCTCGTAAAACAATGGCAAAAAAAGTAAGTGCCAACACAAATTTAGCTTTAGCTGCTTAATTTGCAGCTACGTCCTTTTAGCCCGGACTGGCAGGACTAAAAGGGTGTCATAGTAAGCCAGTTGCCCCTCTCAACTCCCCTAAGAGAGGGAAAGAAAATAGGGGATAGGCAATTACAGAATCCTGCGGAAGGGAGTCTGTAAAAGCCGAAAAGTTAAAACTTCCGCTAAGCTTGTAGAGGCTTTTAGTCCTTGCTCTTTGGACGCGGGTTCGACTCCCGCCGCCTCCACCAAATAGGTGATTATAAAATTCAGTAAAACTGCAGAGCAATAGTTGGACAATTGTGATCTAATACCTCTTGTGTATGGCAGTAGAAAAGTTCATACCTCTATGCTATAATTTAGTCTGTATGTTAAGCAGTAATTGATTTGGGAGAATGAAATATGGATTATATTAGAAGTAGTAAATATAATGAGAATCTTATTCATGAAAAAATTATGGGACCAAACCCCATCAAGTTGGCAGAAGAACTTTTGACCAGTCACCAAATTCCAAATCATGCAACTGTTATGGATCTCGGTTGTGGTCGTGGACTGACTTCAGAACAAATAATCCCAATTCATGCTAATGCAACTGATTTGCCTTTTGCGGAAAAGTTCTTTGACACAGTCATCCCCATAGATTTTTATAACTACTTTGGGCGTGATACAGAATATCTTGGGAAGTGTTTGTTACCGCTTATAAAACATGGTGGTTATTTATACATTGCCATTCCTGGTATGACGAAAGATTGCCATGGTTACCTTTCTACCAGAGTTATTACTTTCATGGATATCAGAACAGCTGGACTATATTCATGATATGGATTACTGGACTAATATTATGAAAGCAACCGAAGAAGCAGAGATTGCTTCCATATATGAGATGGAGAGTAACGAGAAATGTTGGAATGACTGGCTTAAATGCGATAACGAATATGCCAAAGGAGACCGCAAATCTATGGAAGCTGGTGCTGGAAAATACTTGAACTTTATAGGAATCATAATAAAAAGAAAATAATTGGTATATTAATATATAGGGGGTGTCATTAGAAGGTTTATACCCCATCTTTAAAGTCTTGTGCCCCTTATGAAATAGGAGCTATTAAATTGTATCAAATACTGAGTTCTTAGACATTATTATGAAGGAGCGTTCTTATTGGGAAGAAATAAGCTTTTATTTTTCATACTCTTTTTGATACTACTAAATATCTTCGTATGTTATGGAGAAGAATTAACTTCTCTTGATATTTACTTTCTAAATGAGAGAAATAAAATTCTAACTACTCTGAAGGTTAAAGATTCTGAAATCTATTTACCATTACCTCTTTTTGCTTCCACATTTAAAGTTGAATATAAAATTGAAGATAAAAAAATTTCTTTTTATTCTAATAACAAAGAATTCTTTTCTAATAGCATAGGAAGTAAAAATTGTATATATAATGATAACTCCTATAATCTTTTAAATCCATTTTTGCAAGAGAATGAAATAATTTATGTTCCTATCACTTCATATTTTAGAATACTGGGATATAGGCTTTACCTAAAAGATAATGCTTTATATATAGTAAATGAACTTTCAGATGTGAGTTTCTCAGATGGAGTTATAAAACTCAATTTTAAAGCTAAAACTCCTGTAGAGTTTAATACTTTAACTCTTAAATCTCCATCAAGACTTGTTTTAGACTTACAAAATGTGGTTTATATAAATAATAAAGGAGAGCTTAATTTAAAAGATTCTAATATAAAGAATATAAGATTCTCTCAATTTAGTGTTGCTCCTTATGTGGTGAGACTTGTGGTAGAATTTAACAATGAGTTGATAAATCCTGAAATTGTTAGAGAAGAAGGAAGCATCCTGTTAAAATTTCCCACCAAAGAGGTCAAAAAAGAAGTTAAAGATGAATCTAAAACTTTAGATTCTGACACTTTAACTAAAGACAAGGTTTTAAACAAACTTACTGATATATCTTGGACTGAAGACGATAGCAATTTAACTTTTATGTTAAAATTTGAACGTGCTTTTACATATACCAAAAATATTTTAGATATGCCATCAAGAATTTACTATGATTTTCCTGAAACTACGTTTACTCTTACAAATTCTGAGATTTTAGTAGAAAGATCTCCTGTTAAATCTATAAGAGTAGGAAAAAGAGAAGAAGATACAAATATGATAAGAGTAGTTTTTGATATTTATGCTTCAACTTTAGTTCAAGAAGAGACTTTAACAAATACTTTAAAAGTAGTTTTTCCTAAAAATGAAGTTAAGAAAAAATTTTTGGTTTTTATTGATCCAGGGCATGGAGGCTCTGATCCTGGAGCTATATCTGGTAATATAAAAGAGAAAGATTTGAACTTAAATTTTTCTTTAAAGCTCTCAGAAGCTCTTAAGAAAAATGGATATGAGGTTGTGAATCTCCGGGAAGAAGACAAAACTATCTCTTTGGATGATAGAGTTTCTTTTATTAATAGATATTTAAATACGGGAAATGACTTATTAGGAAGGTCCATCTTAATAAGTATACATACTAATGCAGCAGTGGCACCTGAAGTAAGAGGTATAGAAATTCTATATGCTAATGATTTTTCAGCAGAGTTAGCAAAAGTTATTGCTAATACTTTAGGTGAAGATTTTTCTGTAAGGCGTACTATAATGGGTAAATTCTATGTTTTATCAAGAGTTCCTATTCCTGGGGTGATTGTAGAGACAGGATTTCTAACTAATGAAGAGGATAGGAAATTGCTTTTAAATGAAGAATTTCAAAATAAACTTATAGAAAAATTGATACAAGCTTTGGAAAACTATACAAAAGGAGAGAAATAATATGGGAGAAAAAATTGGAATTCTTGACTCTGGTGTTGGTGGACTTTCTGTTTTATATGAAGTCTTCTTAAAAAGGAGTCCTAAGGAGATAGTATTCTTAGGGGATACGAAATATTTTCCATATGGAATAAAACCTGTAGATTTTATTCAAAAAAGGACTTCAGAGATAATTGATTTTTTCCTAAGACAAGGTGTAGATGAAGTAATCATAGCATGCAATACTGCTTCAGCAGTTGCTTATGAATATGTGGTAGAAAAATATTCTATTCCTATATATAGTATAGTTTTAACAGCTGTAAAGGCTTTAAAAAATTATAACTTTAGGAAAATAGGAGTACTTGCTACAAGAAGAACAACAGAGAGCGAAGTTTATCCTTTTTTGATTAATAATTTATATCCTGATATTGAGGTTTTTGTTAAATCTTGTAGTGAGGGGCCTCTTCTTGAAACCATAGAAAAGGGAATTATAGATGGAGAAATTATAGAAAAAGAATTAATAAACTGTACTGATCCTTTAATAAATGTAGGAATAGATGGACTTATTTTAGGATGTACACATCTGCCTTTTGTAAAGCCTGTAATTAGAGGCTTATATCCAGATCTTCTTATAATAGACCCTTCAGAAGAGATTATTCAATTTTTATCAGTGGAAAAGTCAATGCAAACTAAAGTTAACATTTTTGTTACAGGAGATAATAAGGAATTTCAAAAAATATTACAGAAGCTTCTTCTTGTAGATTGGAATGTAGAAAATATTGAAATTGAGAGGAGTGGTATAAATGCTTTCTAACGAGAGATTAATAAATATATTTTTTAATTTAGTTAAAATCTCTTCTGTTTCTCTTAAAGAAAAAGACTTTGCGGATTTTTTAAAACAAGAATTACAAAGACTTGGGTTGGAAGTAATTGAAGATTCTGCTGGGGAAAAGGTTGGAGGAAATGCAGGGAATATATATGCCTATTTAGATGGCGAAGGAGAGCCATTTTTTGTCTCTGCCCATATGGATACTGTAACTCCTGGAGAAAATATAAATCCAAAAATTGAAGGAGAATATATAGTAAGCGATGGAACTACAATTTTAGGAGCAGATGACAAATCTGCTATCTCTGCTATGATTGAAGCATTAACTGTTTTAAGAGAAGAGAAAGCAAAAACAAAAAAAATAGAATTTATCTTTACTATAGGAGAAGAGGTTGGACTTATTGGGGCTAAAAATATAGATAAAAGTTTAATAGTTTCTAAGGAGGGATATGTTTTTGATGGGGAAGGGGATGTAGGAACAATAATACTGAAAGCTCCATCTCATGAAAGATTTTATTTAAAAATTTTAGGGAAAGCAGCTCATGCAGGTGTTGCTCCTGAAAAGGGAGTTAATGCTATTCTTCTTACTTCAGAGTTTATTATAAAGCTTCCATGGGGCAGAATAGATGATGAGACTACTGCAAACATAGGTAGGATAAGTGGTGGTAGAGCTACAAATATTGTGCCCGATGAGGTAGATTTAGAAGGAGAGTTTAGAGGTTTTAATAAAGAGAAATTAGACTCTTTATGGGAAGACTTAAAGGAAAAGTTATCTCAAGTTGAAAATAAAGGTGGGAGATATAATTTGAGAAGGGAATTCCTTTATGAAGGGTTTGATATTGATAAGAATGAAAAGGTTGTTCAAAGAATGGTTTCTGTTTTGAAAAATATGAATAAAGATATAAGTTTTACTTATACTATGGGTGGAAGTGATGCTAATGTGTTTAATTCATATGGTTTAAAAACCATAAATGTGGGGGTTGGGATGGAGAATGCTCATTCTCGTTCTGAGAGGGTAAAGGTTGAAAATTTACAATCTTTATCATTACTTTTATATAATTTAATCAAAGCTTAAACATGGGTAATAAAACTATAGTTTTAGGTGTCATTGGGGCTGACGTTCATGCAGTAGGTTTGAGAGTTTTAGACTATGCTCTAAGTTCAGCAGGATTTGATGTGGTTAATATAGGTGTTCTTTCTTCTCAGGAAGATTTTATAAAGGCAGCTATAGAATCTGGAGCAAAAGCAATTTTGGTCTCATCGTTATATGGACATGCAGAATTGGATTGCAGAGGTTTTAAAGAGAAATTAATAGAAGCTGGTTTAGATGATATTCTGCTGTATATTGGTGGAAATTTAGGAATTGGACAAAAGAATTGGGAAGAAGTAGAGAAGAGATTCAAAGAATTAGGTTTCCATAGAGTATATCCTCCTAAAACTATGCCTGATGAAGTTATAAGAGATCTAAAAAAAGATTTAGGTTTGGAGTGATTTATGTTAAGTATCTTTTTTGATATCGGAAGCACCTTTACAAAAGCTGTAGCCATTGATCTTAATCGGGATGAGATAATAGGTAAGGCTAAATCCCCTTCCACTGTGAATGAGGATGTAAGAATTGGAATTAAAAAGGTTTTAGACGATATATATGCTCAAACAGGTTTAAAAATTGACGATTTTGAGCTTAAGAAGGCTTCAAGTAGTGCTGCTGGAGGACTTAAGATTGTTGCTGTAGGGCTTGTTCCAGATTTAACAGCTGAAGCTGCTAAAAAGGCAGCTCTTGGAGCGGGGGGTAAAGTTCTTAAGACATATTCCTTTGAGCTTACGGAGTCTGATATTCAAGAGATAGAGTCTTTAAAACCTGATATTATTATTCTTGCAGGAGGAACTGATGGAGGGAATAGATATTATCCTTTAGTCAATGCAAAAAGGCTTGCTAAAACTTCTTTAAGTGTGCCTGTTATTTTTGCAGGAAATAAGGATATAAGGGATGAAGTTAAAAAGATTTTTGAAGAAGAGAAAAAAGAGATACATATTACAGAGAATGTAATGCCCGAATATAATGTATTAAATATCAAGCCTGTGCAAGAAATAATTCGGGAAATTTTTTTGAAGAGAATAATCTATGCTAAGGGCTTAGATAAGGCACAAAGTATTATAGGACAGTTCGTAATGCCTACACCTCTTGCAGTTCTTAAGAGCTTAGAGGTATTTGCAAAAAAATATGGAGAAAGCATATTAATTGATATAGGAGGAGCAACTACAGATGTATGCTCTGTAAGTGAAGGTAGTCCTAAAAAACCAGGTGTGGTTTTAAAAGGGCTTCCAGAACCGTTTGTAAAAAGAACAGTAGAAGGCGATCTTGGAGTAAGAGTATCAGCATTATTTTTATTAGAATCCATAGGGAAAAATAGTCTTGAAAAATTTTTTAACAATGTAGACCATATTGAAGAAAAGATCAAGTTTTTATCAGAGAATACCAGTTATCTACCACAAAATGATGAGGATCTGTATTTAGATTATGTGCTTTCCTATTTTGCAGCTAAGATAGCAGTTGAGAGACATGTAGGTTTCTTAGAAGTAATTTATTCTCCTTTAGGAGTGATCTACTTTCAACATGGTAAGGATTTAACAGAAGTGAAAAATGTTCTTGCCACAGGTGGACCTTTAATAAATAACCCATATAGAAAGGAGATATTAAAGGCTTGTATTTATTCAAAAGAGGATCCTTTTATATTAAAACCTAAGGAACCATCTTTTTATTTAGATAAAGAATATATATTGTATGCAGTAGGTTTACTCTCCGAATTTATGGAAGATAGAGCTTTAAATTTATTAGAGAGATATCTGTTAGGAGTAGAGGCTAATTATGAGTATAAAAAATAAGAGATGGGACAGAAAGTATTGGTTAAGTATGAGGGAAGAAGTTTTAAATACCTGGACTACTGGTAAGGAGGTTGATTTAGAAGAAGCATTTAGATACTTCGGAGAACTTCCAAAGGAAAAATTTGTAGATTTTGTATTAGAAAAAGCATTAGATAATGGTAAGACACTTCTTCAGCCAAGGGCTGGTGTACCCATATTAAGGGATCATATATTACTTCTTCAATATTTGCAGAATGAAGGTCAGGCAGATGTTTTACCTACCACAATTGATAGTTATACCAGACAAAATAAGTATAAAGAAGCTCAAATAGGTATTGAGGAAAGTTTAAGGGAGGGTAGAGCTCTGCTTAATGGGTTTCCTGCTGTAAACTATGGAGTAAAAGGGTGTAGAGAAATTATAGAGAATGTAAGAGTTCCTGTAGAAGTAAGACATGGTACTCCAGATGCGAGACTTCTTGCAGAGATAACATTAGCTGCAGGTTTTACTTCTTTTGAAGGAGGAGGAATAACCTATAATATACCTTATGCTAAAGATGTACCATTAGAAAACTCTATATTATATTGGCAATATGTGGATTATCTTGTAGGTGTATATGCTGAAGAAGGAATAATTATAAATCGGGAATCTTTTGGACCTCTTACAGGTACTTTAGTACCGCCTTGTATATCCATTAGTATAGGAATAATAGAGGCTTTATTAGCAGCTGAGCAGGGAGTTAAGAGTTTTAGTGTTGGATATGGGCAGTGTGGTAATATTATTCAGGATGTGGCAGCAATAAATATAATGGATAGACTTACTAAGAAATATCTTTCAGACTTTGGATATAAAGATGTATCTGTAAGCACTGTATTACATCATTGGATGGGAGGTTTTCCAGAAGATGAGGCGAAAGCTTTTGCTGTTATAAGTTTTGGTAGTATGTCTGCAGCAGTTTCTAAGGTAACAAAAGTTATAGTTAAAACGCCACAAGAAGCCATAGGAATTCCCACTAAAGAAGCAAATGCACAGGCTTTGAAAAATACACGTCAAGTTTTATATATGATGGAAAATCAAGATTTTATTGATAGAAAAAAAGTTGAAGATGAAGAATATATAATTGAAAAAGAAGTTAACCTGATATTGGATAGAGTAATTTCCTTAGGAGAGGGAGATATTGCTGTTGGAACTGTTAGGGGTTTTTCAGCTGGGGTATTAGATGTTCCTTTTGCTCCCAGTAGATATACTCATAGCAGACTTATGCCTGTCAGGGATAATAGTGGGGCAGTAAGATTTTTTGATACAGGAAATCTTCCTTTTGACAAAGAACTTCTGGAATTTTACCAAACTAAACTTGAAGAAAGGTCAAAATTTGAGGGACGAGAAATAAGTTTTCAAATGGTGCTTGATGATGTGTATGCTATAAGCAAAGGAAGACTAATAGGAAGACCTAAATAATCATGAAGATAAAAGAAGTTGTTTATTCTATTGGACTTTCAGGATTTTATTTTGATGATCAAAGGGCTATTAAGGCAGGTGCTAAAGAAGATGGATTTGCTTATAGAGGAGTTCCATTAACAACAGGTTTTGAGTCTGTAAGACAGAAAGGAGAAAGTATTTCTGTTATATTTATATTAGAGGATGGACAAATTGCTTTTGGAGATTGTACAGCTATACAGTACTCTGGAGCAGGAGGAAGAGAAGCACTTTTTAGAGCAAAAGATTTCGCTGAAAATTTTGATAAAGTTTTATCTCCTTTTATAAAATCTGTGGATTGGAAGTCTTTTAAGGAAGCATCTGAAACCATAGATGATTTTCAGATAGAGGGAAGGAGATTGCATCCAGCTTTAAGATATGGGGTATCTCAGGCATTCTTAGATGTATTTTCCAAATTTTATAGAAAAACTATGACAGAAATAATAGCAGAGGAATATAATTTGCCTATTATTATTAAGAGAGTTCCTATTTTCGCTCAGTCTGGTGATGACAGATATACTAATGTGGATAAGATGATAATAAAAAGAGTAGATGTTTTACCCCACGCCCTAATAAATAATATGGAAACAAAATTAGGATGGAGAGGAGAAAAACTTATAGAGTATTTGGGATGGTTAAAAGAAAGGGTAAAAATTCTTGGAGATGAGAATTATAAACCTATTTTCCATATAGATGTATATGGAACTATTGGGATAGCTTTTCAATGTGATATAGAAGAAATAGCTGACTATTTGGGAAAACTTGAAGAGATTGCACATCCTTTCCACTTGCGGATTGAAGGACCTTTAGACATGGAAAGTAAAGAATTACAAATTGAATATCTAAGTGCTTTAAGGAGCTCTTTGAAGAAAAAGGGAGTAAAAGTAGAAATAGTGGCAGATGAGTGGTGTAATAGTTTTGAAGATATAAGGGATTTTGTAAAAGCAGGAGCTGTGGATATGATACAAATAAAAACTCCTGTGCTTGGAAGTATTCACAATTCTATAGAGGCAGCTATTTATTGTAAAGAAAATAGTATTGGGACTTATATTGGTGGAAGTTGTAATGAAACAGATAGATCTGCACAGATATCTGTACATGTGGCACTTGCAACTCAGGCTGATCAAATCCTTGCAAAACCTGGAATGGGGGTAGATGAAGGCTTGATGATTGTGAATAATGAGATGGAGAGGACTTTGCAGTTATTGAGGAGTAAGGTGAAAAATCATGTTTAAAGTTTATTCTCCTACTGCAATTTTGGGATACGGTTTTTCTGAAGAGAGTTTTGAAAATGCCCTTAGATTGAAGCCTGATGTAATAGCTGTGGATGCTGGGTCTACAGATCCTGGTCCCTACTATCTTGGCAAGGGAATTTCTTTTGTAGAAAGATATAACACTAAGAGGGATCTCTTTTATCTACTAAAGATGACAAAATCCTTAGATATACCTTTGTTAATTGGAAGTGCAGGTGGCTGTGGTACCAAGTCTTCTGTTGATTGGACTTTTGAGATTATCAAAGAAATTTGTAAGGAAAATAACTGGAAATTTAGAATTGCCAAGGTATATACAGATATTTCTAAGGATTTTGTAAAGAAGGCACTTTTGGAAGGGAATATTAAGACTCTGGATGGCTCAAAAGAATTTTTAGAAAAAGATCTTGAAAGAGTAACAAATATTGTGGCTCAGATAGGAATAGATCCTTTTATAGAAGCCTATAAAAAAGATGTGAACATTGTTTTATGTGGGAGAAGTTATGATCCATCTCCATTTGCGGTTTTACCTATCTTATATGGTTATCCTAAGGGACTTTCTTTGCATCTTGGGAAAATACTTGAATGTGGTGCTATTGCAGCAGAACCTGGAAGTGGAAGAGATGGAATTATGGGAGTTGTTTATGAGGATCATTTTGAAGTTTTCCCTTTAATTAAAACAAGAAAGTGTACAGTTAATTCTGTTGCTGCACATACTTTATATGAGAAGAGTGATCCATATTACCTGCATGGTCCAGACGGAGTTATTGATCTTACTTCTACCCAATTCATTCAGAAGGATGAAAATACAGTTATAATTGAAGGTAGTAAATTTATTGATTCAAAAGAAAAATGGCTAAAAATTGAAGGTGCTGCTCTCCTTGGTATCCGAGGTGTTTGTATAGCAGGTATAAGAGACCCTATAATGCTTTCTCAGATAGAGGATATTTTATCAGAGCACCAAAAAATTGTTGATGATGTTTTTAAGGAGTATGAAGGAAAGTATAAAATATATTTCCATTTGTATGGTAAGAATGGGGTTATGGGAGAGATGGAAAAAGAAGAGAAGATATCTCATGAGATAGGACTTATTATTGAGGTCATTGGTGAGAATATTGAAATAGCAAAATCTATATTGGGTTTTCTCAGATCTACCTTACTTCATTATGGATATAAAGGGAGGATTTCCACAGCAGGTAATTTAGCATTTCCTTTTTCCCCTTCTGAAGTAATATGGGGGGAAGCTTACTCTTTTGTGGTATATCACCTTATAAAGCTTCAAGATTATGACTTTCCAGTGTTAATAGAAGAGGTATGAGTTTATGAAGCTTACTAGGTTAGTTAAAGTTTTAAGAACAAAAAATAGTGGTCCATTTATTTTAACTATTGATCTTATTTTTAAAGATAAAAAAATATACCAGGAATTAAAAGAAAAAGAATATTTTTCTAAAAAATGGTGGTCAGATGTGTATGGTATAAAAGAAGAAGATGTTATTTCGGTCATATATTTTGATCCTGTATGTGCTGTAAAATGTAATATAAAAAGAAAAATTACTTCTGGAGATCCTGGTGATACTGATGTATATGGTGCTCAACAACATGCCCCACTTCTTGAGGTAGATATTGATGTATAGGTTTATAAAAAGTGATGAGATATATGAAAAAGCAAAAGAACTGCTTGAAAATATACATTTTAATTTACCCAAAGATGTAATTTCAGCTCTTAAAAAGGCTAAAGAAAATGAAAAAAATTCAAATGCTCAGATAGTTCTTGAAATTCTTCTGGAAAATGCTGAGATTGCAAAAAGTAAGAAAATCCCAATATGTCAGGATTGTGGAATAGTAATAGCCTTTTTAGATATAGGGCAAAACGTCTGTGTTAAAGGAGATGTAGAAGAGGCTATTAATAGAGCAATTAAAGATGTATATTCAAAATTTTTCTTGAGAAAATCTGTGGTTAGAGATCCTATGATGCGCATAAATACAGAAGATAATACTCCTGCAATTATACATTTTAATTTTGTTCCAGGAAACAAGTTGAAATTAAATATTATGGTAAAAGGGTTTGGAAGTGAGAATGCAAGTATTGTAAAAAACTTATTACCTACTATTTCTGAAGAAGAACTTACCTCTGAGATTATAAACCATATAAAGAGTTATGCTCCTAATGCTTGCCCACCGCTAATTATAGGGATCGGTATGGGAGGAACCTTAGAAAAAGCCTCTTATATTGCTAAAAGAGCTGTTTTTAGACCCATTGGTGAGAGAAACAAGGATCCTTATTATTCAAGGCTTGAAGAGATGTTGTTAGAAGAAGTTAATAAACTGGATATTGGACCATCAGGATTAGGAGGTAAAACTACTGCTCTTTCCGTAAACATTGAGACATATCCAACTCATATAGCAGGGTTTCCTTTAGCAATAAATATGCAGTGTTGTGCTGTCAGATATGGAAGTGTTGAGTTATGAGGGAGATTAATTTAGAAAAAGATATAGCAGTTCTAAAAGAATTAAATGTAGGAGAATGGATTAGCATAAGTGGAGTAATATATGCAGCAAGAGATCAAGCTTGCAAGAGACTTTCAGAAATTTTAATTAAAGGATTTAATCCTCCTATTACTTTAAGTAACAGCTTAATTTACCATACGGGTCCGTCTCCGATTAATCTTTGTGGGGTTTGCTCGGCAGGTCCTACTACTAGCGTGCGGATGGATCCTTTCGTTGAGATACTACTCTCTTGTGGGGTTATTGGATTCATTGGAAAAGGCAAAAGAAGTAAAGAAATTATAGAACATTTCAAAAAATATAAAGGAATATATCTTGTTACTGTAGGAGGGGCAGGAGCTTATTTGGGAAGCAGAATTGAAAAAATTCAGATTGTTGCTTTTGAAGATTTAGGTCCCGAGGCAGTTTACTATCTTGAAGTAAAAGATTTTCCAGCTATGGTTGCTATAGATTCAAAAGGTAGATCATTTTGGAATTAGAGAATGATTCATCCAAAAGTTCTTTTGAATGAAGCGATATATTATGCTCCTCGTGGTGAAGCAAGATTAATGCTTCTTGGATCAATTATTGTCCAAAACTTTCTTTTCCCATCAGATAAATTAATAGGCGTAATTGGAGATGCAGGGGCAGGAAAATCTATTCTTATAAGGGGTATGTTTCCTGGCTTGAATCTTACTAATGATGATGAAGGTGTGTATAGAAGACCTTTACCTATTTTAGATGATTATGAAAGAGGAAAATTTTATGAATTTATTTATCACATAGATGTCAGATTTGAAATGGCTTTTACTCCTGTATATATATTAGCCGATGCTATACTCTCAGCACTGAATTCAGGTAAAAAAGTTGTTTGCGAACATTTTGAACTTTTGTATCCATATCTTAGGAGAAATGCAGATTTATTAATTGGAATAGGGGAAGAAGTAATAGTTTCAAGACCAAATCTTTTTGGACCTGAGCCAAAGGAAATAGCAGATACTGTATTTTTATCCTTAGGTTATAGGTTAAGAGCTCATACAGCAGAAGATCTTGTAGGACTTGTATTAGAAGAAGAAGGATATCAAAAGATCATTAAAGGACATGGTGATATAAAACATGGATTTGTGATTAACTTAGAAGAAAAGCCCATGATTACCTTAAAAGAGATTGAGAGAAGAGTAAAAAAATATATGAAAGATAGTCTTCAAGTATCTTACGTAGATAGCCAACATATTAAAATTGGAGAAAAGATAATAAATTGTACTGGACCAAGAGTGCATGTTAGGAATACTGCAGAAATTCAAGAATTCTTTTTATTCCCAGAGTATTTATACTCTAAAGAAGACGAAACATTTTTATTGATTGGTTTTGTAGATCAAGATGAGTATAATAAGGTAGTTAAGAAACAAAAGAAAGAGGAAGAGAATAATGATAAGAATTGATAGAAGAAGTAATGTAGATCTTAGACCTGTCAAAATAATAAGGAGATATCTTAAATATCCTTTAGGTTCAGTGCTGATAGAGATGGGAGAGACAAAAGTAATCTGTACTGCTTCTGTAGAAGAAAAAGTTCCACCGTTTCTTAAAGGAACAAATCAAGGATGGCTTACTGCAGAATATGGGATGCTTCCTGGTTCCACCCCGGAAAGAAAAGTTAGAGATGTAGTAAAAGGAGCAATAAATGGTAGATCTCAAGAGATACAGAGACTTATAGGCAGAGCTTTGAGAGCAGTAGTTGATTTCTCAAAGCTTGGTGAAAGAACTATCTGGATAGATGCAGATGTGATCCAAGCTGATGGTGGTACAAGGACTGCAGCTATTACAGGTGCATTTGTGTCTCTCTATGATGCTTTAGAAAAATTAAAGAGGGATGAAGTTATAAGAGAAATACCAATTAAGGAGTTTGTTGCAGCAGTAAGTGTTGGAATTGTTGATAGAGAAATTCTTTTAGATCTTTCTGCTAATGAAGATATGAGGGCTGAAGTAGATTTTAATGTGGTTATGACTGAGAGTGGAAAATTTGTAGAAATACAAGGAACAGCTGAGAAAGTACCTTTTACTCATGAACAACTTCAGAGTATGTTAGAGCTTGCTAAAAATGGTATTATGAAACTTATAGAGATTCAAAAGAAAACCTTAGGACTTTTATGAAGAGAACTATAGTTTTAGCTACTAATAATTTAGGAAAAATAAAAGAAATCCTTAGTGTTTTGACAGATATTTCAGAATATTTTAAAACCTTGAAGGATTTTCCTAATTTAGTTCTACCAGAAGAAATAGGTAATACTTATGAAGAAAATGCTTTTATTAAAGCAAAATTTGTAGCTAAAAAGACAGGTTTACCAGCTATAGGAGAAGATTCAGGATTAGAAATAGATGCTTTAAAAGGGGAATTAGGAGTTTATTCTGCAAGATTTGGAGGAGATATAGCTTACTCTGAAAAGATTCTTCTGGTTCTTGAAAAAATGAAAAATATACCATGGGAAGAGAGGAAAGCAAGATTTATTTGTAAAGTAGTTTTTTATGATCCTGAAACGATGACTAAATTTACTACAGAAGGAATTGTAGAAGGCTATATAGCCTTTGCACCTTGCGGAGAAAATGGATTTGGATATGATCCTATTTTTTATTATCCACCATTAGATAAGACTTTTGGAGAACTTAAAGAAGAAGAGAAAAATAAAGTTAGTCATAGAAGTAAGGCTTTTCTTGATATGAAACCTTTTTTAGAAAAATTTTTAAAAGGGGAGGTATAAAATGAAAGAAATTGTATCTACATCAAAAGCTCCTTCTGCAATTGGTCCTTACTCTCAGGGGGTGAAGGTAGGCAATATGTTATTTATATCTGGTCAAATACCTCTTGATCCTGTAACAGGAAATATAGTAGAGGGAGATATAAAGGAACAAACAAAAAGAGTTTTAGAAAATTTAAAGGGTATTATAGAATCTGTGGGAGCAAATTTATCAAACGTAGTAAAAACAACTGTTTTTATGGTTGATCTTTCAGAATTCTCACAGATGAATGATATATATAAAGAATATTTTGCAGAAAATTCTCCGGCAAGAACTACTGTACAGGTTTCAGGATTGCCTCGTTCGGCTAAGATAGAAATTGAAGCTATTGTTATTTTATAAATGTTAGGAGTTCTAACTTAATTATGATACCATTAAAAGATGATGTACCATCAAGAATCCATCCAATAGTAAATTGGACACTTATTTTAATAAATGTCATAGTTTTTTTATGGGAAATTATGCTTCCTTCTTCGGTAAGAGAAAATATAATTTTTAATTTTGGGGTTGTTCCTTATAGATTTTTAAAAAGTCAACTCTTATCATATGGGATTCTTTCCTTGTTTACATCTATGTTTCTACATGGTAGTTGGTCCCACTTAATTGGTAATATGCTTTTTTTATATATTTTTGGAGATAACGTAGAAGATGCTATGGGGCATTTTAGATACCTTATTTTCTATATTCTTGCTGGAGCTTTTGCAGGTATAGTACAAGTAATTTTTAGTAGGGATCTATATACGCCTGCCATAGGAGCAAGTGGGGCAATTACAGGAGTTCTTGGTGCTTATTTTAGATTTTTTCCAAGAGCAAGAATCTTAACTATGGCAGTATTAGGATTTTTTCTTGAATTTATTTATATCCCTGCTTTTTTCTATCTTGGAATCTGGTTTCTTATGCAACTTCTTTCTGGTGTATTTTCTTCTTTAATGCTTGATTTTAGTGGGGGTGTTGCTTGGTGGGCACATGTGGGAGGATTTAGTTTTGGGCTTTTTTCCTCTAAGATTTTTAGGAAAAAAGGAAAATTTCCTTTTTATTATTACTAAAAAAGGAGGATGATTTATATGAGTTTATGGAACATTTTTTGGATAATTATTATTATGAGTGCCTTTTCTCCTATAGTAAGACAAAGAATTGTTGAGGCAGAAAGATATAGATTAATGCAAACTCTGGAAAAGAAAAGGGAATCTCGGGTGATAACTCTCATCCACCGTCAAGAATCAATGAACTTTTTAGGAATTCCTTTTGCAAGATATATTAATATTGAAGATTCAGAGGAAGTGCTTAGAGCTATAAGATTAACCCCTGATGAAATGCCTATTGATTTAATTCTTCATACTCCTGGGGGACTTGTTCTTGCTGCAGAACAGATTTCACATGCTTTAAAAAATCATAAAGGGAAAATTACTGTTTTTGTACCTCACTATGCTATGTCAGGAGGTACTTTTGTTGCTCTTGCAGCAGATGAGATAGTTATGGATGAAAACGCAGTTCTGGGACCCGTAGATCCACAACTTGGTGAATATCCTGCAGCTTCTATTCTCTCTGCTATTGGTAAAAAGAGTATTGATAAATTAGAAGATAGAACTTTAATTTTAGCAGATGTAGCAGAAAAAGCACTATCTCAGGTAAAAAATTCTGTTTATGAACTTCTTAAAGATAAAATGTCTGAAGAGAAAGCGAAAGAGATATCTGAAGTTCTGTCATCAGGTAAGTGGACTCATGACTATCCAATCACTGTGGAGGAAGCTCAGAATTTAGGACTTCCTGTGAAATTAGGACTCCCAAAGGAGATCTATTCTTTAATGAGCCTTTATCCACAGTCTCCTGGTACAAGACCTTCTGTTCAGTACATCCCAGTACCTTATCAGCCTTATAGGGGAAAACAAAATAATGGTAAGTGATAATAATTCTAAAATGTTGCATAAATTTTTAGAAAGTGCTATTATATTTACAGATTTAGCAATCTTGGAAGGAGAGTGCTAAATTTGTTGGATGAAAGAAAAAAGAAGATATTAAAAATAACTATAAAAGATTATATAGAATCAGCCCAGCCTGTAAGTTCAAGAATTCTTGCTAAAAAATATCAATTAGGGTGGAGTCCTGCTACTATTAGAAATGAAATGGCAGATTTGGAGGAGGAAGGATATCTAATACAGCCCCATACTTCTGCTGGTAGGATCCCATCTGATAGAGGATATCGTTTCTATGTAGACTTCCTTTTAGATGATTTTGAACTGAATGATGAGGATATTGAGCTAACAAATAATACTATATTCTCGTATATAGATTGGGAAACTCTGCTTCAAAAAGTTGCAGAACTCATGTCTCAGAAAACTACCTTTATAAGTGTTGTTCTCTTTCCACAGCTAAAAAATACAATTCTGAAAAAAATTGAATTTGTAGATTTAAGAGAAGATGCAGTTGTAATGATTCTAACTACATCTACAGGGGTTGTTAAAGAAAAGATTATAAGGCTTTCTGAACCTATCTCTGAAGATGAACTACTGAGAATAAAAGACGAGTTAAACAGAGCATTTGAGTCGAAAGAATTACAGAAGGTATATTGGAATATAAGTAAAGGAAGACATAATTTAAAAGTTCCTCAAGATATAATAAGTGCTTTAGAAGAGCTTCTTAAAGAGCTTCTTTACAAAGATAAAGAAGAAGAAGTATTTGTAGCAGGACTCTCTAAGATTCTTAGACATTTTGAATTTCAAGATATTAATAAAGTTAAAACTCTCATAAGTGTAATTGAGGAAGAAAAAACCCTTTCTTCTCTTCTCTTCTCAGCCTTTCTGAATAAAGGATTGACTATTCTAATAGGCGAAGAGATAAATATTCCAGAGCTTAGTGATTGTAGTGTGGTCACAACTGTTTATTCTATTGGTGGAAATATAATGGGATCTATAGGCATGATAGGTCCTAAAAGAATGAAATATGAAAAAATTCTTGGTTTTGTTGAATTGGTAGGAAAAGTCCTTTCAGAGAGGTTAACTCAGCTTTTGGGGGAATAAGAATTTAATGTCACCTGTTTTCTTTGCCTCACGATTGGAAGAACCTAACTTTCTAATAATTGAGAATTCTGAAGATGTTTTTCATCTAAGTAGGGTTCTTAGATTTAATACGGGAGATTTTCTTGAAGTGGTGTATAATTCAAAAATTTTTTGTACTGTTATAAAAGATATAAAGGAAGATAAAATTGTGTGTGAAATTAAGGAAGAGAAAGATGATAGAGAATGTAATGTGGAGGTTTTTCTGTGTCAAAGTCTTCCTAAGAGAGAAGGATGGGAGATCATCTTAGAGAAGGCAACTGAACTTGGAGTTTCTGGATTCTTTCCTTTACAAACTGAGAGAACTATTGTAAACTTATACAAAGCTGATATTGCAAAAAAAGTAGAACGTTGGAAGAAAATAGTAAAAGAATCAGCAGAACAGTGTGGAAGAAACAAAATACCAAAGGTATATGATCCTTTGAGCTTAGAGGATGCTATAAATATAGCAAAAAGTGAAGCTGCTGAGATATTAGTAGCATGGGAAAAAGCTGATTTAAGTTTTAAACAAGTTACAAAAGAGGGAATAAAAGATCGGATTTTTCTTTTTGTTGGTCCAGAAGGAAGTTTTTCAGATAAAGAGATTGAGATTCTAGATGGGATAGGAGGGAAATTTTTTAATATGGGTCCAAGAATTTTAAAAGTAGAAACAGCAGCTATCGTAGCTTTGGCTCTCCTTCTTTATGAGAAAGGAGGCTTAGGTTTACTTTAATACCTTGAGAAAAAGGATTGCTTTCTACACTTTTGGATGTAAGGTAAATCAGTATGAAACAGAAAAGCTTAGACAATTAGCCTTAAAGGAAGGATGGGAGGTAGTACCTTTCGGAGAGAAGGCAGATGTTCTCTTTATAAATAGCTGTGCTGTTACTCATGTTGCAGAGAGAAAAGCAAGAAGATTAATAAATTTCATAAGGCATCATTATCCAAATATTAAAATAATTTTAGCAGGTTGTTACCCTGAGAAGCTTAAAATCTGTCCATCCTCTTTAAATGTAAATCTTGTCTTAGATAATAAAGAGAAATGGGAGTTTTTTAACAGCAACGGAGAAGAATCTTTACCTGTAGCAGTTGGGGATAGAACAAGAGCAGTAGTGAAGATTCAGGATGGATGTAATCAATTTTGTACTTATTGTCTTGTACCATATTTTCGTGGTAGAGAAAGAAGTAAACCTCTCCATGTAGTTTTAGAAGAGATTAATAATCTTTTAAATCTTGGTTACAAAGAGATAGTTTTAACAGGTATAAGATTAGGAGCTTATGGGCATGATTTTGGGAATAAAGATGCTTTGGCAGAACTTTTAGAAAGAATTTTTGTTTTTCCTCAACTCAAAAGAGTGAGACTTAGTTCTATAGAACTTATAGATATAACCGATAGACTTATTGAACTCTCAAATTATTTTAAATTCTGTAGACATTGGCACATTCCTCTTCAAAGTGGGGATGATGATATCCTTAGAAAAATGAATAGAAAGTATACTATTTATGATTTTCAGCAGGTTGTAGAGAAAATAAGAGAAAAAGTACCTGAAGTTGCTATTACTACAGATATTATTGTGGGTTATCCCCAAGAAACAGAAGAAAATTTTGAAAATACTTATTATTTTGCTTCTCAGATAAAATTTATGAAAATACATGTTTTCCCATTTTCTCCAAGACCAGGAACTTCAGCAGCTAAATTAAAGCCTTTGCCTTCTAATGTGGTAGAAGAACGTAAGGAAAAGCTTATTAGTTTAAGCAGTCAGTTATGGAAAGATTATGCTAAAAAATTTATAGGTAAAGATTTAGAAGTACTTGTGGAGGAAAAAGAGGGAGAATACTATAAGGGAACCTCTGATAATTACTTAAAAGTAGCTTTTAAAAATACAGATGACATACAAAAAGGTTCCTTCGTAAAGGTGAAAATAAAAGACATAGATAAAGAAGAAAATAACATAGTATTAGGAGAATTAGTAAAAGAAGAATCAAAAATTAGATAAGGTCAAAGAAAGGAGGGAAGATAAATGACAGAGGTAAGAGTTGGAAAAGATGAAAGCTTAGATAGTGCTCTAAAAAGATTTAAGAAAAAATTGCAAGAAGATGGGGTTTTAGCAGATATTCGTAAACATGAATATTATGAAAAACCGAGTGAAAAGAGAAATAGAAAAAGAGCACAATCAAAGAGGAAAAAATAATTAGCTTTATGGAAAAGTCTCTCTTAAGGTCAGAAATATTATTGCCAAAGGAGTTAGGAGAAGATAAAAAGAAGATTATTGAAAGCATAAAAGAGACAGATATTTCGGAAGATGTAGAAATAAAGGTTGAAGATGATAAAATACTTCTTTTTGGAGAAGCAAATATGGTTAAAAAAGTTGAAGCATTTTTGCTTGAGGAGTTTAAAACTGTAAAGATTGAAGAAATAAAAGATGAAGGCAAGTTTTTTGTATTTGATAAGAAGTTAATAAGAGTTGTTACCCCAGGGCAGAAAAAATATGTAGAAGCTATAGAAAAGAATAATATAATCTTCTCTAAAGGACCTGCTGGAACAGGAAAAAGTTTTTTGGCTATTGCAGTAGGACTTATACTTCTACGTAATAATGTAGTTAAAAAAATGATATTGACGCGTCCAGTAGTAGAAGCAGGAGAAAAACTTGGTTTTCTCCCTGGGGATATTCAACAGAAGGTGGATCCTTATATAAGACCTTTGTATGACTTTTTAGAGGAGCTTTTAGGACAAGAAAGATTATCTAAACTTATAGAAAAAAATATATTAGAAGTAGCTCCTCTTGCTTATATGAGGGGGAGAACTTTCAAAGAAGCTTTTGTGCTTTTAGATGAAGCTCAAAATACTACGCCTTTACAAATAAAGATGTTTCTTACAAGGTTTGGTTTTGGTAGTAAAATGGTAGTTACAGGAGATGTAACTCAAACAGACCTTGGAAATGGTGAAATCTCTGGTCTTATGCATGCATGGCAAGTTTTACAAGGAATAAAAGGAGTTGCCTTTGTAGATTTAACGGATGAAGATATAGTAAGACATGATATTGTAAGAGAGATTGTAAAGGCTTATGAAAGATGGGAGAAAAAATAAATGGGATTACAAGTTTATGATTTAGTTGGTGAAGTTTCTAAAAAGGAAGAAGAGAAAATCAAGAATTTTTTAAAAGAAGTTTTTAAAAAAAAGGGGCTTATTCCTAATAAATATGATATTTCTGTAGTTATGGTTGATGATGAAAAAATTAAAGAGCTAAATAGCAAATACAGAGGTAAAGATAGTCCAACAGATGTTTTATCTTTTTCCTTAGGTAAAGATACGAAAGGTAGAATTGTGGGTGAAATATATATATCCTTAGAAACTGTTAAACAGCAAGCAGAAGAAAATAATAAATCTCTTCTTGATGAGATTGCTTTTTTAGCTTTACATGGGGTTCTTCATATTCTTGGATATGATCATGAGACTGACGAAGATTATGAGGTTATGGAAAAAGAGGCATCAAAACTATTTTCCCTTTGGAAGTAGGTAATGAGAAGTAAAAACTTGAAAGAAAGTATTTCATATGCTTTAGATGGTTTTGTATTTGGAATAAAATTTGAAAGAAATATTAAAATCCAAATTGTTGTTTCTATTCTTGCTTTGTTTATAGGAATTGTTTTAGAATTCTCTCTTTCGGATATGTTATTTATTCTTCTTTGGATAGGAATTGTAATTAGTGCTGAGTTTTTTAATACTGCAATAGAGAGAACATTAGATTCTATCTCGGAAGATTTTTCTCCCAAAATAAAACTAATTAAGGATTTGTCTGCGTCAGCAGTGTTTATTTTGGCTATTTTAGCAGTGATTTCTGGTGGTCTCATTTTTTTGAAGTATATAAACTTACCATAGAAGGGGTGTGAAGAAGGGCTGTATTACCTACTTATAATAATTTTATTAAGTTTGTCGGGTTTTCTTTCGGCTTTAGAAGCATCACTTCTTTCTCTTCCTAAGATTAAACTGCATCACCTTTCTGAGTCTGGTAATAGAAAGGCAGAAAGACTTTTGAGATTAATGGAAGATACTCAAAAGGTTCTTACTACAATTCTTATTGCTAATAATCTTGTAAATATTCTTATTTCATCTATAGCCACTAAATTAGCGTTATCTTTTACTCAGAGCTATGGTATAGCTCTTGCTACAGGTATATCTACTTTATTTATAGTTGTATTTGGGGATGTCATTCCTAAGTCTTTTGGTTTAAAGTATAAAGAGAGGTATGCTCTTTCGGTTTTAAACTTATTTTATCCTATTTACTATTTAATGCTTCCTATAGCCAATGGTATCCTTGCATTTAGTGCTATTTTTTATAGACTCTTAGGAAATAGTCAGGAAAAAATCTCTCCCTTTGCCACTGTGGATGAGTTTCTCACATTAGTAAATGTAGGAGAGAAAGAAGGTATTATTGAGAAAGAAGAAAAAGAGCTGATAAATAATATCTTAGAATTTACAGATACAGAAGTGCATGAGGTTATGGTACCAAGAATTGATATGGTATGTGTTAACGTAGATGGTTCTCTAAAAGAGGCATGGAAAAAGGTTATTGAAGAAGGGCATTCTCGTCTTCCTGTATATGAAGGAAGTATTGATAATATCATAGGCATAATACATGCGAAAGATATTTTAAAAGCATTAGCAGAAAAAGATCTAAACGCAAGTATAAGAGGTATTTTAAGAGAGGTTATTTATGTTCCAGAAAACATGAAGATAAATGAGCTATTTAATGAGATGCGCAGAAAAAAGGCACATATGGCTATTGTAGTGGATGAATACGGAGGAACCTCAGGACTTGTAACCTTAGAAGATTTGTTAGAAGAATTAGTAGGAGAAATAGAAGACGAATACGATAAAGAAAAAAATACCTTTTCTTTTATAGATGAAAACACTATTCTTGTAGATGCTAAGAAAAATATCTATGAACTTAATGATATTTTAAAAGAATCTTGGAGTATTACTCTACCAGAAACCGATTATGACACTTTAGGTGGTCTTATATTGGATATATTAGGTAGAGTTCCTTTGAGAGGAGAGGAAATTGATTTAGGAGATATAAAAATTAAGATTGAGAGTGTACGCAGGCAAAGGATTGAAAAAGTAAAGATAATAAAGAAAAAGATAAAAGATGAGGAGAAAGAGGTGAAAGATGAGTGACACAAAGTTTATATTCATAACAGGCGGTGTTATATCATCCTTAGGTAAGGGTCTTACTACTGCTTCCTTAGGAAGGATTTTAAAGAGTAAAGGTTTTAAAGTTACAGCTCTGAAGTTTGATCCATATCTAAATGTAGATGCAGGAACTATGAATCCATACCAACATGGAGAAATATTTGTAACGGAGGATGGAGCTGAAACTGATCTTGACCTTGGGCATTACGAGAGATTTTTAGATGTAAACCTTTCTGCTATAAATAATGTAACTACAGGTAAAATCTATTCAAGTGTTATAAAAAAAGAAAGAGAAGGAAAATACTTAGGTTCAACTGTACAGATTATTCCTCACATTACTGAGGAAATAAAAGAGAGCATAAGAGTTGTTGCTCAAAAAACCCAAGCAGATGTTGTATTAATTGAGATTGGAGGTACCGTAGGAGATATTGAAGGGCTTCCTTTTTTGGAAGCTGCAAGGCAGTTTAGAAAAGAAGTAGGAAGAGAAAATGTTATTTATCTACATGTTACTTTGGTCCCTTCTCTTTTCCCCACAGGAGAGTTAAAAACAAAGCCTACCCAACATAGCGTAAAAGAATTAAGAAGTATAGGAATACAGCCTGATATAATCCTATGTAGAGCAAGAACAAAATTACCAAAAGGAATAAGAGAAAAAATAGCCTTGTTTACTGATGTGGAACCTGAAGCAGTTATTACTGGTGTTGATGTTGAAGACATATATACTATTCCTCTTTCCTTTGAAGAAGAAGGATTAGGAGATTTAGCATGTAGGTTTTTGGAACTTGAGAATAGAAAGAGTCATCTTGAAGACTGGGAGAAGATGGTAAATAAAGAGTTAAATGGAGAGGTTAATATAACGATCTTAGGTAAATATGTTAGTTTACCTGATGCTTATCTGAGTGTAGTTCAAGCTTTAAAACATGCTACGAGATATTATGGGGTAAAACTAAATTCAAGATTGGTAGAGTCAGATAAAGTAAATTCAAATACTGTAGAAGAAGCTTTAAAAGGTACTGATGGGCTTTTAGTCCCTGGAGGCTTTGGGACAAGAGGAATAGAAGGAATGGTTGAGGGAATAAGGTGGGCAAGGATTAACAAAGTACCATTTTTAGGGCTTTGTCTTGGACTCCAATGCGCTGTTATAGAGTTTGCGCAGAGTTTTGGGCTTAAATATGCAAACAGTAGCGAATTTGATGAGAATACTCCTGATCCTGTAATAGATCTTATGCCTGACCAAAAAGATCTTAAGAATAAAGGTGGTACTATGAGACTTGGGGCTTACCCATGTGTTTTAGATAAAGATTCTTTAGCTTATAAATGTTATCAACAAGATATTGTTTATGAGAGACATAGACATAGATATGAGGTGAACAATGAATATAGGGAATTCTTTAGAGAAAATGGATTAAAGATCTCAGGAACATCTCCTGATGGGAATTTAATAGAAATTATTGAACTTGTAGATCATCCATGGTTTGTAGCGACACAATTCCATCCTGAGTATAAATCCAGACCATTAAATCCTCATCCCCTTTTTAAAGGTTTTATAGAAAGTGTAATAAAAGAGAAGAAACATGGATAATAGAGAACTTTTAAATAAAGCTTTAGATGTAATTAAATATTCTTATTCTCCATATTCTCATTTTCCTCTTGGCGTTGCTCTTCTCACAAAAAGTGGAAAAGTATATACAGGTACAAACATTGAAAATGCTTCTTATGGCTTGACCATATGTGCTGAAAGGGTTGCTATGTTTAAAGCGATAAGTGAAGGAGAAAGGAGTTTCTCAAAAATTGTAATAGTTGATAAAGATGGTAGAGGGGTACCTCCTTGCGGAGCTTGTAGACAAGTAATGGTAGAATTTTCTCCAGATATGGAGATTCTACTATATAGTCCTGAAAAAGATAGCTTTGAAATTTTTAAAGCCTCTGAGATGTTGCCTATAAGTTTTTCTTTAGAGGTAAAAGATGAGTAGTACAAAATTAGCTTATATTAGTATTGTAGGAAAGCCAAATGCAGGAAAATCAACCCTAATAAATCTTTTAGTAGGGGAAAAGGTGTCCATTGTAGCTGATAAACCTCAGACTACTCGCCAACGAATTTTAGGAATATTAACCTTAGAGGATGCACAGTTTATATTTTTAGATACTCCAGGCTGGTATCCTCCTAAGCATCTTTTAGGAGAATATATGCAGAAAGTTATTAGGCAAACCATTGAGGATTCAGATATTGTCCTCTATATAATAGATGTAACAGAGAGAATAGACAATGATGATAGAGCTTTTCTTAATTTTGTAAAGTCTAAGGATAAACCTTTTATAGTTCTTTTAAATAAAGTAGATATGGTCTCAGAAAAAATAGTAGAAGAGAAGAAAAAAGAAGTTTTAGGGCTTGGAATTCCTGAAGATAATATTATTGGAATATCTGCTCTTTTAGGAACTAATAAGGAGATATTATTGGGTCATTTAAAAGCAATATCTCCAGAAGGAATCTTTCTATATCCTCCAGATATGCTTACGGATCAAACAGATAAATTCTGGATTTCTGAGATAATTAGAGAAAAGATCATTCATCTTACTCATCAAGAACTTCCTCACTCGGTGACAGTATATGTAGATGAGATTGAAGATAGAAAGAATGGTGTGCTTGTCTATATAAGGGCTACTATTCTTGTGGAACGACCAACTCAAAAAGCAATTATTATAGGGAAAGATGGACAGATGTTAAAAAAGATTGGTACCTTAGCTCGTATGGAACTTGAAGATTATTTTGAAAAACAGGTTTACTTAGATCTGTGGGTTAAAGTTAAAGAGAAGTGGAGAAAAAAGCCCGAAGTTTTGAGAGAATTAGGATATCAATAGAGGTGAATTATGGATAAAAAGACCTTAGCTAAAATGATAGATCATACTTTACTTAAACCTATTGCTACAACAAAAGATATTGAGAAATTGTGTTTAGAAGCAATAGAATATGGTTTTTATTCTGTATGCATTAATTCTTGTTATATTCCCTTAGCCAAGAATTTTTTAGAGGGTACAGATATTAAAATCTGTACTGTTATAGATTTTCCTTTGGGAGCAAGTGCTACTTCTATAAAGGTATTTCAGGTTTCAAAAACTTTAGAACTTGGAGCTAATGAGTTTGATATGGTCATAAATATTGGTGCTTTGAAAGATAGAAGGAGAGATTATCTTGCTAATGAGATAAGAGAGATTGTGAAAGCTGCAGAGAATCATATAGTGAAAGTAATAATAGAAACCTGCTATTTGACTGATGATGAAAAAGTTTATGCTACAGAGATCATAAAAGAAAGTGGTGCTCATTTTGTAAAGACATCTACAGGTTTTGGAACTGGAGGAGCAACAGTGGAAGATATTTTACTTTTAAAGAGAGTTGCAGGTGAAGACTTAAAAATTAAAGCATCTGGTGGTATAAGAGATTTTGAACAGGCACTAAATATGATAAAAGCAGGAGCAGATAGAATTGGGGCTTCTAATAGTGTGAGTATAGTCAATGGGATTAGAGAATAGATATTATTATGAAGAAGGAATAATTTTGAATAGGAAAAAGGTGGGAGACGGAGATTTATTGCTAAATGTCTATGGTAAGGGAAAAGGTAAATTTTGGGTAAAGGCACCAGGGGCATTAAAAATGAAGAATCGTTTAAGGGGACGTGTAGAAGTGCTTACTTATGGTAAAGGTTATTTTGTTAACAGAAAAGAGCTTGATTTATTAGTAAATTGGCAGGTCTATGACCGTTTTTCAGATTTAAAAGATGATCTAAATAACTTCTTCTTGGTAGCAAAGTATATTGATCTATTTAATGAGAGTATTCCATTAGAAGTCAAAGATACAGAGGTTTTTAATCTTCTTTTAAGTTTTTTGCAGGTAAAAAAAGTTAACGGAAGCATAGGGAAAATTTTTCTACTTAAAATTTGGCAAAGATTAGGATTTTTGGCTCCATTTTCAGAGAAATGTGCTTCTTGTAATAAGGGTTTAAGTGACTTTGTAGTCGTAGATTTTTTAGACAATAAGATATTTTGTAAGAATTGTGTTAGAAATGGGTTTGTTATACCGTTTGATGAGATAAAGAATTATAACAAGATATTGGGAGAGCCTTTTGAAAAATTAATAAAAGAGGATTGGGAAAAAACTCCTATACAGGATGAGTTTTTTGATAAGATAAAAGAGAGGATATTTTAGGAGGGAGATAAAAGAATGCTTTTTCAAGAGATCATATTTAAACTAAATGAATTCTGGCACAAACAAGGCTGTATTATTCAGCAACCGTATGATATTGAAGTTGGAGCTGGAACGATGAATCCCGCAACTTTTTTTAGAGTTTTAGGACCAGAACCATGGAATGTAGCATATGTAGAGCCTTCAAGACGTCCTACTGATGGGAGATATGGCGAAAATCCAAATCGTCTCCAGCATTACTATCAATATCAAGTAATCTTAAAGCCATCTCCTTCTAATGTCCAAGAGATTTATATTGATAGTTTACGATATTTAGGGATAGATATAGAGAAGCATGATATTAGGTTCGTAGAAGATAACTGGGAGTCTCCAACCTTAGGAGCATGGGGAATAGGTTGGGAAGTTTGGTTAGATGGAATGGAGATTACTCAGTTTACCTATTTCCAGCAGTGTGGTGGCTTTGATTTATTTCCTATTTCTGCAGAGATTACCTATGGGCTTGAAAGAATAACAATGTATATTCAAGGTGTAGATGATTTTAAAGATATTTTATGGCAAGATAATATTACTTATGGTGATGTGCATCTTCAAAGCGAGATAGAAAATTGTAAATATAATTTTGAACTGGCAGATATAGAAAGACTTAGGTTGCTTTTTAATGAGTATGAAAAAGAATCGGAACGATTATTAAATGAAGGACTAACCTTTCCTGCCTATGATTATGTCTTAAAATGTTCTCATACTTTCAACTTACTTGATGCGAGAGGGGCTATAAGTGTAGTTCAGAGGTCACAGTATATTTCAAGGATAAGAAGACTCGCTGCTAAAGCCGCAGAAAATTATTTGAAAAGTAGAGAAACTTTAGGTTTTCCACTTTTAAAGAAAACGGTAAGAAGGGAGGAAAAAAATTTTGCATAGGGATCTATTATTAGAAATTGGAACTGAAGAAATGCCTGCATCTTTTTTAGAGCCTGCTTTAAATCAAATGAAAAATATCACAATTAATTTTCTCTCTTCAAATCTTCTTGATTATAAAGATGTAAAAGTATGGGCAACCCCAAGAAGACTTGTAATTTATATAGAAGATCTTTTTGAGACTCAAGAATCTCAAGAAGAAGAGATTAGAGGTCCTGCAGCACATGTGGGTTATAAAGATGGAAGTTGGACTGAACCTGCTAAAAAGTTTGCAGAACAATATAAGGTATCTCTAAGTGACCTATATATAGGAGAAACTCTAAAAGGTAAGTATATTTTTTTGAAAAAAAGGATTGAGGGTAAAAATACCTCTCAGATTATCCCTAATTTTGTTGTAGATCTTCTTCAAAATCTTCGTTTTCCTAAGATGATGCAATGGGGAAATATAAAATTTACTTTTGGAAGACCTATAAGATGGTTAATAGTCCTTTTTGGTGATGAGTTAATTCCTGTTGAGGTTGCAGGTGTAAAGTCCTCTAAGTTTTCAAGATCTCCAAGATTTTTGTCTGATAAGAATATTGAGATAAAAGATGCAAAATCGTATCTTACTACTATGCGTGAGAATTTTGTGATAGTAGACCATGAAGAGAGAAAAAAAGAGATATTAAAACAAATAGATGAGATAGCACAGGAAAATATGTGTAATTTGGTCTATGATTCAGGATTATTAGATGAAGTTAACTTCTTAGTAGAATATCCTACTGCTCTTTTAGGTAGATTTGACAAAAAATACTTAGAACTTCCTGAAATTGTCTTAGAAGTAACCTTAGAGAAGAAACAAAGATACTTTCCTTTGAGAGAAAAAGATAATAAATTTTCTAATAAATTCATAGTTATTAGAAATGGAACAGACAAATACAGTGAGATAGTTATTCAAGGAAATGAAAAGGTTGTTAAAGCAAGACTTGAGGATGCAGAATACTACTTTAATGAAGATAAAAAAATACCTTTAGAAGAATATAATGAAAAACTTGAGGGCATTATATTTCAAGAAAGCTTAGGATCTATAAAAGATAAAGTTGAAAGAGTAAGAAAAATAATTGAGGAATTGGTCCAAAAACTTTCTCTCTCGGAAGAAGAAAGAAATATTCTTTTAAGAGCAGTAGATCTATATAAAGCAGATCTTGGAACCTTAATGGTAAGCGAGTATCCTGAGCTTCATGGAATAATGGGAGGAATATATGCAAAGATTTCAGGAGAAAAAAAGCCTGTTCCAGAGGTAATTGGAGAGTATATATACCCGAGGACGGCAGATGATAAATTGCCATCTCTCATTCTTTCTGCTTTTCTTGGGATTGCAGATAGGATAGATAGTCTTACAGGATATTTTGCTTTAGATCTTTTTCCTACAGGATCCGAGGATCCTATTGGACTTAGAAGATTAATCGTCGGGCTCTTAAAGATTTTTTGGGAGATGGAAATTCCTTTGAATTTAAGGGATCTGTTTGAATACTCTTGGATGGTTTATAACTTTCCTGAGGATAAGAAGGATAGGTTAGAGAAGGGATATAGTTTTATACAGCAAAGACTAAGAAATATGCTTTTAGATAGGAAGTATCCTCAAGATGTAATAGATAGTGTATTAAGCATAGGATACGACCCAGTTTGGAAAACTAAGAATAGATTTAATTTTATCTTAGAACTAAAAAATCATCCTTCTTTTGATGCTATAAATACTGCTTTTAATAGATTATACAGAATACTTCCTAAGGATTATGAGTCAAATAGTATAGAGATAGATTCCTTTTCTCTTCCTTATGAAAGAGAATTATATAAAGCTTTCGTTGAGCTAAAGAAAGACCTTGAAGAGGATATATGGAATGGAAATTATAAGATCTTAATATCTAATGAGAAATTTTTTAAAATGCCAGAGTTAATAGAAGAGTTTTTTGACAATGTATTAGTTATGTCTCCCGTTGAAAAGGAGAAAGAGAATAGATTATCTCTTCTCTTTGATATCAAAAACTTTTTATGGGAGATTTGTGATTGGAGTAAACTTTCAAAGTGATTTTAAACTTTTATTAAAACCTCTCTATATAACTTTATGGTATAATTTCTAAGATAAGTTTAAAAAAATATAAAAGAGTAAGGAGGATGGGATATGTCAAAAAAGAGAGTATATTCATTTGAAGAGGCTGATGGTAAGAATCGTAATCTTTTTGGGGGAAAGGGTGCTGGTCTTGCAGATATGACAAAAGCAGGACTTCCAGTACCTCCAGGATTTATTATAACCACTGATGTGTGTAAAGAATATCAGGAACTTGGTAAAAAACTTCCTGAAGGACTGATGGAAGAAGTTTTAGAGGCAATGAAGAAAATAGAAGAAAAGGTTGGCAAAAAGTTTGCAGATCCTTCCGATCCTCTTCTTGTATCTGTAAGATCTGGAGCCCCTATATCAATGCCAGGAATGATGGATACTATTCTTAACCTTGGTTTAAATGATGAGTCAGTTAAAGGGCTTGCTAAACAGAGTAACAATGAAAGATTTGCTTATGATTCTTATAGAAGATTCATTCAGATGTTTGGTAGTGTGGTACTTGGAATTTCTCATGAAAAATTTGAGGAAGTCTTAGACCATTATAAAAAACAGCAGGGAGTAAGGCTTGATAGTGAACTTACTGCTGAGACTCTCAAGGAAGTAGTAAAAGCTTATAAAGAACTTGTAAAGAAAGAGACTGGGAATGATTTCCCACAGGATCCTTATGAGCAGCTTGAAATGGCAATTCGTGCAGTATTTGAGTCTTGGAATAATGATAGAGCTATTACTTATAGAAAAATTCATAACATTCCAGAGACTCTGGGAACTGCAGTTAATATAGTAACTATGGTATTTGGAAATATGGGTAATGATAGTGGTACTGGTGTAGCATTTACAAGGAACCCATCTACAGGTGAAAAGGAATTTTATGGTGAATATCTTACTAATGCTCAGGGAGAAGATGTAGTTGCAGGAATAAGAACACCTCAACCTATTTCAAAACTTGCTGAGGAGATGCCACAGGTTTATAAACAACTTCTTGAAGTAAGAGATATGCTTGAGAAATACTATAGAGATGTTCAAGATATAGAGTTTACAATTGAAAGAGGAAAACTCTATATGCTTCAGACAAGAAATGCAAAAAGAACTGCAGCAGCTGCAGTTAAAATTGCAATAGATATGATGAAGGAAGGACTAATTAGTAAAGAAGAAGCTATTTTAAGAGTATCTCCCGAACAGATTAATCAGCTATTACATGCTCAGATAGATCCTAATGCAAAGAAACAAGTTATAGCTAAAGGGCTTCCTGCTTCTCCAGGTGCTGCTGTTGGGAAAGTAGTATTTTCATCAAGAGAAGCTGAAAAAAGAGGAAAAGATGGAGAGAAGATAATCCTTGTAAGGCCAGAGACAACTCCTGATGATATAGGTGGACTTGCTGCTGCTCAAGGAGTACTTACCAGTAGAGGTGGAATGACAAGCCATGCTGCAGTAGTAGCAAGAGGAATGGGTAAACCTGCAGTGGTAGGCTGTGAGTCTGTAAGAATTGATCTTGAGAAAGAAGAGTTTAAAGTGGGAGATTTAATAGTAAAGAAGGAGACTATAATTACCATAGATGGAACCACAGGAGAAGTAATACTTGGTGAAGCTCCTATGATACCACCGAAGATGAGTGAAGAGCTTAAGGAACTTCTCTCTTTGGCAGATGAAATTAGAAAGATTGGAGTCAGAGCTAATGCAGATACACCACAAGATGCTCAGAAAGCATTTGAATATGGTGCCGAAGGAATTGGACTTGCAAGGACTGAACATATGTTCTTAGGGAATAGATTACCATTGGTTCAAGAAATGATTCTTGCTGAAACCGAGGAAGAAAGAAGAAAAGCACTTGACAAACTTCTTCCTGTACAGAGGCAAGACTTTATCGGTCTATTCAAAGCAATGCAAGGAAGACCAGTAACAATTCGCTTGATTGACCCACCATTACATGAATTCTTGCCACCATTATTAGATCTTACAGTAGAGATAGAATTAATGAAGGCAAAGGGAGTTAGTGATAAAGAATTAGAGGAAAAAGAAAAATTGCTTGAAAAAGTAAAAGAACTTCATGAGTTTAACCCTATGATGGGATTTCGTGGCTGTAGATTAGGAATGATCTATCCAGAAATCTTTGAAATGCAAGTAAGAGCAATTATGGAAGCTGCTGTGGCAGTAGCAAAAGAGGGGCTTCCTGTAAAACCTGAGATTATGATACCTGTTGTGGCTTTAGAGTCTGAGATGGAGGTATTAGGAGATCTTATCCATAAGATAGCTAAAGAAGTTCTTTCAGAGAATAATGTGGATGTTGAATATAAAATAGGAACTATGATTGAAGTTCCAAGGGCAACTATTATAGCAGATAAGTTAGCTCAGACTGCAGAATTCTTCTCTTTTGGAACAAACGACTTAACACAAATGAGTTTTGCCTTTAGCCGTGATGATGCAGAAGGAAAATTCTTAGGTAAATATAGAGATAAAGGTTATATTGAAGAGGATCCTTTTGAACATCTGGATACCGAAGGTGTTGGAGAATTAATGAAGATTGCAGTACAAAAAGGTAGAAGTACAAGACCAGATTTGAAGATTGGAATCTGTGGTGAACATGGTGGAGATCCAAAATCTATTGAGTTCTGTTACCTAATTGGTTTGAACTATGTAAGTTGTTCACCATTCAGAGTACCTGTTGCAAGGCTTGCAGCAGCACAAGCTACACTAAAGTATCAAAAGAAGATGGAGTTTGTAGATAGAACTGTATAGTGAGGTGATATTTTTAGGGAGGGGAATTATCCCCTCCCTATGAAGATGTTAGTTAGAGAGAAAATAGAAGAAAGAGAAAAATATTTCCTTTCACCATTTGCAACTCTGAGTAGTAATAGCAAAGGGAGAGCTCTCCCTGAAGAAGAATGTCCTATTAGAACATGTTTTCAAAGAGACAGAGACAGAATTATCCATTCCAAAGCTTTTCGGAGATTAAAACATAAAACCCAAGTCTTTGTTGCACCAGAAGGAGATCATTATAGAACTCGTTTAACTCATACTCTTGAGGTCTCTCAAATTGCAAGAACTATTGCAAGAGCTCTTTCTCTAAATGAAGATCTTACAGAAGCTATAGCTTTGGGACATGATTTAGGGCATACTCCTTTTGGACATATGGGAGAAGATATACTTGATGAAATTTCTAAATCATATGGGGCTCCAGGATTTTCTCATGCTGAACAGAGTTTAAGAGTAGTAGATAAATTAGAAAGAGATGGTATGGGACTTAATCTGACTTATGAAGTTAGGCAAGGTATACTCCAGCATAGTAAAGGTCAAAAAGATCTTAGAGTCTGTTTTAGTGAAAGAGTTTGTGATACTTTAGAGGCAGAAATTGTTAGAATTTCAGATGTGATTGCCTATTTAAACCATGATCTTGATGATGCCTTGAGAGCTGGTGTTATAAAGGAAGAGAGTATTCCTAAAAAAGTAGTAAAAGTTTTAGGAGAAACTCATAGGGAGAGAATAAATAGTATGGTGCAGAACTTAGTATATAATAGTCTAAACTCGGAAAATTTAAAATTTGAATATGAAGTATTGGATGCCATGGAGGAATTAAGGAATTTTTTGTATGAAACCTTATATGTAAATCCACAGGTAAAATCTGAAAATGAAAGAGTGAAATTGCTTCTCACAGGACTTTTTGAATATTTTATGAAAAATCCGCGTAAACTTTCTCCTAATCTTCCTAAGGAAGATAATATTATAATAAGAATAAGAGATTTTTTAGCTGGAATGACTGACAGTTATGCTATTGAACTATATGAAAGTATATTTATCCCTAAGCCATGGAGGTCTTTCTAATGGCATTAGAAGATTTTGTAGAGGATGTTAAGCAGAGAATAAATATAGTGGATATAATATCTCGTTATGTGAATCTAAGGAAATCTGGGAAAAATTACGTAGGTCTATGTCCATTTCATCAAGAAAAAACTCCTTCTTTTTATGTAAACCCAGATAAAGGGCTTTATCATTGTTTTGGTTGTGGAGCTTCAGGTGACGTTTTTTCATTTCTTTTAAATTATAGGAATATAACTTTTATGGAAGCTTTAGAGGAACTTGCTCATGAGGTAGGATTAGAACTTCCAAAGAGGGAAGATAAGAGAGCTTCAGAAGAGAATATAATATTAGAGATAAATAAAGCAGTAGCCAACTTTTACAATCTTTTTCTAAATAGTAAATATGGGGCAGAAGGCAAATTATATTTAAAAAAAAGAAATATCTCCGTAGAGACTCAAGAGAAATTTTTATTGGGATTTGCCCCTAAAAATCCAGCTCTACTTTTCAAGTATCTTCAGAGGAAAGGATTTTCTGAAGAAGATATTATTGATGCAAAAGTACTTTATAAAGTTAAAGATGAGTGGAAAGATCCTTTTGGAGGGAGAATTATATTCCCTATAACGAATTCCCGAGGGAAAATAATAGGATTTGGAGCGAGGACAATTACAAATGAAGAGCCAAAATATTTGAACTCTTCTGAAAATAAGGTTTTTAACAAAAGTGAGAATTTATATGCCTTATTTCAGGCTAAAGATAGCTTAAAGAGAGAAAGCGAAGCTATTCTTGTAGAAGGATATATGGATGCAATTTCTCTTCATCAGGCAAAAATAAATAATGTAGTTGCTTCTTTAGGAACATCACTTACATCTTCTCAAGCAAAATTATTAAGGAATTATGTTAAAAAAGTAATTTTATGTTATGATCAAGATTATGCAGGAATTCAAGCTGGAAAAAGAGCATTGTCACTTCTTGAGTTAGAAGGTCTTGATGTCTACTGGCTTTCTTTACCTAAGGAAGTAAAAGATCCTGATGAATTTATTCAAAAATATTCCAAAGATGAGTTTTTAAAACTAATAAAAGAAAGTAAACCCTCCTTAGATTTTCTTGTGGAGTATACATTAAATCTGCCTATAACTTTTCAAGAAAAATTAGAAGAGATAATTGAAATATTGACATCTTCAATTCTTCGTAGTAAAAATATACTTGTCAAGCAAGAAAAAGTGAAACAATACGTGCCATTTATCAGCAGTAAGTTGGGAGTACCTGAAGAAGGACTTCAAAAGGAGATACAAGCAAGACTTTTTTCTGAGAAGCTTCCAGCTGAAAAAAAGAAAATACAAATTACAAGATATTTTGGAGTTTCTCATACTGAAGAAGCGCTTTTGGGATTGATTCTGTTAAATGTAGAAGATACTTACATTAAAAGTATGAGTCCAGAGGATTTTTCCTTCCCTTTATACCAAGAGGTATTAAAGAAATGGAGAGTTTGGGATAAAGAAAAAGGATTAGAAGATTTTTTGAGTCAATGGGATGAGGAGCAAAGAATTTTGATTGAAAGAGCAATTTCGTCAGGAGAAGAGTTTAAAAGTCAGGAAGAAATGATTCCCTTTTTATGGGAGCATTTTCAAAAGTTAAAAATAAAAAAAGAAATTAATAAATTATTAGAAGAACTCTCAAAAGAATCTTTAGATCATGAGAAAGAAAAAGGAATAATGGAAGAAATTTATTTTTTGAGGAGTCTTTTAGAAGTAGAGGAATAAATTTTTAAGAGGAGATGATTTGGAGATGGCTAAGAAGAAGACTAAAAAGGTAACTCCACAAGAAGTTCTTATGGAGTTTCCATATCCTGAAGAGCATATAGAGGAAGTAGAAGATTTCCTTGAGGATCATGAACTTATAGATGGAGATCTACTTGCAGATATAAAGGAAGATGAAATTGTAGAGCCTACAGAAGAAGGTTTAGAGATTCCTGAAGAGATAGAATTAGATGATCCAGTAAAAATGTACCTTAAGGAGATAGGGAAGATCCCTTTACTTACTCCTGAAGAGGAGGTTGAGCTTGCAAAAAGAGTAGAACAGGGAGATGAAGAGGCAAAAAAGAAACTTATTGAGGCAAATTTGCGTTTAGTGGTTAGTGTAGCTAAGAGATATATTGGAAGAGGACTTTTATTCTTAGATTTGATACAAGAAGGAAATCTTGGACTAATAAAAGCTGTGGAGAAATTTGATTGGAGAAAAGGATATAAATTTTCTACCTACGCTACCTGGTGGATAAGACAAGCAATTACAAGAGCTATCGCTGACCAGGCAAGGACTATAAGGATTCCAGTTCATATGGTAGAGACTATGAATAAGATTCATAAAGTAACAAGACAGCTAACTCAGGAGCTCGGGAGAAAACCTACAGAAGAAGAAATTGCTGAAAAATCAGGGCTTCCTGTAGAAAGGATAAGAGAGATAAGCATGATGGGGCAAGAGCCTCTGTCTTTGGAGATGCCTGTGGGAGAAGACGAAGATAATCATTTAGCAGATTTTGTAGAAAATAAAGGATTAAGCCCTGCTGATGTATCAATACAAAAGTCTTTGAAAAAAGATATAGAAGAACTTCTCAATGAACTTTCTGAGAGGGAAAGAGAAATTCTAAAGTTAAGATTTGGATTAGAGGATAATCAGCCAAGAACTTTAGAAGAAGTGGGAAAACTGTTTAATGTAACCAGAGAAAGAATTAGGCAGATAGAGGCTAAAGCTCTAAGGAGACTTCGTCATCCAAGTAGGAGTAAGAAGATAAAAGATTATTTAGAAGAATAAGAATATTTCAAGGAGGTGTTTTCTATAGAGAAAGAATACAGAGTCAATGAGAAGATTAGAGCACGGGAGGTAAGAGTTGTAGGAGAAGATGGAAATCAGTTTGGAGTAATGCCTATTGAACAAGCATTGAAAATTGCAAGAGAGCAAAATTTAGATTTAGTGGAGGTAGCTCCTAATGTAAATCCTCCTGTGTGTAAGATAATGGATTATGGAAAGTTCAAGTATGAATTAACAAGAAAAGAGAAAGAAGCAAAGAAAAATCAAAAAGTAGGTACAGAGGTAAAAGAGATAAAGATGAGACCTAATATTGAAGAACATGATTATCAGGTGAAATTAAGAAAAATCAGAGAGTTTTTAGAGAAAGGATATAAAGTAAGATTGGTAATTCTTTTCAAGGGTAGACAGTTGATTTATAACGAGTGGGGTGATAAACTTTTAGAAAGAGTTTTGCAAGATATATCTGATTTAGGTGTGGCTGATAAAAAAGGACAACAAATGGGGATGGCAATGGTAAGTATACTTGTACCTAAAAAATCTTTATCTAAAAAAGCTGTATTAGAGGAGGTAAAAAATGAGTAAATTAAAGACAAGGTCTTCTGCAGCAAAGAGATTTAAAATTACTGCTACTGGAAAGATTCTTCATAAGAAAGCAGGAAAGGGGCATCATTTGAGTATAAAGTCTTCCTCAAGGAAAAGAAGACTTAGTATTCCTGCTGAGATTAAAAAAGTAGATCGAAAGAAGATTGAAAAAACTTTACCAATATAATCTATAAAGAATAGGGAGAGAAGAGCAATGAGAGTTAAGGGTGGTACAATAACAAGGAAAAGACATAAGAAAGTATTAAAGCTTGCAAAGGGATATAAAGGAAGAAGAAGTAAGATATTTAAGATTGCAAACCAATCTGTTATAAAAGCCATGTATGATTCTTATGTTGATAGAAAAAGAAAAAAGAGAGAATTTAGAAAACTTTGGATTATAAGAATAAACGCAGCTCTTAGGAATCTTGGTTTTTCTTACAGTAGATTTATGGGACTTCTTAAAAAAGAAAACATTAATTTAAATAGGAAGATCTTGGCAGACCTTTGTGTATCAGAACCAAAGGTTTTTGAGGAGTTAGTAAATCAAGTAAAATAATGAAATATATCTCCAGCCGAAAGAATGCAGAGATCAAAGAAATTATTAAATTACATAGAAAGGAAAAGAGAAAAGAGCTCAATAAATGTATAGTAGAAGGTTGGAGATTACTTTTAGATGCCTGGGAAAATGGGGTTTATATTGAAAAGTTATTTATATCAAAATCTTTTTTAGAAAAAAAGCAAGAAGAAATAAAAGGAACATTTTCTTCTTGTGATATTTATGTTATAGATGATTTTCTTATGGAAGAAATTACTCTTTTAGAAGCACCCCCAGGGATAATGGGGGTGCTTCCTTTATTTCTTACTCCAAGATGGGAATTGCTTCAAGAGAAAAAGAACCATATGGCTCTTTATTTAGAGGATCTTCAAGATCCAGGGAATCTTGGAACCATATTTAGAATTGCAGAAGGTGTTGGTGTCTCTGCTGTAATTCTCAGTGAAAATACAGTAGATCCTTATAACTATAAGGTTATAAGAGCTTCTGTAGGTTCAATTTTCCGTCTTCCCATATGGATTTCTAATAAAGATGAAATTATCAAATTTTTTCAGAATTGGAAAGTTATTATTGCTGATTCTAAAGTAAAAGAAGTATACTTTAAAGAAAATTTCAAGGACTCATTCTTACTTATTTTAGGCAACGAAGCTTGGGGAGTAAAAAAAGAGAACTATTTAAGCCTTAATCCCGTATTACTAAGGATTCCACTAAAAAAAGAGGTGGATTCTCTAAATGTTTCAATTGCTGCATCAGTTTTTCTTTTTGAGGCTCAAAGACAAAGATATGAGGGAGGAGTAATTTATGAATGAAGACTATCTTAAAAAGTTTGAAGATGCAAAAAAGAGAATCTTAGAGGCTAAAGAGCTTTCTGAATTAGAAGAAGTAAAAAGAGAGGTTCTTGGAAAACAGGGTTTTCTTACCCAACTTCTTAGATCCTTAGGTAAGATGTCTTATGAAGAAAGGTTAAATTGGGGGAAATTAGCAAATGAATGGAAAGAAGAACTTGAGAGATTGTATGCTGATCAAGAAAAAATTTTAAAATATGAATCTCTCCAAAGGAAATTAGCACAAGAGAAGATAGATATTACTTTACCTGGAAGAAGAAAATTAGTAGGAAAGATTCATCCTATAAATCAAATCATAGAAGAGATCCTTTCAGTGTTTAAAGAGATGGGATTCCAAGTAGTATATGGTCCAGAACTTGAGAGTGATTATTATAACTTTACTGCTCTTAATATTCCTGAAGATCACCCAGTAAGAGAGTCTCATGATTCTTTCTATATAGATAAGGAATACCTTTTAAGGACACAAACTTCTCCAGTACAGATAAGGGTTATGGAGAAGAAAAAACCCCCTCTTCGTATAGTTGCTCCTGGGAAATGTTATAGAAGAGATATGCCTGATGCAACTCATAGTCCTATGTTCCATCAGATAGAAGGGCTTGCAGTAGATACAGATATTACCTTTGCAGAGCTTAAAGGAGTGCTTACTATTTTTGCTCATAGATTATTTGGGAAAGATAGGAAAGTATATTTTATTCCAAGTTACTTTCCATTTACAGAGCCCAGTGCTGAGATGTATGTGGAATGTGGAGTTTGTAAGGGAGAAGGATGTAAAGCATGTGGTTATTCAGGAGTGCTTGAAATTTTGGGCTGTGGTATGGTACATCCTCAGGTTTTTAGAGTTGTAGGTATTGATCCTGAGATATACACAGGATTTGCCTTTGGTATGGGACCAGATAGAATTGCAATGCAGATCTATGGGATTGATGATATAAGACTTTTTTATGAAAACGATGTAAGATTTCTAAATCAATTTTAAAGGGGGAATATCATGCTAATATCATATCAGTGGTTAATGGAATATTTTGATGAAGAAATTCCTGTTGAGGAAGTAGTAAAAGGCTTAAGAAATGTGGGACTTTATGCCTCTATTCAGAATAGAATAGGTAAAAATTGGGATGAAATAATAATAGGAGAGATAAAAGAGGTAGAAAAACATCCTAAGTCAGATAACTTGCTTGTATGTAAAGTAGATATAGGTAATAAAAATTTAAATATTATTACTGGAGCATCTAATGTTTATGAAGGAGCAAAAGTTCCTGTTGCTCTGCCAAAAACTAAGATCTTAGATGAATTCATAGATTTAAGAGATTTTTATGGCATCCCTTCCGAAGGAATGCTTTGTTCTGAATATGAGTTAGAATTTTCCGATGATAAAGAAGGAATAATGATACTCCCTCAAGATTATCCAGTAGGAGAGAAATTTAGTAAGTTTTTTGGGGATGGTGATTCTTTAATTGAAGTTGAGATCCCTTCAAATCGTGGAGATTGTCTAAGCTACTTAGGTATAGCGAGAGAGATTTCAGCATATTTTGATACTCCTTTAAATTTCTCTATGAAAGTTCCAGAAGAAGGAAAGAATCCTATTGAAAAATATGCATCTTGTGAAGTTTTAGACTTTGATTTGTGTCCAAGATTTACTTTGAGATTTATAAAAGGTATAAAAATAGCTTCCTCACCTTTGTGGCTTCGTTGGAGATTAGAGAGAGTTGGACTTAGATCTATAAATAATGTAGTGGATATAACTAACTATATTATGTTAGAAACTGGTCAGCCTTTGCATGCTTATGATTTTGATTTGATTAAGGGAGGGAAACTTATAGTAAGAAGAGCAAAAGAAGGCGAAAAGGTAGTACTTATTAATGGAGATGAAAAAACATTAGATAAAGATGTATTAGTAATTGCAGATACAGAAAGAGCTGTAGGTATAGCTGGTATTATGGGCGGGAAAGATACTGAAATTAATGAAAGTACTCAAAATGTCCTTCTTGAGGCTGCCAAATTCTCTCCTGTAAATATAAGAAGGAGTGCAAGGAGGCTTGGATTAAGGACTGATGCTTCTTTGAGATTTGAAAGAGGAGTAGATATTTTTGAAACTCCTGAGATTTTGGATTATGCTGCTGAAATGATTGAAAAAGTAGCAGGTGGAGAAGTAGCTAAAGGTAAAATAGATATTTATAAAGACCTTCCCGAGCCTTCTAAAATAGTTTTAAGACCCCAGAGAGTGAATAAGATTTTGAAAACAAGTCTTTCTGAAGAAGAAATAGAAAAAATCTTAATGAAAATTGGATTCAAAGTGAATAGAAATTCTGTAATGGAAGTTGAAGTACCATCCTATAGACAGGATATTAAGGAAGAGATTGACTTGGTAGAGGAAGTAGCAAGATTTTATGGCTATAATAATATTTCTTCCTTACCTCTACAAAAAGGAATAATAGTAGATCCTCCACTTATAGAGGAAATTATTGAGAAGAAAATTAGAGAAACTCTTCCTAATTTAGGACTGTATGAGACTATAAACTATAGTTTCATCTCTTTGAAGGATCTATCAAATTCTGGAATTATTGAATTAGAACCTTACAATACTTATGTCTCTGTAGCTAATCCATTAAGTGAGGAAAATAACATACTGAGAACTTCACTTCTTCCCTCCCTTTTAAAAGTTGCTCAGACAAATTCTAATAAACAACAGAAAGATGTATTTGCTTTTGAGATTGGAAAAGTTTTCTTTAAATCTACCAAAGGTTATATAGAAGAAAAGCATTTGGGTATTTTAATGATGGGAGAATGGTATTCAAATCCTTGGAGTATACCTTATGAGATTCGTAAAGCTGACTTTTTTGATCTTAAGGGGATTATAGAGGTATTACTTGAGAAAATATGGGGAACTAATTCAAATCTTATAAAAAGTACTTATCCGTTTTTCCATCTATCAAAACAGGCAGACATTATTATAAATGATGACAAGATTGGGATTTTAGGAGAAGTAAATCCTTGGATTACTCAAAATTTGGATTTAAGAGAGAGAGTCTATTTTGCAGAGTTAAATCTTGAAAGCCTATCATTTATGAAAGAAAAGCCTAAATATAAACCTTTACCTTCTTTCCCAGGAATAAGGAGAGATCTTGCCTTACTTATACCTGAAGATATGCCAACAATTGAGATAGAAAAAACTATTAAAAGTTCTGCAGGTGAGCTATTAAATTCAATTAATTTATTTGATCTTTATCAGGGAGAGAAAATTGAGAAAGGCTATAAAAGTGTTGCCTTTTCTCTCTTCTTCTTAGCAGAAGATTATACTTTAACCGATGGTGAGGTAGATAGTATTATTGAAAGGATTTTGATCTCTTTATCTGAAAAAGGAGTGCATCTAAGACAGAAGTAAATGGAAAAAGCTCTAAAAACATTAGAATGGGAAAAAATAATAGAAGAAATAGAGAAAGAAGCAGAAAGTTCTGGTGGAAGAGAATATGTCTTATCTCTCAAGCCTTCCACAGATGCTGAATTAATTGAAAGATGGCACCTATTAAATAATGAAGCCTTTAAAACAATTCAAGTTTTAGGTTATTCTTCTTTTTCTGGAATAAAGGATATAAGATCCTATTTAGAAAGAGCTAAGATGGGTGGAATTGTATATCCAGATGAATTTGAAGAGATTTTATCTACAATAGAAAGTTGGAAAAGACTTAGAGAATATCAAGAGAAGGCAAAAATCTTAGCTGCTAATCTTTGGAAAAACACGATTCATTCTTTATCCTCTTTATACCATGAAATTAAAAAATGTATTCAGAATGGTGAGGTTCTTGATTCTGCTTCTCCAGAACTCAGATCCATCAGACAGAAAAAAGAAAAAATATATCAAAAGAATAAAGAAGCTTTAGAGAATATTCTTCAAAAGGAATGGAGAGCATACCTTCAAGATAATATTATTACTATAAGACATGGAAGATATGTATTACCTGTAAAGCAAGAATTTAGAAATAAAGTACAGGGAATTGTCCATGATCAATCCACTTCAGGGCTTACAGTGTATATAGAACCTTTATCTGTTGTAGAGTTAAATAATCAAATTAGTATATTAGAAAATGAGGAGAAGAAAGAAATTGAAAAAATCCTTCTTAAGCTTACCTCACTTTTACTTTCTCATGAGGAGGAGCTAAGAGAAAATTTTGAGATTACATCCTATTTAGATTTTGTATATGCCAAAATAAGATGGGCTGATAAAAGAAAAGGTATTGTGCCTATATTGGAAAAAGAAAAACAAACAATAATTTTGAGGGAAGCAAGACATCCTTTTCTTGGGGAAAGAGCAATACCTATAAGTTTAGAAGTTGGTAGAACTTTTAATACCCTGGTAATTACAGGCCCTAACACTGGTGGAAAGACTGTAACTTTGAAAACTATTGGGCTTTTTGTTCTTTTAAATCAAGCTGGAATTCCTGTTTTAGCAAAAGAAGGCACTACCTTAGGAATATTTAATGAGATCTTTGCTGATATTGGAGATGAACAAAGCATTGAACAAAATTTAAGTACCTTTTCTTCCCACTTAACAAATATCGTGTCTTTTATAGACTATTTAGAAAGAACAGGAGACAAGAAAGTATTAGTACTTTTAGATGAATTAGGAGCTGGAACTGATCCTCAAGAGGGTGCAGCACTTGCAGTGGCTCTTTTAGAATATTTTCATCAAAAGGGTACTATAAATGTGGTAGCTACGCATTATCCTCAGCTTAAGGTAATAGCATCAAAATATCCTGAAATGGAAAATGCTTCTATGGAGTTTGATGAAAAGACTTTAAGACCGCTTTATAGAATAAATCTTGGTATTCCTGGAAAGAGCAATGCTATTTTGATAGCAAAAAGATTAGGACTTCCCAGAAAAATTTTGGATAGAGCATTGAGCCTTCTTTCTGAAGATGAGATAAAACTGGAAGAAGTTATAGGAGAGCTTCATAGAGATAGGAAAAAACTTCAAGAAGAGATAGAGAAAGTTAACAGGGTAAGCAAAGAATTAGAGGAAGAAAAAGTAAATCTTGAAAAGGAAAAAAGAAATTTACAGAAAGAGAAAGAAGAATTAAGAGAAAAGCAAAAAAAGGAATTATTTAAAGAAATTTCTTTAGCGGAAAGTAAATTGAAAGAGATAATAAAAAAGATGCAAGAAGAAAAAATTAGTATGAAAGATACTCAAGAATTGCAAGAAGAGCTTAAGGGGATAAAAAGAGATTTTACTACCGAGGAAAAGAAAGAGCGAAAAGAATATATTCCACATATAGGAGAAAAAATTAAGCTGAAAAGTTCTTCAAAAGAGGGCATAGTACTTGAGATAGATCCTGAAAAGAAGACAGCTCTTCTCCAAGTAGGAATTCTTAAAGTAAGTGTCCCATGGAGTGATATTGAGCCTGGAGAAAATAGCGAAGAATTGGTCCCTGTACATGTGAAAGTGAAAAAAGAAAAGTATGTACCTACGGAGATTAATATAAGAAAGATGACAGTAGATGAAGGAATAGAAGAGGTAAAAAAATTTCTTGAGAGAGCTTTTTTAGCAGGACTTCCAAGAGTACGCATTATACATGGGAGAGGAACAGGTAAACTTAGAAATGCAGTTCACCAATATCTTTCAGAAGTTCCATATGTGAAAGAATTCTACTTAGCATCGGCTGCAGAAGGAGGAGAAGGGGCTACCATAGTTTTACTGGAAAGCCCAAGATATTGATGAAAATTATACACAGGTACTTTCTTCAAAATTTTATACCAGTCTTTTTTATAGGGATACTGCTTTTTACTTCAATTCTCATTATAACCCCTCTCTTTAGTCTTATGGATTTGATTATTACAAAATCTATTTCTTTGAGCTTGGCTATTGAACTATTTCTTACGAAAATCCCTCCCTATTTTACTTATACTTTCCCTATGGCAATCTTTTTAGCAGTTATTTTTGTAATAGGGCAGTTTAATGAAAGGGGGGAGATTATGGCAATGAAAGCTTCAGGAGCATCTATTAAATATTTTCTTCCTTCTATTCTCATTTTTGCTATTTCAGCTCAATTTGTAATGTTTTATTTTAGCGAGATTGTCTCTCCTAAAGCTTATGAGAGGGAGAAAGTTCTTATGGCAAAAGCATACAATACCTCTTTACCTCTTCCTTCCCGAGAAAATGTGTTCTTTAATGAAAAAAATAAATTTTACTTTTTCAAAAAGGTTGATCCTCAAAAAAAAGTTTTTGAAGATATTCTTCTTATTGAGCTTCTTGATAATGGAGATATAAGACTTATAGTAACTGCTAAAAAAGCCCAATGGAATGAAAATGGCTGGCATTTTTTAGATGGTAAAATATATTCTTTGGAGAAAGATGGAGATTTGGTTTTACAAGGAGAATTTCAAGAGCAAAAAATTCTTTTAGATAGGACTCCTAATCAAATAATACCATCTTCAAAACCTTTGGAACAGATGAGCATCTTTGAGATTTTAGATCAGATAAGATTATTTCAACGAAGTGGCTTAGATTTAAAAAATCTTGTTACTGAATTCAATATAAGGATAGCCTTACCTTTTACTTGTCCTATATTTGCTGTTCTTGCTCTTGGTCTTGGTCTTAAGATGGGGAGAAGTGGTAGATCTATAAGTTTTGGATTAAGCCTGATCTCCATTTTTATTTACTATATTATCTTTTCTATAGGAAGATCTCTTGCTAAAGCAGGTATGATAGCTCCTTTTATTGGAGCTTGGCTTGGAAATTTAATATTTCTTTCCTTAGGGGTCTATCTACTCTGGGAAAAGCGTTAGTAATGATATGGCTCATTTCTTAAGATCTTTATTCCCCGATAGATCTGCTCTAAAAGTATGAGTAAAGTAAAATCATGGGTAAAAGTCATTTTGGATAGAGATAGACAAAAATTAGCATTTTTTAACATTGTGTTTGATATACCGTATATTCCACCAATTAAGAAGGTTATCTCAGTATTACCTGAATCTTCCCAGAACTTGATAAGCTTTTCTGCAAATTCCTCAGAACTTGGATTTATACCATTTATATCTAACGCTACTAAAAACTTAGAGTTCTTTATAGATTTTTTAATAACCTCTTCTTCTTTAGAAAGAGCTACCTCTTTAGGAAATTCTGAAAAGCTTTGTAGATTTTCAATTTGTAGGGATAAAAAAGGCAGGAGTCTTTTGTAATATTCATTGACTCCTGCCTTTATAAAGTCATTCTTTATTTTTCCAATAACTAATATCCTTATATTCACTAGTGCTTTGATTATCCGGAAACATCTTCAGGCATTGCTTCAAGTTTTATCTTAACGGTATACTCTTTTCCATTTCTTATATAAGTTAGCTCAACAACATCTCCAACCTTATGTTTCTGAACTTCAGCTCTAAGCTCCTCCATAGTCTCTACAATTTTTCCATCTATTTTAGTTATAATATCTCCTCCAATAACGATTTGAGTATTATCAAGATATATAGCTCTATTTCCACCCTTTAGTCCAGCCTTATCTGCAGGGCTGCCAGGGACTACTTGTGCTATAACAACACCTTTATCTACGCCAAATTTTATATACTCTAACATCTCTGGAGTAATTGCATATCCACTAATACCTATCCATGGATAGGTGATTTTTCCTTCTTTAATAAGTTTATCCGCTATACTTTTTGCCGTATTTATAGGAATAGCAAAACCAATTCCTTGAGCTTCGCTTTGGATAGCGGTATTTATCCCTATAACCTCTCCTTTTATATTTATTAAGGGTCCACCACTATTTCCAGGGTTAATTGCAGCATCGGTCTGGATTAGATTTTCTAATCTAACACCGTTAGGTTCCACAATTGTCCTATCTGTTGCACTAACAATACCCAAAGTAACAGTTCTGTTTAATCCATAAGGATTTCCTATAGCAATTGCAAATTGCCCTGTTTGTAACTTGTTAGAATCTCCAAGTGGTAAATAGGGAAGATTTTCAGCATCTATTTTTATAACTGCAAGATCTGACCTTTTGTCGTATCCCACTACTTTCCCTGGGTATTTTTTCCCTTCTGAAAGACTTACTTCTATTTTTTTTGCTTTTTCAACCACGTGGTAATTGGTTAATATATACCCTTTTGGATCAAAGATAAAACCTGAACCTACACCCGATTGTGGGAATACTCCAAAGAAGAAACTTTCTACTAATGTAACTGTGCTGATATTTACTACTGCAGGCGTAGATTTATTTACGACACTTACGATATCCTTTTCAAAAGCCCCTAAAGAACTTGGAATATATACCTCCTGTGCAGGAAGTATATTATTTCGTATCTCTGATTGAGTAGATTTTTTACTTACTAAATAATGCTCACTTAAACCACCTATAAATCCTCCTAAGATAGCTCCAATAAGGAATACTATTAGGATTGCTTGCCATGCTCCTCTTTCTCTCCTCACTTTTTATCCCTCCTTATAATTTTTTTGATATCTCTTCCCCTTTTTCTTTTGCTGACGAGATTGCCTCCATAATTATTCCAGAAATTCCTTCTTTATATAGTTTTTCAAGCCCTGCAATTGTTGTTCCAGCAGGAGAACTTGTCATTTTTATTATATCTTCAAAAGAAAGATCTTTGCTTCTGATATATTCAATAGTACCATCAAAAAGCTGTAATACCATCTCTTTTGCTGTATTATAAGAGATACCGCCATTAACTCCACTTAAAACAAAGCTTTGAAGTATAAGAGAGACAAAAGCTGGTCCACTACCTGTGAGAGCAGTGATTATATCAAAATTTTTTTCGTCCATCTCCCAAACCTTCCCTATATTAGAAAATAGCTCTTTTACAAACCTAAGATCTTCCTTTTCTGCCTTGTTATATGTTATAGCTATAGCTCCTTTTTTAACTGTACAGGGTAAATTAGGCATAACTCTAAAAAGACTTTTTACATTATATAAATATTTTTCAAGATAGTTTAATGGCACGCCTGCAGCTATAGAAATAAAAGCTTGACCTTTTCTAATATGTGGTTTTATTTCTTCAAGTACTCCTTTAATGTTTTGTGGCTTAACTGCTATAAGAATAAACTCAGAGTTTTTTATCAGCAAAATATTATCAACTATACTAATATTGTATTTATCTTTAAGGTATTTTTTCCTTGACTCTACAGGTTCTGATACTAAGATTTCTTGGGGTGGTAAAAAATTACTTTCTAATACACCAGAAAGTATTGCCTCTCCCATCATCCCTCCACCAATGATACCAAGTTCCATAATATAGACCTCCTATTCTCTTATCTGTCCTTCTCCAAAGACAATATATTTTGTAGTTGTAAGCTCTTTTAAACCCATAGGTCCCCTTGCATGAAGTTTTTGGGTAGAGATTCCAATTTCTGCTCCAAGACCAAATTCTCCACCATCAGTAAAACGAGTAGAAGCATTTACATATACAGCTGCTGCATCTACCTCTCTGAGGAATATAAGGGCTTTTTCATAACTTTCAGTGATAATCCCTTCTGAATGCTTAGTATTATATTTATTTATATGTTCTATGGCATCCTCTAATGAATCCACTACTTTTATACCTATAATAAGATCCAAATATTCAGTATACCAATCCTCTTCCGTAGCTAATTTAGCATCTTTAACTATAGAACACACTCTTTCGCATCCTCTTATTTCAACCCCTACTTTTTTGAGGTCTTCTACTACAAGAGGAATAAATTTATCTGCGATGGTTTTATGGACAAGGACTTTCTCAATAGCATTACATACAGATGGTCTTTGCACTTTTGCATTAAATATGATTTTTCTTGCCATATCAAAATCTGCATCTTCATCTACATAGATGTGATTATTACCTGCACCCGTTTCAATTACAGGGACTTTCGCTTTTTCCATTATGTAGTTTATAAAATTAGTACTTCCTCTGGGTATTGCTACATCAATGTATTCTCTCATCTGCAAAAGCTCTTCTACCACACTGTGTTCTGGAGATTCTATAACTTGAATAGCATCTTCCAATACCTTTGTTTCTTTTAATGCAGAGCGCATAACTTGTGCTAATATAATATTTGAATAGAGAGCATCAGAACTTCCTCTTAATACGATAGCATTCCCTGTTTTTATGGATAAAATAGCACCATCTACAGTTACATTAGGACGTGCTTCATATATTAAAGCTATAACACCTATAGGAACTCTCATCTGCCCCACAAGCATTCCATTGGGTCTCTTTTGCAGAGAGATGATTTCTCCTACAGGATCAGGAAGTCTTATTATATCGTCAATACTTCTTACAATATCTTTTAACCTTTTTTCATTCAGAAGTATTCTATCTAATAATGATTTACTTAATCCCTTCTCTTGTCCCTTCTTTATATCCTTTTCATTTTCTTCTAATATCTTTTCCTGATTTTTTTCAATACCCTCTGCTATCTTCGCTAATGCCTCATTTTTTACCTTTGTATTTAAAAGAGCCAAAGAAGAGCTTGCTTTTTTTGCCTTCTTAAGTTTTTCTAAAAGATTTTCCATAGTTTATCTCCCCAAATTTTCAAATATCATTAGAAGATTCCAAGATATTTTTAGCCTCTTCATACTCCTCTTCAGGAATTATAACATATACAGGAAATCCACTTCCCATATAGATAGGATCCGAGTATGGAAAAGTGGAAGATAAAATCTGTGGATGAAGACCTTCCAAAAGAAGAAGATTAGATATTACCTCTGCTATTATATAATTTGGAGCAACCTGAAGTAATGTATATCCTTTAGGAGGAGTAAAATCCTTAAACAATTTTCTTTACCACAGGAATAAATTTCTTCTCATTTTTTGAAAAATGTCTATCTATAAGTCTGCTTATTAAGAAACCTATTCCAAGTCCTAATAGTCCAATGATAAAAGCAGAAAGTTGTGGATCAATCTTAAAGGTATTTCCAATAGCATATCCTATAATAACAAAAATTAGAAAAGATAAAAGAGGAACTGCATAAATCGTTAGAGTTGCTTTATAAAAATCTTTTCTATCAAGTTCAACAATAACATTATCCCCTACATCTGCGTTGCATTCATTCAGTGCTTCAAGGATTAACATATTATTTTGTCCTCGCTCACACATTTTACATGATGCACAAAGATTGGATTGAGAAAGTTCCACTTTTAAAATCTCATTGTTCTTCTCTACAACTTTTCCTATCTCTTTCATAATTTTCCTCTTTATGGAGCCGGAGGCCGGATTCGAACCGGCGACATGCCGATTACGAATCGGCTGCTCTACCGACTGAGCTACACCGGCTTTTGCAGCCTATATAAAGAAAATGGCGGGGTCGACGGGATTTGAACCCGCGATTTCCTGCGTGACAGGCAGGTGTGTTAAACCAGGCTACACTACGACCCCAATTTAATTATTGTACCTTAATAACTTGTAATGAGCAAAGCAGAATTTAAATCTTCTAAAGCAAGTGCTCCACTCCTGCTTTCAGCAAGTCAAATTTTATCATATCGTCATTTTTAAGTCAATATTAAAAGTTCTCCTGAACCTAAAGTGAGATTTTAAATATTGGAGATATAGAAGGGAAATAAAAGGATAGTGGTGGAGCAGTTTATAGTGAGGTGACTCTAATTTTCATAAAGTGCATTTTCACAAATAATTCAGCAGAGTATAGTGGTGGAGCAATATATAGTGAGAAAATTTCAACTTTTATAAACTGCACTTTCTATGGAAACAAGGCTGAAGAAGATGGTGGTGCAATTTATGGAGGAGGAAAGATCTTAAATTCAATTTTCTACAACAATATAGCAAAAGGGAAATACAATGATATTAAAACGACTGATGATACAGAAATAGATTATTCACTTATAAATTATATTAAAGGTGGAGCAGATCATGGAGAACATAATATTATGGGAGATCCAAAATTTACTGATCCCAAAAAAGGTAATTTTACATTACGTCCTGATTCACCCTGTATTGATGCTGGTTTTTCAGGAGTTGATGTAGGTCTTGTGGACTTAGCAGGAAATCCAAGAATTGTAGGAAAAAGTATAGATATGGGAGCATTTGAATTTCAAGGGGGAAAGTAAAACTTTATTTTTACCAAACTCTTCTAAGTATAAATATATAAAAATCACCTGCCCCCAAAGGAGGTAAAGTAAAAATGAAGATTGATGTTGAATATCTGGAATTTATGTGGCCAATGAGACATTTTTTAATAACCTGTGGAGATATAAAAGAGAAATCAAATATCATAGCAGTTAGTTTCTGTATGCCTGTATCAAAAGAACCTCCACTTATAGCTTGTGCCATAGGAAGAGGAGCTTATTCCTGTAAGTTAATTGAAAGTACTAAAGAGTTTGTTGTAAATGTTCCTCCAAAAGAGTTAACACAAAGAATATATTATTGCGGTTTTCATTCAGGGTATCAGGTAGATAAGTTTAAAGAGACAGGGCTAACACCACAACCAGCACACAGAGTGAAGGCTCCAATTATTGAGGAATGTGTGGCTCATATGGAATGCAAAGTTAAGCAAGAAATAGAAACAGGAGATAAGAATCTATTTATAGGTGAAGTAGTAGATGCATATGCAGATGAGGATATTGTGAAAGGCGAAAAGAAAGTTGAATATGCAAAAGGAGACTTTCCACGGAAAAGGTATGCCACAAGATTTAAGATTTCATAGCTCACTTTGTATGACAGCAGATAAAAAATCTTCTTTCAGACTTTAGTGTCTCTCAAAGGAACCTATGTATCTTTTCATCTTATCACTATAGATGCATAGTAGAGTTAACAAAAGTAGTAATATAATTCGCAAGAAGTGGTAAAACAGGAAGGTATTTTCATTTATATTTTCAGGTGTATATAAAGAGGGGGACTTTAGGATAAACCCCAAAGCCCCCCCTAAAATTTAAATTATTTATTTTAAAAAGAAGGCTAAAAAACTACTGTGGATTTGGTCCTGTATTACCATTTGCATCCATTTTTATTACATATACATCCCATCCACCAGCGCCAAAGGATGCTGTATAACCTGCAACGATATAACCACCATCATTTGTTTGTTGTATAGAATTTGCATTATCCTCTCTCTTTCCACCAAAAGTTTTTGTCCATATTTCATCTCCATTTTTATCAAGTTTTAATACATATACATCCTTATCTCCAGCGCCAAAGGAACTTGTATAACCTGCAACGATATAACCACCATCATTTGTCTGCTGTATAGAGTATGCATAATCATCATTTTTCCCACCAAAAGTTTTTGTCCACAGTGTATTTCCATTTTCATCAAGTTTTAGTACATATATATCATAGCCTCCAGCTCCAGAAGAACTTGTAGTACCTGCGACAATATATCCGCCATCTACTACTTGCTGTATGGAATATGCTTTATCATCTCCATTTCCACCATAAGTGTTTTGCCATATTACATTTCCGTTTGAATCAAGCTTTAATATATATGCATCATTGTTAGTATCAGAAGAATATGTCCAACCTGCAACAATATAACCCCCATCTGTTGTTTGCTGTATGAAGTTTGAATAATCCTCACCGCTGCCACCATAAGTCTTTTGCCACTCTAACTCTCCACCTTCGTTAAGCTTTAGTACATATACATCATAACCTCCAGCTCCAAAGGAACCTGTATAACCAGTAGTAATATATCCTCCATCATTTGTCTGCTGTATAGAGTATGCATGATCATAAGATCTTCCACCATAGGTTTTTGTCCACGTTGCATTTCCACTTGCATCAAGCTTTAATAGATATACTTGATAATTACCAACACTTAAGGAGTATATCCCACCTGCAATGATATAACCACCATCCTTTGTTTGCTGTATAGATTTTGCATATTCATAATCCTTTTCTCCATAAGCTTTTTGCCATATTACATTTCCATTGGCATCAAGCTTTAATACATATATATCAGAATTACTATTATTACCAGCCACAATATATCCACCATCTACTGTTTGCTGTATGGAATTTGCATATTCAATACCACTTCCTCCATAGATCTTTTGCCAGGTTTTATTTTGAGTTTCAATGGTTAGGTATGCTATATCTTCAAATTCTTTTACATTTGTCTCCTCATAAGGAGTAACAATAGCTGCAGAAATAGAAACAAAAAGAAGGAGGAACATTAATAAGAAAAAAAGTTTAAATATCTTTTTCATTTGTACACCTCCTTTAATAATTTGTAAGTTAAGTATAATTATAACTCTTTATTAACGAGCTGTATGTAGAGAATCTTTGGATCTTTAGAGCTTTTTCTCCAAGGTTTGCAACATATTTTAGTAATGGAAATACAGACTTAATTAAAGGATGAGAATTTAATTAAGAGGAATTATTATCCTTTACAACATTTTAAAATTTTGAGTTTTTAGAAATTCAAAGTAGATGGTGGGCGGAGCAGGATTTGAACCTACGACCTCCTGCTTGTAAGGCAGGCGCTCTAACCGCTGAGCTATCCGCCCATTTTGGCGCCCTCAGGGGGATTCGAACCCCCGTCACCGCCTTGAAAGAGCGATGTCCTAGTCCAGAGCTAGACGATGAGGGCACTTTAAACTGGTGAGCCGCACAGGAATCGAACCTGTGACCCCCTGATTAAAAGTCAGGTGCTCTACCGACTGAGCTAGCGGCCCGTTTGCCACGAGCAATTTTATATACTATAACTTTCCGATTTTGTCAATAACTTAATTTTTAAAGGTACAGATTAAGTCTGTATTTAACTTATTATAAAAGTATTCTACCAAAAAATCTAATGATTTTCAAATACTTCCAAAGAAAACTCTTCTATTAAGTTAATCTCTTTAAGAGTAATAGTTATTCTTGACAAATCTTATGATAAAATGATAAATTGTAATGTCAATTAATTCATTAACGAGTATATCCTTAAGGAGGTTAATAGAAAATGTTTGCTGTTGTAGAAAAGGGAGGAAAACAGTATAAAGTTTCTGTTGGAAGTGTAATTAATGTAGAGAAATTGGATGCAAAAGTTGGAGACGAAGTCATACTTGATAATGTTTTGCTGGTGAGTAAAGATGATGAAGTTTTAATAGGTAAACCCTATGTGGATGGTGTTAAAATTATGGCTCAAGTATTGAAACAGGATAAATATCCAAAAGTTACAGTGTTTAAATTTAAAAGAAAGAAGCACTATAGAAGGAAGTATGGTCATAGGCAACCATTCACTCAGTTATCAATTAAAGAAATTATAATTCCTTAAGGCTCAGGAGGTGATAAAGTATGGCTCACAAAAAAGCTGGTGGCGCTAGTAGAAATGGGAGAGATAGTAACCCAAAGTGGCTTGGAGTAAAGAAATATGAAGGAGAAGTAGTAGAAGCAGGAAATATTATTATAAGACAAAGAGGGACAAAGTTTTATCCTGGGGTAAATGTGGGAATGGGTAAAGATTTTACGCTTTTTGCATTAAAACCTGGAGTTGTTAAATTTTCAGTAAAACATGGGAAAAAGATAGTAAATGTTTCTTCTACACAGTAATGTTTATTGACCATGCAAAAATATATGTAAAAGCTGGAGATGGTGGAAACGGTTGTGTAGCTTTTCGTAGAGAAAAATATGTTCCAAAGGGTGGACCTGCAGGTGGTGATGGTGGTAAGGGGGGAGATGTTATCCTTGAGGCTGATGAAAATCTTGATACTCTTTTAGACTTTCATTATAAAAGGCATTATTATGCTCAGTCAGGGGAACATGGGAAAGGCAAAAACCAAAAAGGGAAAAGTGGAGAGGATTTAGTAATAAGAGTTCCAGTAGGAACTCTTGTCTTTAGTGATGAGACAGGTGAATTGATTGCTGATCTTTCTTACAATGGACAAAAGGTAGTGGTTGCAAAGGGTGGAAAAGGTGGTAGGGGTAACGCTGCTTTTGCTACCTCTACAAGGCAAACACCATACTTTGCTGAAAAAGGAGAAAAAGGGGAAGAGAAGTGGCTTTATCTTGAGTTAAAGCTTCTTGCTGATGTAGGACTTGTAGGGCTTCCTAATGCTGGAAAATCTACTCTTCTTTCAAAGATAACTAATGCAAATCCTGAGATTGCTCCTTATCCTTTTACCACTAAGATTCCAAATCTTGGAGTAGTTGAAAGAGAAGATATTACCTTTACAGTTGCAGATATCCCAGGATTAATGGAGGGAGCTCATGAAAATAAGGGAATGGGTGATGAATTTCTAAGGCATATTGAAAGAACTTCTATACTCATTTTTGTCCTTGATGGAAGTGATGATGAAAATCCTCCTCAAAAGGCTTATGAAATATTACAAAAGGAGTTAGAGCTTTACAATCCAAAACTTTTAGAGAAGCCAAGAGTTATTGCTCTTAATAAAATTGATCTTCCCAAAACTCAAGATAGATTAGAGGAGCTTGAAGAATGGTTAATGAATTTAAATATACCTTATGTTTTTATCTCTGCAAAAAATGGTGAAAATCTTGATAAACTTTTAGACCTTTTAGAAGAGATTATAAAAGAAAAGAAAGAAGAATTTATAGCTGGAGAGATGGAAAAAGAAAGCTCAATTGAAACTAAGGAGAGAAGTGTTAATATAGAAATTGTACCAATTTTGTTGTGGAAAGAGGAAGAAGAAATATGGTTATTAAAGGATCCAAAAGTAGAAAGTTTAGCAAACAAGTTAGATTTATATAATCCTCAGGCTTTTTCCTATTTTTCTAATTATATTAAAAGGCGAGGAATAATAAAGCTTTTGAGAAAGAATAAAGTAAGGGAGGGAGAAAAAATTAAAATAGGGGAATATATCTTTACTTTTAATCCTAAAAGTTTAAGCTTAGTTTTAGAAGAATGAAAAAGTTAGGAATTTTAGGTGGGACTTTTGATCCTATACATTATGGGCATCTTTGGTTTGCAGAATTTGCAAGAGAAAGCTTCTCTTTAGATAAGGTTTTCTTAATACCTAATAAGATGCCTCCTCATAGAGATGTGCCAAATGCTTCTCCAAAACAAAGATATGAGATGACTCTTCTTGCTGCGATTGATAACCCATACCTTGAAGTACTTCCTATTGAATTAGAGAGGGAAGGGCTGTCTTACACAATTGATACTTTAAGAGAGTTAAAGAAAATTTATCCCAATGATGAATTATATCTGCTTCTTGGTAAAGATGCCTTTTGTGATTTTTTAAAATGGAAATCCCCATATGAAATATTGGAAGTTGCTAAGATTATTGTGGGAAATAGAAAAGAAGGAGATCTGAATGATAGTATTAAGAGTTTTTTGGAAGAATATGGGAATAAAATATTTTTTCTTGATTTTCCTTATTTTCCCATATCTGCACGTGAAATTAGAGAAAGAGTAGAAAATGGACTATCTATAAAGTATTTAGTTCCGAAATTAGTAGAAGAGTATATAATAAAAAATAGACTATATAAATAGGAGGAATAAAAATGGCAAATGAAGTTTTAGGTACAGATGTGGTAGTTCAGATAGGTATTATTGTTAAAGATATAGAGAAAGTAGTAGAGGAATATGCAAAAATTTTTGGTGTTGAAAAGCCAGAAATTACAATAACAGATATGTATGAAAAGGCGCATACAGAATATAAAGGTGAACCTACCAATGCAAGAGCAAAACTTGCATTTTTTAGAAACTTTAAGAATATAGAGATTGAATTTATAGAACCTGATGAAAATCCCTCTACTTGGAGAGAATTTTTAGAAACTCATGGGGAAGGAATACACCATCTTGGATTCTCTATCAAAGGGACTAATCAAGTAATAGAAAGATTTAAAATGCAAGGTATAGATGTAGCTCAGAATGGAGACTATGAGGGTGGAAGATATACTTATCTTGAAAGTTTTGGAAAATTAAAATTTATCATTGAACTTTTAGAGAATTTTTAGGGTATGAGAAAAATAACTGCTCTTTTAGGAGATTTTTATCATCCGGAAGAATATTTCAAAGAAGCTTTAGATTATGTTGTGAATGATGAAGCTTTAAAAGATGTTAAGTTAAGCTGCATAAATATCTCTGAATTTTTGAGTAATATACAAGAGAAGCCTAATATGATTATTATTGGTAGAGAAAACAAGATTGAGCCTACTAAAGAGGATTCAGAGATCTGGATGAATAGCGAGATTGAAGTGGCTATTTTAAATTATGTAAAAGATGGTGGAATTATTTTTGCTTGGCATTCTGGACTTGCATCTTATGATCCAGAAGGTATTTATGTAAAAGATATTCTGAGGGGATATTTTAAATATCATCCTGAAAAGAAAATGGTAAAGTATTATGGAAAGCTTTTTGAAAAAGATAAAAATATAGAGTTTCAACTTATAGATGAACATTATTTTGTGCATTGTGATGAGGAGAGAACAAATGTATTCCTTTTCTCTGAATCTGAAGATGGGAAATCTGTGGCAGGATGGTACCATAATTATGAAAAGGGAAAGATAATATGTTTAACTCCTGCTCATAATGAGTCGTTAAAAGATGAAAATTTTAGGATTTTCCTAAAAGAATTGATAAAATGGCTAATATAAACAATTCGCAAGAGTACTTATTACTTATTGAAGAAAGATTACGACAAAATTGGGATAAATTTTCTTCTGAAATTCCCATCCACTTTCTTACTGCTTATCATATGGGATGGGTTGATGAAAACTTTCAGCCTTTAGAGAATATCAAGGGAGGGAAAAGGTTAAGACCTCTTTTTTGTGTTTTGATAAATCAGGCCTTGAATGGTATTCTTGATGATGCTTTAGATATAGGTTCTGCTCTTGAATTTCTTCATAATTTTTCGTTAGTGCATGATGATATACAAGATAGGGATGAAAAAAGACATGGGAAATGGACAGTATGGAAGATATGGGGAGAGGCTCAAGCTATAAATGTTGGAGATCTTCTATTTAACTTAGCCTTTCAAATTCTTGCAAATTTGAGTTCACCTTTACTTGTTTCTAAATCTATACAAGAAGTAACTCATACTATTCAGGAGCTTATTGAAGGGCAATATTTAGATTTGAGCTTTGAACAGAAAAAGGAAGTATCTTTAAAAGAGTATATGCAGATGATAGATAAAAAAACAGCAAAGCTTTTTGCAACATGTTTTTATCTTGGCGCTTTTTCAGCCACTTATAAAGATGAGATCTCAAAAGAATTTCAAGAGATAGGAGAAAAATTTGGTCTCTGCTTTCAGATAGCTGATGATGCCATGGGAATATGGGGAAATCCTGATAAGACAGGGAAAAATTCTCTTGCGGATCTTTGGAGAAGAAAGAAGACATATCCTATTTTATATACCTATTCAGAAGCATCAGATAAGGAGAGACTAAAAATAGAAGAAATCTGGAGTAAGGAATATTTAACTGATCAGGATATATATGATCTTATTGAACTTATTGAGGATAAAAGGGCAAAGGAAGCTACTTTTAACCTTATAGAGAAATTTTTTAATGGGAGTTATAAAAAGCTCTTATCTTTTGAAAGAGTGTATGATATCTCTTTAATAAAAGAAATTTTTGAAAATTACTATGATCTAATTTTTTCTATCCAAAGGTCATAAACGTCTTTTCCTACATTTTTTAAATAGCTTTTAAGTTCTTTAGAAAATACTGAGTTTTCATAAGCCCATCCCCATTTTTGAGGTTCATATCTTGAGAGCATGCTGAGAAGAAATAAAATAAGATAGTGCACTGCTAATGGATCTAAGGAGGTTTTTCTATTTAAATAGGTAAAAAGCTCTCCAAGGGTATATTTTTCTCCTTCAGGAAGTGCAAAACGTGATATGGATTTATAAAATGTAGGGAAAAGTCCCTTTTCTTTTATTAAGACTGTTTCTACTCTTGGATCGTAGTTTTTATTCCAATCTACAGATTTTTCCCCTGCAACCCTTACTGTTAGTCCGTGGAGTACTTCTCTTGGAATGATTTTATTCTTCTTTAGAATTATAATTTTTGAAAGGGCTACGAGTCCGTAGAAATATAGAGTAGGGGAGACAAAAAAATCAGATCTTTCTGCAGTTTCAAAATTACTTTTTGCTTGAATAAGGGTATAATGCACAAAAAAACGCTCTCCCTCACTCAAATTTTGAGGCAGCTCTTTCTCCATCTCTATGAGCTTTTTGTATGGAGAACGCAAAATCATAAGATTTTAAATATTTTTTAGAAACTCTATGAATTTTTCCAATCTTTTTGTTACTCTATCTTTCCCAAGGATCTCTACAAGCTCATATAAGCTTGGTCCAACAGTCTTATTAGTAAGTGCGACTCTAATAGGATGTATTAGATTTTTAGTGGGAATTTGCATACTTTCTGCAAGACTCCTTAAAGAACTCTCAAGATTTTGAGCTGTGAACTCTTCCAATTTTTCCCATTCTTCTTTAATTTTTTGAAGGTATATATGGGTATCAAGATGCTTACAAACCTTTTTTACTGTTTCCAAATCATAATCTAAGTCTTCTAAGAAAAAGTAGTCTGCATATTCTTTAATCTGAGAGAGAGTTTTGAGTCTTTCTTGAAGGATTGATACTACTTTTAAATAATAATTTCTTTCTAAGTTTTCTTTTTTAAACCATTCCGTCTCTTCAAGAAATGGAAGAGTAAGTTCAGCAAGTTTTTCTACTGAAAGCCTTCTTATATGTTGAGTGTTTATCCAATCTAATTTTGTGATATCAAAAATTCCAGGATTCTTTGTTACTTTATGTATATCAAAAAGCTCTATGAGTTCTTCTATAGTATAAATCTCTCTATTTTCTTCGGGAGTCCATCCCAGTAGTGCTAAGTAGTTTACTAAAGCTTCAGGTAGATATCCCATTTTTCTATATTCAGTGATAGAAGTTTCCCCATGTCTTTTAGAAAGTTTTGAGCGATCTGGTCCTAAGAGAAGAGGTAGATGAGCAAATTCTGGAGGGTTCCAACCTAAGGCGTTATATATAAAAAGCTGTTTTGGAGTATTTGATATATGATCCTCGCCTCTTATTACGTGGGTTATTCCCATGGTATAGTCATCTACTACCACTGCAAAGTTATAGGTAGGGATCCCATCAGATTTCATAATAACAAAATCTCCAATATCTTCATTATTAAATTCTATATCACCACGAATAATATCTGAGAATACTGTTTTTCCCTCTGGTACAAGAAGTCTTATTACAGGTTTTCTTCCTTCTCTTTCATATCTTGTCCTTTCCTCATCAGTAAGATATAAACATTTTCTATCATATTTGGGTGGTTTTTTTTGAGCTAAAGCTTCTTTTCTTCTTTCTTCTAATTCTTCAGGTGTACAATAGCAATAGTAGGCGGCACCTATCCTTAAAAGTTCATCAGCATATTTCTTATAAAGATCTAATCTTTGAGTTTGGTAATAAGGACCTTCATCCCATACAAGGCCAAGCCATTTTAATCCTTCTAAGATGTTCTCCTCATATTCTTTTGAGGATCTTAGAATATCTGTATCTTCAATTCTTAAAATGAATTTACCTTTATTATGTCTCGCAAAAAGCCAATTAAAAAGAGCAGTATGTGCAGTTCCTACATGAAGATAACCTGTGGGACTTGGAGCAATTCTTACTCTTATACTATTCATAATTACAGTTTTTAACTCCTTTCTTAGAGTATTTTATAAGAATATGTAATCTCTGCTTTACCTCTTAACATTGCAGATACTGAACAGTATTTATTTTGGGAGAGATCTATCGCTTTTTTAATATTTTCTTCTTTTAGATCTTCTCCTTTAAATACATACTCTATATGTATCTTTGTATATATCTTAGGATGCTCTTGAGCTCTTTCTGCAGAGATATTTATTTCAAAAGATTCTATTTTCTCTTTCATTTTATTTAATATGGATATCACATCCATACCTGTGCATCCACCTAAAGCAACCAAAATAAGTTCCATGGGGGTTGGTCCTTCATTATCCCCACCATGTTCTGGGATGGAGTCCATTATAATGGTGAAATTAGAAGGAGTAACTCCTTTAAATTTCATCTTTCCATCCCATGTTATTTTTGTCTCCATTTTTCCTTCTCCTTTTTTATAGAGTTTAAATACTTTTAAAGTATACAGAGTAATGAATTATTGTCAATGCTTTAATTATAAGCTAAAATAACATAATAAACAAAAATAAATCTTATTTAGAGGAGGAGAAAAATGGTTGAAAAATTAGACCAGATAGCGGAGCTTAACAAATTAGATCCAAAAGGGATGCACGCTGCAGTATATCATCTTCCAGAACAGATAGAGAAAGCTGCAGAAGCAGCTTATAATGCTCCTATTAAGAATATATCTAACAAAATAGATAAGGTACTTGCACTTGGTATGGGTGGTTCAGCTATCGCTGGAGATATACTTCAAAGTATTCTTTTTAAAGAAGCAAAATTTCCTGTATATGTAAATAGAGATTATGATCTACCAAACTGGGTGGATAATAAAACTTTAGTTTTTGCAATAAGTTATTCTGGAAATACGGTAGAAACTTTGAACTCAGCTAAGCTTTCCTATGGGAGGGGAGCATCAGTAGTAGCAGTAACTAGTGGAGGAAATCTAAAAGAATATGCAAAGGATAAAAATCTTACTTTAGTAGAAATTCCATCAGGAATGGCTCCAAGGGCAGCCATAGGTTACGTGACTATTCCTCTATTTGTAATTTTGGAAAGATTAGGGCTTATACATCCTCAAAAAGAGGTAATTAATGAGACTATTGAGTACCTTAAAAAATCCCGAGAGAATTTCAAAATTGAAGTTCCTACCGAAGGAAATATTGCTAAAAAAGTTGCAAAAATGATGTTTAAACATATACCAGTAGTATATGCTGTAGAGGAGAAATGGAAGGTAGCTGCTTATAGGTGGAAGTGTCAGATAAATGAAAATGCTAAATATCCTGGATTTTATCATTTCTTTCCAGAGCTGAATCATAATGAGATTATGTCATGGGAAGCAGCAGATGACGTTATTAAGCCTTTAGTACTAATATTTCTCTATACTTCTTTAGAAGGTGAGATGAAAGTAAGAGTAGACTTTATGCAGGAAAAAATTTCAGCAAGAGGTGTCCCTATATTCCTATGGCAAGCAGAAGGTAAATCTCCATTAACACAATACTTCTCTCTTACTTATCTTGGGGACTTTGCAACAGTATATCTTGCTTATCTTGCAGATAAGGATCCTTCCTCTATAGGATATATTAATGAGCTTAAACTTAGAATTGGCCAAAGCTTAAGTTGAGGATATTAGCTTTAGCAGATATTGAATCTCCAAATTTTTATGAGAAATTTGATGTTACTCCTTACAAAGGAGTGGAAGTGGTATTTTCTTGCGGAGATGTTATGCCTGAGCTTCTTAGTTATATTGCAACAATACTTAATGTACCTGTATTTTATGTACATGGTAATCACGATGAGATCTATTTAAATAAGATACCAGAAGGATGTGAAAATATTGATGGAAGAATTATTGAGTTTAAAGGCAAAAGAATTCTTGGTATAGGTGGATCTATAAGATATAGTTCTGGCACTTTTCAATATACTGAAAAAGAAATGGAAAAACGTATTGAAAGACTCTCTTTTAAATTAAGGAGGGGAGTGGATATTGTAATTACACATTCACCCCCCTCACAAATTCATGAAGGTGATGATTGGGCTCATAAGGGATTTAAATCCTTCTTAAAATTCATAGAGAAATATCAACCTCAATATTTTCTTCATGGGCATACTCATATGAACTATGTCTATAATGCCAAAAGAATTACCCAAGTTGGTAATACAAAAGTAATAAACTGTTCTGGAATAATTACTTTAGAGTTATAAAGGTTAATCATGGGATTTTTAGACAAAGTTTTTAAGAGAGAAAAGAGGTATCTTAAGAGTTTTGAAGAGGTTTTAAAAGAGGAAAATCTTATTACATGGAGAGATCTTGGATATCAAACTATTGAGGTAGATAAGATAGTTGGAAGTGTAGGGAGATATAGAGATTTTGATGAAGAATTTAGACCTCTAAAAACAAGCTCCATAAATAGACTCCAAGAATTAGAAAATGCTATTTTACGTGGTAAAGTTCTTCCCCCTATTGAAGTATATAAGATAAAAGATGAATATTATGTGGTAGATGGAAACCACAGAGTTGCGGTGGCAAGAAAATTAGGGCAGAAAGAAATTGATGCTCATGTAATTGAGTATATTCCCTCTGATAACAAAATTGAGAATATCCTTTATAGGGAAAGATCTGATTTTGAGTTTATCACAGGTCTAAAAGGTATTGTACTTACTGAAATAGGGCAGTATAGGAAGCTTTTGAATCAGATCTTAGAACATAAATACTATATGAGTGAAAAAAGAGGAATAGAAGTAGATATGAAAGAGGCAGCAAGAGATTGGTATAAGAGTATATATCTTCCTATAGTGGAAATAATAGAGAAAGAAAGACTTCTGGATGCTTTTTCTGGAAGGACTCTTGCGGATTTATATGTATATATATCCGATCACAAATGGCTTGAAAGCCAAAAAAGAGGATATGATATTGGGTTTCATGAAGCTATAGAGGATTTTGAAAATCTTGTACCTGGAACAACTCTTAAAGACAAAATTCTTGAATTATTTAAGTTTTCTTTTTAAAAAAGGGAGAGCTGATCTCTATTTTCAGGAAATATTTTTACTTTTCCATAGATCCCATCATATCCAGGCTCTACTTTTATTCTCCCTTCTCTCATTAATTGTATTCCCTCTGCAATTTTCTCTCCTGCAACTTTCTGAATATCTTCTAAAGGTGTTTCTATGAGAATATTAAGTTCTGTATCTAAAAGATTGATAATCTGAAGATATTCTTTTGATACATATGGAGAGGAAGGATCTTTATTTATTGCTTGAGCTATAATCTCATCTAATGGTATAAGATTTTTATAGGGAATTTTATTTGGTGGAATAGATCCCTCTTCTCTATCTGCAAGCTCTTCTACTCTATGGGAAACTCCAATGGTTAGTTTTTTCCCACACACAGGGCATATATTCTTCATTTTTATACTCTCTTTTGGTGAAAATACCACATTACAATTTCTATGTCCATCAAAGTGATATTTCCCTTCCTCAGGGAAAAATTCTATGGTAAACAGGAATTTATTCTTATCCTGATTTTTTATAGCCTCAAAAATTTCTTTATAATTCATCTCACAGTCAAACACATTTGCCTCTCTACCTATTCTATTAGGAGAATGAGCATCAGAATTGGATATAAGACAGATGTTATCAAGATTGCTTAGCCTCCAATTCATAGGAGGGTCGCTACTTAGTCCTGTCTCTATAGAAAATATTCTATTTTTCATATCCCCAAAAGCTTCTTCTAAAGAATCAAAACCTGATTGAGATCCAAAAATAGAGTACCATGGAGTCCATGCATGAGCAGGGATAACATAAATTTCTTCAGATATCTCCCATAAGGAGGAGATTATTTCCTTTATATTTTTACCAAATGTAGGTCTTCCATCTTGAGAAAGAGTACCATAATTACTAAGAGTTCTATTTATTTTATAGACAACATCTAAGGAAGGAGAGAATAATAAAAGATGAATTCTTCTTACTTTATTGTCCACATTATAGATACAACTAATTTCAGATGTTAATATGAAATTAACACCATTGTAAGAATATATTCCATAATCTTCTTCTTTTAATTTATCCTTAAGTTCATTAAACCACAAGGGATGAGTAAAATCCCCAGTACCAAGAAGGGCTATTCCTTTTAACTTTGCCCATTTAGATAGCTCTTCAAGAGTCATATCCTTACTTGTAGCCCTACTATATTTTGAATGTATATGAAAGTCTGCAATAAATCTCATCTTTCACCTTAATAAAATCTTTTGAAGATATTTTAGAATATTATTGTATATTTGTTAATAAGAGTTCAATACTTTCATACCTATCTACAAAATAGATTCTTTCTTAATTTGACTTTTTTTGTAGTAAATCGTAAAATAATCCTAAAAAAGTATAAATTAAATGAGGTGTTAAGAGTGAAACTTTCTACAAGATCCAGGTATGGTCTAAGAGCTCTTGTATTTCTTGCAAAACACTCAAATGAAGCTCCTATAAGTGTTCGTAGAATTTCTATGTCGGAAGATATACCACTAAGATATTTAGAGAGAATTATGAGAATTCTCTCACAAAAAGGATTTGTAAGAGCAGAGGTAGGAGCTGAAGGTGGTTATCTATTGTCAGACTCTCCAGAAAATATAAAAATCTTAGATGTAATTGAGGTTTTGGAAGGGAAACTTTCGTTAGTAAATTGTATTGATGACCCATCTAAATGTGAGAGATTTAAAAATTGTTTTACAAGACCATTGTGGGAAGAAATAAGTGGAAATATTCGCAATACTTTATCTAAATATACCTTAGCTGATTTTGTAAAAGAAAAAGAAGAATCATTAAATTAAATAGATTAAAACTCGGATAAAATTAGACTTAGTTTTTTATGCACTTTTACACGTGAAATCTTATGTAGATTACATCTCCATCTTGGACTATATAATCTTTTTTCTCTATTCTTACTTTCTCTTCCTGATAAGCTTTTTTCCAATCCCCAAGTTCTGCAAGCTCATACCATGGTATAACTTCTGCACGAATAAAACCTCTTGCAATATCTGAATGGATAACATCTGCTGCTTCTAAAACAGTGCTTCCCTTTTTGAGTTTCCATGCCCTTGCATCCTTTTCTCCAACAGTGAAAAAGGAGATAAGATTTGAAAATTCAAAAATCTTGTTGAAGATCAGAGTTCTTATATCTGAAGAGAGAGCGTACATAGATAGATATTCTAAAGCTTCTTTCTCGTCAAGCTCTATAAGTTCTTCCTCTAATTTTGCAGGGAATAGAAAATATATTTTATCTTTAAACTGTTTTTGGATGGAATCAATAAAAGTCGTATCTTCCAATTGAGAATTAGATATATTAATTATATAAAAGATGGGCTTAAGAGAGATGAAATTCCATGCAGAAAGAATTTTTAATTCGTCCTCTCTGAAATCTACAGATGAAAGGGGCTTTTCATCTAATAAGTTTTTGTGTATCTTTTCAAGTAGTCCTTTTTCTGCAATGCTTAATTTTCTATTTTTAAGTTGTCTTTCACATACTTCTAAATCTCTTAATATTAGTTCAGTCTCCTCTTTTGATATTTCTTCTTCTAAATCATACCCTTCTTTAAAAACAGGAATTAAATAAAAGATTATATCGGACTTTTGAATTCTCTCATAAAGTTGAGATGTAATAGAAGAGAATTTTACATTTCCTGGTGGATCTACAAAATCAAGATTTATAAAGTTTAAAGATTTACTGTTAAATATTTTCCAAAGCTTTATAAGTCTTTCATCTTCCTTAGGTATAGAACAAACATTATATTCAGAAAGTTTTAGATGTGCTTTCCCTCTTGAAAGTACTTTTATTAATGTAGTTTTTCCCGATTGTGATTCTCCTACAATTAAATATCCCATAATAAATTAAAGATCAAACACCACTTGAATAGTCCAGTGATCTCCATGATTTTCTATTTTTAATAGATTAAAAGTAGCAGCCTTTATCTCCCTTTGCAGCTCATGCTTTTTAGGATCAAATTTTTCACCAAAGCAATGACTTATTAATTGATTACTACCAATAAGTGTTATTTTAAATTCCTTAAAAAGAAGTTTTTTAACTTCAAACACATAAAGAAGTTCATTTAACCATGTAACAAGAAGAGATTCTAAATCCTCTGCATCCACCTCTATATCAAAGCTTGTTTTTTCTTGGATTGAATTTAAAGGGCACATGAGATCAAACATTGCTTCAGCGACAGAACAAAAAGCCTCTTCCTTTGTTGTTCCATAGGCGATCACACCAATATCAGCTGTATGTTCTAAAAGTTCATACTTTTTCATTCTTCCCTACTTACAAAATCAAGACTAACCACATAATCATCAGAATTAAGCTTTACAAGCTTAACTCCTTGAGAGTTTCTACCAAGTATTGGAACATTCTCTGCAGATAACCTTACTACTTGCCCTTTTTGAGTTGTTATTAAAATTTCATCATTGGGACTAACACTTTTTACTGCCACAAGATCTCCTGTCTTTGGAGTAATTTTGATTGCTCTTACTCCTGTCCCTCCTCTTCTTTGTGGATTAAACATATCTATTTTAACTCTTTTTCCTATTCCTAAAGAAGTCACAAGAAGTATATCTTTTGAATCTTCAGCAATAATTCCTCCAACTACTAAGTCATCTTTTCTAAGCTTTATCCCAGTAACCCCACGAGCCACTCTTCCCGTAGGTCTTATATTTTTCTCATCAAATCTTATAGCCTTTCCCTTCTTTGTAAATAACATAACTTGGTTATTTCCACTGGTAAGAAATACATTAACTAAAAAATCTTCCTCATCAAGTTTTATGGCATATATGCCAGATTTTCGTGCATTTTTAAATTCTTCTACTGAAGTCTTTTTTACTATACCTTTTGAGGTAACAAATAGTAAATATTGATCTTTCTGGAATGTGTTTAAAGAGATTATTTCTGTAATCTTCTCGTCATCGTTAATGCCAATGTAATTCTTAATGGGTACTCCTTTGCTCTGTCTTGAGGTCTCTTCTAATTCATAAGTCTTAATAACAAAAATTCTTCCCTTATCACTAAAAAGTAGTAGCGTACTTCTTGTAGAGGCAACTAAAAATGAAACCATTATATCTTGTCGGTTATTAGCAAGTGTATTTAAGCCTTTTCCTCCTCTTTTCTGAAGCTGATAAGTTGAAAGAGGAAGCCTCTTTATATATCCTTCCTCAGTTAGACATACTATTTCAAGATTGTCTGGAAGAAGGTCTTCTATAGTTAAAATGGTTTTTTCTTCTTCCTCAATGGTAGTTTTTCTACTATCAGCATATTTTGTTTTTATTTCTTTTAACTCATTAGCAATTACTTCCCATAATTTCTTTTCATCAGTTAATATTTTCTCAAGTCTATCTATATTTCCTTTTATCTCTTCTAATTCTCCTACTAATTTCTCCTTCTCAAGTTTTGTAAGTTGATGTAGTCTCATATCAAGGATTGCTTGAGCTTGAGGCTGAGTAAGTTTGAATCTTATTATTAATTCTTCCCTTGCCCTTTCTGCATTTTCTGAATTTCTTATAACTTTTATAACTTCATCTAAATTCTGAATAGCAATAAGAAGTCCCTCTAAAATATGAGCTCTATTTTTTGCTTTCTCAAGCTCAAATTTTGTTCTTCTTGTAACAACATCTTTTCTATGCTCTAAAAATACCTTTAAAAGTTCAATAAGAGTAAATATCTTAGGTTGTCCATCTAAAATTGCAAGTGTTATAACTCCAAAAGTTGTTTGTAGCTGAGTATGTTTATATAGTTGGTTTATAACTACTTGAGGATCTGCTTCCTTTTTAAGCTCAATTACTATCCTTATTCCGTGTCCATCTGATTCATCTCTAAGATCTTTAATTCCAATTATCTTTCTTTCTTGTACAAGTTGTGCAATTTGAGTTAAAAGGTTAGCTTTATTCACTTGGTAAGGAATTTCAGTTACGACTAAACTTTTTTCTCCCTTTTTATTGTCTTCTGTTTTTATCCTTGCTCTTAATATAATTTTCCCCTTACCAGTAAGATAACTTTCTCTTATACCCTTTCTGCCTACGATGATTCCTCCTGTAGGAAAATCAGGACCTTTTATGAATTGTAGGATTTCATCTAATTCTGCATCAGGTTTTTCAATAAGATACAGCAGCGCATCTATTAATTCCCCTAAATTGTGAGGAGGAATATTTGTTGCCATTCCTACGGCTATACCTGAAGAACCATTCATTAGAAGTTGTGGAACTTTGGTAGGAAGTACTATTGGCTCCTTCAATGAGTTATCATAGTTAGGTATAAAGTCAACCACATCCTTTTCTATATCAGCAATAAGTTCTGATGCAATTGCGGCAAGTCTAACTTCGGTATATCTCATTGCTGCAGGTTCGTCACCATCTACAGAGCCAAAATTTCCATGTCCATCTACAAGGGGATATCTAAAGGAAAAATCTTGAGCCATTCTTACAAGGGCATCATATACTGTAGCATCTCCATGAGGATGATATCTACCAAGAACATTACCGACTATGTGAGCACTCTTTTTATATGGCCTATTGTAAAACATCCCAGATTCATACATAGAGTAAAGAATCCTACGTTGTACTGGCTTTAATCCATCTCTTGCATCAGGCAAAGCTCTACCCACAATTACGCTCATAGCGTAATCTAAATAGGCACTTTCCATCTCTTTTTCTAAACCAATTAGAATTATCTTACCTTTCTCCATTTTTCCCTTTCAAAAATAAAAAGATTTATAGAAGGACTATATATTCTAACATAGGATAACTTATTTTTCTATAGTTCAAAACTATATTTATGAGATCTATTTTTTTATAAAATGGATGATTAAAAGAGTTCCACTCTTGATTTTTATCTGTGCTATATTTTGAGTAAATTCATTGCTTATTCCTCGGGTAAGATTTCTGTAAAGAGACTCATTATATAAAGGATATTTAAGTCCTTCTGAAGAGATACCTTCTACAACTTCAGAAAATGGGATAAGGGAGATTAGATCCCCCTTATCCCCAAAGAAAGATTTTTCTTCCTGTCCTTTCATTATTGAGATTCTTATATTCTTGTCTATTACTAAGATTTCTATTCTATTTTCCTTTATTCTTTCAAGAAAAAATAAGTTAGCCAGAAGATGATCTATTCTTCCTCCAAGAAGACCTATAAAATAGATAACTTCAGGATTGTAATTTAGTGCTTCTCTTACTGCAAGTTCTAAATCAGTTTTATCTTTCTCTTTTGGATAAATTTTCCATTCAATTTTGCTACTTACTAATTTTTCTCCTATTTCCTTGGGAAAAGAGTCTAAATCTCCTACTATAATATTGGGAAGAAGCCCTAATTCTAAAGCCTTTTTAGTGCCACCATCGGCACATATGATTTTATCTATAGGAAGAATATCTTCTATGTCTGAAAACTCTAAGTGGTTTTCTCCATTAGCAAAAATTAATATTTTCATCTAATTTTCCATAGCCTGCTTCAGTTTTGGATAGACAAGAAGTACTAAAGGTAAACATATGAAAGTACTTGGAAAAACAACAAACAAGTTATATATAAATGAATACAACCATGCCGCAGTTCCAGGTGGGGTATATTGAGAAAAGAATATAATACCTGATAGAAAATGGGCAAGTAATCTTCCTGCTCCTCCTAAGAGTACTCCTAATTCTATTGGTTCCAGACTTTTTCTCAAATAAGCTCCATATAAAAGAAGACCACCACCTAATATTCCCACAATAAGAATCACAACTTTTGTTATAGGGTACCACTTTATCTTAAATTCTAAATCTTTTATCTCTCCTTGAATCTCATTTTTTTCCTCTTCATTTACTACTGATTCAACTTTTAATTTCAGCTCTTCCAAAGAATTTTTAGCTTGAGGAAGTTCTGAGGATATATTTATATAAAAGAAGACTGATCCTAAAAGGAATAAAATGGCAATTAATGAACTTACTACTCTTGAAACTTTTAAGTTTTTAACAATACCAGCAAGTCCAATTAGACCAAAGGCAATGGGATAGTCTAAGAGATATTGTAGCCAGTGCACCACATAAAGATCTTGCAGTGAATGTAATATTCCGTAAACTACTCCCACAAAAATTCCTGGAACTGTCCCCCATCTAAGAGCAAATATGAAAAGAGGAAGCATTTGAAGACTGATACTTCCTCCTTGGGGCATTTCTCCAATACGGATATACCACAGCAAAAGTGATAAGGCAACACTTAAAGCTCCTTCAGTGAGTATTTGGATAGACTTTTTATTACCCATAGGGTTTATACCTCCTATAAAAATTTAAGGTTCCCTGCCAGCTAAGAGGAGGGAACCTTAAATTAAAAAACCCTTCCCTTCGCTGGCATTACCCAGATCAGGTTCAAAGGGTTAGTAGCTCCTGCTACACTCTCAGCCCCGGATCAGGGGCTCCCCCGGGAACCACTTATTTTTCAGTGTTATTATATCATGAATCTTTAACTCTTTCTTTTATAATTTTTTCTAAATACTCAACTCTACTTTCTAAATATGTAATCTTTGCATTAAGTTCTTCAATAAGTTTTAACCCAGGATCTGGAAAATTTCCATGTTCTAACATATCTTTTGAAGTAAGCTTTTTCCCTTCCTGGGAAATAATTCTTCCTGGTACTCCAACCACTGTACAGTTTGGAGGCACAGATTTTAATACAACGGATCCTGCTCCTATTCTTGAATTATCTCCAATGGTTATTGGTCCAAGAACTTTTACTCCTGCGCCAATCACCACATTATTTCCTATAGTAGGATGTCTTTTTCCCTTCTCCTTTCCAGTACCACCTAAGGTAACACCTTGATACATTAACACGTTGTCTCCAATCTCGGTGGTTTCTCCAATAACTACTCCCATACCATGATCAATAAAAAACCCTTTGCCAATTTTTGCTCCTGGATGTATTTCAATACCTGTAAGAAATCTATTTATCTGAGATATAAGTCTTGGGATGAGTGGAATTTTAAGCTTCCATAAAAAATGGGCTAATCTATGTAAAAGAATAGCATGAAACCCAGGATAACACAAAATTACTTCAAGAAAATTCCTTGCTGCAGGGTCTTTCTCAAAAACAGCTTTATAGTCAGCTATTATAGTCTCTATTGTTTTAAACATTCCGCACCTCAATTTATACCCTTTTGGTGTAAAAATAACATAGAAGTACAAAAATATCAAGTATAAAAATTAGTTTTTTTTTCCAAGATGTTGTTATATAATAGTCCATAATATTGAAAGGGGGAGGTACATATGAGTAAGTTTTGTTTTTACAGAAAGGAGGAATTTCATGCCAGATAAAAGAAAGTTTTTGTTGGATGAATCAAAGTTACCTAAGGATTGGTATAATATTATTTCCGATCTGCCATTTCCACTTCCAGTAGCACTTAATCCTGCTACTTTGAAGCCTATCTCTCCTGAAGATTTAGCTCCTATTTTCCCCATGGAACTTATTAAGCAAGAAGTCAGTCAGGAGAGATATATCCCTATACCAGAAGAGGTTTTGGAAATCTACAGACTTTGGAGACCTACTCCGCTTTTTAGAGCAATTAACTTAGAAAAGTATTTAGATACTCCCGCTCATATATATTACAAGTATGAAGGAGGAAGTCCTCCTGGAAGTCATAAACCAAATACTGCAGTAGCACAAGCTTTTTACAATAAAATGGAGGGAGTAAAAAGATTAACTACTGAAACAGGAGCAGGACAGTGGGGATCTGCACTTGCTATGGCTTGTAACTTTTTTAATTTAGAGTGTAAGGTCTATATGGTAAAGGTTAGCTATTATCAAAAGCCTTATAGAAGATCTCTTATAGAAGTATGGGGTGCTAAGGTAGTACCAAGTCCAAGTCAAGATACAGAGGCAGGTAGAAGAATTTTAGAACAAGATCCTGATTCTCCTGGTGCTTTAGGAGTTGCTATAAGTGAAGCAGTTGAAGATGCTGTAAAAAGGGATGACACAAAATATTCTTTGGGAAGTGTTTTAAACCATGTACTTTTGCATCAAACTATAATAGGAGAAGAGGCATTAATGCAGATGGAAATGGCAGGAGAATTTCCAGATGTGGTGATTGGATGTGTGGGAGGAGGAAGTAATTTTGCAGGAATCTCCTTCCCATTTGTAAGGGAGAAGTTTAAAGGAAAGAAAATAAGATTTATTGCAGTGGAGCCTGAGTCATGCCCCAGCCTTACAAAGGGACTTTATACATATGATTTTGGAGATGTGGCTAAAGCCACACCTCTTCTTAAGATGTATACTTTAGGACATAATTTTATGCCTCCGGCGATACATGCAGGAGGTCTTAGATATCATGGTGTAGCTCCTTTAGTGAGTGCTTTACATCAACAAGGATATATAGAAGCAAGAGCTTGCCCTCAATTAAGAGTCTTTGAGGCAGGCATTACATTTGCAAAGACAGAAGGAATTCTTCCTGCACCAGAAGCTAATCATGCAATAAGGGTAGCTATTGATGAAGCTTTAGATGCAAAAGAAAAAGGAGAAAAGAGAGTTATATTATTTAATCTTAGTGGTAATGGTTTCTTTGACTTATCAGCCTATGATCAATATTTATCTGGGAAATTAGAGGATTATTTCTATCCAAAAGAAAAGATAGAAGAATCTCTCAAGAACCTTCCCAAGGTATAAATAATAGTTAGTACTTGAACTTTCAGAGAGAATAGTTTATAATTCTTTCTGAAAGTTGGGCCCGTAGCTCAGCGGCAGAGCAGCCGGCTCATAACCGGTTGGTTCCAGGTTCGAATCCTGGCGGGCCCACCATCTTTTATATATAGGAAACAAAAAAGGGAGGGCGGATGGCTCAGTGGCAGAGCACCTGCTTCACATGCAGGGGGTCGTAGGTTCAAATCCTGCTCCGCCCACCATTAATTTTAAATCTCTAAAAAAAATCTGAAACTTCAAGGTTGTGTAAATAAGCTAATAAACCTATTGACAAAAACCATGCCCTCTTACTTTATTTAGATATAAGATTAGCACTTTTTGAATTTCTCTTTTTAATTTATTAAAAGTGTGACATAAATCACTTTTTTTAATAAATATAAGTTATAATTTAATTATAGATGGAGGGGTTAAAAGTTAATATTTTTTCCACTATATAGAAAACAAACTTTTGACTCTTCAATCAATAATTAATGGGGGTGATTAGATGAAAAATAAATTTCTTCTCCTCAAGATTTTTACAGTCTCTTTTCTCCTTATTTTTCTTTCTGGTTGTACTCCAAAAGATACAGCTCCACCATCAGTAAGTATTACTTTCCCACCGAATAATGCAACAGTCTCTGGACCTGTAGATATAATTGCTTCAGCAACTGATAATGTAGGAGTTTCAAGAGTAGAGTTCTATATTGATGGAAGTAAGGTAGGAGAAGACACACAAGCACCTTATGAATATAGCTGGGATACAGATACTCTTCAATACAACTCTACTCATAGCATAAAAGCAAAAGCATATGATTCAGCTGGAAATACAGGAGAAAGTCAGATAGTAACAGTAACTATAGGAGATACACAAGCACCTCAAATTACTATTACAAATCCTCATGATGGAGATATTGTTTCTGCAACAGTTTCTATACAAGTTCAAGTAGTAGATAAAACTCCATCAGCAAAGAATAAAAAGGTAGAGAAAGCTCCAAGTGGAGTTTCAAGAGTAGAGTTCTATATTGATGGAAGTAAGGTAGGAGAAGATAAAGAAGCTCCTTATGAATATAGCTGGGATACTACTAAAGTACTAAATGGAACTCATACAATAACAGTAGCAGCTATTGATAATATCAATAATTCTGGAAGTGCAAGTATAGCAGTAAATGTGAACAACTTGGGAGGCACAACTTGGCAAAAGACCTATGGAGGAA
>DAOSUP010000007.1:0-76987 GCA_035378845.1 Dictyoglomaceae bacterium
GAATTAAGCTTTCTTGGGGTGGTTGAGGCGGATTACAGCCTGAAATTAAAGTGACAAGGAGAATACTCAAGAGGAAAACAGAAAACTTTTTCATTTCAAAAGCCCCCTTAGTTATTTATTGAGGAGCTAAAAAGTTTAAGTTCTTTTTCAGAAGATGAAATTTCCAACCCCTCTAAGCAAAATTATAATATAAATTTCTTTTAATAAAAGTGATCTTTGTCACAAAAATTTTTAGGGTTAGTGATTTAAGTAAGGTTCCTATATGCCTGACAGACAAATAACACTTTTACTATTAAAAACTAAACTATTACAAAACCATTCATCTATTTTTAATAGTATTCCTAAGCCTCTCTATTGAGACGTCTTCTTAAAGGAAACTTCCAAAAAAAAGTAAAAGCCCTATGGTATAATCAATCATCTCAAAATCCTAATTGTGAGGAAATAAGATGAAAAAGATATTTTTCGTTTTAATCCTAATTTCTCTTATAATTCTCCCAGCTTATGCAAAGGATTATGGCTTTAATGAAGCAAGAGTTTATTATACCATTCAACCTGATGGAGAAATTGATGTTGTAAATGATTTAACCTACTGGTTTTCAGGTTCATACTCTCAAGCATGGCTTACTATCCCTAATGGAAACTATGAAATAAGAGATGTGTCTGTAAGTGAAGTTACAAACAGTGGCGAAAAATTGTATACCTATTATCCAGAAACAGAGGAAAGAGTTCAAAATACATTTGCTTTCACAAAAAATTCTACAGAATATAAGATAACATGGTCTTATAGAGCTCAAGATACAAATAAAACATTCAGAATCCGATACAAAATTTTAAAGGGATTAAAAGTCTATGATGATGTTGCAGAATTTTATTGGAAAGTATGGGGAGGGGATTGGGAGAAAAAACTTCCTGCATTATGGGTTGAAGTCTCATTTCCTACCAAAATAAATGATGCTGCAGAGTTAAATTATTGGCTTCATCCAAAGGTAGAAGGGGAAATAGGAATTTCAAAAGACTATAGAAAAATAATAGCTTATGCAGGAAATATTCCAGCAAATCAGTGGGTAGAAGTGAGAGTTGTTTTCCCAACATATTATCTGCAAAATATAGATCCTAATAAAGCATTAATTATCAATAAATATGGGTTAAAAGACATTTTAGAAGAGGAAAGAAGATGGCAGGATGAAGAAAAAAGAAAGGAAACCTTAGGGAATATTTTAAGTGTGATTTTCATATTAATTTTTGCTTTAATTCTATTTGCAGGTATTTTTATTCCTATAAGGATATATCACAAGTATGGTAGGGAACCAGAGGTCAATTATGATGGGGTATATGAGCATGAGCCTCCTGATGATTCTCCACCTGCATGGGTAGATATGCTTATCAATCAGTCAGATGCTGTATCTCCGAATTCTATTGTTGCTTCCACTTTAGAACTTGCAAGAAGAGGATGTTTGAAGATCCAAGAAGAAGTAAAAGAGGGGTTTTTAGGGACAAAAAATAAGGATTATAAAATTATTCTTACAGGGAAGAAGATAGAAGACGATTTAAGTGAAGAGATAAGGCTTTTACTTTCTAAATTCCAAGATTTAGGGGAAGAATTTTATCTCTCAAAGCTTAAGAAAGTTGATCTATCAAGCTTTAAATCAAAATTTGACAAATTAGTGAAAAATAAAATCTATAAAGAGAAAAAATGGATTAACGAAGAAGGAATTAAATATTTAAACATCTGGCTTGTTATTATCTTTGCAATAGAATTTTTATCTTTTATTCTAACATCAATTTCTTCAAGTTTTATGAAAAATGCACCTTTGTATTTTTTACCTTTATTTATATTGGGTTTCATCAGTATTTTTTTGAATCTTATATTCCGCAAGGCTGTGAAAAGATATACTCCTGAAGGAAAACTTCTTGCTTTAAGATGGAGAGCCTTCAAAAAATTCCTTCAAGATTTCTCCCTTATGTCCCAATATCCTCCTTCTTCATTAGTCTTATGGGAAAAATATTTAGTCTATGGAACAGCCTTAGGAGTAGCAAAAGAAGTATTAAAAGCAATGCAAATGCTTAATGCACCTATAGAAAACATAGACTGGTATAATCCAGCTATGGTAGGTTCTATGGCAAGTTTAGCTGAATCCATTGAAAGTTTCAGTTCTTCTTTAGAATCTTTTAGTAGTGCCTTTTCAAGCAGTGTGGCATCATCAACTTCCTCTGGATCTTCTGGTGGAGGTGGTGGTGGAGGCGGAGGCGGGGGTGGAGGCGCAAGCTAAAGATTACTATTTAATTAGTACTAACATAGTAATCATGCCTATTATTATTGTGACTGATATAAAGACTGAAGCAAATTTTTCATTTAAGCCTCTTTCATGAGAATAAATAACTGCTACTAAAGGTGCAGGAAGTAGAGAGCCGATAGAGATAATCCTTACAATAAAAGAAGGACCAAAAATAGTAAAAAGTAATATGGAAAAGATTATCCCTGGTATAAGCCTTATAAGAACTCCCCATATTAGTGCTTTAATCTCTTCCATATTGAGGTTTAAATCAAGGAAGAAGCCAATGGTAAAGAGAGCGAGAAAGCTATTGGGAGCTGCAATTTGAGAGATAACATTTAAAAAAATCTCTGGAAATCTTACATGGAATAAGTTAAGTATAAGAGCCGCAAAATAAATATCCAAAGGGAAAAATAGAATTACCTTTTTTAAGACTTTCCCAAAATCTATTTTCCCTTCTTCCATAGCAATTAAAGATATAGCATATGCAAGACCAAAAACAATAAAGGAATTTCCCATATCAAACATTGCCATATAAGAAAGTCCATAATCTCCATATGCACTTTGGATAAAGGGATAGGAAAATAATCCCACATTATATCCACATATAGAAATAAGCAAGGTCCATTTAGTCTTCTCATCCAAGTTTATTCTCTTTAAGATCTCTCTTCCTACAAAAAATACAAAGAATCCTAAGAAAATAGATACAAATGGCAAAACAAAAAGATTTTTATCAAGATTTGAAGTGAGAAAGATCTTAAGAATTGTTGCAGGCAATGTGATATACATTACAAATCTACTAAAAACAGTCCCAGTTTCTTCAGGCAAGATTTTTATTCTTTTAACTATATAACCCAGTATAATAACCAATATATTTGTAAAGATTTTCTCAAGCATTGCAACCACCTTAACTATTTACTTTAGATTTAAAGCATTATAACATTTTTTAGATACCTGTAATAAGGAGGAGAAAGCATGATACTAATATGGGATAAAGATTATAACGAACTTATTGGCTTTCTTAAAGACCAAAAGGAAAAGCCTTTCTTACTTTGTGATGAGAATACCTTTAATGCATGTGGAAAGTCTATAGCAGAAAAATTAAAGAAAGAACAATTAGATCATGATTTATTGATGCTCCCTAATGATGCTCATGCAGATGAAAAGAACATATGCAAGCTTATGTTAAATACAGAGGATAATCATCTTATTATATCTATAGGATCTGGAAGTCTTACTGATATTGCAAGATTTTCAGCCTATAAACAAAAACTTAGATTCATCTCAGTGCCTACTGCTCCTTCTATGGATGGATATGCATCATCAGTAGCTGCACTAACTATAGATGGACTCAAAACTACAGTCTCTGCTTCAGCTCCAGAAAAAATTTTTGCTAATATAGAGGTTATTAAGAATTCACCTAAAATTTTAAAGTTAGCAGGCTTTGGAGATCTTATGGGAAAATTTACAGCTCTCTCTGATTGGAAATTAGCAAATATTATTACAGAAGAGGATATAAATTGGGACGTATGGAATACTATGTATAATACATGCGAAAAAACTCTAAAAAATGTAGGAGAAAGTGAATTTGAGAAGTCATTACTTGAAGGACTTGTAAAATCTGGAGAGCTTATAGCAATTGTAGGAAATTCAAGACCTGCTTCGGGTTCAGAGCATCATATATCTCATTATTTAGAATTCTTAGGGTATGACCTTTTTCATGGAATAAAAGTAGGAATCTCAACTTTTTATGCAATAAAGCTATATAAGTATCTTCTAAATCTTGATTTGGAGGATTTAGAAAGATTTCAAGATGTAAGGATAGATATTGATGAATGGGAAAGAGAGATGGAGGAGAACTTTCCTAAAATCCAAAATAGAATCATAGAGGAGAATATTGAAAGGATAAAAGACTTCAATAATGCAAATTATAGAGCAAAAATTTTAGAGAGGATAAAAAATAAAAAAGATGAGATCTATGAGATAGCTAAAAGTTTAATAGAAAAAGAGAGTGAGTTATCAGAAGGATATAAAAAATTAGGATTTTCTGTGGATCCAGAAGAATGGGGGATTAAAAAAGAGGATATTAAAAAAGCTTTACTTTACTCCTTATATATAAGGGAGAGATTTACTATTCTCACTCTTTACCAATTTTTAGGAATATTAAAAGAATTGGCACAAGATGATATAATTTAAATATGAGAAAGAGAATTGGTATCCTCATTGACAACTTCTATAATTATCAATGGAGCATTTTACAAGGTATATTCTCCGCTGGAGAGAAGTCTGATGCTAATCTTTTTTGTTTCGTAGGAAAGTCATTAGAATCTCCTTATGGATACGAAAAACAAGGGAATCTCATATATAATCTTGCGGATAAGGAGAATGTTGATGGTCTAATAATCTTTAGCTCTGCCATAGGTTCAGATGTATCTTTTGATGAGCTTGTAAATTTCTGTAAAAACTTTTCTAAAAAAATTCCTACAGTAAACATAGGACCTCCTATAGAAAATATTCCAAGTATATTCATAGATAATAAAACAGGATTCCAAGAGCTTCTCATACACCTTATAGAAGACCATGGATATAGGAATATTGCTTTTATAAGAGGACCAGTCATGAATGAAGAGGCAGATATAAGATATGAGACATTTATACAGGTAGCAGATCAATATGGAATAAAGATAAATCCTGATTTTATTTATGAGGGGAACTTTCTTAGAAATTCAGGAGCAGAGGCTGTTAAGACGTTCCTTGATAAAAGAACATTAAAATTTGAAGCATTAGTCTCTTCTAACGATGATATGGCTCTTTCTGCATTGGAAGAACTAAAAACAAGAGGTATAAAAGTTCCTGAGGATATTGCCATAACAGGTTTTGATGATGTGGAAGAGACAAGTCTTGTAACACCACCTCTTACTACCGTTCATCAACCTCTTTACGAAATGGGAGAAAAATCCGTAGAGATGCTTCTATCTATCATCTCAGGAGAGAGAGTTCCTGAAAAGGTATTTCTTCCCACTAAGCTTATTATTCGGAATTCTTGTGGGTGTGAATTTTCTGGCATTAATAGGGCAAAAGTAGAAAGAAAAGAAGAAACTATACATCTAAGTTTTGAAAAACTTAAAGAGTTTAGTAAGGAATTTATCAAATATGTAGAGGAAAATCTTAGAAATTTTGAGAAAGAAGAGGAAAGACATAATTTAGAAAAAATTTATATGTCTTTCATTGAAGCATTAGAAGAAAAGAATCCAGATATATTTATCAGCACTTTAGAGGATATTCTCCAAGAAAAAGAGACGGAAATAGAGAACCTTAGCATTTATCAGGAATATATCTCCTTGCTCAGAAAATTTTTATTCTACTATTTTGATAAAGAAAATCTTCACAATGCAGAAAACTTATGGCATCAAGCAAGAGTCATTATTAATGATTTTTCTGAAAGAAATCAGGGTTATAAGAGAATAAAAACAGAGCTTGAGACAGAACTTATGGGAGAGATAGGAGGGGATTTAATCTCAAATTTTGAAATAGATAGTATTTTAAATCAAATATTAGAAAGACTCCCTGATTTAGAAATTCCAAGCTCTTACATAATATTCTATGAGAATAAAAATATACCAAGTAGAAAGGGAAAACTGATATTTGGGTATAAAGATAGGCAAAGGATCCCTGAAGATAAAATCTTCCCCATTAAAAAAATAATTCCAGAAGAAGTGTCGCCTACAATAAGGACTACTTATATTATAGAGCCTTTATATTTTCAAGAAGATTCCTTTGGATATGCATTATTTGAAATGGGACCAAATAAAGGAATTATCTATGAGATTTTAAGATCTCAGCTCAGTGCAGCTATTCAAGGAGCTTTACTTTTTGAAGCAAGAGAACAATATGAGAAAACACTTGAAAAATATATAGAGGAGCTTACAATTTTAAACGAGACAGGAAGTGCTATTAGTTCTGCTTTAGAATTAGACCTATTATTGGAGTTAATACTAAAGCAAATCTCCAGAATTTTTGACTTCTCTGCTTTATACATCGTTCTCTGCAATGGATGTACTAAAGATGAGAAATTTAATATTGCTGCTAAAAATATTAAAAATGAGGAGGCCACAATTTCTCATTATGATAATAAGCGAATATTTAAAGTAATAGAAGATAAGTCTCCTCTACTCAAGACATATAAAAAAGGAAAGATAAAATCCTTTTTAGCAGTACCAATCATAGCTGGTAATAAAGCAATTGGAGCTCTTGTTTTAAAACACTGCGAAAAAGAAGATATCTACGACGAGCATAGTATAGAACTCCTCTCTACCATATCAGATTTTGCAGCTGTTGCTATAGAAAATGCTCGCCTTTTTGATGAGACGAAACGCTTAGCAACCACAGATCCTTTAACTAATGTTTTAAATAGAAGAGCATTAGAAGAGGTATTTCAGAAAGAAGTTGCTAAAGCTCAAAGATATGATCGTCCTTTATCTGTTATAATCCTTGATTTAGATGATTTTAAACTATTTAATGATACTTATGGACATATTTTTGGGGATCAAGCTCTAAAAGAAGTTGCTAATACCTTAAAATCATCTTGTAGAAAGGTAGATGCGATTGGAAGATATGGAGGAGATGAGTTTACCATCATACTTCCTGAGACAAATTCCTCAGGATGTATAAGAGTAGCAAAGAGATTATTAGAGCGTATACAAAATACTTCATTAGTAACCCCAGATGGTAATAAAATTGCTGTTACCGTCAGTATGGGAATAGCATCCTACCCTGAAGACACTTCAGAGCCAGAAAAACTTCTCTCCCTTGCAGATACTGCTATGTATAGAGCGAAGATTGCAGGAGGCAATCAATTTTCAACAATAAGTTCAGAGGTTTCTCAAAAAGAGTTTGAGCCTAAATTTGACACATTGATGGGGCTAATTAATGCCATTGATAGTAAAGATAATTATACTTTTAAACACTGCAGAGATGTTTCCAAATATGCATGTACCTTAGGAGAGGTCTTAGAACTTTCTCAGGAAGATTTGGAGATCTTAAAAATCGCAGGCGAACTTCATGATATAGGTAAAATAGGTATACCTTCTGAAATACTTAAAAAACCAGGTAGTCTCAATGAAGACGAATGGAAAATAATAAAAGAGCATCCAAGATTAGGCTTTTTAATATTAAACCAACTTCCTAAAATGGATAGATTACTACAAGCAGTCTTGCACCATCATGAAAGATATGACGGAAAAGGATATCCTTCTGGTTTACAGGGTAAAGATATTCCTCTACTCGCAAGAATCCTTGCAGTAGCAGATGCTTACTCAGCTATGAAATCCAATAGACCATACAGAAAAGCCCTTTCTAAAAAGGAGATTCTTAAAGAATTAAAGACAAATATGGGCAAGCAATTTGATCCAGAAATTGCAGATAAATTTATAGAGCTTCTTGAAAAAGGATTAATTGATTAAAGTCTTATTGTAAATAAAATCCTAAAAGAATATAATTTTCTAAAATTCAGATCTAATAAGGAGGGCTATACCTATGAATAACTTCGTATTCCACAATCCTACAAAAATTATCTTTGGAGTGGATACCACTAATGAGGTAGGAAAAGAAGCAAAAAATTATGGAAAGAAAGTACTTCTTGTGTTAGGACAAGGAAGCATTAAAAAAATTGGACTTTATGATAGAGTAGTAGGACTTCTTAAGGATAGCGGATTAGAAGTCTATGAACTTGAAGGGGCAAAACCAAATCCAAGGGTAGACTTAGTAAGAAAAGGAATTCAGATGGTAAGGGAAAACAAGATTGAACTTATTCTTGCCCTCGGTAGCGGAAGTGTAATAGATACAGGAAAAGCTATAGCAGCAGGACTTACTTATGAGGGGGATGTATGGGATCTTTTTAGATATAGAAAGCCCATAAAACCTACAATTCCTATAGGTGTAGTATTGACTCTTGCTGCTACTGGTTCAGAGATGAACGGAAATGCAGTAATTTCAAATATGGAAACCGAAGAAAAACTTTCTATATCAAGTCCCTATATCTATCCAAAATTCTCCATTCTTGATCCTAAAAATACTACTACTGTTCCAATGAATCACACACTCTATGGAATAGTAGATATTCTTTCCCATGTTTTTGAACAGTACTTTGATAGAACTGAAGGAGCTGTATTACAGGATCGTTTTGCAGAATCTATAATGAAAACTGTAATTGAGACTACCCCTAAGCTCATTAAAAATCCTGAAGATGTAGAAGCAAGAGGAATTATACTTTGGTGTGGGACAAATGCGCTAAATGGCATTATAGGAGTAGGAAAAGAACAAGATTGGGCAAGTCATGACATAGAACACGCTATATCTGCTGTATACGATATTTCTCATGGATTAGGACTTGCTATCGTATTTCCTCACTGGATGAGATATGTTATTGACGTAATTCCTCATAAATTTGCACAATTTGCAAGAAACGTATGGGGTATTCAAGGGGATGATGATTTTGAAGTAGGGCTTAAAGGCATTGATAGATTAATAGATTTTTATGAAAGCATTGGTGTCCCAACAAAACTTTCCAAAATAGGTATTAATGATGAAAGATTAGAAGAGATGGCAGAAAAAGCTACCCTATTTGGTCCCTTAGGGAATACCAAAAAATTAACCAAAGAGGATGTTTTAAATATCTTAAAGATGTGCTTGTAAAAACTTGCTTGACAGCAACTTTTTTCGCTGTTAGGATTATTAAAACTCTTCTGGAGGAAAAATAATGGAAAGAAGCAATTCCGTAAAAAAGGGCATAGAAAGAGCTCCACATAGATCTTTATTTTATGCTATGGGCTACACTCCTGATGAATTAGAAAAACCTCTTATTGGAGTTGTAAACTCTGCAAACGAAATGATCCCTGGACATATACATCTTGATATTATTGCTCAAGCTGTAAAAACAGGAATCCTTGAGGCTGGCGGGACTCCTATGGAATTTAGAGTAATTGCAATATGTGATGGTATTGCTATGGGACATAAAGGCATGAAATATTCTTTAGCAAGCAGAGAGTTAATAGCAGATTCTATTGAAGCTATGGTAGAAGCATACCAGCTTGATGGAATTATTCTTATAACTAACTGTGATAAGATTGTGCCAGGAATGCTCATGGCAGCAGCCAGGTTAAACCTTCCATCTCTTATCTTAAGTGGTGGACCCATGCTTGCAGGAAGATGGAGAGATAAAGATGTAGATCTCATAAGCTTATTTGAAGGTATAGGGCAGGTAAAGGCTGGGACATTAAAAGAAGAAGATCTTTATGAACTTGAACAGTATGCATGTCCAGGATGTGGCTCCTGTTCTGGAATGTACACTGCTAATACTATGAATTGCCTATCAGAGGCTTTAGGTATTGCTCTTCCTTTCAATGGGACGTTACCTGCTGCTTATGATGGTATAAGAAAAAGATTATCCAAAGAAGCAGGAAAAAGAATTGTCCAATTAGTAAAAGATGATATTAAAGCAAGAGATATATTAACAAGAACTGCATTTGAAAATGCTATAGCCGTAGATATGGCCCTTGGAGGTTCCACAAATACAGTCCTTCATCTCCTTGCTATTGCAAGAGAGGCTAATGTAGATTTACCCCTTGAAACCTTTCAGAAAATAGCTGAAAAAACCCCTAATATATGTAAATTAAGCCCTGCTTCCTCTCAACATATTCAACTCCTTCATGAAGCAGGAGGAATACCAGGAGTTTTAAAGGAACTCCTTAAAGGAAATCTTATAGATCCATCTGCCATTACTGTTTCAGGAAAAACTATCGGAGAAATTGCAAGGGGGGCAGTAGTGAAAGACAGGAATGTAATTAGGACTTTAGAAGATCCTTATGGAAAGGATGGTGGACTTACTATACTTTATGGAAATTTAGCTCCTGAAGGAGCAGTGGTAAAAAAATCAGCCGTAAGTCCTAAAATGCTAAAGCATGAAGGACCAGCAAGAGTTTTTAATAGTGAAGAGGAAGCTATAAAGGAGATTTATGCAGGACATATTAAAAAAGGTGATGTGGTTGTAATAAGATATGAAGGACCAAAGGGAGGACCAGGAATGAGAGAAATGTTAGGACCCACTTCTGCACTGTCTGGAATGGGACTTGATGAAGATACAGCTCTCATTACCGATGGAAGATTTTCAGGAGGAAGTAGAGGTGCCGCTATAGGGCATATCTCTCCAGAGGCAGCAGAGGGAGGTCCTATAGCATTGTTAAAAGATGGAGATATCATTGAGATAGATATTCCTGAGAGAAAATTAAATGTGAAATTAAGCGAAGAAGAATTAGAAAAAAGGGAAAAAGAATGGAAGCCTATTAAAAGGGAGATTGAATTTAACTATTTAAGAAGATACGCTGCCTTGGTAACATCTGCGAGTTGTGGTGCAGTGTTAAAAGATATATACGAAGAACTTTAATAAGGAGGGAAAGAATGATTATTACAGTAGTAGATCATTATCCTAAGATTCCAAATCCTCCAAGAGAAGCAAAATTAAGAAAGGCAATTCATACTTATGATCAAGGAAAGATGACAAGAGAAGAATTAGAAACTGTTTTTGATGAAGTTACAAAGGAGGTAATTGAAGAGCAAATATCAGCTGGAGTTGAGCTCATAACCGATGGACAAATAAGATGGGAAGATGGACAAAGCTATATAGCAAGAAAACTTAAAGGTATTGAAATAGGAGGACTTTTTAGATATTTTGACAATAATACTTATTACAGACAGCCTATTGTAAAAGAAGAGATAAAATGGAAGGAGCCCATCATCTTAGAGGATTGGAAAAAAGCGCAAAAGTATGCTGGAAATGTTCCTGTAAAGGCAGTATTAACAGGACATTACACATTAGCAAGATTAAGTAGAGACGAGTATTATAAAGATCTTAATTCTTTAGTTCACGCTTATGCCGATGCACTAATAGAAGAGGTAAAACTCTTAGAAGAAAATCATGTTCCATTTCTTCAGTTTAACGAACCCTCTATTCAATATTTCCCAGAAGACTTTAATTTATTCTTAGATGTGTATAAGAAAATTAGGGAAAATTACTCTGGTAAATTGGCAATTTATACGTATTTCCACACTGTAATTCCCATAAAAGAAAGGATCAAGGAGTTACCTGTAGATATATTTGGAATTGATTTTATCTCTCGGAAAGAGAACTTTGAAGTATTAAAAGACTTTCCTAAAAATATGGCTTTAGGATATGGGATTATAGATGCCAGAAATACTAAATTAGAAACACCAGAACAGATAGCAGATTTAGTAAAAGAGGCATTAAAGTACATCTCTGATGAAAATCTATTTGTCAATCCCAACTGTGGTCTTGAATATCTCCCAAGAGAGAGAGCTTACGACAAATTAGTCAATCTTACAAAAGGAGTAAATTTGGTAAGAGGTGAGAGAAAATGAAAGAAATAAAACTTCCTATACTTCCTACTACAAGTGTGGGCAGCTTTCCAAAACCTGACTATTTGATAAAAGCAAGAAATCAATATTCAAGAGGATTAATCCCATATTCTACTCTTCATGAGTTGGAATTAAAAGCCACTGAAGAGGTCATAAAAATGCAAGAAGAATTAGGAGTAGATATATTAGTACATGGAGAGATGGAAAGAGGAGATATGGCAACTTACTTTGCAGAAAATTTAGATGGATTTGCTATAAGTGGATTAGTAAGATCTTATGGAAATAGATACTACAAAAAACCAATTGTAATAGGAAAAATAAAAAGAACAAAACCTATTACAGTAGATATGTTTAAATTTGCTCAAAGTCTAACGAAGAAACCTATAAAAGGAATGCTTACAGGTCCATACACTATTGCAGACTGGTCTTTCAATGAATATTATGAAAATAAAAGAGATCTTACTCTTGATCTTGCTGAGGCTATAAATCAAGAGGCTTTGGAGCTTGAGGAAGAAGGAGCTATCTTTATACAGATTGATGAACCTGCAATCCCTACACATCCTGAAGAGATTAAAATTGCAAAGGAGAGTTTTCAGGTAGCCACAAGAGGACTAAGAAACTTCATTATTACACATATTTGCTATGGAGATTTTAGACCTATATGGGAAGAGCTAATAGACTTTCCAGTACACCAATTTGATTTTGAACTTACCAACAATGCTGATAAATTTTATCCATTAATTGAAAATTATGGGTTTCCAAAGGATAAGTATATAGCAATAGGAGTAATAGATGTACATTCTCATAGGATTGAAAGCATAGAAGAAATCAAGGCAAAAATTAAAGAAGCTTTTAAATACTTTAAGCCAGAACAGATCTTTATAGATCCAGACTGTGGTTTAAAAACAAGGACATGGGAAGAAGCAAAAGCAAAGATGGAAAATATGGTAAAAGCTGTAAATGAATTAAGAGAAGAATTTGCTAAGGAAGCTTATCCCACAGAGATAACAATAAAACTAAATGATTAATTATGAACCTAAGATATCTTTTGGAACAATGGAATTTTTGGTTAGATGAACTTTATAGCTATGCAGTTATAAGAAAAATATCCTTAGATGATTGGGAATTTACTGATAAATTAGGAACAAAATTAGAAAACATAAAGGTAGGAGAGAGTTGGAAAAAGCTCTCTCTACCTGTCTTTTTTAAAAAGAATATCATTCTTCCAAAAGATTTTTCAGATTCATATCCTCTTTATCTATCCATAGATGTAGGCGGAGAATCTCTCATCTATATTGATAATGTTCCATATGCAGAATTAAACGAGTATCACAAAGAGCATAAAATCCCTTTTAAAAAAGAATTTGAAATCTTAATAGAAGCAGTACCTAAGGGTCTTTTTGGACAGCATCAATATAATCCCATATTTAAAAAAGCAGAGATATTTCAAAGAGATAATGAACTATATAGAGCATGGCTTACTTTTAGTCTAATAAGAGAATTTGGCTTAGATTTAGAGAATTTAAATAAAGAACTTCAATATGAGATTGAAGATATCTTAGAAAAAACCTTAGGGAATATAAAACTTATAAGCTCCCAAGATGAGTTCTTACCAAGGATGAAAGAGACTAAAATGACCCTTGATATACTAAAGGGTTTATGGAGTATGCCTAATTTTCCTAAAATAGAAAAACCAATTCCAGAGGATATAAGAGATAGTATTATTCAAAATTCTGAAAAAGCACAGTCTCTTCTAAGAGATTTAAAGAAAAAATATCCTAATTTAGGGAAATATTACGCAATAGGGCATTCACATATAGATTATGCATGGCTTTGGACCAGAGAAGAGACCATAAGAAAAGCTCAAAGGACTTTTTCTACTATGATTACACTCATGGATGAATATCCTAAATTTTTATTTTTACAAAGCAGTGCTCAACTTTATAAAGATTTAAAAGAGCATAATCCATATATATTTGAAAAGATCCGTGAGAAGGTTAGGGAAAGAAAATGGATCCCTGAGGGTGGAATGTGGGTAGAGAGCGACTGTCAACTTCCTTCAGGAGAGTCTTTGACAAGACAACTTTTGTATGCTCAAAAGTTCTTTGAAAAAGAATTTGGGGAAAAATGCAAGATAGCCTGGCTTCCTGATACTTTTGGGTTTAATGCTAATCTGCCCCAGATTCTTAAAAATGCTGGGATAGACTACTTTGCAACCACAAAACTCACATGGAATGAAACTAATACTTTCCCATATGATCTATTCCTATGGAAGGGGCTTGATGGGACAAAAATTATTGCCCATATTTTTGGAAAAAGAGGAGGATATAACGGCTCTACAGAGTTAAAAGAGATCATAGAAAATTGGCAGAATTTTCACGGAAAAAATCTCTCTGATGGAATGATTTATACCTTTGGATATGGAGATGGAGGTGGAGGTCCCACCTCAGAAATGATAGAAAGATTGGAAATTATGCAGAATTTTCCTTATATACCAGAGATAGAATTTTCTCATCCAAAAGAATTCTTTCAAAAAATATCTAAAGACAATCTTCCTACATATTTTGGTGATTTATATTTAGAACTTCATAGAGGGACCTTTACTACTCAGAGCAGAATAAAAAGGCTGCATAGAATGGCAGAAAATCATATCTTCTTATTAGAGAGCCTTTATACTCTTCTAAACATCTTTGAAAATACCTCATATCCTAAAGATAAGTTAACAGAGCTTTGGGAAAAACTCCTAAGAAATGAGTTCCATGATATATTACCAGGATCCTCCATAAGAGAAGTATATACCGATACCGAAAGGGAATTAAAAGAAATCTTAGATGTAGAGCCAGAAATAAAGACCGAGGGAAATGAAAAAAGCCTATTTGTATATAATGCCACCTCTTTTCCCCAAAAATTAAAATTAGAGATCCCTTTGGAAGAGGACGAAGCATTATACACCGAAGATGGAGAAATTATACCATCTCAGAACAAAGGAAACACTGCATTAGTATACTCAAAAGATATAGAGATCCCAGCTTTAACATACACCACTTTTCCTATAAATAGAAAAACTCATGGATCAGATATTACAACAGATATCTTAGTAAAAAATAATACCATTGAAAATTCCTTAGTGAGGCTTGAGGTATTTAAAGATGGAACATGCCAAATATTTTACAAAGAAATTGGTAGAGATCTATTTATTGAAAAAGGAAACGTCATATTTGCCTATCCTGATAGACCACGATATTGGGAAGCATGGGATATCCCTTTAAACTATGAAAGGTTTAGAGAAGAATTAAACAAGATAGAAAAAATAGAGATAATAGAAAAAGGTCCATTAAGGGCTAAAATTGAAGTACTAAGAAGATACAGAGCTTCTGTAATAAAGCAAAGTTATGTGTTATATGCCTACTCTAAGAGAATAGACATAGAGACTGAAATAATGTGGAATGAAAGAAGAACTATGGTAAGAACATACTTTCCAATAAACATAAATGCATCTATATCTCAATATGAAATACCCTATGGGATCTTTTGGAAGCCTACCAATAAAAATACTTCATGGGAAAAAGCTCAATTTGAAATACCTGCTCAAAGATTTATTGATCTATCTCAAAAAGATTTTGGAGTAAGTATATTGAATAATGGAAAGCATGGACACAGTATAGATGAGAATGTCATAGGAATCACACTCCTTAGGTCTCCTATATCACCTGATTATTCAGCAGATTTAGGAAATCACCACTTTACATATTCAATTTTCCCACATGAAGGAGATTTATCAGAGGAAACTATTAAAGAAGCAGAAGATTTAAACAGACCATTATTTTCAAAAATTATAAAAGGGAAAATAAAAAGCAAAAGCCTTATGAAATGGGATAAAAATAACATAATTATAGGAGCAGTTAAAAAAGCAGAGGATGGTGAAGGGATTATCATAAGACTTGTAGAATATTTAGGAAAAGAAGCAGATGTAGAATTTTCTCTTCCTTTCCCTATAAAGTATGTCTATGAAACAAATATTTTAGAAGAGGAACAAACAGCTTTAATTCATCAAAAATCAAATCTAAAAATCCATATAAAACCTTATCAAATCAAAACATTAAAGTTAATTTATTGAATATTTTAAGATTTTATGATATATAATAGACAAAAAGCCAATTTACAGGAGAAGAGGATTAAAAATCTTCTATGAAGATAAAAAATAAAATATTTCTCTACTATATTGGCATATCTCTTATATTTTTTGCAATTCTTGAGATAATTTTCATAAACCTATTAAGGAATGAATATGTTAGTGCTTTTGAGACAGAGATAGTAACATATACAAACATATACATGGATGATATTGTCAGCAAATTGAAAGATACTGACACAAATTCTCTTTCCAAAAACTCTTCCTTATCTTCATATCTTTTCAATGAACTCTCAAAATTTAATACCGAATCCAATTTTGGAAAGATTGAAGGGATTATGATTCAGGAAGAAGATTCCAACTTACGTTTTACTACAAACCTTGATTTTGAAAAACTTCCTGATAAAGTACTCACTTTAGAGCATGGTAAAGTAGCCGATTTTAAGAATCATAAGTACTACTTTGTATATCCATTAAAGGAAAATCTTCGTCTTATATTAGGATTTAAGACTACAGCTTTAGAAAGTAGATTAAAGAAATCAACTATTGCTTTTTCTTTTCCTCTCATTGCCTTACAAATTTTCTTTACTATACTTTTCTACTCTTCTACAACTCACACCTATGTAAAACCCTTAGAAGAACTTGCTAAAAGTTTAACTATAGATCCTGCTTCAGATCCAGCACCAAAAGAAGAGCTATTACAAAAGAATGATGAGATCGGCATGTTATCTCGGAAAATTGCTGATTTTGATAGATCTCTTAAAAATACCATTAATACCCAGGAAGAGATTATACGGCAAGAAGGAAAAAACCTCAACATATTATTAGAGTTTATTTCACAATTTAACTTGGCTAAAAGACCTGTAAACATTATAGGTATCATAGATAGATTTTTCGGTTCTGATTTCCCTGCAAAAGTATATGATATATATCTTAAAAACCCAATTGAGGACAAAACTTTCTATGAAAAATTTCAGATTGTAAACCAGGAAGAATCAAAAGAGATCTTTGAAATGCTCCTGTTTTACAAAGATCAAAATAAAATTTTTACAGCAGAGGATCTAAAGTACTTCTCAAATCTTCCACAAGATTACTTATTAATCCCTCTAAGCAGGGAAAAATATAATTATGGATTCATAGGGATAGGAGAAACAAATTCTTATAAAACTCAAGATATAGTCAAATCTATCTTCTACCATCTTACAATAGCCTTAGAAAATGCCTTTTTGTATGAGTATAACGAACGACTTTCTAATTTAGATAGTCTTACAGGTGTATACAACAAACGTAAGTTAGATGAGTTTTTAGAAATAGAGACCGAAAGAGCCTTAAGGTTTGGACATCCCTTAAGTTTACTCTTTATAGATCTGGACAATTTTAAAAACATTAATGATAAGTATGGACATATATTGGGAGATAACTTCCTTAAAGAATTTGCCTCTTTTCTTGTAAAGAACCTGAGAAATATAGATATTATAGGAAGATTTGGAGGAGAAGAATTTGTGTGCCTTCTCATTGAAACCGAAGTACAATCTGCTTTTCTTGTGGGAGAAAAACTAAGAGATAAATGGAACAAAGAGAGACATATCATACCTATAAATGTAGAGAACAAAATAGGCACTTTAAGCATTGGAATCTCTAATCTACCTGTACATACTCAAAACACAATAGATCTTTTGATCCTTGCTGACAGAGCTCTTTATGAGGCAAAACGAGAAAGAAACAAAACATTAGTCTATAGTAAAAATTCCAGCAAGATTATTTAAGAAATCTCTGAATTTTTCTAAATTACCTTGCAAAAAATAATCCCCTTTACTTCCTTTCCAATCATATTTTGCCAATTCACAAACTACTTTATCCCAAGTCTCATCGTTAAAAGTCTTTGCACGAGAGATAATTCCCTGTCCTTTAGCATTAAAAAGAATACATAATACCTCTTCTTCTTTTATAACATGCTGAGAAATAAATTTCAGATTGTTTATATCTTCATCCAGAACTTTTATTACTACTAAACCTAAAGGAGTTTTTATAGCAGAATTTAAAAGTTCTTTTGCTATATAGACATTTAATTTCTCTTTTAAGTTTTTATTCTCTTTATATAATCCTTCAAGTTTATCTATAAGTTTTGTAACGTCCTCAACTAAATAAGGACTTCCAAGCTTTGCCTTTAAAAGATTATATTCCTTCTCCCGAATATCAAGCCTTTTAAGAATCCTTCTTCCTGCAATAAACTCAATTCTCCAGAAATCATTATTCTTCTTATAAACATCTAAAATCTTAAGTAAACCTAAATCTGACAATTTGTTTACATGTAGACCACCACAAGGATTGATATCTAAATCAGGGATTTCTACAATGCGAATTTTACTGTCCTGCCAATATATCTTTACCGAGATATCCTTTCTTATATATGTATTAACTTTTTCTTCTATTTCCTTTATCAATGAATCATTAAAATCCAGTTTTGTTGGTACTTCAATCTTGGAATGATCTTTAAAAATTTGAAATCCTGTAGTAGAAAGAGCATAATCTCTTTCCAAAATAGCAGATAAAAGATGCTGGGCAGTATGCTGCTCCATATAATCTTTTCTTAAATCTTCATTTATCTTTAATACTACTTCCTCACCTTCTACAGGCATTATTCCTTCAAGATACCCCTTATGCCAGATCTCATCATCGTCAGAAAATACATTAAAAACCATGAGTTTGAAATTATTTCCTAAGATCTCTCCCTCATCGGAAGGTTGCCCTCCACCCTCCGGATAAAAAATAGACTCCTCAGAAGAAAGAAGAATATATTCTTCTTCTTTCTTAACTCTTTTCACCTTTGTAGTCCACACAAGAGCTTCAGGATGAATATAATAAATCTTTTTAGTCATAATCCAATTATACTAAAACCCATAAAATAAAAAAGCCCCGAATTTTTCGGGGCTTTCTCGTCTAAATTATCTTCAATTATATGGACAATTTAGAATTTTCTATAACGAGGTGCAGAACTTCTTTCAGTTCTTGGCCTTGCTTCACTTACAATGATCTTTCTTCCATTAAATTCAAAACCATTGTAAGAGTCAATCAACTTCTGAGCTAAATCATCAGAAGTTTCAACAAAAGCAAATCCCTTAGATCTACCAGTGTTGCGGTCAGTGATAAGTCTTACGCTCTCCAGCTCACCTTCCTTTTCAAATAGTCCTCGCAGATCATCCTCTGTGGTCTGCCATGATAGGTTACCTACGTATAACGTCTTAACCAATTTAACGTACCTCCTAAAAAAAATTTACTTTTCCATTATACACTCAAAAATCTCTTTGTCAAATTTTATATTTAAATCTCTGAAAAATATGCTCTCTCATCTCATCTACAGGTTTTGATCTCTCTTCCCGAATCTTTGGTAAGAATATCCTTGAAAAAGTAAATCTAAGAACCCCTGATAAAATAAAGATAAGATGATATTCCACCAAATGAATACCTAAAAGCTGATTTACAAAAGTAATAACTGTAGGTGCTATATATTCAGTAATATAACCACCAAGAATATAGCCTATAGCATTTACTATCCCTATAAAAAAGTTATATACAGCAATATAAAAGGATCTATTCTCATCAGGAGAAAGATATAAGAGTAAATTGTTAAAAGTAAGATCAATACCTGGCCAAAAAATCCCTGATAATATTTGAACCATAAGTACAAAAAATAGCCATCTATTAGGAGCAGTAAAGCACCATAGAAAAGGAAGGAAACTCACTATTGTAGAACTCATAATAAGTACAGGCTTATTACCAAATCTATCTATAAGTCTTCCTAAAAATCGCACTGAAAGAATTGTAGCCAAATTACTAACAATTTGAACATAAAGAGCTATATCAAAAAATGACATCTTCAAATTTTTTAACATATATAGATTAAAATATGGGGCAGAGAGGCTTAGAGCAAAGTTCCAAAAAATTCCAAATATAAGAAAACTTGAAAAATTATGGTTAGATACAACCTCTTTAAATAGTTTACTAATCTTAACATTATTAAAATTGCTACTTTTCATTGGTGGATCTTTTACCCAAAAGAAAGATGCAATATCTAAAAGTCCAAATAATACTGCAATGGCAAATACAGTAGAAAAACCACTAAGTCCAGGCACCCTATCTAAAAATACTCCTATAGCAAGTCCACTTATAAAGGAAATTATTGTAGATAACATACTTCTGGAGCTAAAAAATCTTCCTCTAACCTCTATGGGAACCAGATCTCCCATCCAAGACATAAAACTTACATTTATAAAAGCACCACCAATAGCACCAAAAATAAGTAGGAACAGAATTATAGAAAAAAGTATACTCTTATCTTTTATAAAAAATGGAAGAATAGCTATAAAAAGCCAAGGAGCTCTCTGAACAAATCCACCTACAAAAAATAGTATCTTTCGTTTCTTTGTTTTCTCTAAGAAATAAGAGGCAAAGATCTGTATAGCACCACCAAGGACAGGCATTGCTAACATAATACCGTATAATAGATCTCCCAAACCAAGCTCTTTTGCAAATCCTGCTATAGGGGCACCTGTGGTTACATTAAAAAATACAATGCCAAAACATACGCCAAGAATAACAAGGTTTAAACTTTTTCTTAGCTCTTTATCTTCTATAAAACTTGTACCAAAAAAATTACGTACTTTCACAGAAGAGAATTATACCATAAGATTTAAATAATATTTAATTCACTTAGAAACTATTACTAAAAATCTTTATAGTAAATTATTTCTAAAAATAAAAAAAATCAAATGATATCAGTTATGGAAATATTTGTATGTCTAACCCATTTTAAAGAAGAAATTTCATTATAAAGCTTCTTAATCTTCTCAACTTTGCCTCTCACTAAAATAACTTCCAAACAATTCTTTTCATCAAGATGAACATGTAAAGTGGATATTATTACATCGCAATAATGGTGTTGAATGTCAGTAAGCTTTTCTGAGAGTCCATATATATCATGCTCATAAACAATACTTATACTCCCTGCTACTTTTTCACTCTTTAATTCCCACTTCTCTTTTATAATATAATCCCTTATAAGATCTCTTATAGCTTCAGATCTACTGTTATACCCTTTTTCTCCTATGATCTTGTCAAACTTGGTAAGAAGATCCTCCTCTATTGATACACCAAATCTCTTAATATCTGTCATTTTTATCTCCGAGGTATTACTTTTATGAGTGATTATAACACATTTATTTTTATAAAAAGATGAAAAAATTCCTAATCTCATACTTTTTTGGTATAATATCCTAATATTAAAATTTGCCAGGAGAACATCTATGGAAGAAAAGATTGAAAGACTTAAAGAGCTACTAAGAGAGATGGAAAGGGTTGTAGTAGCTTTTTCAGGAGGAGTGGACAGCACCTTCTTGTTAAAAGTAGCCAAAGAAACCTTAGGAGAAAATGTGTTAGCAGTAACATTAGTATCTCCATTATTTCCTGAAAAGGAGATTAAAGAGGCAGAAAAGTTAGCAGAAGAGATGGGAGTAAAACTAATCTTAGAGAAAGATATCTCTTTTTTAGAAGATACAGCATTTTTAAACAATCCTCCTGAAAGATGCTATTTATGCAAAAAGAGAATATTCCAAAGAATTTTAAAGATAGCTCAAGAAAATCATATAAATTATGTACTTGATGGAAGTAATATAGACGATTTAGGAGATTACCGCCCTGGAATGTTAGCACTTAAAGAACTTGGTATAAGAAGCCCTCTTATTGAAGTGGGATTTACAAAAGAAGAGATAAGAAAACTATCAAAAGAATTAGGGCTTCCCACTTATGATAAACCTTCTATGGCATGCCTTGCTTCAAGGATACCTTATGGAGAAAAAATAGAAATACCAAAACTAAAGAGAATTGAAGAAGGCGAAGAATTCTTAAGAGATCTTGGTATCAGACAAGTAAGAGTAAGAGATTACAATAATACTGCAAGGATTGAAATAGAAGAGAAATATTTTGAAATAGTTCTAAATGATAAATTCAGAGAAAAAATTATAAATAAATTTAAGGAATTAGGATATACATTTATTACTTTAGATCTTGAAGGTTACAGAACAGGAAGTATGAATAAAACCATAAATAAAGCAAAGTAGGGGACACAATTGGTCCCCTACTATTAAATTAATCCAGCCTCTTTATGTTTTAAATATATCTTTTCAGCAAGATCATCCAGTAGTTTGAGATCTTCTTTTTTAGGTAAACCTTTAATGATTACAGGATCTATGATCTCAGCATCAAGATTAGATAAGAGACCTTTCAATATATCCAAAGTCCTACCACCCCATCCATAAGAGCCTATCACACTAATAAATTTTGTCTTTGGTTTTAATGCATTTGCCAAGTAAACAGCATATACAGCTTTTGGATGAGGACCAGTAAGAACTGTAGGAGTACCAACCACTATTGTCCCTGCATCTACCAATGCCATAGCAAGTTTCCCAATATCAACAGAAGATAGATCAAAAATCTCTACTTTTATATCCTTTTCAATTAATTTATCTGTCAAATAATCTACCATGATCTTAGTACTATTATGCATAGAGACAAAAGGTATCACTACAATATTTTTAGGCGGATTACTTACCCAATCCTTATAGGCATTTATAATAAAAGAGGGATTTTGGTATATAGGACCATGACTTGGAGCAATTAAGTCAATCTCAAGATCCTTTATTTTCTCTAAGTTTTTCTCCACAATAGTTCTAAAAGGCATCATAATCTCCGCGTAGTATCTTTTTGCTGCTTCATATACTAATCCTTCATCTCTTACATAAAGATCCGATGTGGCTAAATGTGAACCTAAAAAATCGCAGGTAAACAAAATTTTATCCTCTACTAAATAAGAAACCATAGTTTCTGGCCAATGTACCCATGGTGTATATATGAACTTCAAAGTTTTATCTCCTAAAGAAATCGTCTCACCATCAGCAACAGTTATAAATCTATCCTCAGGAATATGAAGATGCAACATAAGAAGTTCTTTACCCTTTGGATTTGTTACCACCTTTGCAGATTTATATTTTTCAAGGACAAAAGGAATACTACCTGAATGATCTTGTTCAGTGTGGTGAGAAATTACATAATCTATATTTTCTACTTCCTCAAGATATGAGGCTAAAACATGCTCCCTTGTTGGATCTACGGTATCAATTAAGGCAGTCTTATCAGTTCCATAAATGAGATAAGCATTATAACTGGTACCATCAGGAAGGGGAATTAAGGCATCAAATAACTTTCTATTCCAATCTTGAGCTCCTACATAAAAGATCCCATCTTTTATCTTTCTTGGCTTCATTATTGCTCCCTCCTTAAATTTATACTTTTTATATGGTTGTTATTATAATCATAATAATATAAAATTGCAAAATTTTTTCAATTAATATTTAAAGGTTTTAACAAGAACTAAATATACGAAATTTTTAGAGGATACCCTTTTAAAAGGTTTTATTAGATTAAAAGAGGAGAGACCTTAGAGTCTCCCCTCCCTACGCAGTAGCACCACCATCAATACTTATAATACTTCCAGTCATATAAGCTGCCTCATCACATGCTGCAAATAGAATAGCAAAAGCGATTTCTTCTTCTTTTCCTAATCTTCCTAATGGTCTTCTTTCTGACATCTCCCTTAATGATTCCTCAGGATTGGGAAGTTTATTAAGTCTCTCCTCAAGTCCCTTAGTAAATGTAGTCCCAGGACAGACAGCATTTACCCTTATATTTTCCTTAGCATAGTCTATAGCCATGGATTTTGTAAGAGAGATTAAAGCACCTTTTGAAACACCATAGGCACATCTTTCTGGTATTCCTTTGAGCCCTGCCTCAGAAGAAACATTTACTATAACTCCTCCACCTTGTTTTTTCATCTCCAAAACAGCATATTTTGAAAGGAAAAAAGGACCTTTAACATTTACAGAGATTGTCTTATCAAAATCTTCTTCCTTAGTATTCTCAACTTTTCCTGGTACTACAATTCCCGCATTATTCACAAGGATATCTATCTTTCCAAAAGCCTTTACAACTTCTTTAATAATTCTTTCAGCGCTCGCAGGAGAAGATACATCTCCTAAAATAAAAAGTGCCTCTCCCCCATGTCCTTTAATAATATCTACTGTCTCATTTCCTCTTTCAGCAGAAATATCATTAACAACAACTTTTGCTCCTTTCTCAGCAAACATAATAGCAGTTTTTCTCCCAATTCCAGAACCTGCTCCCGTTATTAAAACAACTTTATCTGTAAAGTTCATAGTCAATCCTCCTTATCTTCCAAATATCAGATTAGGTATTAAGAGGACCAAATCTGGGAAGAAAGCCACAGTCAGAAGAGCAGCAAAGACCGCTATCATAAAAGGCCAAGACTCTTTCATATATTCACCCAAGGATACATCCAAAATAGAACACACAGCATATGTGGCAGCTCCTACAGGAGGGGTAAAATTCCCTATAGCGCAAGCCATGAAAAATACAAGGCCAAAATGTACAGGGTCTATTCCTAATTTTAAAGCAATGGGATAAAAGATAGAGGTAAGCATAAGAATAAGCACTGTGGCATCAATAAAACATCCTGCGATAATTAAAGGCCCTATAATTATCAAGAGAAATATATACGGATTATTAGTAATTCCTAAAATTAAATTAGAAACAAGCTCAGTAATGTTTTCCCATACAATACCATAAGTGAATATGGAGGATAAAGAGATTAAAGACATGGTAGCACCAATATCAACCATGGAACCTTGCAAAGCTTCTAAGAAGCCTTTTAAGGTTAGATCTCCATATATCAATACTCCTACAACAACAGCATAAACTACACATAGTGCCCCTATCTCTGAAGGAGTAAAAAGTCCAAATCTTAATCCTACAAGAAGGATCACAGGAAATAGTAAAGCCCAGATACTTTGAAGAGCTGAGGAGCCCATCTCCTTCAAAGAAGCCCTTTTTTCTCTTTGAGGAGGAAGGTTTCTTATTCTTGATGTTATAGCCACACTAATCATTAAAAATACCATTACTAAAAGCCCTGGCATAATTCCCCCAGCAAAGAGTCTTCCTACGGAGACTTGTGCTATAGTTCCAAACAAAATAAGCCCTATACTGGGAGGAATTGTAGGTGTTTCTAAGGAAGACCAACTTAATATTCCAGCGGCATAACCTTTAGGAAGACCTCTTCTTATCATCTCTGGACCCAATATACGACTTTCCATTGCAGCATCAGCAATAGCAGAGCCAGAAACTCCACCCATAAGGGCTGAAAGAACACAAGAAACGTGAGCAAGTCCTCCTCTCAGATGCCCTGTTAAAACAGTAGCCAGATCAATTAACCTTGAGGTAATTCCTGCATGATTCATAAGATTTCCAGCAAATATAAATAATGGAATTGCTAAAAGAGTAAAGTTTAAATTTTGAGAAAGAGGAAGTTGTATAGGAGTAGTTATAGGAATTTCTCCCAAATGTTGCAGAAAAAACACTGTGCCTGAGATACCTATCGCAAAGGCAACAGGCATTCCCAAAAACATAAACAAAAAGAAAAATATTATTACTAAAAGCATGCTAAATTACACCTCCCAAATAAAGATCTAACTTTTATTCTGGGATTTATTTCCCTCCCTTAAAGTTTTTATCTCATCGGAAATCTTAAAAATTGTAGTAACAAGAATAAGAAAGCCCCCCACAGGAACACTCAAACCAGCCCACATATAACTAAATCCATACATCCCCTCAAAAGTCCTAAATCTCATAATATATGAGACCTTTATCCCAAATACAATAAGAAATATGCAAAAGGCAAGAATTACAAAATAATTGAATAATTTAGTATAGCTTTTCATTCTTTCAGGAAGTTTGTTGACCAGAATGTTTACAGACATAATTTTATTCTCTCTAAAAGCAGCATCTGTAGCCATAAACACTGACCAAGCAAATAAAAAAGAGGCAAGAGGATTTGCCCAACCAATAGGTCTATGAATAGTCCTTGAGACACCTGCGATAAATACTAAAATTGCCATAGCTATCAAAAGGACCTCAACTATAAAAGTCTCAATCTTTCCTGAATATTCATATAGCTTCCTCATTTTTATTCATCACCCCTCACACCAAAATTTAAAATTAAGAGAAGACCACCCCAAAATGGGTGGTCTTCCAAAAAGATTATTCTGTTATTTTTTTCTCATTTCCTTCCAAACTTTATCTTTTACTTCTTTTAGCTTTAAAACCTCATAAGCCTTTTCTCCAGCCTTCCTAAATGCATTAATATCAATATCTTTTGTCTCAATAATTGTCATTCCTTTTTCTTTAATAAGTTTCTTAACTTCTTCTTCTTTTTCAACAACTACTTTAGAAGCCTCCAAACCCGCCTTATCGCATTCTTCCTCAAGAATTTTCTGGTAAGTAGGAGGAAGGCTTCTGAACCATTTTGCACTTACTACTTCAAAGTTGATTAGCAAAATATGTTTTGTCTCACTTACATATTTCAGAACTTCATATAATCTCATTCCAGGAATATTGTTGTATACAAGCTCTACACCATCTATTGCCTTCTGTTGCAAGGCTGGATAAACATCACCAAAGGCAAGAGAGACTGGTGTTGCACCAAGAGCACGAACAGATTCTTGCCATACAGGTGTTCCAGGAGTCCTAATTCTCAAGCCCTTGAGATCTTCGGGAGTTTTGACTGGTTTATTAGTCATGAAATGTCTAAAACCTTGTATCCAGGTAAAGGAGAGTACTTTAAACCCATATTTCTCTTCTAATATTTTTAACCAGTTATGAACTGTAGGCATCTTTTTCAGCCTTACAACCTCTTCAGGAGAATCTACAAAGTATGGACAATTCATAACCCCTATTTCTGGAAGATACATTGCCATACGTGCTGCATCTGTATTCTGTCCTACATTTGCTCCTTGTCTAATCTGTTCAAGAATATCTTCTTCTACCCCCAATTGTGCACTATGATATACTTCAACCTTAAGTCCACCTTTTGTCCTTTCTTCTACAGCCTTTGCCCATTTTAGAAATCCATCGTGGAAAGGATCCAAAGGAGAAAGCACATGATTAAACTTAAGTACATATTTTGGTGTCTGAGCAGAAAGAGGAACTGCCAAAGCCACTAAAAGTAAAGCAGAAACTAATATTAAACTTACCTTTTTAAGATTCACAATACATCAACCTCCCCTTAAAAAATTTTTTGAAATTTAAAACCACTCCCTCTCTTTAAAAACCTATTAATACAAATCTTCCTCTCACCTCCCTAAAAGTTGTTAAAATCATTCAACCCAAAATTTAGGTTTCTCACCCTTTAATACTGAAATTAGATTCTCCACCGCCATTTTTGCCATATTCTCTGTAGCCTCTTGAGTATGAGCTCCTATATGAGAAGTCATCACTACATTCTCAAGATTTAAAAGAGGGGAATCTATAGGTGGCTCTTTCTCAAATACGTCAAGTCCTGCTCCCAAAAGCTTACCTTCTTTTAGTGCATTATAAAGAGCCATCTCATCAATAATTCCCCCTCTTGAAGTATTAATAATAACAGCTCCAGGTTTTACAAAAGATAATTCTTTATCTGAGATAAAATGATATGTTTCCTTTGTTAACGGCATATGTATGGAAATAACATCAGAGTTTTTTAAAAGTTCCTCTAAAGAAACATAGATTATGCCCTCTTCTGCTGCCCATTCTAAATCAAGATCTTTATCATAACAAAGTATTCTTAAATCAAAACCCTTAAGGAGTTTTACTAAACGCCTACCTATATTTCCTGTGCCAATAATTCCTAAAGTCTTACCAGAAAGTTCATAGCCAACAAATCTTTCCCAAGATCCTTCTCTGGTCTTTCTATCCGAAAGATTTATCTTTCTCAGTACTGTAAAAATAAGTCCTAAGGTAAGTTCTGCTACAGCATTACTATTTGCTCCTGGAGTATTGGTTACTAATATTCCTTTTTCTTTTGCCTTCTCTAAATCTATATTATCTACCCCTACACCATATTTAGATATTACTTTAAGTCTCTTTGCTTTCTCCAAAACTTTGGAAGTTACAGGATCTATCCCTACAATAATTCCATCCATTTCTTCTATAAGTCCAGCCAGCTCTTCCTCTGTGAGTACCCTTCCATATGGATTCATAACCACTTCAAAATTTTCCTTCTCTAACAGTCCTATACATTTATCTTTAACTGTCTCAAAACTTCTTGGAGTTATAAGTACTTTAAAAGCCAACTTACCTTTTCTCCTTTCTTTTAAAATCTTTTTGGAACAATAGCTTCCCTGGTCAATTTCAGATTTTCTATTGTTTTATCAAATCTTCTTAATGCAACACCTATAAAGAGAGTATCTATAATAGAAAGTTGGGCTATTCTTGCAGAAGTGCTTTCAGTTCTATAAAAAGTTTCTTCGGAAGATACAGCGAGTTTTATATCCAAAACTTTATCCATAGGAGTTTTAGCATAGTGAGTGATACCTATAGTGACTGCTCCTCTTTCTTTCACAAGAGTAAGTGCATCTACAATATCTTTACTACTTCCAGAGGCAGAAATACCTATAACCACATCATTAGGCTCCAGAATACTTGCTGCCATAGCCATTACATGGCTGTCTGTATAAGCTATCGTAGGTATACCAGTCTTCATAAACTTGTGTTGAGCATCAAGTGCTACAGATCCAGAACCTCCAACCCCATATATCTGAAGTTGCCTTGCAGAAAGAATTGCCTCAATTGCTTTTGCTAACTCTTGAACTGAAAGAATATTTAATGTAGCTTCTATAGCTCTAATATTGGCTAAAAAAACTTTCTTTAAGATTGTTTCAAGGTCATCTCCATCTTGAACTGCTTGATGTACCGTCTTAATAGGCTGAACTTTTTCAGCAGCAAGCATAATTTTTAATTCTTGAAAACCTCTAAATCCTAATTTTTTACACATTCTTACAATAGTTGCTTCACTTACTCCAATTCTTTCAGCAAGTTCAGTTATGGGAAGATGAAGAACCTCTTGCCACCGAATCAAGATATAATCTGCTACCTTTTTCTCTGACTCTCTTAAAGTATCTTTTCTCTCTTTAATCCTCTCAATGATACTAACTTCCTTCATTATTCACCTCTGAAAATTTTTTACATTTAAAATTAAATTTCCTCATTTCTCATAAATTTACCCAATCATGTAAATTTTTTACAAACCATAATTAGTTAAATAAATAACTTACTTTTGAATAATATCACAGTTGTAAATTTTGTCAATATAAAATCTTGAAGAAAATTTTTTTCATAAATAAAATAATTTTTAACACAGGGGCTCAGAAGCAAATAAAAAGAGATTACAACTTAAAGATTAGAGAGTAAATACTTGGTAGATTTAAAAAGCCTATTAGCATACTCCTTAGGATCCATCTTCCCATATTCAGGTCTTCTTACTTCTGGTACTATATATCCATCAAATCCACCATCTCTAAGATATATTAAGATTTGCATCAAGGGTATAACTCCTTCTCCAGGGAATAACTGCTGAGTCTCTCGTAGATAATATCTGGGAACATTTTCAGCATCTTTCAAATGTACAAACTTAATTTTTGAAAGATCTTTATCTTTCAATACATCTAAATCTTCTTCTGAAGAGTAAAAATCAAATGTGTCAAGGAGTAAAAAAATTTTTTCATTACCTTGAGCTATTTTCCATCCTCTTCCAAAGGTATTCACAATAGATTTAGATTTTATTCTAAGTACTATTGGTATCTCTACAAAATTTAAAAGCTTTTTAAGATTTCTATTAAATACATCTATTGCTACAATAGAGCTTAAATTTTCGGGCTTTTCTGCAGGATTAACTAAGAAATAAGGTATATTAAGTTCTTTTGAAATATCATATATTTTTTGAAAGTCCTCTTCATTGTATTCTTCACCAATCTTAGAATCATGCAGAATTATTAAAGGCTTTAAATTGTTGCTTTTCAAAACATTGTCTACGGAATGTACACTCTCTCTTTCTAAAAACTTTAAAATTTTGTCCAATCCAAGAGATATATACTCTGAATAATCCTTAGCTAAAGCTATCTCTTCTTCAAAGGAAAGTAGAATGGGATTATCCATAGACCATACAATTTCCATTTTTTTTTTATCCCTCCTAAAGTTTCTTAATCTAAATTCTAACATAAACATAGCTTGTCATAAATATTAAACTATGCTAAACTATCCGAGAAATTATAAGAAATAAGCTAAGGAGGTAGATAAAAACATGAGAAAGCCCGAAGAGATAAAACAGCTTATACAAGAGTTAACTGATTACAAACATTCAACACTCTTAGAAAATTTTGGACCTGAATATATAAGAAGAGAAACAGCTCAGAAAATGATCTCTCTTCTTAGATGGGTCTTGGAAGACTCATCAGCTCCAATAAATCTTAAATCAGATAAATCTTAAAAACAAGAGCATAACTTAATTATTTAAATTAGGGAGGTTTCCTTTTGAAGAAATTTTCTAAATCTAATTTAGACTGGGAAGAGAGGCTTGTCGTTTTTTATTATACAGCTCTGGAAAGTTATGTTGATAAATTAGAACTTTCTGAGGAGCTGAAGGATGAGTTAGATGAACAGATAGAAGAGGATGACTATTTAATTTTAGCCCAATTTCTTGCTTTAGCCACCAAAAAATTCTTGCAACAAGAAGGTGGACTAAAGCAAGAAGCGGATTGGGATTTACTGTTTCCACACACCTATTATATCCATTAGTTAATCATGAATAAGGATATTGAAAGGAAAATTATCTCAATCTTAGAAATTTTAAACAATGCTACAGAACCTGTTGGAGCAAGTTTTATATCGGAAAAACTCCTTGAAAGAGGAATTGAGCTAAGTGAAAGAGCTGTAAGATATCATTTAAAATTAATGGATGAAAGAGGGTTTACAAAAGTTGTAGGGAAAAAGGGAAGATTAATAACTGAAAAGGGAAGAGAAGAGATAAAAAATGCTCTTGTATCAGACAAGTTAGGTTTTATCATAAGTAAGATAGAAAACTTAGCTTTTCATGTAACCTTAGATAAATCTAATGGAAAAGGAAATGTAGTTTTAAATCTTTCAATTGTTCCTAAAAAAGATCTTAAAAAGGCTCTCAATATAATAGGAGAGATACTCAAAAAAGGATATGGCATAAGCGAGAAAGTTATAATCTTTGAAAGAGAAGATGAAGAAATAGTACCAGGCATTATAGTACCAGAGAAAAAAGCAATTATTGGAACTTTATGTAGTGTAACTATACATGGTATTTTAATAAAAAATGGTATACCTGTGAATGCTAAATTGGGAGGAGTTTTAGAGATAAAAGCTGGAGAGACCACAAGATTTCTTGAAGCTATAACTTATCAAGGTTCTACTTTAGATCCATTAGAAATCCTTATAAAAAGTGGGATGACATCGGTCATCAACACCGTAAGAAGAAAAGAGGGCAAGATACTTGCTACCTTTAGGGAGATACCACTTTCTGCCAGAGATGAGACAGAAAAAATCCTTGAGGAGATAAAAGAGATTGGGCTTTCTGGGAAGATACTTCTTGGTAAACCTAATCAAGAGATCTTAGCAGTTCCAGTCACTCCCGGAACTGCTGGTTTAGTAATAGCAGGAGGATTAAATCCATTAGCAGGCGTTATTGAAGCAGGAATAGATGCAGAAAATAAAGCAATGAGTATAATATATAAGTATGAGGATTTAATTCCTATTAAAGAACTCTTAGATTAAAGGAATTTTGATAAAAGCTCTTCTAAAGTTGGTAAATTCTTTCTTCTTTCTTCCCATTCCTCTTTTAAGCTCTCTAAAGAAGAGAGTTTAGTTTCTAAAACTTTCAAATTAATCTTAGGATTGGGACTTCCAAAGGTTTTCTTAGCATTTACACTTTTTTCAGGAGATAATAGATCAAAAACATCCTCTTCAAAAAAAGGAGAAAATGTTTTCCATTCATCAATTTTTAATTCATTGAAATTTTTCTTTTTCTCTTCGCAGTATCTCACCAAGTCTCCAATTATCTTATGAGCTTCTCTAAAGGGAACTCCCTTTAGGACTAAATACTCTGCAAGATCTGTAGCTAAAAGGAAAGAATCTTCTGCAAACCTTTTTAAGTTTTCTTTATGAAACTCAATCTTAGGAAGAAATCCAATCCAGACCTTAAAAGCCAATTTTAATTCATCTACAGCAGAAAATACCAATGGTTTATCCTCTTGAATGTCTCTGTTATAACTTAAAGGTAAAGCCTTTAATGTAATAAAAAGATCCATTAGATTTCCTATTATTTTTCCTACCTTTCCACGGGTAAGTTCAGCTACATCAGGATTCCTTTTATGAGGCATCATACTGCTTCCTGTAGAATACTCTTCTGGTAGTGTTAAAAATGAGAATTCTTGAGATGACCAAAGAATAATCTCTTCTGCAAGACGAGAAAGATGAAGATATGTCAAGGAAGCAAAGAATAAAAACTCTAATGCAAAATCCCTATCGGAAACAGCATCCATACTATTTTGAGATATTTTTGAAAACTTTAAAAGTTTTGCAGTATATTCTCTATCAAGGGGAATACTACTTCCTGCTAATGCACCTGATCCAAGAGGCATCACATCTAATCTTTTATATAGATCTCCCAGTCTTTCCAAATCCCTTTCAAACATAGAGTCGTAAGCAAGAAAATAATGTCCAAGGGTAACTGGCTGGGCATGTTGAAGATGAGTATATCCTGGCATTACTGTATCTATATGTTCTTTTGCAAGACTAAGAAGCACAGCTCTAAACTCTATAAGAAGGCTTGAAATTTCACAAACCTCTTCACGAAGGTAGAGTCTGAAATCTATTGCTACCTGATCGTTCCTACTTCTTCCTGTATGAATCTTCTTTCCTATATCACCTATTTTTTGCGTTAACTTCTCTTCTATAAAAGTGTGAATGTCCTCTGCATCACTGATAATATTAGGATCAGTTAAAATTGACGAATTAAGATCTAATATGGCATCTCTAAGAATTTGCATCTCATTGGAATTAAACATACCTATCTTTTTCAAAGTAAGGAGATGAGCACAAGTTCCAACAAGATCAGCCTTCCAAAGTCTTTTATCAAAACTTAGAGAAAAAGTAAAATCTTCCACATCTTTATTTAGAGACTTTGTCCAACGACTTTGCCAGAGAGCCATTTTTCCTCCTTATAAAACTCTTGAATAGCCCTATAATCAATATCACCGTTAATCTCAGAGAGCATTTTGATTATGGCATTCCACATATCCTCGGCTACAATACATGGAATTCCTACATCAAAACAAGCTCTTCTCCATAATTTATCCTTTTCACCGATAGCTACTACAAGATCAAAATTATAGGAAGTAAGAGTTGTAAGCTCATCCCCCTTAGGCTCTATCTTAATAAATCCATCTCTTTCTTCTAAAGAATACAATTTATATCCCTTTTTAATGAGAGTATCCCATAAAGCCTCAAAGTATGTGGTAACAAAAATTCTTCCACCATTTATAGGCACTTTTATACCACTGGCAAGTAATGCTTTATAAATAGCTTTAGACCAATCATAATCTATTCCCATAACTTCACCTGTAGATCTCATCTCAGGACCAAGTTCTATTTCGGCTCCTTTTATTTTTGTAAAGGAAAACACAGGAGCTTTTATAGCATAGTAGTCAGGAGATGGATGAAGCCCTGGTTTGAGATTAAGATCTTTTAAGGAGTAGCCCAGAGCTATCTTAGTAGCAAATCTTACAAGAGGAAGTCTTAAAATTTTACTCAAGTAAGGAACTGTTCTTGATGCACGAGGATTTGCTTCCAACACATATACCTTCTCATCTTTTTTGGAAACCACATATTGGATATTTAAAAGTCCTTTCACCTCAAGTCCTAAAGCAATCTTAGTAGAGTAATCTACAATAGTATCTATTACCTTCTTAGATAAAGAGTAGGCAGGGAATACTGTAGTACTATCTCCAGAATGAACTCCTGCTCTCTCAATATGTTCCATAACTCCAGGAATAAATACTTCCTTTCCATCGCAAAGAAGATCTACTTCTGTTTCCTTACCTAAGATAAATTGATCTATCCAAAGGGGTAAAATTATATCTCTTCTTTTAAAATAGCTCTCCAGATCCTCCATATTTGTTACTATAATCATAGCCCTTCCACCAAGAACATAAGATGGTCTTAAAAGTACTGGAAAGCCTATTTCATTTATTACTTCCCTCGCTTCCTCAAGATTTCTTATGTAATATCCCTCAGGTCTTGGAATATTAAGTCCTCTTAAAAACCTATCAAACTTTTCTCTATCTTCTGCAAGATCAATACTTTTCTGAGAAGTACCAAGGAGATAAAAACCCCTCTGAGTCAAATTCTTTAAAAGATTTATAGCAGTTTGACCACCAAACTGAGATATAAATCCAAGAGGTTCTTCTTGTTCCATAATATTGGTAACATCCTCTGCAGTTAAAGGCTCAAAGTATAACCTATCAGACATATCAAAGTCTGTACTTAAGGTTTCAGGATTGTTATTTATCATAACAGATACAAGTCCTTCTTCTCTTATTGCCTGTACTGCATGTACAGTACAATAATCAAATTCAATCCCTTGCCCTATCCTTATAGGTCCACTTCCGATAACCACTACAGACCTTTGAGGATTCTTTTGAGCTTCATTTTCCTCTTCATAAGTAGAGTAATAATATGGACTTTGAGCTGAAAATTCTGCAGCACAAGTATCTACAATTTTGTAAACAGGGAAAATTTTGTGTAACCTTCTGAATCTAAAAATTTCTTCCTTTGTAGCATTTAAAAAGCATGAAAGATCATAATCCCCAAGTCCAATCTTCTTAAGTCTTCTTAATTCTTGAGGTGTTATTTCAGAGAGAGATTTACCATTATATTCTTTGGAAAGTTTAATAAGATTATAAATCTTTGTGAGGAAGAATTTATCAATCTTTGTAAGTTCATAAGCTTCGTCAACACCCATGCCTCTCCTAAATCCCTCAGCAAGGAGGAAGAGCCTCCTATCATCTGCTTCTTTCAAATATTTTTTTATTTCCTCATCAGTAAAATAGGAAAATCTATGATCAAAAAGACCAGCCTCAACCTCTAAAGATCTTAATGCTTTTGAAAGAGCCTCTTCAAAGGTTCTTCCTAATGCCATTACCTCTCCCGTAGCTTGCATCTGTGTCCCAAGTCTTCTTTCTTTCACTTTAAACTTTTCAAAAGCCCATTTTGGAATCTTAACCACTACATAATCTAAAGCAGGCTCAAAAGCAGCATAAGTTTCTTTTGTAACAGGGTTTCTTATTTCATCAAGAGTCCTTCCTAAAGCAATCTTAGCAGTAAGCCTTGCAATAGGAAATCCAGTGGCTTTTGATGCTAAAGCACTGGATCTACTCACTCTTGGGTTTACTTCTATTACATAGTACTCTCTACTATTAGGATTTAACGCAAACTGAATATTGCATCCACCTTCAATTTTAAGGGCTGAGATGATTTTTAAAGATGCGCTTCTTAACATCTGATATTCTATATCATTTAGAGTTTGTGTGGGAGCTACAACTATACTATCACCAGTATGAATCCCCATAGGATCCACGTTTTCCATACCACATATGGTTATCACATTTCCTTTTCTATCTCTCATTACCTCAAATTCTATCTCTTTCCATCCTACAACACTTTTTTCAAGTAAGACTTGACTTACCGGACTTAACTTTAGACCTTTAAGTAGAGCTCTTTCAAATTCCTCTTCTGTCTCTACAACACCTCCACCTGTTCCTCCTAAAGTATAAGCAGGTCTTATAACCAAAGGAAATCCCATCTCCCTACCAGCTTCTCTACCTTCATCTATGGATCTTACTACTACACTTGAAAGTACAGGTTCTCCAATCTCTCCCATTCTTTTCCTAAATAGCTCTCTGTCTTCCGCCATACTTATGGACTCCAGAGATGCTCCTAAAAGAGGAATATCAACTTTATCCAAAACTCCTGAAGAAGCAATTTCCATAGCAAGATTTAAGCCTGTCTGCCCTCCAAGAGTAGCAATAATCCCATCAGGTCTTTCCTTTTCAAGAATCCTACTTATACTTTCCACAGTAATAGGTTCTATATAAATCCTATCAGCCATTTCCCAGTCGGTCATAATAGTAGCAGGGTTGGAATTAACAAGGACTACTTCTACACCTTCTTCTCTTAAAGCCTTGCAAGCTTGAGTTCCTGAATAATCAAACTCTGCTGCCTGCCCTATCACAATAGGACCCGAACCTATGACTAAAATTTTCTCATACTTTTTCTCCAAGAATGACCACCTCTCTATACAATAAGTCTATAAAACTCGTCAAATAAGAATCTTGTATCCAATGGACCTGGTGATGCCTCTGGATGAAACTGTACTGCTATAATTGGTAGAGAGTTATGTTTTATTCCTTCCACAGTATTATCATTTAGGTTATAGTAATTTACCTCAAAACCGGAAGGTAAGGTGCTATCATTTATGGCATAGCTATGGTTTTGAGAAGTAATAAATACCCTCCCTGAATCTGTATTATAAACAGGATGGTTTGCACCACGATGTCCAAATTTTAATTTATATGTCCTTCCCCCCACACTCAAGGCTAAAAGTAGAATCCCAAGACAAATACCTAATATAGGTTTCTCCATTTTTAAAATACTTCTTATCGTTTCTTGTACATAAGGAACATTAGAAGGATCCCCAGGTCCATTTGAGAGCAATATCCCATGAGGTTCGTAATTTTTTATATCTTCAAATGAGGTCCAAGCAGGAAAAACTTTTATTCTAAAATTATATTTTAAAAGCTCCCTTATAATTCCTCTTTTCACACCAAAATCAAGAAGTGCTATTCTTTTTTCTCCCTCAGGATTTATTTCGTAAGGCACCGTGGTAGTTATCCTTCTTACTAAGTCTAAATAATTGAAGTCATAATTTGCGAGTTTTTTTGCAAGGACAAAGGGATCTTTTTCTTCAGTGGAGATTATAGCTTTCATAGTACCAAATTTCCTTATCTCTCTCACAATAGCTCTGGTATCCACATTATGAATCCCTACAATTTTATTTTTGATTAAAAATTCAGAAAGGGTAAGCTCGCTATCCCAATGAAATTTATAGTCATTAAATTCTCTTGCTACAACTCCTGCACTATAAATTTTATTGCTTTCTAATCGTTCCATATCTATTCCATAATTTCCTATTAGTGGATAAGAAAAGACAATAATTTGATTAGTATATGATGGATCTGTCAGCTCCTGTGGATATCCAATCATACTGGTATTGAAGACAATTTCTCCTACTTTCTCCCCTTCATATCCAAAACTTTCACCTATATATGTATGCCCTGTTTCTAAGACAAGAGTAGCCTCTTTATTCTGCATAAGATTCACTCCTCTTTAAAAGGACTTCTTTAATCTTTTTAAGCCCAAAATCCAGCTCTTCTTTTGTTATAATCAGAGGAGGAAGAAGTCTTAATACATAATCTCCTGCAGAAAGGACTAAAACTCCATTTTCAATTAATTCTTCTATTACCTCTCTTACTTTTATTTTTAATTCTATACCCCATATTAATCCTCTTCCTCTAATCTCCTTAATAATAGGGATCTCAGTTTTTAATTCACTAAGTTTTTTTTCTAAATAAACTCCTTTTTCTTTAACATCCTTAAGAAATTCTTCTCTTCCAACTAAATCAAGTACTGCCATACCTGCTGCACATGCTACTAAATTTCCTCCCATTGTAGTACCATGAGCACCAGGACCCATAGTACCGGCAATCTCCTTAGTAGTACAGACAGCACCTAAGGGTAATCCTCCTCCTAATGCTTTTGCAAGAAGAATCATATCTGCGTAAATTCCATAGTATTCTTCTGCAAGGAAATATCCTGTCCTTCCTATACCAGTTTGTATCTCATCAAGGATAAGAAGTATTCCTTTTTCTTTTGTGATACTTCTTACCTCTTGTAAATACTCTTTATTTGCAGGATAAATCCCTCCCTCTCCTTGGATAGGTTCTAAAATCACAGCACATGTTTCTTCATCAATGGCTTTTTCAAGAGAGGAAATATCATTAAATGGCACATAGGTAAACCCAGGCACCATAGGTTCAAAGCCCTCTTGATATTTTCTTTGTCCTGTGGCAGAAAGAGAGCCATAAGTTCTACCATGGAAAGAATTTTCCATAGTTACAAACTTCCATCTTCTGCCGTTAAAAAATTTCCTTGCAGTTTTTATAGCAGCTTCTACTGCTTCGGTACCACTATTAGTTAAAAAAAATGCCTCCCTTTTTGTAAGAGAGGCAAGTTTTTCAGTAATCTCTAACTGGGGCAGGTTATAAAACAGATTTGAGACATGTGAAACCTTCTCTATCTGTGATTTTACATTCTTAATAATATCTGGATGAGCATGTCCTAATGCATTAACCCCAATACCACTGGTAAGATCTAAATATTTATTACCCTTATCATCAAAAAGCCAAACTCCTTCTCCTTTTACAAGAACAGGTTTAAATCTTTTATATACAGGGAAAAATCTATCTTCCATCTCATCACCTCATGTCCTATAATAGGCATTAATCTTCACATAATCTTCGGTTAAATCACACCCCCAGGAAACTGCCTTATATCTTCCTTCGTTTAATTTTACCCTTATCAAAATTTCCTCGCCTTTTAAATATTTTTTAACTTCCTGAGAATTATAACTTAAAGGTTCATTTTTTGCAAAAACTAAAAAATCTCCCAAATAAAGCTCTATCTTAGATAAATCCAAAGGATACTCTGTCTGTCCCATACTTGCTAAGATCCTTCCCCAATTATCATCTCCACCAGCGAAAGCAGCTTTCACTAAGTTAGAAGTTATTACAGATCTTGCCAACATCTTCGCCACCTTAAGACTTTTAGCTTTTTCTACACTTACATTAATAAGTCTCTTAGCACCTTCCCCATCTTTTGCAATCTTCTTAGCAAGATCTTGAGAAACCATATTAAGCCCTTTTTGAAATAATCTTAGAGGAACATCCTCTTCATATGTTGAAAATAAAAGCACTGTATCATTAGTACTGCTACAACCATCTATACTAACCTGATTAAAAGAGATATCCGCTGTCTTTTTCAAAGCTTTCATTAACTCTTCTCTTGGAAGTTTTGCATTAGTCCCAATAAATGTAAGCATTGTAGCCATATTAGGATGAATCATCCCTGAACCTTTTGCCACCCCAGTAATAATTATATTATCTTTTTTTACTGATGTAATCTTAGGAGAAGTATCGGTAGTCATAATAGCTTCTGCTACTTCTCTTCCAGTACCTTTATCTAAACGCTTAAAAGCCTCTTCAATTCCATAAGATATCTTCTCTTTTTCCAAATAAGCTCCAATCTTTCCTGTGGATGCTATAAACACCAATTCTTTTTTTATTCCCAAATATTTTGCTACTTCTTCAGCCATAAACTCTGCATCTTTTAAGCCTCTCTCTCCTGTGCATGCATTGGCTTGTCCACTATTTATAATCACAGCTTGTATAAGACCATATTTTTCAAGATGCCTCTGAGAAATAATTACAGGCGCAGCTTTTACTGTATTTTTTGTAAACATAGCTACTGCAGATACAGGTTTTTCAAAAACAATAAGAGCAAGATCTAATTTATTATCTTCTTTTAGCCCGCAAGAGACCCCTGCTGCTTTTACTCTTTTTAAATCTGTTAATGTATGCTCACTAAAATTCCACTCCATCTCCTCAAACCTTCCTTTATTTATGGATATAGTGGTAAAAAGTCAATACCTTCTTCTTCAGAAAAGCCAAAAATAAGATTCATATTTTGAACTGCTTGCCCTGCAGCACCTTTTATAAGGTTATCAATAGCGACAAAAACTACGGCATTCTCTGTATTCTTATCTACTTGGGCACTGATCATAACAAAATTACTACCCCTTACTTTTTTTATCTCCGGAGAATATCCTGGAGGAAGGATCTTTATAAAATATTCTCCTTTATATGTCTCTTTATAAAGCTCAAAAAGATCTTCAGAAGAGATACTATCTCTTAATGGAGCATAAATAGAAGCAAAAATTCCTCTAAAAGTTGGAAGAAGTTGAGGAATAAATAAAACCCTCAGATATCCAATCTCTTTCAAAATCTGCTCTATCTCAGGCTGATGTCTATGATTTAGTATGGAATAAGCTTGAAAATTCTCTGCTATATTTCCATATATATTTTTATCAGAAGCCTTCCTACCCGAGCCAGAAATTCCTGATTTAGCATCTATAATGGCTGATGCTAAAATCAAATTATTCTTTACTAAGGGATATAAGCCAAGAATAGAGGCAGTAGGATAACATCCTGGATTTGCTATAAACTTAGCTTTTTTAATTCTTTCTCTAAAGACTTCTGGAAGTCCATATTCCGTCTTTCCAATAAGCTCTGGGATTGGATGTTTTATTCCATAGACTCTCTCATAAACCTCTGGATTTTGAAATCTAAAGTCTGCACTAAGATCAATAAAGGTCTCAGGAATTTTCATCTCAGACAAAAATTTTGCAGCCTCTCCATTTTCAAGGGCAAAAAAGAATATATCAATCTCTTCTATAAAATCTTTATAAGCATCCCTTGAAAATATATTAATCTTTTTATCATTAAAAATATCTACACTTTTTAAATGGTCACTAAAAAGATATAATTTCTGCACTTTAGGATGCTTTACAAGAATTCTTGTTAATTCTTGTCCCGTATATCCAGATGCTCCCATAATTCCCACATTGATCATGACTTCAATCCCTTCTTTGCATATAAATAATTAGGAAGTCCAAAAAGTTTTATAAAGCCTATAGCAGACTCTGTTGAGAATGTACTTCCTTTATCATAAGTAGCAAGATCGTGGTCATATAGAGAATAAGGAGATTCTCTTCCTACTATAAAGAAATTCCAAGGCTGAAGTTTTACTCTTACTTTACCTGTAACTCTTTCCTGAGTCTTATCCATGAAAGCTTGAATTGCCTCTCTCAGTGGATCAAACCATAATCCGTAGTAAACAAGTTCTACATATTTATCTTCAAGGGTTCTCTTAAAATGCAGAAGTTCCCTTGGGAATACTAAACTCTCAATAGCCTCATGAGCCTTTATTATTAAAACTGCTGCAGGAGCTTCATATATCTCTCTTGATTTAATACCTACCAACCTATTTTCAATATGGTCTATTCTCCCTATCCCATAAGCTCCCACAATACTATTCAGCTCTTCAATTATCTTTACAGTGGATTTCCTAATCCCATTTAATTCTACTAAGACTCCTTCTTCAAAGCTGAGTTCAATATAACTTGGCTCTTCTTTCTTTAATTTTGTCAATTCAAAAATCTCCTCAGGAGGTTCCTGCCAAGGATCTTCTAAAATTCCACCTTCTATACTTTTTCCCCAGAGATTCTCATCTATACTAAATGGATTCTTCTTTGAAACAGGTATAGGAATATCATTCTCAACTGCATATTCCATTTCTTCTTCCCTGGAAAAATTCCATTCTCTAACAGGAGCAATAATCTCAAGATCTGGAGCTATAGCTTTCACTCCCAGATCTATTCTTACTTGATCGTTGCCTTTCCCTGTACATCCATGAGCCACATATTTTGCCCCATTTTCTTTTGCAATCTTAGCTAAGTACTTTGCAATAAGAGGTCTTGAAAGAGCAGTAGCAAGGGGATAGGCTCTCTCATACATAGCATTAGCCTTTATAGCAGGGCTCACATAATCTTTAACAAATTCATCTTTTAAATCTAAAACATAAGCTTTTTCAACTCCAAGATCTTCAGCTTTCTTTTTAATCTCATTCAGATTAATACCCTGCCCAATATCTACAGTAAGGGTTATAACAGATAATGAATATTTTTGCATAAGCCATTTTATAGCGACAGAAGTATCTAATCCCCCAGAATAAGCGAGAACAGCCTTTTCCATCTGATTGCCTCCTATCAATAAATTTGAAGAATTATATCATAAAAATGGAAAAAAATACAAAATTAAATTAAATTTAATTCAAAGTATGTTTTTGGTATAATGGAAAATGAATTTTAAAGTAAGGGGAGGAGAACTTTTTATGAGCACTTTAATATCTATTCTTTTAGCACTTTTTATAATCTTATTATGTGTGGATATTTATTTACGAACAGCTAAGAAAGAGAAAAAAGATGTCTTAAAAATGGAGAGATTTGAATCCATCCAAAATCCTTCAAATACTATAAAGTTAGAAGCAGAGATTACTCCATTAAACTGGGCTTACTTAATTGTAAGACATGGGGGAGAACGAGGAAAGGACTTCAAAATAATTAAAAATGAAACCACCATAGGCAGAGAACCTGAAAATGATATTACCCTTATTCATCCTACAGTATCAAGGTTTCACGCAAAGATCATTCAAAACGATGGTAAATATTTTATAGAAGATATAAATAGTGCTAACGGAACGTTAGTAAACGGAATTAAAGTTGCCCGTGAACTACTTCATGATGGGGATATTATTCAAGTTGGAGATGTAGTTTTGGTATTTAAATGTCTCTAATTTGAGTCTTGTTTGTCTCTTTTAATAATAGTATCTTCTAAAATAATCTTCTCTTTTTCATAAGGATGAAGAGGATAGCCTCTTTTTAAGTCATCTAAAAGCTCTTCAGGAGTTTGATACCTGAATTCAGGAAATCTTGCAGTCATTTTTTCAATAATCTTTGCAATACCTTCAGGAATATTGGGATTGATACTCCTTATGTCAGGAAGATCTTCTTGATACCTTTTCAGCATTAAGGATATAGTAGTATCTTCTGCATAAGGGAGGATACCTGTAAGAGTTTCATAAAAGACAATACCCAATGAAAAGATATCCGATCTAATATCCACTTTTTTACCTTCCAGCTGTTCGGGAGATGCATATTGAGGTGTACCCATAAATACTCCTGTTTGAGTAAGAGTAGAAGTTCCTCCTATTCTTGCAATACCAAAATCCATAAGCTTTACATTGCCTTCATTAGTTATCATAATATTCTGAGGTTTTATATCCCTATGTACAATATCTTTAGAGTTTGCATAAGACAAAGCCTCAACTACTTTTTTAATAACCTCTGTAACAAATGGGACAGGGAGAGGACCTTTCTCTTCTAATATCTTCTTTAAATCCTTTCCCGATACATACTCCATAACCATAAAAAGATAATCTTCCTCTTTCCCATGATCTAAAACTTTAACAATATTAGAATGATCCAAAATTTTACAAGTTTCAATCTCTCTAATAAATCTTGCTATAATCTCTTTATCTTCTGAATATTGAGGATGAAGTATCTTGATAGCAACCTCCTTTTTTGTAGGAAGATCTAACGCAAGATATACTGTAGCCATTCCTCCAGATCCAAGTTTTTTAAGTATCTTATAACGTTTCTTTATTACCATTCCCTCTAATCTTTGCTTAGGAATTACATTCTGATATATAAGATTTCCTACAAAACCCAAAAACAGCCCTAAGGAAGGAGAGATAAAAGGTAAGATTAAATTTTGAGTAAAAGCAAAATATGAGCCTCCTAAATAACTTAGCATAAAAAATATGGTTATGAAAATGTTAAAGATTAATTTTTTCCCTAAGATTATTCCTATTAAAAAAACAGAAAGGAAATTAATTATCATTACAAATGGATAAGGAAGATCCATAATAAAATTACTATTAATCAAGTTGTTTAATATATTTGCATGCACCTCTACTCCTGGCATATAAGAGTAAGAGATATTGCCATTTGCTACCCTATATCCTGAAAAGGGATGAAGAAATATATCTTTTAAAACAGGAGAAGTTGCTCCAATAAATACAATTTTATCTTTAAAAGTTTCAGCTGGTATATTTTTTTTTTAGTACATCTACATAAGAAAAATATCTGAAGCTTCCTTCACCACCTACGTAATTTATATAAAAACTATTCGGAAATTTTAAGCTTAAACTATACAAACTTTCTCCATTTAAGCTTGCATAAACAGTTAAAGGCAGAGAATAATATCTAACTCCAAAAAGATCTTGTTCAAAAGTCTCTCCTCTCCTTATTTTATTATCACTATCCACCAATAAGTTACTAAATCCAGTTTTTGATACTGATGACTTAAGAGGTTCTACAGGTTCTTTTATGGAAAAGACATTAACTTTTAAATTCTTATCGTAATAGACTGACATATAATTAGCAAGGACTACACTATTTATTTCTTTTAATTTAGTTGAAAAAATTTTATCTTCAGGAGTACTTGTGTCAAATAGAATATCAAACACTATTAGCTTAGGTTTCCCTTCTTTCAAAACATCTAAAAGTTCTGCATGTAAATTCCTCTTCCAAGGCCAGTTTCCTATCTCAAAAATGGAATTATCATCTATGCCTATTATAACAATATCTTCTGGGACTTTCTCTTCTCCCCTAATTTGAAATCTCAGGTCAATAGACTGACTTTCTAAATTTTTGAAAAAATTAAGGGAATTAAGCCCGGTAAGAAGTATAAAGAGAACTAAAAGAATCCCAATTTTTATAAAAACCCTTCTCATAAGCCCCCATTTTTAGAAAAAACTTTTACAAATAAAATTTTAGCATAAAAAAGCTTTATGCTAAATAGCTAATATTTTTAAAGGATTTAAATTAATGAAGCTACTATAGCTTTCTGTACATGAAGTCTGTTCTCTGCTTGATCAAATACTATAGAGAAAGGTCCATCCATAACCTCATCGGTAATTTCCTCTCCTCTATGAGCTGGAAGACAGTGCATAACGATGACATCTTCTTTAGCTAAAGAAAGAAGCTTATTATTTAGTTGATATGGAGGAAATACTTTGAGCCTTTTCTCCCTTTCTGCTTCTTGCCCCATGCTTATCCATACATCTGTATAAAGCACATCTGCATCCTTTACAGCCTCCTTAGGATCTTCTACTACTTCAATCTTTGCTCCTGTTTTATGTGCTATTTCTTTTGCTCTTTTCAATATCTCAGAATCAGGATAATACTCCCTTGGAGAAGAACATACTACATCCATACCTAAGATGGCACCTGCCAGAATTAATGAGTTTGCCACATTATTTCCATCTCCTAAATAAACAACTTTAAGTTTACGATCTCCTTTTCTCTCTCGCATGGTAAAGTAATCACAAATTATTTGGCAAGGATGTTCCAAATCAGAAAGTCCATTTATTATAGGTACATAAGAATATTTCGCCAATTCTTCTAAAGTACTATGAGCATAAACTCTTGCTATTATACCATCTACATATCTTTCTAAGATTCTTGCAGTATCAGCTATGGTCTCACCCCTCTTAATCTGCATATCTTGAGCGTTTAAGTAAAGAGGATAGCCGCCTAACTGATAAACTCCCACCTCAAAAGAAATTCTTGTCCTTGTGGAAGGTTTTTCAAAAAATAAAGCTACAATTTTACCCTTTAAATAATCACTCTGTTTTTTCCCAGCCATAACATCTACTTTCAGGTTTTTTGCAAGAGCAAAAATCTCCTCTATATCTTCTCTGCTAAGATCAGAAACAGAAAGCAAATCCCTTCCTTTAAGCCTCATTATTCTCCTCCAAAAATAATTTATTATATTATATACAAATTAATCTTATCTTACACTCTTACTTATTCTTTTAAAATCTGATATTATTAACTTTGTTATGGCTTTAACAGAGAAGGATTATAGACGAAATTTTATAGTAGATAGTATAGATATGGCATTTTTCAATTTAGGAATGACCTTTGGGTCAGTCCTTACTCTTTTGCCTCTTTTTGCTAAACATTTAGGAGCTGGAAATTTAGAGATAGGACTTATACCTGCCATATCTAATTTAGGGTGGGCGATACCTGCTATTCTTGGAGCAAAATATTCAGAGAAGTATAAAAAGAAATTAGATCTTGTATTAAAAGTTACCCTTGGAGAAAGACTCCCATATTTCTTTTTGGCTTTAATATGTTTTTTTATAGCATCTCAAAGCCCTAAACTTGCTCTTTACCTTTCCTTATTAATGCTTGGAATTGCTACATTCTCTGCAGGATTTTTAGGTCCTCCATGGATGACCATGATAAGCAAAGTAATTCGTCCTGAGAAAAGAGGTACTTTCTTTGCCTTTGGAAGTGGCCTTGGAGCTCTAATGGGGATTGGAGGAGCTGCGCTTGCCAGATATTTTCTTTCCAAATACCCATTCCCTCATAATTTTGGCTATTCCTTCCTATGTGCGGGTATTGCTTTAATGATATCCTTTGTGTTTTTGGCTATGACTAAAGAAGAGCCTAATACGGCTCCAGGGAAGGATATTCCTTTACGGGAATATCTAAAGGGAATAAAGGAAGTTTTTATAGATAAAAATTTTAAAAGCTATATCTTCTCAAGAATAATAAATGCCTTCTCTGTATGTTTTGCAAATTTTGTAACAGTATTTGCAGTAAGTAATTTCTCTGTTTCTGACAAAGTAGTGGCAAATTTTACAGCTATCCTTCTTGCTTCTCAAGGTATTTCTTCTTTTATATACGGTCCCTTAGGAGACAAATTAGGACATAAGATAACATTAGCTCTGGGTAGATTATTTGTTGTTATAGATTTGATCCTTCTTATTTTTGGCAATTCTATCACTTGTATTTACTTAAGTTTTATCCTCCTTGGATTTATTAATGGTGCCTTTGCAGTAGGAGATTTTGCTATAATACTTGATCTTGCCCCGACTGGTAAAAAGGAACTTTATGTTGGAGTTTTAAACTTTATTTCTTCACCATTCTCCTTTGCATTTCCACTTATTGCAGGAAGGATTGCAGACCTTAAAGGGTACATTTTTCTTTTTTCTTCATTACTCCTTATAAGTATATTTAGCTTTATATACTTTGTAATAAAAGTGGAGGATCCAAAGAAAAATGATAAAAACCTTAATTACGTTAATAATAATTAGTTTTTTAGGCTTTCTTTCAAGAACATTTCAAATCTTTAAGCAACATGATACAGAAACCTTTTCAAAATTCGTCTATAATTTTTCTCTTCCTGCTTTAGTCTTTTTCTCTATATACTCAAATCCCCCTCAAGGAGCATTTTTAAAGGTTGCAATAGTAGAATGGATTACAAGTTTTCTTGTAGGAGCACTCTCTATACTTATAGGTGTACTCTTAAAACTGAAAAAAGAAACCATTGCAAGTCTATTCTTAGTCACTATAGGTGGAAATGTCACCTTTTTAGGATATCCTATTATGGAAAGATTATATGGAAGTGAAGGACTTAGCTTTGCAATTATTTATGATCAGTTGGGAATGATTATATTTGTTTATACTATAGGTATTGCAGTTATTAATTTTTTTACATCTCAAAAAGAATTTGGGGCTGAAAATTCCCTTAAAAAAATATTAGTAAACCCACCTCTCTGGGGCTTAATAGCAGGTCTTGTTTTACAACCTATAAAAATTCCTGATTTCCTATTAGAAAGTTTCTCCATATTAGCAAAAGCTACTACTCCTCTTATGATGTTTCTTTTGGGATTATCCTTGGAAAAGCCAGAAAGTAAAGAGACATATCTTCCAGTAAGTATTGGGGTTATTTTAAAGCTTTTGGTTTTTCCTTTATTTGCTCTTCTATTTTCCAATCTGTTTAATCTTTCTGGAATTCCTTTTAATGTAACGGTCTTAGAGTCTGCTATGCCTTCCATGCTTACCGCTTTAGTGCTTGCTATCCAGTTCAAACTGGATTATCCATTCTCTTCTCATGTAATAGCCTATTCTACTCTTTTATCCTTAATCACATTAAATCTTTGGATGGAGGTAATAAAATGATTGCTTTATTAAAAGTATGCATCATCTTTGGTATTATAGCAGTCCTTATTAGTAAAAAATTTCCATTAGTATGGGCACTCTTAGGTGGAAGCATCATTATGGGACTAAGTTTTGGACTTCCTTTCTCTGATATATTGAAGGGAGTTTTTGAAGGAGCTATAGCATGGGATACTATTAAATTAGCATTAATATTATATTTAATTGCAGTTCTTGAAAATATTCTAAGGAACAAAGATCTCTTAAAAAACATGATACTTTCCATCAAATCCCTTATTAAGGAAAAAAGACTTCTTCTTATCTCTATGCCTATGATTATGGGACTTCTACCATCGGTAGGAGGAGCTCTATTTTCTGCTCCTCTTTTAGAAGAAGCAGGTAAAGATACAAATCTTGATCCAGAAAGAAAAAGTTATATAAATTACTGGTTCAGACATGTCTGGGAACCATTTCTTCCTGTTTACCCAGGAATTTTACTTGCTTCTGTTTTGAGCGAGACAAGCCTCTCTATTTTGATAAGAGAAGCTCTCCCTTATGGACTCCTTGTTCTTGCTATAGGACTATTTTTTGCCTTTTATAAATTAGACCTCTCGGAAAAAGCTCCAGAAGAAAATTCAGAAGAAGCTCCGGATACAGATGAAACTCCCGTAGAAGAAAATAAAAATCCATTAAAAACCTTCTTAATATCATTCTCACCTATACTTGCACTTTTACTAATAACTCTAATCTTTCATGTAGATCTTCTATATGTACTTTTAGGACTAATCTTAGTATTATTTTTAATATTCAGATACAATTTTCAGGATATTAAAAATACCCTAAAAGATGCTTTAAAGCCTGAAAACGTACTTCTCATCGTCGCTGTTATGATCTTTAAAAGAATGTTAGAGGTTACCAGTGCAGTATCTGATATAGCTTACCTCCTAAATTACTCTAATATACCTATCGTCATAAGTTTCTTTACGCTACCTTTTATAACAGGACTTCTTACCGGATCAACACAAGCTTCAGTAGGAATATCTTTCCCAATACTTATTAGAATGATTCCTTACCAAAATCCATTAAAATATATCATATTTGCCTTTATTAGTGGTTATTTTGGAGTACTTATGTCTCCCATGCACCTTTGCTTAATTATTACAAAAGAATATTACAAGGCAGATTGGAATAAACTTTATTCTTATGTAATAAAAAGCGGTATTGTATTTGTAATATTTCTCTTTTTAAAATTCTTTTTAAGCTAATCCTTTAAAATTTTGTGATAAAATAATGGTTAAGATTTAAAAGGGGAATATATATAATTAAACAATTCAAGGAAGGAGAAAAATTTGTTTAGAAAGACAAAAATCGTATGTACCATAGGTCCTGTTAGTGAAAGTGAAGATATGCTTAAGAATTTAATTATTGCAGGAATGGATGCAGCAAGGCTCAATTTCTCTCATGGAGATTACAATGAACATGGAGAAAAAATAAAATTAATAAGAAAATTTTCTGAGGAATTAGATAAACCTATTGCTATCATTCAAGATCTTCAGGGTCCTAAAATTAGAGTTGGAGAAGTAGAAAATAACAAAATTTATCTCAAAGATGGCGAAGAGATAGCTCTTACCCCTAAAGAAACTCTTGGAAATGAAAAGCTTCTCTTTATAAATTACCCTTACCTTCTGGAGAATATTAATGTGGGAGAAAGGATCCTTATTGATGATGGAGCCATTGAACTTAAAGTTATTGATAAAAAAGATGATAAATTAATATGTGGCATTATTCATGGAGGTTGTCTTTCAAACCATAAGGGAGTGAACTTTCCAGACTCCACTTTGAAAGTATCTCCACTTACTGAAAAAGATAAAAAAGATGTTCTTTTTGGAATTGAGAAGAAGATAGATTTTATCGCCCTATCTTTTATACAAAGGGCTTCTGATGTCTTAGAGCTAAAAGAATTTTTAGAACTTTATGATGCAAGAATTCCTGTTATCGCAAAAATTGAGAAGAGAGAAGCAGTAAATAACTTCAACGAGATTCTTGAAGTGGCAGATGGCATTATGGTAGCAAGAGGTGACCTTGCTGTAGAAATGTCCAATGAAGAGGTTCCTCTTATTCAGAAAAGGATCATAAAAGAGACAAGAATAGCAGGAAAACCTGTAATTACTGCTACTCAAATGCTTATCTCTATGGTAGATAATCCTACCCCTACTCGTGCAGAAGTAAGTGATGTAGCAAATGCTATACTTGATGGTACCGACGCAGTTATGCTTTCCAATGAGACTGCTGCGGGAAAATATCCCATAGAGAGTGTAAAAATGATGGACAAAATTGCAAGAAAAGTAGAAGAGAATTTTCCTTTTGAAGAATTTCTAAAAGAATCAGATTCTAAAGAAAATATTACTCAAGCTATTACTTTTTCTACTTGTCAAATTGCAAAAGAGATAAAAGCTTCAGCTATCATTACAGCAACCCATAGTGGCTTTACTGCAAGACAGACTTCAAAGTATAGACCTTCTTCTACTATATTTGCCCTTACCCCTTTCCCTGAAATAAGAAGGAGACTGAATCTAAGTTGGGGAGTAGTTCCTCTTCTTACCGAGGTTTTTTATACTACTGATGAAATGTTTGATAAATCCACAAGACTCCTCCTTCAAAGGGAATATGTGAAAAGAGGGGATGTAGTAGTTATAACTGCTGGCATTCCTATGGGAATATCAGGTATGACTAATCTTATAAAAGTACATGTGGTTAGCGAGATGGTAGGGAAAGGACATGGACTTGGTGGAGATCCAAAAACTGCAAAAGTAACTATTGCTAAAAATGTAAAAGAGGCTATAAGTAAAGTGGATGAAGGCGATATTCTTCTGATACCTTCTTTTAGCCCTGAATTAGAACCTCTTCTTGACAAGATTCAAGGATTAATTATAGAAGATGAAAAACTTCCTCCCTCTCTTATACCATGGAGAAGTAAAGGACTTAGTATAATAGTAGGAGCAAAAGACTTGCAGAATAAATTAGCTCAAGGAGAGATCCTAACTATAGATCCTGAAAGAGGAGTAATATATCGTGGAGTGGCAAGAACAATCTAAAAAGGGAAAGAAGAAAAATAAAAATCTCTTCCTTTTAGTCTTTATACTTTTTATACTATACCTCAGCCCTTCTATATATCATGGAGTAAGAGATTACATAGAATACTCAAAAAAAGTAGAAGCACTAATAAAAAGAGAACAAGCTCTCCAAAAAGATGTAAAGGCATTAAGAGAGATCGCCTATAATATGGATGACCCCTACATCATTGAGAAACTTGCCAGAGAAAAACTTTTTATGGTAAGACCAGGGGAAGAACCACTTTTAATAATTGAGGAAAAAGGAAAAAACAAAGATGATTTAATTAAAAAGGTTATAAATCTTTTTAAAAAATAGGTCTTTGATATAATATTTCCTATCAAACAAAAATAGGTAGTAAAGAGGTGGAAAAATGGGAAAACAGTGGAAAGCAATCCAAAAAAGGAAAAGAAAAAAGGCGAGAGAAAAGAGAAAAAAAGAGCGTATCAAGCTACAGATTAAAGAATCAAAGAAAATCTAAAATTTTTGCTTTTCAAGAAGGACTCATAGTGATATAATATTAAACAGAACTTAAACGAGAGGGGAAAGCTTGTACGTAAGTGATAAGTTAGAGATTCTTGCAGAGTCTGCAAAATTTGATCTATGTGGGTCCTTCTTATGTTCTCCTGAAGCAGTAAAAAGAACTCCCACATTAAAGGGATGGATTTATCCTACAACTCTTCCCAATGGAAAAACCGTGAGACTTTTAAAAATACTACTCTCTAATGATTGTATTCATAACTGCTACTACTGTGCCAATAGAGCTAATCGTCCTTTCCAAAGGATAAGTTTTAGCGCTGATGAATTAGTAAAACTCTTTTTAGAACTTAAAAGGAAAAATCTTGTAGATGGATTATTCTTGAGCTCTGCAGTAACAAAATCTCCTAAAAATACCATGGAAGAGATGCTAAAAGTTGCAGAGATATTAAGGGAAAGGTATAACTTTAAAGGTTATATACATTTAAAAATCCTTCCAGAATCATCAGAAGATTATATAGAAACTGCAATAAAATATGCCGATAGGGTATCTATAAACCTTGAAGCCCCAGGAGAAGAATATCTAAAGAAAATAGCTCCTGAAAAAAATTTCTCCCTTTTATTTAAAAAGATGGAAGTTTTAAAAAAACTCCTTCAAAAAGGAATAAGACCTAAAGCTGGAATAACCACTCAATTTGTTGTAGGAGCCTCTCAAGAAAAGGATACAGAGATCCTTTCTTTAACTTCTAAACTTTATAAAGAGTATCAGCTCGGTAGGGCATACTTTAGTGCCTTCCAGCCAATCCCTAAAACTCCTTTAGAAGATCTCTCTCCCACTTCTACTTGGAGAGAGGTTAGACTATATCAAGCAGACTTTTTAATAAGAAGATACGCTTTTTCTATAGAAGAATTTGTATTTGAAAATGGAAATCTTCCTTTAAATGAAGACCCTAAAATGGTATGGGCTAAAAACCATCCTGATTTCTTCCCAATAGAGATAAATAAAGCGCCTTACTTAGAACTTCTGAGAATTCCTGGAATAGGTCCTCAAAGTGCTAAGAAGATTTTAAAAGTAAGAGAGGAAAATAGCATAAAAGATCTAAAAGATCTTAAAAAATTAGGTATAAACTCCGAAAGATGTAAAGATTTTATCCTCATAAATGGAAAAAGTCCCTCCTTCAATTCAAGACAACTTTGTCTCTTCTAAAATATTAAGGAGGGACTTTTCAAAGTCATTATTCTTCTAAACCATTATTTGCAATAACTTCTTTATAGAAATATGCACTATCTTTTAAAATCCTTTTTTGATCTGAATAATCTACATATATTAGCCCAAATCTCTTACTAAATCCATTACTCCATTCAAAATTATCCATAAGAGTCCATATAAAATAACCTCTAAGATCTACGCCATCTCTTATGGCATAATAGGCTCTTTTAAAATGTTCTCTTAAATAATCAATTCTCTTTTTATCTCTAATTTTCCCATCTTCTACTACATCACTGAATGCAGCTCCATTTTCAGTAATATAAAGAGGTACTTCATAATCTCTATACAGTCGTATTAAAAGATCATATAGTCCATCTGGATATATCTCCCAATCCATATCTGTAAATTCTCCAGGACCTTTTATTTCTTTAATTCCAAATATTTTATTCTCTGGATCTGCCTGTACAATAGTTCTTGTATAGTAATTTATCCCTATAAAATCTATTGGTCTACTAATAATATCAAAATCTTCAGGCTCAGGTTTAAAACTCCAGTAGCTTCTTTCTAAAATTCTCCAGAGTTCTTCAGGATATTTTCTGAAGAATATAGGATCCAAAAACAGTCTATTAGAAAAAGCATCTTGAAGCCTTGCTGCTTTTAGATCTTCTTCTTTTTCTGTAGCAGGATAAACAGGAGAAAAGTTCAGAGTAATTCCAATCTCTCCTTTATAATTCTTCTGCCTATAAGATTGAACTGCAAGTCCATGGGCAAGAAGAAAATTATGAGAAGCAATAAAAGCCCCTTTCATATCTCTTTTCCCTGGAGCATGAGCTCCAAAAGCATATCCTATAAATGCATTTACCCATGGTTCATTCAAAGTAATCCAGATGGGAACCCTATCTCCAAATTTATCAAACATAAAATTAGCATATTCTGCAAAGTATTTAGATGTATCCCTATTTAGCCAACCTCCTTTATCCTCCAAAGCCTGAGGTAGATCCCAGTGATATAACGTAATAGCAGGTTTTATTCCCTTTGAAAGCAGTGCTTCTACAAGATTTTCATAAAAAGCAACTCCTTTAGGGTTAACAGACCCTTTCCCTTCTGGAAAGATCCTTGGCCATGAAATAGAAAATCTATAACTTTTAAGACCCATAAAGGACATTAACTCTACATCCTCTTCCCAATGGTGGTAATGATCAGAAGCTACATCCCCTGTTTGATTTTGATATATGGTGCCAGGCGTATGAGAAAACCTATCCCATATACTCTCTCCTTTACCATCTTCATAAGCGGCTCCTTCTATCTGATAAGATGCTGTAGCTGTACCCCATAAAAAATCTTTAGGAAAAACAAGCTTTGCCATATACTTTCCTCCTTTTCATACTTTATTATTTTTTTCACACTTTTGTTATATTACTAAACAAAATTATACTTGATAAGATGCTTAAAGAAAAATGGAAATTTTAATACAAATAAGCCTCTTTTTTGTTACCCCTTGATTTTTAAATAAAGTTTATATATAATTTTACACAATTGTAAGTTTATAGTCTCTCATTCCTCGGTAGCTCAACGGTAGAGCGGCCGGCTGTTAACCGGCGGGTTGCAGGTTCGAATCCTGCCCGAGGAGCCACCTGAAATTTTCTAAGAACCTAAAATAAACCTAAATCTTATTTTTGCCTTTAGACTTTAAAAGAAATCCGGGGAGGGGGACGGGGGGACAAAAAATCCTTAGACTTGTTACCATTTTCATTGTATTTTGTTGACTTACAACTCTCCTTAAGATAAGATAAAAACAAAAAAGGGAGGAACCTTTATTATGGGAAAAATACAAGTTATTGGTGAAAAAATTCCTAATCTTCCGTGGGAAGATCGCCCTAAGGGTAGTACTGAGATAGTCTGGCGCTATTCTAAAAATCCAATTATTAAGAGAAACCATATAAAAAGATCCAATAGCATATTTAACAGTGCAGTAGTAACCTTCAATGGAGAATTTGCTGGAGTTTTTAGAGTGGATGACAGAACAAGAGCCATGAACCTGCATGCAGGATTTAGCAAAGATGGAATAAATTGGGTCCTTGAAGAAGAGCCCATAAACTTTATTCAGAAAACAAGAGATCCACTAATAAATGAATATAAATATGATCCCAGAGTAACATTTATTGATGATAGATACTATGTTACTTGGTGCAATGGATATCATGGACCAACTATAGGAGTAGGATATACATTTGACTTCAAAGAATTTTATCAGATAGAGAATGCTTTCCTTCCATATAATAGAAATGGGGTGCTCTTCCCTAAAAAGATCAATGGGAAGTATGCTATGCTTAGTAGACCTTCTGACCAAGGGCATACTGCCTTTGGAGACATTTTCTATAGTGAAAGTCCTGATATGATTCACTGGGGATGTCATAGACATGTGATGTCTTCAGGATATCAATTTTCAGGATGGCAGTCTCTAAAAATTGGAGCAGGTCCAACTCCTATTGAGACCAGCGAGGGATGGCTTCTTATCTATCATGGAGTTCTTCTTTCTTGTAACGGCTACGTGTATAGCTTTGGAGCAGCTCTCCTTGATTTAGAAAAACCATGGATCGTGAAATATAGATCTAGAGCTTATCTTCTCTCGCCTCAAGAATATTATGAATGTGTAGGAGATGTACCTAATGTAGCATTTCCATGTGCAGCTTTATGTGATGCGGAAACAGGAAGACTTAGTATATACTATGGTGGAGCAGACACTGTAGTTGCTCTTGCCTTTGCATACATAGATGAAATCATTGACTTTCTCAAAGAAGACGGCATCAAATATGTGTAAAAATTAGGAGGGGCATATATGCTCCTCCCTTAAATATCCTATAAGAAAAGCCTATTAAGACCGCTTACTCTAACGGTTTATTAAAGTTTTCTTGCTCTTTTTAAATTAAATCCATTAACTTCTATGTTCTCTTTTACCTCTTTTAGAGAATAAGGTGCCTTAAATATTACATTATATTTACTCTTAGGATAAATATTGAAGTAATTATCCTCCCATTCTGCATTATCTAACTCCAAAGCAGTCCACAAGGCAAGGAAATCACTTTCAAGGTGTAACATGAATATTTCTTTATCAAGTTCTTCTAAAGAGTAGAGAATTTCAGCTTTAGGTAAATTCAAATGCTTAAAAGGAGCAAAGAAATGTTCATTGCGATCAACGATAAAACCTTTTCTATCATAAAGAATTACATAAAAGAACTCCTCAAACTTATTCACATCTCCCATAGGAATAGAAGTAAGAACTATAGAAGAATTTGCAGGAATTTCAACTTCTACCTCTTTTCTTCCTTTCCCTTGACCTTTAAAAGTACTGAAGATAGCTTCAATTTTTCCTTCTATAGGTCTCAGCGTATCATTTACCCCGAAAATATAAAGTTTTCCATCTCTTTCTTCAATATTTACCTTTATATCTCCAAAAGCCCTTTTCACAAAATAATAAGCAGGTTTTAATTCTTTATAATAATCAATAATACTCCAACTCACTACAGGACAACAATCATTCCACTGCCATATTAAAGCCCCAGAGGTATGGAATTTATTGTTTCTCCAATGTTCAATACCAGTTTTAAGAGCAAGTCCTTGATTAACTTGGGACAGGTATGTATATGCCTCCATATTAGACGTGATTTTAAAATATCTTGCTATATACCTAATTATTCTTTCTGTTCCCTCAGCCATCTTGTTGTGGAATTCCATATCTCTACTTTGAGGATAGAATTCCTTTTCTGAGGATATAAATCTTTTTATAGTTTTCAATGAAGGGGGAGCCTGGAATCCAAACTCACTTATAAATCTTCCATTATCCTTTAGATACTCCTTATAGTCTTTCCACCCTGTCCAAACATCCCAATTATGCCTATCTCCTTCTTCCTCACTATTGGGATCTTTTCCTCCATAAGGACTACCGAACCAATAAGGTCTTGTAAGATCAAGTCTCGCGCAGACATCAGGCAAAATTTTACTGTATATCTCTTCTCCCCAGAATTTTTCTCTTTCACCCCACCATTTAGCATGATATCCCCAATAATTCTCATTATTTCCACACCAAATTACAATAGAAGGATGATTCCTAAGTCTCTTCACTACATATTCTGCTTCTTTCTGAACCTTACCTGAAAACTCCTCATCATCAGGATATTCTGCACAAGCAAACATAAAATCTTGCCAGACCATTATTCCAAGTTCATCACAGAGATCATAGAAGATGTCATCTTCATATACTCCTCCACCCCAAATCCTTAGCATGTTTGCTCCTGCTTCTTTTAATTTTGTAAGAAGAAATTTATAATCTTCTTCCTTCACTCGTGGAAGAAAACTATCTAAAGGTATAAAATTAGCTCCTTTTGCAAAAATAGGGATATCATTTACCCTAAATATGAAACTTTCCCCTTTTTCATCTTCCTGAGTTACCAATTCAATTTTTCTTATTCCAAATCTTTCCTCCACTTTATCCAGTACATTTCCCTCTTGATCTAATAAGATAAGTTGTAATGTATATAAATGTTGCTCCCCATAACCCTTAGGAAACCATAATCTTGGATTCTTAATGTTTAATGGAATTTTAAGAAAAACTCTCCCTTCAGGCAATGTAAATCTCAAACGCTGTTCTAAAACAGGTTTATCAGAAATAATACGAAAGGCAACATCTATAGATGTTGCCTCTTCAAGTTCAATATCAATCTCAATATTTATTTGAGCCGGATTATTAATAGTTCTTGTAGGTACCCAAACATCAAATATTCTGCCTCTATCCCAGCTTCTAAGATTTACAGATTTCCAAATTCCAGAAGTAGCAAGCCGCGGTCCCCAATCCCATCCAAAAGAATATTGAGCTTTTCTTCCAAAAACTCTGGAAGAATAATCGCCTCCACGAAGTTTTACAGGATAATTATTTGCCTTTTCTTCAAGTACTTTTGATGGAGATAGCAATTCCACTTCTAACTCATTTTCACCTTCTACTAAATAATCTTTTACATTAAAAGCCCAAGGGATGAACATATTATCTGTTTCACCAATTTTTTTGCCATTTAGATATATATTTGCAAAGGTATCTATACCATCAAATTCAAGCTCTATAAAAGAATGACTCAAAAAATCTTTACTTACATTAAACCTCTTACGATAAACCCAATCCTCCTTCTCTACCCATTGAACCTTTAGTTCATTTTCCCCCAAAAAAGGGTCGGCAATTTCATTATTTTCCATAAGGTCTAAATGTACACATCCTGGGACTTTACCTTTAAGCCACTTCCTATTTCTTTTACTTTTAAACTCCCATTCACCGTTAAGTTTTAGAATCTCCATAAATAAGAATCCTCCCCTGAGCAAAATTTTTCTTTAGTATAACTTAAACACCTGTAAAAATCAAAAACTCAGGGGAGGACTAAAAAATCTCTAATATACAGTTACGTCTCCCATCTTACAACTTACTTCAATTACAGATTTTTCACCTGTTTTATATATATAGCAGTTTCTATCTTTTATTACATCTGCTTTTCTTCCTACAGAGACATCTCCTAAAGCCACCTTAGCAATTACCTTACCATCAAAGTTCTCTGGAAGCTTTATATTCATATCTCCCATATTACATTTTAAAGTAGCATATTCGGGGGAAGAAACAAGATTTATATCCAAATCTCCCATACTCAGTTCTGCTGTTAGCTTTTTTGCCTCTAATTCCAAATCCATATCTCCCATTGACATATATAATTCACATTCATCACAAGCTATTTTTCCTTTCACATCACCTGCAGAAAGTTTCAATTTGATCAGCTTAAACCGAGGAATTGTCAAAATAAAACTTCCTACAGAAAGTTTTATTATGTCTTCTCCAAGGTTATATACGCCTTCCCCTTCTACTATTACTTTAGGCTCTTCCCCTACTTTTATGTCTAATTCCCCACCTGTTATCTCAACAAAAAAAGGCTTCTCTAAATCCCATCCTATCTCTTCTTTTACTTCACCTCTTGCTTTAATACTTCCTGAAATAACCTTTGGTACTACAGAAACTGCAGAACTTATAGCTCCAGAAATCATTTCTCCTATGTTTCCTAAATTAAATCCTTCCTTCTTTTCTTCTTTTTTGTTTTCAATAGCCTCAATCAACTTTTCTGCTTCCTCTGCAGTAATTTTCCCTTCTTCAAGAAGCTTTAAGATCTTTTTAATATCTTCCATTTTAAACACCTCCTTTTATTATCCCATCTCTTTTTACAAAAAATTATAACTTAAGTTTTATAATTTTGCAAATATTACTTCACATTTTTCATTCTTGTTTTACTAAAAGTAAATTTTAAAAATATTTACTAACACATGTTAATTTTATAGTAAAGCAGGTTGTCTGCTGGAGTTTTGCTAATTTTACTTATTTGAAATTAATTTTTTTTTATTGTATGATTTTGATTAAGTTTAAAAAAGGGAGGTTTAATCTTTGAAATGGATACAGAAATATTTGAAAAACTAAGAAAGGAGGAAGCTATAGCTTACTTCTCCATGGAAATAGCACTTACTTCAGACATACCTACATATAGCGGTGGATTAGGAGTACTTGCTGGAGACACTGTAAGAACAGCAGCAGATCTCAATATCCCATTTATAGCAGTAACTCAAATAAGTAGGAAGGGATATTTCAAACAGGAAATTAAAGAAGATGGCACTCAGATAGAATATCCTGCAACTTGGGAACCTGAAAAATTTATGACACAGATTCCTATAAAAACTTACGTAGAAATAGAGGGAAGAAAGGTTTTTATTCAACCATGGGTATATTACTGGACTTCTCTCTACGGATCTACAGTGCCAGTCATTTTTCTGGACACTAATCTTCCAGAAAATTCCGAGGAGAATAGAGGTATTACTGATGTACTATATGGAGGAGATTTAGAGAATAGGTTAAAACAAGAGATTGTTCTTGGTATAGGTGGAGCAAGAGTTTTAAAAGAGCTTAATCTAAATATAGGGAAATATCATCTAAATGAAGGACATTCTGCTCTTCTCACCTTAGAACTCTTTAAAGAAGCACAAAAAAATGGACAGAGTTTAGAGGAAATTGCAGAGATAGTAAGAGAAAAATGTATTTTCACAACTCATACCCCAGTTGAAGCAGGACATGATAAATTTTCTTATGATGTTATATCTAAAATAATGAGAGATTATATATCTTTGGATATTATTAAAAAATTTGCAGGAGAAGATGCTTTAAATATGACTCTTCTTGCCCTAAATCTTTCAGGATACGTAAATGGCGTAGCTAAAAGGCATCAAGAAATATCTGAGGCTATGTTTCCAGGACATAAGATCTTTGCTATAACTAATGGAGTACATTCTTTTACTTGGACATCCTCAAGTTTCAGAAAGGTTTATGATACATATATTCCGGGATGGGCTAAGGAGCCTGAACTTCTTTCAAGGGTTCAATTCATACCAGACGAAGAGATCTGGGAAGCTCATCAACAATCCAAAAGAGAGTTGATTGATTTTATATATGCGCAGACAGGAGAAAAATTTGAAGAAAATGTATTAACTATTGGATTTGCAAGAAGAGTAACAGCATACAAAAGGCCACATCTTCTCTTTTCTGATATAAATAGACTACGAAGAGTAAAAAGGAAAGGACTAATCCAAATAGTATATGCAGGAAAATCTCATCCTAATGATATTGAAGCTAAAAAACTCATACAAGAGATCTTTGAATATAAAAAGGCTTTAGAAAATGATATTAAAATCGTATATCTACAAGATTACAATATGGATATGGCAAAAAAAATAGTAGCCGGGGTAGATGTATGGTTAAATACTCCTCAGAGACCATTAGAAGCTTCTGGTACCAGTGGGATGAAGGCAGCTCATAATGGGGTTATAAACTTTAGTGTTCTTGATGGATGGTGGATTGAAGGACATGTAGAAGGATATACTGGGTGGTCTATAGGACCTTCACCCTCTGAGGAGAGAAGCATTGAAAACCATGTTCAAGAAGAGATTGATGATCTTTATAACAAGCTTGAATATATTATAATACCCACATATTATCACCATCCCGATGATTGGATAAGAATAATGAAAAACTCTATAGCAAATATAGGATCATATTTTAATACTCATAGAATGATGAAGAGATATATTACCGAAGCATATCTTAAAAGATGGTAAGATAGGGAAAGACTCATACTTTCCCTATCTTTTTATTACGTTCCAGAAAGAGACCCTGCAAGGAGTCCTCTCATAAAGTATTTACCCAAGAAGATATATACTAATATCGGAGGAAGCGCTGTTATCAAAGCCCCTGCCATCTGAATATTCCATTCCACAAAATAACTTCCTGCAAGATTATTTAAGGCTACTGTAATAGGTTGTACTGCAGGATTTGGAGCAACCACAAGTCCAAAGAGGAAATCATTCCATATAGAGGTAAACTGCCAAATCATTACTACAGCAAAACCTGGCATAGAAACGGGAAAAACAATTTTTCTATATATCCCTAAAAAATCTGCTCCATCAATCTTTGCAGACTCAATTAGTTCTGAGGGGATCGTAGCATAATAATTTCTGAAGATAAGAGTTGTTATAGGAATACCATATACCACATGTACAAAAATTAGTCCAGGAATACTGCCATAAAGCCCGATCTTTTGTAATGTTTGTACCAGAGGTATAAGAATACTTTGGTAAGGTATAAACATCCCAAAGAGAATAAGAGGAAATATGACATTTGCCCCTTTGAATTTCCATTTAGTAAGTACATATCCATTCATAGAACCCAAAAAAGCAGAGAGAATGGTAGCAGGAATTACAAGATATAAGCTATTTAAAAAATTCTGGGAAAGCCCTCTTAAACCACGAGAAGGATCTCCTTTCCATGCTTGGACAAAACTTTCAAAGCTAATACTTTTAGGTAAATTCCACATATCTTTTAAATTTACTTCTGCGAAACTTTTTAAACTTGTGGTAAGAAGTACATAAACTGGCGTAAGATAGAAAATAGCAAAGAGAATCAAAAAAAGATATATAAGAAATCTTCCCACTTTCATTATCTTTTAACCTCCGACCTCAAGCTATATGTGAGATAAGGTATGATCAGAACTCCTACTAAGAGGAGAAGAATAATAGCTATACATGCTCCTTGAGCAAAATGATTACCCCTAAAGGTAGTATCATACATGAATAGAGCAGGTACATCGCAAGAAAAACCTGCTCCAGACCCCGTCATAGCTACCACAAGATCAAAGATCTTCAAAGATATATGTCCTAAGATAATAATTGCTCCTAAAGTAATAGGACGAAGAAGAGGAACAACTATATATCTATAAACCTTCCAAGTACTTGCTCCATCTACCTGAGCCGCTTCAAAAAGTTCTGATGGTATACCTCTTATCCCTGCAAGATACATAGCCATCACATATCCAGACATTTGCCATACTGCTGCAATAACCACTGCTTTTATGCCAATTTTAGGATCTGTATACCAACCACTTTTAAGAAAAGAAAGACCAAGCTTATCAAATATAAGGTTTAAACCTATAGGATTTCCAGAAGTACCAGGATTTAAAATCCACCTCCAAACTACTCCAGTAACTATAAAAGATATTGCCATTGGGAAAAGATATATATTTCTAAATATATTCTCTACACGAATCTTTTGATCCAAAAGAACTGCGAGTAAAAAACCAATAATAAGAGAGGAAATTAAAAAAAGAAACGTAAAAACAAGGGTATTTTTCATAGATATTTGAAAGCGAAGATTCTGAAAAAGCTCTATATAATTTCTAAAACCCACAAGAGAAAAATCTGGGAAAATATCATTCCAATTAGTAAATGATATAAATCCTGTCCATACAATGAATCCATAAACAAATATGCCTATAAGAATGATAGAGGGAAGAAGAAAAAGAAAAGAATACAATTTATCTTTTTGCAAGATAAATCACCTCTTCTTTAAAAGGGGGAAAGGGAGATCCTTTCCCCCTAATTACTTATTGCTTAACCCCGTTTTTTATAGCTACGTTAACAAGAGCTTTTTGGGTTGTTTTAACATCAGGTCTTACTATAAAGAGTGAAATTACATCCTTATACTCAGTGACCCATCCTTCAGAAGCTGCTGCACCATGCATTACACTTGGTACAATCTTGTCTTTCAACCAATCATTCATACAAGATCTTTGATACTCTGGGAACTTTGATTTATCTACATCAGTTCTTGCAGGAATTGAACCTTTCTTCAAATTGAATGCCTCTTGTCCTTCTTTAGAGCCGAGAAGTTTCAAGAAATTGATTACATTAGTTCTATTCTTGGCTCCCTTAGGAAGTCCAAAGCTGTCAGAAAGAGCATCAAAAATACCAGTATTCTCAGGAACAAGAGCCCATCCAAAATCTTTGAACTCTTTTGCATAGAAATATCCTACTGCCCAGTCTCCCATAATTGTCATAGCACCTGTACCATCCACTATTAATGAACATGCTTCATCCCATGTTCTTGCAGGATGGTCAGAGTTAACATAAGTTAACATCTTCTTGAAAGTCTCTAAAGCGTCTGTAACTTTAGGATCTGCCCACTTAGTCTTTCCAGTCCAAAGTCCCTTATAACCTTCAGATCCAAGTTTTCCTATAAGCACCGTCTCAAATATATGAGCTGCTTCCCATCCTTCTTTAGTTCCTATAACAAAGGGCGTGATACCTTTTGCCTTAAGAGCATCTGCCACTTTAAAGAATTCATCAAAGGTCTTTGGTGGTTTAAGATTATTCTCTGCAAAAATCTTTTTGTTATACCAAAGTACATTTGCTCTATGAATATTCACTGGCACAGACCAGTACTCTTTGTTATAAGTGACAATATCAAGAATCCCCTTAGGCATTACTTTCTCCCAACCTTCCTGCTTATATAAAGAGGTTAGTGATTCCATAAATCCTGTTTTTACCCATGTGTCAATCAACTCATGTCCAGCGTGCACTTGGAAAGTATCAGGAGGATCTCCACCGAGCATTCTTGTCTTAAGAACTGCCTTTGCATTTGCTCCTGCTCCACCTGCTACAGTAGCATTAATAACTTCTACACCAGGATATTTCTTTTGATAAAGATCAAGGAGTGCTTGGAGTCCCTCTGCTTCACCCCCCGCAGTCCACCAACTAAAAATTTCAAGTTTTCCCTTTTGTTGAGCTAAAGAAGACATGGTTAGAAGAAGTACTAAAACTAAACTCAAAGCTAAAATTCTACGCTTCATAAGTATTTCCCCCTTAAGAGTTTTTAGAATGAAAAGGGGTTATCCCCAAAAACCCTTTATCACCCCCCCTAATTAAACTTTTTTAGCTTTAATTAAACAGTAGAAAGTACCGGACCTTCAAAAATGTCCCAGAAAGCCCAGATTCCTGCACCTACAAGTTCTGCCGGATAATCCAAAAAAGACGTAAGTTCCATCCTTACCTTACCTGTATCTTGAGTTATACTTCTTTCACTTACTATTTTTAAAAGTTCTTCTTTTATTTCTTCCCATATATCTTTAGTACCAGAGTGAATAAGAGGTCCACCTAAGATTATTACATCAGGACTAAGTCCATTCACTATGTTTATTATCCCAATACTAATATTTTCTATGAAATCCTTAAGAGCCTTTTTATCAGAAGGAGTATATGTTCTCTCTTCCAAGTTAAATCCTGCTCTTCTTGCAAGGTCACTTCCTAAAGAAGCATATCTCTCCCAGCATCCTAAATTACCACATTTACATTTAACTCCATCTTTGCTTACTATCATATGGCCAAACTCACCAGCAGTATTTGCCTTACCTCTATATAGTTTACCATCTAATATAAGTCCAGTTCCTACTCCCTCACCAATAAATATATAAACTATATTTACATCATTATATTCTATTCTTGCACCAAGCATCCCTTCAGCAACTACTGCCATATTAGCTTCATTATCCATCTTAACAGGAATATTTTTACCAAAACTTTCCTCCATAGCCTCCGAAATCATATCTCCCAAAGGAAGATTTCTCCAGTTAAGGTTTGGAGCGGTAACTACATTTTTAAAAGTATTGTCTACGATTCCTGGAATACCTATTCCTATAGCATAAGTTTTCTCTAAACCTTCAGAAAAAAGCTCCTTTGTATATCTGATAAGTTTTTCTAAGAATTCTTTAGGATCTTTAGGAGTATTAAAAATCCTTAATTCCTTAATCTTCATAGAGAAGTCAATCTTTGCAATAATAGTATGTGTAACTCCTACCTTTACTGCAATAGCATTTTTATAATCAGGATTTAAACCTATTAAAATTGGTTTCCTACCAATTTTCTTTGTCTTATAGGGTTCAATCTCAATAATCATCCCCTCAGAAATTAGAGTACTGACAAGCCTTGTTATTGTACTCTTACTTAAATTAAATTTACGTGCAAGTTCGGTACGGGAAATATTTCTAAATCGCAAAAAACCATTAAGAATTATGGTCATATTTATTTCCCTTTGCTGATTTGCTCTTCCACCTTTTCCCGTCTTTATAAATACCAACCTCAGCCTCACCTCAAATAATAATTTCTTCTTGAAAAAAAAGTTATATTTTAATTAAACATTTAATGATACCTTTTGTCAAGAGGAATTTTAAGATAGAATTAAAGATATAAATAGAATTTCACAAAATTTAGGAGGTAAAAATGTCAAAATGGATAAAAAGATTATTTTCCTCTCAAAATTCTCCAACTTCTGACAGTTTTATAGTAGCAGTAAAGTGTAAAAGATGTGGAGAAGTTATAGAAGTAAGAATAAAACCAAAAGAGGAGGCAAATCCTGAGTTTGGAGATATGGACCAGATTATAAAATACGAGATGCACAAAGAGATATTAGGGAAAAATTGTCCAAATCTCATAACACTTTATCTTGAATTTTCTCCCTCTTGGAGTATAATCTCCAAAAATATTGAGAATGGAGAAATTATAGAAATAAAATAATAAGAATATTAGAAAGGAGGAGATAATTATGAAATATAGAAATTTAGGCAAAGCAGGGGTTAAACTAAGTGCTATTGGACTTGGAGCCTGGCTGACTTTTGGGGAAACGGTAGATTTTGAAGTTACTAAACAATGTATATATACCGCTATAGAAAATGGGGTAAATTTCTTAGATCTTGCAGATGCATACGCTAAGGGAGAAGCAGAGAGAGTGGTAGGAAAGGTTATAAAAGATTTTCGTAGACAAGACCTTGTTATTTCCAGTAAATTATATTGGCCTATGAGCGATAATGTAAACGACAGAGGACTTTCCAGAAAACATATTATGGAATCAGTAGAAGGATCTCTGAAACGTCTTGAGACAGATTACCTTGATATTTATTTCTGCCATCGCTTTGATCCTGAAGCTCCCATAGATGAAATCGTAAGAGCTATGGATGATTTGGTACATCAAGGAAAGATACTCTATTGGGGTACCAGCGTTTGGACTGCAGCCCAAATAGAGAGTGCTATAGGTACAGCTATCAAATATAATGCCTATCCTCCACAAGTAGAACAGCCAAGATACAATATGCTTGATAGACATATTGAGCCTGAAATTATTCCCACTTGTGCAAAACATGGAATAGGGATCACAGTATTCTCTCCCCTTGCACAAGGAATCCTTACAGGGAAATATAATAATGGTATCCCAGAAGGAAGCAGAGCTACCTGGAGTGAATGGTTAAAGAATGAGCTTACCGAAGACAACATAGAGAAGGTAAGAAAATTAACTGAGCTTGCAAAAGAGCTTGGACTCACCATGTCTCAGCTTGCTCTTGCCTGGATCTTACGAAGACCCGAAATTACTTCTGCTATTGCAGGAGCCAGTAAACCAGACCAATTAAAAGAAAACTTGAGGGCTGGAGATATAACATTAACTCAAGACGTTTTAGATGAGATTGAGAATATATTAATGAATGCTCCAAAATAAATTATGAGTATTAAACTAAGTTTTGATTTACTAACATTAGAAATATTTTACCAGGAAGTTTATGCCTCTCTAATAAATTCCATCATAGAAAAAATCTATCAGATAGGGAATACAGAGGTATTCATTAATTTATATTCTCCAAGCTTAGGAAGAACAAATCTTATACTTTCAGTACATCCTCAATTATATAGAATACAGTTAACAAAGAAGGACTTCCCATATCCTATGAAGCCCCCCTCCTTTGCTATGCTTCTTAGGAAGCACTTAGAAGGGGCACGCCTTTGGGATATGAATCTTGTACCTCAAGAAAGAATTATAGAATTTAGATGGAAAAGATCTCTTGATGAAGATAAAAAACTTGTCTTAGAACTCATGGGAAAATATAGCAATCTAATTCTTCTAAATGAAAATAACATCATAATAGATTCTATAAAACATGTCACCAGTGAGATAAGCAGATTTAGAGAAATTCTACCAGGAATATCATATATCTATCCTCCTAAGACCCAGAAATTTTCACTAATAGATCTTAAAGATGAAAATTTAGAGGAAATTTTTAAAAAGGCTATCCCTTTAAAGGATCTACTCCTAAGAGAAATATCTCATATGAATCCACAAATAGTTAAAGAGATATTAGGAGAACTTTCTAATAAAACTCCATCTATGTTAACAGAAGACGAAGAATCAATTTTAAAAGAGAGAATTTTTCAGTATAAGGAAAGGGTTATTAAAAAAGATTTTAAGTTTATAGTCTACCTTATAAATAATGAGCCTATAGCTTATTCTCTTTTCCCCTTAAAAGAGTATGAGCATCTTGAGAAAAGAGAATTTGAGAAGTTACATAAAGCAATAGACTTTATATATTCTTATGCCTTTGAAAAGATCTTATTTGATCAGGAGAAAAAGAAGCTTTCAGACGTTGTAAAAAATAACATTAAAAAAGTGGAAGATAAAATAAGAGAGTTTGAAACACAAATAAAGGAAGGAGAAGAAGCTGAGACCTTTAGAATAAAAGGAGAGGCTCTTCTTCTAAATCAGAAGAAGGTAAGAAAAGGTATTGAAGAAGTTATACTTCCAAACCCTTATAACCAAGAGGAATTTTTAGAAATAGCATTAGATCCCTCTCTTTCATCTATAGAAAATGCCCAAAAATATTTCAAAAAGTATAAAAAATTAAAGAAGGGGATCTCAATTTTAAAAGATCAGAAGGAAAGATTAGAGGAAGAATTATATTATCTACACTCTTTGGATTACTCTATTGATAATGCAGACTCTCTTATGGGCTTGAGAGAAATAGCTGAAGAGTTAGAAAAGGAAGGTTATATAAGAGAGAGGAAGGAAAAAGAAAAAAGAAAGGAGAAAAAATTAGAACCACATAAATTCTTGAGTTCTGACGGTTTTGAAATTTACGTAGGCAAAAATAATAAACAAAACGAATATATAACTTTTCATTTGGCAAATCCTGAGGACATATGGCTACATGCCCGAGGAATTCCCGGTGCTCACGTCATAATAAAAACAAGCGAGAAAGAGCCCCCAGAAAGCACTATATTGGAGGCAGCAACTCTTGCAGGATACTTTAGCAAGGGAAGAGACTCTACCTATGTGTCTGTGGATTATACTAAAAGAAAGTATGTACAAAAACCAAAGGGAGCAAAACCTGGATTTGTAATATATAGGAATGAAAAAACAATTTTTGTAAAACCTGAAGAAGCACTAAGATTCTTCCCTGAGGGTATCCAGGACTCTTTGAAAATCCTCAGGTAAAGGAGCAGTAAACTTCATAATAGTTCCTTCTCGCGGATGAATAAAAGATATCTCTTTTGCATGTAAAAGCTGACCTTTTATACCAAATCTTTTATCAGTCCTACCATAAATCTCATCTCCTACTATAGGAAATCCCATATGTGATAGATGTACTCTTACCTGATGAGTCCTTCCTGTTTCAAGCCTTGCAGAAACTAAAGTGTATCCTTTAAACCTCTCTAAAACCTCAAAATTTGTAATTGCTATCTTACCTGTAGAGACCACTGCCATCTTTTTTCTATGTACAGGATGTCTACCTATAGAAAGTTCCACTCTCTTTTTATCCCAAGGGATCTCTCCTTCGCATAAAGCCCAATATACTCTTTTTAATGTTCTTTGTTTTAACTGTTCTGATAAATGGTGATGAGTATAATCATTTTTTGCTACCACTAAAAGACCAGTGGTATTTTTATCTAATCTATGAACAATGCCAGGTCTTATAGCTCCCCCTATACCCGAAAGATCTTTAACCTTATATAATAGAGCATTAACCAAAGTACCATGAAAATGTCCTACAGCAGGATGTACTACCATGCCACGAGGTTTGTTCACTACTAAAAGATCTTCATCCTCATAAACAATTTCCAGAGGTAAATCTTCGGAAATAATCTCAGTACTTTCTGGAGGAGGAATAACCACTTCTATACTATCGCCAAACTTTACTTTATAGCTTGTTCTTACTCTTTCCTCATTTACTTTAACATACCCTTCATCTATAAGTTTTTGAATTTGAGATCTGGAAAGAAGAAGCTTTTCAGAAAGATACTTATCAACTCTTTCTTTTAAATCTCTTTCTACCCGAAGGATGTACTTTTCCATTTAATAAATTCTTTGCTTCAGCTTTTCCATATTGCGTATTATTATATGATTTCTTTCCATAGATATGATTTTATCTTCTTCAAAGGATTTTAGGACTCTTATAACTGTCTCTCGTGAAACTCCTGTCAAATTTCCAAGTTCCTGCCTCGTAAATTCCAAATCTATCAAAATACCCTCATCAATCTTTTTCCCTTTCTCCAAAGCTATATCCACAAGGACATGAGCAATTCTTCCTGAGGCGTCAAAAAACATTAATGTTTCAATCTGTTTATTTGTTTTTCTAAGTCTCAAAGAGAGAGTCTTCAAAATCTTAAGAGCAATCTCAGGACGTTTATAAAGTAGATCCAGAAATTCGTCTCTTCTAATGACAATAACCAAGGTATCATCAAGAGCTACTACAGAAGCAGATCTTGGTTCTTCATCTAAAAGGGACATTTCTCCAAAAAATTCTGTGGGATACAAGATAGAAAGGATTCCTTCTTTTCCCTCTTCAGTTTCCAAAATTATTTTTACTTTTCCAGAACCAATAAGGAAGAAAAAATTACCTACCTCATCTTTTTGAAAGATGACAGACCCCTTAGGATAATTCTTTACTTGAGCGATACTTGCAAGTTTCTCTAAATCTTCTTCTGAAAGTTCTGAAAATAGAGGGACATTTTTTAGAAACTTTTTTATTTCCATTTTTTCTCCTTCTTTCAAAACTTATCTTATATAAGATTATACCTTAAACAAGATATTTACTGCAAAAATTTTTTTAATTGTAAGTGGATGTCATATCTGGTAAAATTACCTTGTCTGATTTCTTCAGAAATTCTTATGGTATTTGGAGAAAAGATTTATGGATGATGTAAAAAATATCTGGGAAGAAGCCCTATCTTATTTATCTTTAGAAATAAGTAGACCTGGCTTTGAAACATGGATAAAAACCCTTAAGCCTCTAAGTATAGAGGAAGGAAAATTTATTCTTCAAACCCAAAGCAAATTTTCAAAGGAATGGCTTGAAGAGTACTATCTCTCTCTTATTGAAGAGATTATCAAAAAAGTTACTCAAAAAGAGTTTAAGGTAGAAATATTAGCTGATGAGAAAGAAGAGGCAATTTCTGAAGAGGGAAAAATAGAATTTCTTTCAAATTCATATAATAATTTAAATCTTAAATATACTTTTGATACTTTTGTGGTTGGAGATAGCAATAGATTTGCTCATGCAGCTGCATTAGCAGTAAGCCAAAACCCTGCAAAAGCTTATAATCCTCTTCTTATATATGGAGGAGTAGGTCTTGGTAAAACCCATTTGATACATGCTATAGGTCATTCCATACAAGAAAGATTTCCTAAAGCAAAGGTTGTATATGCATCTATGGAGAAATTTACCGTAGAACTCATTGATGCCATAAAAGAAGATGGAATGACAAAATTCAGAAGTAGATATAGAAATATAGATGTGCTTCTCATAGACGATATTCAATTTTTAGCAGGAAAAGAAAGGACTCAAGAGGAATTTTTCTATACTTTTAATACTCTTTATGAGGCTGGAAAACAGATTGTACTCACCAGTGATAGGGTACCAAAGGAAATTCCAACCTTAGAAGACCGATTAAGATCCAGATTTGAATGGGGACTTATTGCAGATATTCAACCACCAGATTTAGAGACACGTATAGCTATATTAAAAAAGAAGGCTGAGGCAGAAAGAGTTAAAGTACCTGATGAAGTAATAGAGTTTATTGCATCTCAGATACAATCTAATATCCGTGAATTAGAAGGAGCACTAATAAGGACTGTAGCCTTCGCTTCTCTAAACAATATGCCTATAAATTTAGAGCTTACCAAAACTGTACTTAAGGATATTGTACAGCCTGTAGTAAAAACCATAGATATACAAAATATAATCCAAGCAGTAGCAGAGTACTTCCATATCACTGTGGATCAGTTAAAAGGGAAGGGAAGAGCTCAGGGGATAGCTTTACCAAGGCAAATTGCCATGTATTTAGCAAGAACTCTTACTGATCTTTCCTTACCTAAGATTGGAGAGGAATTTGGCGGGAAAGATCATACTACAGTTCTACATGCCTATGAAAAGATACAAGAACTTTATCAATCTGATCTTGCTATTAAAAAAGCTATCCAAGATATCCAGAATAAACTAAGAAATAGTAGCTAATTTTACTTCTTCCTAAGATATTTAAATATTTCTGAATCTGGCGTAATTATAAGCACATTTCCAGGAAGTGCCTTTTTATATAAATCTAAACTTCTTAAAAACTGGTAAAACTCAGGGTCAGAAGAAAGAGCAGACTGGAGAATACTTCCTGCTTCTGCTTCTCCACTACCTCTAAGCTCTTGAGCTTTCCTATATGCCTCAGCTAAAATAAGAGTCCTTTTCTTCTCTGCCTCTGATCTTATCCTTTGAGCCTCTCTCTGTCCTTCAGCTCTGTAGAGTGAGGCTTGTCTCTGCCTTTCTGCAGTCATAGAATCATAAATTTTCTTCAGGTTCTCATCAGGAACTGAGACTCTTTTCATCCTTACAGTAAGTATCTCTATACCAAGCTCACTTGTCTTTTCCTGTGAAGCCTTTGTTACTTCTTCAAAAACCATTTCTCTCTTACCTGAGACAATATCATCAAAATCATATTGTCCTACAACTCTCCTCATCTCACTATAAATAAGATCATCAAGTCTTGTCTGAGCTCCAAGCTCGTCTCTTACAGTTTTGAGAAATAAAACAGGATCGGTTATCTTAAAAAGTGCAAAAGAATCAAGTACCATAGACTTTTTATCCTTAGTTACCACCAACGTGGGCTCTGACTCATATTCTAAAATTCTCTTTTCAAAAGATACTACTTCTTGGAAAAAAGGCTCTTTAAAATATAATCCTGGATCTTTTATAACCCTAACAGGCTTCCCAAATTCTAAAACTATTGCTTGTTTTGTCACATCTACAACAAAGGCTGAAAGGAAAAAGAAAACTAAAACTAATACAAGAATAATTCCCAAAATTACACGTTTCATTTTCCCTCACTTCCTTCAGGAAGAGTCAAAGTGTTTGTAAAAATCTCTTGAGGTAGATTAAAAATCTTCATACTACCTTTGGGATCATCTAATAAAATAATCTTAGTCTCAGGCAAAATAATTTCCAACGCTTCTATATAGAGTTTCGTCCTAATAAGTGATGGGGCTTTCTTATATTTATCTAGCAATGTTTTATATCTATAAGCATCACCTTTACTCTTTTCAATCTGTTCATTCTTGTATGCTTCTGCATCTGCAATAATCTTAGCTGCTTCTCCTTCTGCTTCAGGTACGATTTGGTTATAATAAGATTGAGCTTCTAAAATTAGTTTATCCTTCTCAGATTTTGCATTTATAACCTCTTGAAAAGCAGGTTGTACAGGATCAGGAGGTACCACATCTTGAAGCTGAACATTAACTACTTTCACTCCAAAATTAATTTCATCAAGAAGATCTTGAAGAACCATCTTTACACGGTCTTGAATCTCTCCCTTAGATATTGTAAGGATCTCATCAAATAGAAAATCTCCTACTACCTGTCTCATAGAAGCTTGAGCAAGATCCTTAGGAAGTTTTTCAGCCTCTCTTACATAGCTTATAAATTTAATAGGCTCTGCAATTTGATACTGTACCACAAAGTCCAGATCTACAATCTTTCCATCTTTTGTAAGAAGAAGAGCTTCCTCAGGAACATCCCTATATTTTACATTAGCTCCAGAACCAATACTGCGAAACCCAATTTCCAATCTCCTTATAGCAGCCACATCTACCTTTATTAACTTATCTACGATAGGAATTTTCCAATGCATTCCTGGACCATAAACACCTGAAATTTTCCCAAATCTCTTAATAACTCCCACTTCTGCAGGACCTACTAAATAAAAACTGGAGAAAACCAATACCAAAACTATCACTACTAAAACAATACTAAAAACTGTACGTAAAGATACCTGATTTATCTGAGGAAATCTATTCCAATCTCTCACATTATCACCTCACTATTATTTTCTTAAGAATGATAAAATCCGTAATAATATAAGGGCATAGGAAACAACTTCTGCCATTTTATCTTCCACTTCTCCAAAATTTTCTGAGGAAGCTCTTTCTTGAGAAGCAAGAAGCTGATCAATTTTCTCTTCAACCTCTTTTGGTAATTCACTTTCTTCTTTTTTCTTAGCTAATCTATCCTTCTGAAAATCTTTATATTTCTTTAAAGACTCTGCAGATAGCCACATTCCATTACATTCATTACAGTAGTAGATAATCACATCCTTAGGTATAATAGGGTCTTTTAAAATTTCAAGGGGTGTCCCATCTACAGGACACCCCAAAGATAAACATACACTTTCTGATGTTTTTGGTGTAATTAAATTATCTACTCCATAGGGATTTGCTGCAATAAGTTCAAATTTGTCAAACCATATTCCTCCACATTGAGGACACTGGTCTACTTCCAAGTATCTATCATAATAGGCAGGAATCCTTTTAATCACTAGTTCTTCTTTACAACAAGGACATAGTCTCACTAAAACTCCTCAAAATTATCTTATTTTCCTTCTATAATGATTTCCTTGATCCTCACATTATTTTGCGCCTCAGGAACAACGTTTAAACTTATTGAATTCTCTCCATCTACCATAAAATAAGAAGTTATATCCCATTTTAGTACGACATACCCCTTTTCATCTACAGAAATTGGTAAAGTAATGTTTTTACCATTTACATATACTGACAGTCTTGGTTCAATTTCTCCTTTATTATCGGGGAAAGAAATATTTAATTTAAGAATAATCTTCTTAAATCTAAAAGATCCAGGTAATCTCACTTCAAAAACCCCTGAAGGTCTTACCGAAAGATTAAAAGTTGCATCTTGCTCTCTCTCCATAAAAACATTTTCTGCTCTTTTAACCAGAAGATTGCCCTCATAACCACCTTTACTGAAATTAAGATAGTAAACATTAGTAGGAGTAGTTAAAGAGGAAAGGACAAAGAAATAAGAAGATTTACCTTTTTCTACATATATATTACTATTCAGATCTGTATAACCAGAAAAGGTTAAAGTAAGATTATATCTCCCTTCAGGAAGATATAAAGTAATAGGAGTTACTCCCTGATATTTTCCATCTATAAAAACTTTCGCTCCTTGAGGACGTGAGTCTATATATACCTCAGAAGATATAGGATTTAAAGTAACACTAACTTGTTTCACTTCTCCAGGTGAAAGATCAACCCTCGTTCTATACTCCTCATATCCAGAAAGTACCATTCTTATATCATAAGAGCCTGAAGAAAGGTCTGAAATAGAAACAGGTGTCTTTCCTTTATAAACACCATTTAAATATACATCTGCGCCTTGAGGATTTGAGAAAAAGTTCAAAGTAGCAGAAAGAGGTATTAAAGTAAGATTATAATAGGAAGTAGAGCCTGAAGGGACATCTACAAAACCTACATAATCTTTATATCCATTTAATCTCAACTGAATTTGATATCTACCGGGAGCAAGGTCACTAATAAAGGCAGGAGTCTTACCCCGATAAACTCCATTGAGATATAAATCTGCACCTTGGGGATTAGAATTTATATTTAAACCCCCATAAATAGGAAGAAGCGAGTAGGAAACATAGTTAGTTCTATTAGGTTGCACTTCTACTCTTTCCACTCTCTCCTGATATCCAGAATGAGTAATCCTTAATAGATAGGTTTTTGCAGGAAGATTATATAGAGTAAGAGGAGTAGTTCCTTTGTAAACACCATCAAGATATACCGAAGATCCAGAAGGCGATGCTTCTATCCTTAGATTCCCATAAGCAGCTTTTAGATTAAAGGTATAATCTCTATCTCTCCCTTCCTGAACCACAATATTAGTCTCATAATTTTCATACCCTTCCTTTTTTAAAGTAATTCTATAGTTTCCTGCAGAAAGCGTAAGGGAAAGAGGAGTGTCTCCTTGATATTTATCATTAACATACACTTGCGCTCCCGAAGGATTAGAACGTATATTTATTTTTGATTTCTGCTGAACCTCTTGAACATAAAAGTAAGTAACACTCTGAGCCCAGGTTTTAGATTCCTCTTTCTTTAAGTTTTTTTGCAAATTTTCTAAAGCTTTTTCACCTGCTTTATCTATCACTGAGCCTGGTGCCATAGATTCAAATTTTTTCCCAGGGAAAATATCCATAGGCTTCTTAGTTATAACACCAACAATGTACTCTTTCCCAAAAGGAGGAGAGACTTCAAATCTATAAGTAGCCTTATCAGGGAAATTATAGGTCCTATCCTTTTTTATAAAATTGTCCTTAGAGTAAGTATTTGGAAATATAACTCTAACAGCTCCATCAGGTGTTATATCGTAGATATATAAATAGACATCATCATTCGCCTTTGCATATATAATTAAGTTTTCTCCAATTTTATAAACACTTCCTTGAGATTTGTTAAGCCAAAGATCAATTTTTAATTTTGTATCAGGATTTGGAACAATTATTATCTTTTCCAGATCTTTTTCAACTTGGACCTTTTCCTGAGCAATACCCATAGTCATAAACAGTAATAAAAAAATAGTAATCAATATCAAAGATTTTCTCATTTTTTAAAACCTCCCTCTTAAAGATCCTTCAAATAAAGTATAATCCATAAATGGATTATACTAAAGTGATGTATATCACTTTTTTAAAGTGTTCTTCTTTAGCTTTTTCTCTTCGTACATTAATTTATCTGCTTTATTTAAAATTTCCTCTACAGAAGAGACTTCTGTAGAATTGCAAAAGACTGCCCCTATACTTAAAGAGATCTTATACAATCTATTTTCTCTATTATTATACTGCTCAATATTCTTATTTAGTCTTAAAAGGAGTTCTTCTTTATCCTCTTCTTTATCTACCACCGATAAAACCACAAACTCGTCTCCTCCAATCCTTACAATCAAATCATTTTCACGAAAAGTTTTTCTAAAGATTTCTGCTACTTCTTTTAATGCCATATCTCCTACCTTATGTCCAAAAGTATCATTTATCCATTTCATATTATCCACATCTGTAAATATTAATACCAATTTTTTATCTAATCTTTTAGCTAATTTTAAAGTATAATCTGCAAGAGTATTAAATCCTCTTCTATTATGTAATTTAGTAAGAGGATCTGTATTAGAGAGAAGTTTTAACTTTTCTTCCAGCTGTTTTCTATATGTAATATCCAGGACAGTACCCATAATTGCTGGTCTTCCTCTATAAAGAGTACTTACAATAGTAATCTCAAGATATACAGAAATACCGTCTCCTCTCATTACTTTAAACTCATCAATTACATAATGTCGTTTTTTAAAAGCCTCATCATACCTTGACTGAAATTTACCTTTATACTCTCCCACCATTAAACCCAGAAGATCTTCAATTTTTTCTAACTTTGAAGGATAACCTAAAATCTCTAATAGCTGAGTGTTAGTATACACCATCTTTTTATCCTGAAGGATAAAAATCCCTATTAAAGATTGTTCTACAAGAAGCTTATATCTATCCTCTAATTCCTCATAATTATTTAGGGTATTGGTGTATTCAAGAATTGATCCAATATATCCTCCTAAATTTTCAATAAAGGAAATCATTTCATTCTCTAAATTAGTCTTCTTATTAAACTCTAAAATTAAAGCTCCTAATACTCTATCCTTAAATTTTAAAGGTATACCTAAGGCTGATACTGTTTTAGGAGCAATTCCTAAAAGCTGCATCTTTCTTATATCTAATATATAAAGGCTTTTACCTCCTTTTAGTATCTTTGGGAGTATAGACGTATCATCTCCTCTAAATTCCATATCCAAAGATGGATAAAAGACTTTCAGATCAATATCCCCATCACATACTTGAAAAATTCCACCAAAAGTTGCTCCAGATAAATTTATTAAACTTTTGAGAAGTTTTTTAAGAGCACCATCAAAATCAAATGAATTAAAATCTTTAAAAAGTTCTTTTAATATCTCATAATCTTTCTTCTCATAGATATCTTCAATGATAGTAACCGT
>DAOSUP010000008.1:0-18283 GCA_035378845.1 Dictyoglomaceae bacterium
TCCTCAAATGGTTTTACCACTATAGGATTCTTAGGAAGTCTCTCTTCCACAGGAGGTAATTTCCCTTGCTTAACAAGTTGAGCAAGCATGGGAGACTCATTATACTTCTTTTGTCCTACAATGGTATTTCCAAAGATCAACAGGAAAATTAATAAAACTGATAGAAACTTAACACACCTCATACCTTCACCCCCAAAACTTTAAGAAATTGGGATTCCTTTAAGATCTAACTCCTTTGCAAAGTGGCATGCTACATAATGCTCATTGCCAATATCTGCTAATTCAGGTCTCACCTCCTTACATACATCTTTCACATAATTACATCTGGGATGGAAATAACATCCAGAAGGAGGATTAGATGCATCAGGTACTTCTCCTTTTAGAAGTACCCTTTTCATTTTCATATTAGGATCAGGTTTTGGTACCGCAGAAAGGAGAGCCTCTGTATAAGGATGCTTTGGATTCTCAAATATCTCTTCCGTCTTTGCAAGTTCTACAATTTTTCCTACATACATCACTGCGACCCTATCACAAATATGCTCCACTACTCCTAAATCGTGAGAAATAAATAAGTAAGTAAGATGAAACTCCTCCTGGAGATCCCTAAGAAGATTTAATACCTGTGCTTGTATAGAGACATCCAGAGCTGATACAGGTTCATCGCACACCACAAGTTTTGGATTCAAAGCAAGAGCCCTTGCGATACTTATCCTCTGCCTCTGTCCTCCAGAGAAAGCATGAGGATATCTTCTCATATATTCTGGTCTTAATCCCACTTCTCTCATCAAGTATGCTACCCTATCGTCAAGTTCCTTTCCCTTTGCAATTCCATTTACAAGAAGTGGTTCACCAATAATATCTTTTACGGTCATTCTTGGATTAAGAGATCTAAAGGGATCTTGGAAAATCATCTGCATATATTTTCTTATTTTATTTAGCTCCTTATAAGGAAGTTTAGATACATCTATGGACTCCCCATCCACATGAAGAATTATCTCTCCATCTGTAGGATCATAAGCCCTCAAAATCACTTTACCAGTAGTTGTCTTTCCACAACCCGATTCTCCTACAAGTCCAAGAGTTTCCCCTTCCCTTATAAAAAAGCTTATATCATCTACAGCTCTTATTGTAGCTATCTGTCTCTTAAAAAATCCTTCTGTAATAGGAAAATATTTCTTTAAATTTTTTACCTCTAATAATACATTATCCATGATTTTCCACCTCTCCATATAATAGACAGCTTACTTTATGTCCTGGTTTTATTTCTTTTAGCTCTGGCACTCTAACATCACACAATCCCCTTACAAATTCAGGACATCTTGGGTGGAAATTACATCCCGTAGGAAGATTATAAGGATCAGGAACCATACCTTTTATTGCTTTTAATCTTCCCTTTACTCTTTTTCCAATTTTAGGAATAGACTCTAAAAGTGCTTTTGTATAAGGATGAATTGGATTATGAAATATCTCTTCTACAGAAGCACTTTCCACAATCTTACCTAAATACATTACAACAACATCTTCAGCCATCTCTGCAACCACACCTAAATTATGAGTTATCATCATGACTGCCATACCAAATTGCTTTTGGAGTTCTTTCATAAGTTCCAAAATTTGAGCCTGAATAGTAACATCCAAGCTCGTGGTAGGCTCATCTGCAATAAGAAGCTGTGGTCTACAGGAAAGAGCCATGGCAATCATTGCCCTCTGTAACATTCCTCCACTAAATTGATGAGGATATTCATCAATCCTAAGTTCTGGACGTGGAATACCTGCAATTCTCATAAGTTCTATAACAACTTCTCTTGCTTTTTTCTTATCCAAATTTTGATGAAGAATCACAGCCTCCATAATCTGCTCTCCCACAGTATGTACAGGAGAAAAGGAAGCACCTGGTTCTTGGAATATCATAGCTATCTCTTTCCCTCTTATATTTCTAATTTCATCTCCTTTTGGATCTAATTTTGTTATATCAATAACTTCACCATCTTTATGAAAGAGAATCTCCCCTTGAATTTTGCTTCTTGGACCTGTCAGTTTTAAAATTGATAATGCAGTAACACTTTTTCCGCAACCAGATTCTCCTACAATTCCAAGAGTTTTTCCTGGTTCAACATCAAAGCTTATGCCATCTACAGCTTTTACAACCCCTTCATCCAGTACAAAATACGTCTTTAGATCTTTTACTTCTAATAATTTATCCATTTTGTTTCCTCCTTATCTTGAATAAGGATCAGCTGCATCTCTCAAACCATCTCCTACAAAATTAAAAGACAGAACTACAATGATAATAAAAACTACAGGTAAAAGAAGCCAAGGGGCTAAAGCAACAGTCCTGAAGTTTTGAGCATCTTGAATCAAAACACCCCAGCTTATAGCTGGAGGTCTTATACCCAATCCTAAAAAGCTTAATGAGGTCTCTCCTATTATCATACTCGGTATAGAAAGAGTCAAAGATGCAATAATATGGCTTAGGAATGAGGGAAGCATATGCCTAAAGATTATTCTTCTCTCACTTGCTCCTGCAAGTTTTGCAGCAGTAACAAAATCTTCCTCTCTTAAGGATAAAAACTTACTCCTTACTTCTCTTGCAAGACCAGTCCACCCAATAAAAGAGAGTATTATGGATATAGCAAAATACACCTTTACAGGAGACCAATTAGCAGGTACCGCTGCTGAAAGAGCCATCCATAAAGGTAATGTGGGGATACTTCTTATAATCTCTATTATACGTTGAATTAATAAATCAAAAGGACCTCCATAATATCCTGAAATTCCTCCAATCACAATTCCAAAAATAAAACTCAAGAAAATACCCACAAGTCCTACAGTCATAGAAATACGAGTACCATAGATAACCCTTGAAAAAACATCTCTTCCCATACTATCAGTACCAAATAGGAATACATGTCCTCCCTCTTCCACCCCAAAAAGATGAATATTAGTTTTAAATAATCCCAAAAGTTTATATTCATGTCCTCGCACAAAAAATTTTATAGGATATTTTTTACTCTTATCTTCTTTATAGATCCTTTGTAAAGTGACCGGATCAATCTCCATTTGATAACTATAGACAAAAGGTCTTAAGTGGAAACCTGTTTCATCTATAAATCTAACATCCTGAGGTGGAGCAAGTACATATCTAACATCATACTGATGAGGATCATATGGAGCAAAAAACTCACAAAAGGCAGCAATTATATAAAAAATAATAAGGATTATTCCCCCTAAAATAGCAAGCTTATTCCTTCTAAATCTCCACCACATTAGCTTCCATTGAGAAGCTACATAAATCTTTTCTTCTTTTTCACTTAAGATCTCTTCACTTATTTCTTCTCTTTTTTCTAATTCTGCCATAGACCTCCACCCCCCTACTCATACCTTACGCGAGGATCAACCCATGCAAGAAGAATATCTGAGATTAGCGTACCTACTAAAGTGAGGAAGCTTAATAAAAGAAGAAATGCTCCTGCAAGATACATATCCTGATTTCGCAATGATTCCAAAAGAAGTGGACCTGACGTGGGTAAGTTTAAAACAATTGATGTTATCTCTGCACCAGAAACCAGAAACGGAAGAGACCATCCCACAGTACTTACAAATGGGATCATAGCAACTCTCAATGGATATTTAAATATAAGTTTCCATTCTTTAAGCCCTTTTGCCCTTGCAGTTAAAACATACGGTTTATTTAATTCATCAAGAAGGTTAGCTCTTAAAGTTCTTATCAGTCCAGCAGTATTAGCAGCACCTATGATAATAACAGGAATCCATATGTGTTTTAACATATCTACAAACTTAGCAAAGCTCCAAGGTGCCTCTAAATATTCTGGGGAGAATAGTCCTGCAAGACTTTGTCCAAAATAAGCATAGGCAAACCAAAGGATAATCAAGGCTACTAAAAACGCAGGGACAGAGAGTCCTATATATCCTAAAAAAGTAAATATATAATCCCCTATAGAATACTGGTGTGTAGCAGAATAAGTCCCAATCAAGAAAGAAACTATCCATATAAATAGCAGAGTTAAAAGAGAAATAACAAAAGTGAGTAAAATTCTTTCTCCAATTAATTCACTCACCGGTCTATTGTAAATCAGAGATCTCCCAAAATCTCCATGAAGTACATTCCAAGCCCAAAGTAAATATTGTTCCCAAACAGGTTTATCCAAACCATATCTCTGCTTTAGAGCTTCTATCGTTTCTATGTTTACCGATTCACCACTGGCAGCAAGCTGAGCGATATAAGAGGTAAGAAAATCTCCTGGGGGTAGCTGTATTATTACAAATACAATTATTGATATAAAAAGTAACGTTATAAACATATAAAGAAACCGTTTAAGAATATAATCTCTCACCTCAGTCTCCCTCCTCTATTATACCTTTACTTTATCTTTTAAAACTTTATTAAAGATTAAGTTACATAGATTTTTAAAAATCCCCATTTTATAATCCTCATTTGCCCCTTTAACCCTTAGAAAACGATTGCTAATCGTTTTCTACTAATATAAAATATTTTCATTAAAAAGTCAATTTAAATAAACTTTTGTTTTTTCTTGAAAGAAAGAAGAAAAACATTTAAAATAATAAAAATAAAAATATTTTTTATATTTCATAACAAAAGGTTAAAATTATTAGAGCAAGGAGAAAAAAATGAGAAGACAAGAAAAAAAATCACCTACTATGAAAGATGTAGCCAAACTTGCTGGGGTTTCTATAAGCACTGTATCTCATGTAATAAACAAAACAAGATATGTAGAGAAAGAAACGAGAGAAAAGGTATATGAAGCTATAAAAGCTTTAGATTACAGACCTAATACTCTCGCGAGTAGTCTAAGAAAAAAAGTTTCAAGTACTATTGGGCTTATAATTTCAAATATTACAAATCTCTTTTATCCTGAAGTGGTAAGAGGAGTAGAAGATTACCTTGCAAAATATAATTATAATCTTATCCTATGTAATTCTGACGAGGATGTAGAAAAGGAAAAAAAATATATAGAAGTACTCTTTAGCAGAAGAGTAGATGGGCTAATAATTACTCCTAGTAAAAGCAGTGAAACAAGAGATAATTTAGATCTATTTAGGGAAAGAAATACTCCCGTAGTGCTTGTGGATAGAAAAATTGAGGGTTTAGAAGAGGACGTAGTACTTGCAGATAACATAGGTGGAGCTCATGAAGCAGTAAGATATCTCTTAAGTCTTGGACACAGAAGAATAGGAATTATTACTGGACCTCTTGATACTACTACGGGATCTGAAAGATTAGAGGGATATTTTAAAGCTCTTTCAGATCTAAATATAAAAAAAGATGATAGCCTTATTTATGAAGGAGATTTTAAAGAAGAAAGTGGGTATAGAGGAGTCAAAGAATTACTAAGCTTACCAAATCCACCCACAGCAATTTTCGCAACTAATAACTTAATGTCTCTTGGAGCATTAAAGGGAATTTTTGAGCTAAATTTAAAAATACCAAAAGATATTTCTTTAATCTCCTTTGATGATATGGAATGGTTTCCTTATTTTTCTCCACCTTTAACTGCAATTTACCAGCCTGCTTACGAACTTGGAGAGGCAGCAGTAAAACTTCTTTTTGAGAGATTTAGAAAGGGAAGGAAAAGAAGAAAAGAAGTTATTCTTCCCACAAAATTAATTGTAAGAGATTCATGTTCTTCAATTAAAAAAATAATATGAGTTTTCCATATACAGCCTACTTAGATATAGAAACTACAGGGTTAAGTCCTATATATTCAGATATTACCGTTATTGGTATATATCTGGAAAACCTTGAGGAAGAAAGATTTATTCAGCTTATCGGAGATGAAATTACTCCTTTTAACTTGATGCTCATATTAGAAAAAGTAAAAGATATTTATACTTTTAACGGTTCAAGATTTGATTTACCATTTATAAGGGAAAAATTAGGAATTGATCTTAAGGAACTTTTCATCCATCACGATCTTATGTATAAATGTTGGGAAAGGAATCTCTATGGTGGCCTAAAAGCTGTGGAGAGAAAACTTGGGATAGAGAGAAAATTAAAAGAGGTTGATGGAAGATTGGCAGTGATTCTCTGGGAAAGATATGTGAGATTTGATGATAAGTATGCATTAGAAATGCTTCTTTTATATAACCGAGAGGATGTAATAAACTTAAAAATTCTAAGAGAAAAATTAGAAGAATTTGACCAACTTAGTCTGGGACAGATTTAGAAATCTTCCCAACACTGAATATCTTCTTCAAAAGGATTAGAAAAAACAGCATATGATAGTGCTCTACAACCTATACAATCCTCTATAGGGCATAAATAACATTTCCCTTTTAAATTTTCTTTTTCTAAACTTTTCCTAAATTCAACCAATCTATCATAGACATCGCCAAAACTTTCTTTAATTAGATTTCCTATTACTAAAGGAAGTCTCCTACAAGGGTACACATCTCCATTAGGCATTATTGCACATGATTCTCCCAGATTACATAAAGCTCCCAAAATTTCATCACTCTCAAAATTTATAAAGAAAGCCTTATAAGGAAGTAAGTCTTTCGTCTCTACCTCAGCCCATTCTGATATCTTTTGGATTACCATATACCATTCATAACTACTAAGCACCTTATCTTTAATTTTTGCTCCCTCTCCTAAGGGAATAAATCTTTCTAACATAAAGCCTTTTACTCCCATATTTTTTGCCAGCTTATACATCTCATCAAGTTCTTCGTAGTTGTATTTTGCTAATGTAAACATAAAGAGAAAACTATGGGAAAAATCCTTTAAATTTTCTAATACTGTTTCAAAATTCCCATATCCTCTTATTCTATCATTAGTCTCTTCTTTAGCTCCTTCTAAAGAGATTTTAATATCATTTAACTTTTTATAATCTTTAATCTGCGGATAAGACTTCTTTAAGAAAATTCCATTCGTAATAATGTTTACTTCCCTTACTAAAGGATTTTTTTCTGTTTCTTCTAAAACAGGAATAAAAAGAGGGGAAACCAAAGGTTCTCCTCCTGTAAGATTTATTCCTATGCTATCAAAACCTTTTATCTCTAAAGAATTAGTTATATCTCCCAAAATTTTTCTTACTTCTTCCATAGGAAGATCTTTTTTATTATCAAAGTTTTCCTGATAACAATGTTTACATCTTAAATTACAAAGGTCTGTAATATGCCATTGGAATGAAAAATTATTTTCCATATTTTTACAAGATGGCTTGACGCTTTAGAAATTAATCCTCCCTTTCTCCTTTTGGATCTATGTGAACAATTACTTGAGAGTCCTCAATATTTCCTTTTATGGAATCTTGCACCTTTAGAGCAATTTCATGAGCTTCTTTAGCACTGATATTATCTTCAACCTCAATATGTAAAGTAATCACCATATTGCTTTGATAATTATGTAATGTAATATCATGGAGATTTAGCACGCCAGGAATAGAGAGAGCAATACTTTTTATCTTTTCAACAAACTCATTACTGGGGGCTTCACCAATAAGAAAACTTGCAGAATTTTTAATAAGCTCTACTCCTACCCAAGCGATAAGTACAGCTACCCCAACTCCCATAATTCCATCTAATACATAGAAACCAAATCTTGTAGTAACAAGCCCTAATGCAACTAAAGTTGTAGCGATAGCATCACTTCTGTGATGCCAAGCATCTGCAATAAGAGATAAGGAATCTATCTTCTTTCCAAGAAAGATAGAAAATCTTGCCATCCATTCCTTAAATATGGCAGAGAGAATAAGTAATAAGAAAATAATAATATTAAATTCTACTTTTTGAGGTTTTAAAATCCTATCTACAGCACTTCTACCAACATCATAAGCTACAATCAAGAGGAGAAAAGCTATAATTATGGTAGCTATTTGTTCTATTCTTCCATGCCCAAAGGGGTGCTCTTTATCTGCCGGTCTTCCACCAAGCTTAAAACCCAAAATCACAACCACAGAGGTTAATACATCTGATAAAGAGTGGAAAGCATCTGCAATCAATGATATACTATTCAGATATACTCCACATAGAAATTTAAAAACAAAAAGAACTAAATTTCCAATGGCACTCACCCAGCCCTCCACATAGCCTATAAGCTTCCTCTCAGGCTTTCTTTTAGAAAATATCCTATTAAAAAGCCGAGCATTAAACCCCATGGTTTCACCTCCAAAGGTTAAAAAAAGATAAAAGAACTCCCCTATTAAATTAATTTGAAAGGTATAATTTGATTTTTTTAATTGAGCAGAATTGTACAATAAAAAATGTATAGATGTCAAATTTTAAAAATTTATAAATAAATCATCTTTCGTGTCATTCCACCATCTACAATAAAATGTGCTCCTGTAATAAAAGATGCCTTATCAGAGACCAAAAATAAAATCAAATTTGCGATATCCTCGGGTTTCCCCACTCTACCTACAGGATGCTGCTTATGATCAAGCTCTGTAAGCTCTGGCTCTTTTCTTAATGATCTCTTTTTCCATTCGCTTACCTCAATCCAACCAGGACTTATACAATTCACCCTAACATCAGGTCCAAGACTAATAGCAAGCGCATGACTTAAAGCATATATCCCTCCTTTTGAGGTGGAATATGCTTCAGTATTAGGCTCGGACATAAAAGCTCTGGTAGAAGAGATATTTATAATTACTCCATTCTCTTTTTTTAAATATGGATATGCATATTTAGTACAAAGAAAAGCCCCTGTAAGGTTAACTGAGAGTATCTTATTCCACTCCTCTAAGGTAAGTTCTGATATATGTTTATTTATGGCAATTCCTGCATTATTTACTAAAATATCCAATCTACCAAATATTCTCATGGTTTCTTCTATCATGTTTTTAACCATATTCTCATCTGCCACATCAGTTTTTATAAATTTTACATTTCCAATTGGCAAGAATTCTTCTTCCGTCTCTCTTCCTGCCTCTTCATCTATATCTGCAATAACTACAGAAATACCACTCTCTAAAAATTTTTTAGTGGTAGCTTTTCCTATTCCTTGAGCTCCTCCAGTAACAATTGCAAGTTTCTTTAACAAATAAATCTACCTCCAGCACCTCTAATCATTAAAATTTCCAATTTTTAGCAGTTTCAATAAGTGCTCTAATATTCTTTTCAGGAGTTCCAGGTGATACTCCACCACCTGCAGAAAGGAGAAGACCTTTATTTTTTCCAAAATCCTTTAAAATACTTTCTACACTCTTTCTAACATCATCCTCGGTACCTTTCACAAGCACATCCAAAGGAGGTACATTCCCCATCAAACAAATCTTACCTTGAGTTACCTTATATACTTCTTTTATATTTTGAAGATGAGTAAAGTTAAATATATTTATACCTAATTCAGGAAGATATTTATAATAAACAGCATTATTTGTATCATTATGATAAATTTTTACAGGAAAATCAAATGAAGAAAAGATCTTTTTCAATGCAGAATGAGCAAATTCTAAATAATCCTCTTCTGAGAAGAAACCAATTATGTCATCTAACAAAATAATGCCTTCCACATCTTGAAGCACCTCAGTTTGAGCAGTGATCCAGTCAATAGCTAACTTTGTTGTAATTTCAATTAATCTCTTTGCCTCGTCAGGATACATCTTTACTGCAATTAAAAATTCTGTAACTCCCATAATGTGAGAAGCAATAGCAAAAGGACCACGTGCAGCAACAATCTTTATTTTTTCTCCCATCTTATTAATCTTAGGTTCCACATATTTATAGAATTCTAAAACCAATGGCATCAAACCATCTGTTTTAGGATTTGGAACTTTATTCTTCTTAAGAAAGTCTGGCAGATCATCTGCAGACTCAATAATAGGCTGAATATTAGGAGTAGAATTATCACTGAAAACTATCTTAGAACCAAAACCAGAAGGTTCTTGCGCCATTCCAAGCTCTACCCAGTAATCGGGTATAAAAATCACCTCTGGAAATCTTTTCTTTATTTCCTTATAAGCCTCAAGCCAAACTTCTGGAATCACGTAAAATTGAAGATGAGAAATGCCTAAAAAACCTGGTATCCAAGGACTATCTACAATAAGAGCAATAGGAACTTCACTCTGTTCCTTTAGATTTGCACTATCAAGTAAAACCTGCCATTCCTTATCATTCATTCAAAGCTTCCTCCTCTATTTATGGATATATTTTCCTTCCCTTTTCATCTGGAATACCAGTCTTTCTAAAAAAGTAGGTATTAATTACATCTCTCCACTCTTTTGCATCTTCCATCTGTTTATTTAGTCTTTCAAGGACTCTTTCAAATATTTTACCATCAATCTTACCTTTTAACTCTATCCATTTTTCTCTAAGTTCTTCTGCTCCTTCTACTCCTTCAAAATGAGAATCATAAATAAACTGCAAGAGAGTTTTCCCTGATTTTAGTTTAAAATTGTAGGGTATCCTATGAAAAAATAGTAGCAAATCTTCAGGACATTTTTCTATATCCTCATAAATTTTCTTCCAAGGAGAATGGTACTGCAAAGTATATCCAGTACCTTTTGAGGTTCTATCTATACCTATTGCCTCCCAGTTTGCCTTATGATAAGTCCCCCAATGAGAATACTCATAACCTTCTGGATTAGGACCATAATGGTATCCTGGATTAACCATCCATCCTAACCCTAATGGAGTAGTATAATTTTCATATATCCTATGAGATTTAAGAAGCATGAAAGAGATATTTTCAACAATTTTTTTATCATCACCAAAAGTTAATTTTATCCAATCCTCTAATATTTTCTCTATTTTTTCATCAGGATTCCATGCTAACCTACCAAAGGTATAAAGGTTTGATTGAGCTAAATCATGCCCTGTCCAGTTAGGATCATCTCCTACATTAGAAATTCCAGCAAATCCATTGTTTTTTTTGTTAAAGACATTACCTTTAAGAATCTCTTTTACAGTAGATCCCTCTCCTTTTGCATAAGTATCAAAATCTAAAACCTCTTTCCATAAAGTACCCAGATAGCATAGATGTATTTGCTGACCTGTATACTCCTGAGTTATTTGAAGCTCAAGAATCTCGTTAGTATTTTCCAATCCTCCAAATAATGGAGACACAGGCTCTCGCACTTGAAAGTCCATAGGACCATACTTTATTTGTAGCAAAACATTCTCCTTAAATTTCCCATCTAAGGGCTTAAAATTTTCATAAGCTGCCTTAGCTCTATCCGTTTTTGTATCTCTCCAATCTTGCATACAATTATATACAAAGGCTCTCCAGATCACATAACCTCCAAAGGGTTCTAAAGCCTCTGCTAACATATTAGCCCCATCAGCATGGGTTCTTCCAAACATATGAGGACCTGGATTAAACTCTGAGTCTGCTTTAACTACAAATCCTCCAAAATTAGGGATAACATTATAAATTCTTGAAACTTCCTCCTTCCACCATTCTGCAACTTTTCTATCTAAAGGATCTGCTGTCTTTAGTCCCCCAAAATAAATAGGAGAAGCAAAATTTATTGAAAGAAAGATTCTTATTCCATAACTACCAAACAACTTTGCAATCTGAGAAAACTTTTTAAGATAGTGCTCTTCTATAAATTCTACTTCTTTCTTCTTTACATTCACATTATTCAATACTATCCCATTAATACCTATAGAAGAAAGAAGTCTTGCATAATCTTTTGTCCTCTGATCAAAGATAATCTTGTTATCTCTAAAAAAAATTGATCTTCCTGCATAACCCCTTTCTACACTTCCATCTAAATTATCCCAATGATTTATCATCCTAAATCTTGTTTGGGGATTTTCCACCATATCCATCTTATCCAAATCTTCTCCTAATCTTACAATTTCTATGAGTTTAAAAATGGCATAAACTAAAGATCTTTCTGTTTTACCCGCTACTAACAAAACTTTACTCCCATTAAGATTTAAAGTCTTTATGATAAAACCTTCATCAAGAAGGGTTGATTCCCAAATTTGCACCTCTTTAAAAATACATTTAATATCTTCTATCTTCCCAATTAAGATATACTTAGGTACTTTAGAGATTTCTTTTAAAAATTTGGGTCTAAGGTTTAAAGATGAGATTGAAAACTCCTGAATTTCTTTCAAAGGAACCTTTAAGAGTTCAACTTTTCCTACCGGAACTATAAATTTAAACCAATCTTTATATCTCTTTTTCTCTTCCTCCTCTAAACTTTTATAAGCAAGCCAGCACATCTCATAAGGTTTAGTTTCCTGCAAATTTTATGCCTCCTTTAAATATTTAAAAGAATCCCTCTGGAGAAATCCAGAGGGATTCTTCTCTACATCTTCTTATTGGACTAATTCTAAATTACCAAATCTTCTTGTATCTCTCCAGTTATCACCTATAGGATCGTTCCAAGTTAGAATATCCGTTCTTGTTCCTTTACTACCATTATTAACCTGTATATCAAATCCTATTACAACACCTGGAGATAATTTTCTTGTCTTCATCTTTATACCCATCTCTACTGCAAATCCTATGACCTTATCTCCATCTTTAAGAATTCTTGCAGCAGATTGAATAAATTCTTTACTTGCGCCAGTACCAAAGCTCTGTAAGTTCTTGAAGTTTACCCTATATTGAGCATCATCAGGCTGGTAACTCATACTCTTTGCATTGTTCTCATCTATAAATACTTCAAAGGAATCATGTTCCCAAGGATTTGCAGAAGCATCATCTAAGTCTGGATCCATAATCTCTGCATATACATAGATATGATCTTCATCCCACAGCATCCATGCTTTTCCTTTTGCTCCTTTCAAGCTTCCTGAAACAACTGTCTCAGTCTCTATAGGTTCTACCTGTTTGTACAGTTCATCCATCACTGCATCTATCACCGGAGTTCCTTTCTTTGCTTGAGCAAGCTTTACTGCTTCTTCTAACTCTATAGTACCATATCGCACTGTATTCAAAGTTTGCTGATTGGAGGTATCACTCCAGCTTACTACTTTATCGCCATCAGCCACTGAAAAGTCAAATCCTAATTTACTACCTTTACCTATTGCCACACTATATATCTGAATCTCACACTCTACCACATATCCATTATCAGTTTCTTTAACCACATAATTATTCAATGCTGGAGCAAAACTTGCTTCTACATTTCCATTTCTAAATATCTTAAAGTAGAGATCATCCATCTGCAAATATGGAGATTTTGCATTATTCTGATCAATAAATATACTTACATTATCTTTATCGTCTTTTGTCTTATCATAGACCTCTGCGTAAATAAATACTTTACTCATGTACCAAATTGGTTTAATAACTGCTATATCTTTTTCACCATCATTAACAACTATTGGCACTGCGGATTTGTAGCTTTTATCTTCCAATCCATCTATTATTGCTTGACCACTTGCCATTTTTGCCTGTTGAGTAAGAGGAGGAAGTACATTAGGAGACACTAATGCCCAGTATGCAAATTTTGCCTGATAATCTTTATCAAAGAGAAGTGGATAATTAGCTCTTCCTCTTCCCACAGTTAACCAAGAATAATCGTCTTTTAAGCCCCAGAAGGTTACATTGGTGACCACCTTATTATATTTTTTTAACATATCAAAAACCTTCTTATACCTATATGCTTGTTTTATCGCTACATCTCTTGGTAAGATTGGATATTCATCTCCCGATCCACTATATACACTCATATCAAGCTCAGTAATATGAATTTCAATACCAGGAATGGAGCTAAATAACTGTATGGTTCTTTCCATCTCTTCTACTTCAGGCCATGTTATATTTATGTGTCCCTGAATTCCTATCCCATGAATTGGTACTCCCTTTTCCTTTAACCCCTTGACTAAATTGTATATTAACTCACGTGTCTTTACATCTTCAGTGTTATAGTCATTATAGAAAAGTTTTGCATTGGGATCTGCTTCATGTGCCCAGATGAATGCTTTCTCTATATATTCTGGCCCTATAATCTCATACCACTTAGATCTTCTATATCCATCAGGTTGTGAGGGATCTATAGCTTCATTTACCACATCCCATGCATATATCTTCCCTTTATATCTCCCTACTACTGTTTTTATATGATTTTCCAATCTCTTAAGAAGTACCTCTTTGCTTACTGGTTTTCCATCTTTATCTACAAAAAACCAATCTGGTGTTTGTTGATGCCACACTAAGGTATGCCCTCTCACTGCTATTCCATTCTCTTCTGCAAATTTTACATATGCATCAGCTCTGCTAAAATCAAACTCTCCTTCACGTGGCTGTAAAGCATCTGGTTTCATTTCATTCTCTGGGGTAATACTATTGAAGTGTTTTAGTACCATCTTTGACTCCATAGGATTTGCAAGCACCCTATAAGGTATAGCTACACCTATCCTGAAATCTCCTTTAAATACATCTGCAAGAGAAGGAATTTCCAATTCAGGTTGTGCCTTTGTTACGGTTTTATCTATCACTTTAGCATCATCCACATAAAATTCTAAGGTAGTATTTGGAGACTCCAAATATAGAATAAGCTCTTCAACTTGTACATTAGATGGTACACTATAACCGCCTGAAAACTCTATCCATGTATTATCTGGCACATTTTTTTGCCATATAATAGTATCGTATTTTGTTTGAGCGTCAGTATTATATTTCCTTTGCATAGTAAGGGTAACTTTTTGTGTTTCTCCAGTCTTCTGATATACCCACACAGATATATCGTAACTCTTTCCAGGCTCAAGTATCTTACTCACATCCAATTGAGCCCCATGCCAACCTTTAGTTCTTCCAGTAACAAATAAGGAATACTCTCCTATGTGAGCTACATCCTTTGATGGTATTACCTTTACATCATCTCCTCTTCCTTGCCAATTCTCTGTAGATCCACTTTCAAAAGTAGAGCTTACTATTGTACCAGGAATCTCTATCCTATTCGCTCCAAGAACCTGAACTTTATCCACATAGAAGTCAAATCCTGCTTCATTTGGAGATACAATCATTATATTTAACTTTTCAAGAAATCCTGAGTATGTAAAATTCAATTTCCCTTTAATCTCTTTCCATACCTTAGGAACTACAACTGTCTCACCTATTATTTCAAACCTTTCTCCTGCCAAATCTTCTATGTGTGCAATTAGCTGGAATGGCTGTGGTCTCCCAGAGTTTTGATACACAAAGCATGATATCTCATAGTCTATACCGCTCTCTACATTGTATGTTAAATCAATACTGCATCCATCCCAGGAAGATACCCTATTTCCAACCTTTAGAGCATACTTTCCATCATATGCTACATCACTAACGCTACTTAATTTAACCCTCTCACTGGTTCCAGAAGCTTCATCTAAAGAACCATTCTCAAAGCTATAAGTTATATAAAGATCCGCTGAACCAAAACCCAACGACATAACAAAAAGCAAGATTAGAAGTATTGATAGAATAACATGTTTTTTCATATTACTATACACCCCCTTTTAAACTTTTATAATATTTTATCAAGAAAAAAATGTTTGTGCAAATGTTTCTATATAGTACATTTTACAGAATAACTTATAGGATTTTCTAATCTATGCATCTTCTTTAAAAAGTAGTAAAATATACCAGATAAAAAAATTTAATAATTAAGGAGAGGTTAAAAAATGCCACTAAAAGTGACCAAAGTTATGGAAGGACTATATATAATTAAGACCCCAGAATATCCATTTGATAGTAATAGCTATCTATTTAGTTTAGAAGACAGGAATGAAAAGATCAATCTTCTTATAGATCCTGTTCCACAGAAATATTTTAAAGACTTAATATCAACCTTAAAAGATCTGATTGTTAGTACAGAAAATTTAGACTTAATCTATGTTAACCATCAAGATCCTGATGTTACTTCCTCTCTTGCACCTTTAATGGATACGAGCAAGAATTCCTTACTTATAACCTCGGAAGATACATGGAGACTTATTAACTTTTATGGACTTCCAAGAGAAAGATTCCAAGCTATTGAATACCTTCCTAATAGAAAGGTAACACTAAAAACAGAACACACATTAGAATTCATTCACACTCCTTTCTGTCATTTCAGAGGAGCATGGATGCTCTTTTCACCTGATAAGAAGATACTCTTCTCTGGAGACTTGTTAGGAGGTTTGTCTACAAAAGAGAGAGATGGAATATATGCTACTCAAGATTCTTGGGATGGAATAAAGCTTTTTCATGAGATATATATGCCATCAAAAGAAGCTCTTAAATTAGCAGTAGATAAGATAGGGAGACTTGTACCTCTCCCAGATATGATATTACCTCAGCACGGTGACATCATAAGAAAAGATCTTATTTTAGACTTCCTCGCTAAACTAAATGATTTAGATGTAGGACTTGAGATTATTAAAAGGTATGAAAGAGATCAGCAGTCTTATCTATATGCCTTCAATGAGATCCTTCAAAATCTAAAAAATATCTCTAAGGATAAAGATAAACTGATGGGAAAAATAAGGGAAATAAATTCCTCCCCTTTCTTTCCAGAGCTTATACATTTTGAAAATGGAGTAGCCACAGAGTTCAGGATCCATCCTAAATCAGCTATTGAACTTCTATATGATAAATTCGTAGAAGATCTTTCTCCCGAGGAAAAGGAAAGTATAAAAATAGATATAACAAAGACCTTAAGAAAATATAACTTAGAGGTTCCAGATGGAATTATTGAGGAAAAACAAAGAACCTTTGAAAGTCCTTTTAGAAGAATATTTAAGATATTTCAGAGGTGAGATTATGCCTATTTTTGAATATAGATGTGAAAATTGTGGAGAGAAATTTGAAAAGCTTATATATGGAAGTGAAGAATTAACTTGCCCCAAATGTGGAAGTAAGAATATAAAAAAACTTATTTCTTCGTTTGCTACTTCAGGGATTGAATCAGGTTCTTGCTCTTCATGCTCAAGGAAAGATTGTGGCTCTTGCAAATAAAGACATAGGACTTTTCTGTTAAGTTACTTCCTCTAATGCTTTAACAAATAGGGTTGGAATTTCGTCTCCAATTCCAATAAAGTGTATTTCCCCAAAATTTTGGGGATTTTCTTTTATAAATTCTATTACTTTATTAACAATTAACTTTGTTCCAAGCTCAGGAGGAAAGCCAAATATACCACAACTTATAGCAGGAATACTGATACTTTTTATATTCTCCTCTTTTGCTAACCCAATAACACTCTCCACAGCTTTTTTAAGTTTATCAATTTCATTTCCCTCCCCCCATCTTGGTCCTACTGTATGTATCACATATTTAGCTTTTAAATTTCCACCTGAAGTAACCATTGATGATCCTACTGGAAGAGGACCATATTTTTCTACATATTCGTTACTTTCTTTTTGAATTATTTCTCCACCAGCCCTAACAATAGCACCAGCAACTCCACCACCATGTTTAAGATAAGAATTAGCAGGATTTACTATTGCATCCACTTCTTCTTTAGTAATATCTCCCTTTACCACTTTAAGTTTTACTCCACAAAAGTTTTTTTCTAATAAAACTTCCATGCCTCTCACTCCTATAAGATAAAATCTTTAAATATATTATACAAGCATTTTTTATTAGTTTTAGATCCAAAAGAAGGAGAGGCATGGGAAATATTATTCATAGAGAAAACACTTTACAATTCTCCCATCCAAATTGAAATTAGGAACCTCTTTTTTACATTTTTCCATACGATACTGACATCTATTAATAAACTTACATCCTGTCATCTGATATTCTTCTTCCTCCAGAGTTAAAAGCTGTACTGGTTTTTCCCACTTCTTCTTAGGATCAGGCTCTGGAATAGATTCTCTAAGAAGCATAGTATAAGGATGTTTTGGATCCATAAGTACTTTCTCCACGGGTCCCAGCTCTGCAATTTCACCTCTAAACATAATTGCCATTCTGTCACTCACATAATAGGCAGTAGCAAGATCATGGGTTATATAGATCACACTCACATTTTTCTTATCTCTGAGATCCTTAAAGAGATTTACAATAGAAATTCTCAAAGAAGCATCAACCATAGAGACAGGCTCATCTGCTACAAGAAGTGTAGGATTTGTTATTAAAGCTCTTGCTATAGAAATTCTTTGGAGCTGCCCTCCAGAAAACTCACTTGGATATTTATTTTCCACATCACTCCACGATAAACCCACCAGATTTAATGCGTTCTCAATTATCTCCTCAGGTTTTCCCTCAATATTAAAGTTTTTTAATGTTTCTACTAAATAATTGCTTACCACCCGAAGAGGATTAAAAGTCTCAAAAGGATTTTGAAAAACTGCCTGAATTTCTCTCCTTAAAGAACTCTTATCAGAATTTCCTTGAAGCATTTCCATTTCTTTATCTTTGTAATATATCTTCCCACT
>DAOSUP010000008.1:18383-70271 GCA_035378845.1 Dictyoglomaceae bacterium
CAGAATTTCCTTGAAGCATTTCCATTTCTTTATCTTTGTAATATATCTTCCCACTGGTAGGCTCAAGAAAACCTAATATTATCTTTGCTACTGTAGTCTTTCCACTACCGCTTTCCCCTGCAAGAGTAAATATCTCTGGATGGCCGACCTCAAAAGAGACATTATTAACTGCTTTTATTTTTGTACGAGAAAATATGTTTCCTAAGGTAAAAATCTTTGTTAAATTTTCAACTCTTAAAATTACCTTGTCTTTCATGACTCTCTCTCCTTTGAATATAAAAAACATGCTACTTTATGCTCGGAAGAAATCTCTACAAAAGAAGGAGCATCATTCTTACATTCCTCCATAACCATATTACATCTGGGATGAAATCTACATCCTTCTGGAGGATTTAACAAGGATGGGGGAGCACCTGGAGCACTTAATTTATATGATTTATCCCCAATTTTAGGTAGTGCTCCAATAAGATATTTTGTATAAGGATGCATGGGATTTTCAAACATTTCAGAAGTAGGGGCTTCTTCCACTATTTTTCCAGCATACATGATGGCAATTCTATCAGAGATACTTGCATGTACGCCCATATCATGAGTAACAAGAATAATAGTATTTTTTAAATTCTGCTGAATCCCTTTTAGAAGTTGAATTACAGCCCTCTGGGCTACTACATCTAATGCTGTAGAAGGTTCATCAGCAACAATAATCCTAGGGCTTAAAATGGTGGCAAGAGCTATAGTAACTCTTTGCCTCATCCCTCCAGAAAGTTGATGAGGATAAGCATCAAGTACTTTATCAGGTAAACCCAATAAGTTTAAATATTTTTTTATCCCTTCTTCCCATTCGCTTCTACTTTCTACTTTTTCGTGAGACGCTATGAAATCCCAAAAAGAATTTATTACCTTTGTAACAGGATTCAGTACACTCATAGAGCCCTGTGGAATATAAGAAATATATTTCCATTTAATATTTTCTAAATCACCATTTAAAGAGAAGATATCTTTCATCTCTCCATTTATGTTATAAAAAACTTTTCCATCTATTACATTTAAAGGAGGATCTATCATTCCATAGAGAGTCTTAATCAAGGTACTCTTTCCACAACCAGATTCTCCTGCAATCCCATATATTTCATTTTCTTTTATAGATAGATTTACATTATCCACCGCTCTTACCGAATACAATTTATCTCCCATACCCAATATATAATATGCTTTCAATTTTTCAGCCCTTAAGATATCCATTTCCTCACTCCTTTACCACTCTAATTCTCTGTATTCTTGTTCTTGGGTCTAAATATTCACTAATACTTACTGAAAGGAGATATAAACTAACAAAAAGTACCACAGATACAACCACCGGGGTTAGAAGCCACCACCAAAGACCAAGCATCATAGCCTGATAACTTATTGCCCACTGAAGCATGGTCCCTAAGGTAGGAATTTCCAAATTGGTAAGTCCCAAAATTGCAAGAGTTATTTCCATTCCTATAGCCCAAGACATATTATTTATTAGAGTTGAAAAAACAATAGGAATGACAAAGGGGAAATATTCTTTAAACACAAGATTTATAGTGTTAGATCCAGATAATATAGCAGTATAAGTAAAATCTCTTTCTCTTAAACTCAATATCTGAGAACGAATCACTCTTGCATCCCAGCTCCATCCAAAGAAACTCAAAATTAAACCTAACATCACAAAACTCAATCTACCTTTTATTAAAGAAGATATAAGAATAAGAATTGGAAGCAGTGGTAAAACTAAAAAACTATCATTCAGAGCCATCAAAAATCTATCTAATCTTCCTCCTCTATATCCAGCTATCAATCCCACTAAAATAGCTATAATTCTTGAGAAAAATGCCGCAATTACCGCAATAGTAAGAGAATTACGAATAGCAAAGGTCATTTGCCAAAAGACATCTTGTCCCTGAGAGTTAGTACCTAATATATGATTTAGCGATGGAGGTAAATCTCTTGGAGCTACGTTCCATATTGTAGGATCATATGGAGAAAAAAAGGATAAAATCCCTAAAAACAAAATGAAACATACAATGATAAATCCTACTTTAAATCTCCCATCTCTTAAAAGATCTCTTAAAACTCCCATATCTATTACCTCTTCCTAATTATTTATATCTTATTCTTGGATCAAAAAGAGGATACAGAAAATCTATGATAAGAATAAAAGTAGAAATTCCAATTATAGAAAGACTTGTAATGCCCATAATAAGATTGAAATCTCCAGTATTTATTGCATTATATAAAAGTGTTCCCAAACCAGGATAGGAAAAAACTATCTCTGTGATAAGAGCCCCACTAAAAATTTGTCCCATGGAAAGAGCAAGATTTGTAATTTGTGGTAACATTGCATTTCTGATCACATATTTAAAAGCTATAATTCTATCTTTCACACCAGCAGCTTTTGCATAAGTTACAAAATCTTCTTTAACAATGTTAGACACAATAAGTCTCATAGTTTGGAGCGTAACTGCAATACCTAAGACCAACATAGAAAGAAGAGGTAAAAAAGCATACCTAATTAATTCAATGATGAATTTTAAACTAAAAGAAGGTGTTACCCCTATAGGAACTCCTCCCCCTAATGGAAACCATTTTAGAAGGTAAGCAAAAATTACAAGGATTATAAGTGCAAAAATATAATAGGGGATAGGTCTAATAACCATTGCAATATTTTCTATAATTCTTGCCCACCTTTTTTCATAATAGTAACCTACTATTCCTCCTAAAATATTTCCAATAAGCCACGACAGGATAGTACTTACTGAAAGAAGCCCTACTGTCCACGGTAAAGAATCCTTAATCAATTTTATAACAGGAACAGGAAATCTAAAAAGCGAAGGACCAAAATCTCCTTTAAAAAGTCTTCCCCAGAAAGCTAAATATTGTTCAAAGAGTGATCCCTCTAAACCATAAAGTTCTCTTAGAGATTTAGTCATTGCCTCAGCAGATTTTGGATCTAAGTATGCTCCTTGCATTCTTATACTATTTATAAGTTGCATTACAGGATCTACAGGAGAAAGTCTCGGTATAAAAAAAACAATAGTAATTCCAACAAAGATAACCAAAAAGTACTGAAACAATCTTTGTATTAGATATCTCCTTAACATTTTTACCTCCTTTATTACACATTAAAAAAGCCCCCCTCTCGGGGGGCTTACTACTCCCTATTTTCTACCTGTAGGTTTCAAAGATGGTAACATATACTTAAAGTTAGGCCAATGTTGATATGGTATACAATATGGATTCTCTGCTCCAGGATAGTTAGTCCAATAATATTCATCCCAACTTGTTGTTCCAGGATAGGCACATGTTGGAATTCCTGCCATCTCTTCAAAAGCAATCTTTAAACCTTCTATTCCAAGCTGTCTTACTTTTACACTGTTCCAATCAGTAGAAGCAAGATCTTTTATAACTTTATCCATTCTTGGATCTGACCATCTAGCGGGATGTCCAAAAGTTTGTTCTCCGATAGGTCTTACATATTCAGAATTCCATGAATTGAAGGTCCTATACATATCAGCATGTCCACCCCATGGCTCGGTAGCTGGCCAGTCAGAACATGCATCAAATTCTCCTCTTTGAAGTAATGTAGGTCTTTGTTCCGTAGTGACTACCTCTACATCAATTCCAAACTTCTTCCATTGTTGAGCTGCTGCAACTCCATTTCTAAAGTCTGGATGAGATGGATCAGTCTGAGCAAGTATAGTCATCTTCCATGGTTTACCATCAGGAAGTAGCCACTTACCATCCTTATCCCTCTTAAATCCATTATTGATTAGGAGTTTTTCTGCTACGTCAGGAGCATATTTAAACCAACCATATCCAAAAGTTTGTCTTATGGTCTTCGGGTCACTTGGTACATTATATCCTCTCTTTTTTGCATATTCCGCAAGTCTCATAGGAGCATCAGGATCATACACCTTGAACTTTTGTCCTCCAACTGTTATGGAGAAATTCTTCATCCAGCTTTCTAATGGATCATAATACCATTTGAGATATGCTGGTGTTGGTGGAACAAGCAATGCACCCATAGTTGCTGCACCATCAAAAGCTGTGCCAAGATATTCAACGATATCAATACTGAGAGCCAGAGCCCATCTTACATCTTTGTTATTATATGGGGCTTTAGCAGTATTGAAATAAACTCCAGTAATACACGGGTCTACGTTTACTATATATGGGAAGTCCTTCATATATGCTCTTGCAGTTTTATTAGTAGAGAGTACAGATCTTAATCCTTCCATTGTAAGATCTGCCATATCTAATTGGTGATTATTCTGTGCTAAAACTTGTTTTTCGGTAGGTCCATAATACATGAAAAGAACATACTTAGGTTGAGGCATACCGAAAAGTTTCCCTGTAGGAGTCCTGTCCCAATCCTTTCTTCTTTCCCAAAGAACCCAATATCCTCCTGGATCATAACTGTGAAGTACATATGGTCCAGAACTTATTGGTGGATTAAAGGCAAAACTGGCTGGATCTTTAACCTTTTCAAATACATGTTTTGGAAGTGGTCTGCAACCTCCCCATCTATCTAAGAAGTAAGTATGGAACCGAGCATTAGGTTCCTTAAGTTCTATCTTTACAGTATAGTTATCTACTTTTGTTACCTTACTTACCTCTTGAAAAGATGCATAATAACCCATCTCTGGGCTACTCTTAGCCAATTGTATATGATAAATCAGATCATCTGCAGTTATTTCTACTCCATCACTCCAATAGCAGCCTTTTCTCAATTTTATAGTAAGAGTTTTAAAATCTTTACTATATGTAGGTGCACTTGCTGCTAAAGCATTTATTACGTTTCCTGTAGCAGGATCCACAATCCAGAGTGGCTCAAGCATTAACTGCTGAATTCCTCTATCTGGAGTTCTCCATGTGGATGCCCATACATTAAAGTTGTCTGGAGTAACGACCCTACCTGTTAGTATATTCCCAATCAAAGTTTCATTTCTTGGTACATTTGGACCAAGCTGAGAAAACCCAACTTGTGATAATGCAAGAAGCATTAAGAGAATTAAACTTACGAAACTTATCTTTTTCATAACAAAACTCGCCTCCCCTTAAAACGTTTTTCTCAGGAGAAAAATCCATGGATACACTTTATTATCCTTATAAAATCACCTCCCCTTCTATAGGAATTAGAAAACTTTCGTACAATCGTTTTGCTATGAATTATATAATAACTTAAAAATTTGTCAAGTCTTCAAGAAAATTCCTTGAGAAACTGCGAGCTTTACTTTTCTTTAAAAATCTCAAGAAAGCTCTCTATTTAATTCATAGAGAGTTACGAAGGATTTTTAGATTAAGATATACTGTGGTAAAATATTATAATAAAATTTAGTCCTTCTTAGCCTTCTTACTCTTATGTGCTCTCTTGCAAAAGAAGGGGAAAAAGGATATAATTTTAAAAATTTTGGTTATTTTGGTTTTTAAGGAGGTAAAACTATGAGTAAGAGCTTAAAGCTTAAAATGTATTCAGCAGACTTCCTTTTTGAGTCGCTTTATAAATATGTAGCAAAGGATTATCAAAAGAATATACCCAAATTAATAAACCTTGTAAAAAGATTTAGCCCAGATGAAGGAGTGGACCATATTATAGAGTTAGTAGAACAGAATTTCCAAAAGAATCCTGCAGTACAAAGATTAATTAACCGAGCCTTTACAGAATATGATCCTTCCTATACTGCAAGAATACTCTCTACTTTAATATTAAATATAGGTTTCTTCTGGGTAAACTTTGATAAGGAAAATCGGAAAAGGGGCATCTGCACCCCATATACTATCCTCATAAGTCCCACAATGAGATGTAATTTAAGATGCACTGGATGCTATGCAGGGAATTATACCAGAAATGATGACCTTCCTCCAGAAACTGTAGAAAGGATTATAAAAGAAGGGGAGGAGATTGGAACTTATCTCTACACAATCTTAGGTGGAGAGCCTTTTGTATATCCTGAACTTCTTGATATAGTAAATAGACATCCAAAATCTGCCTTTCAAATATTTACAAATTCTACCCTTCTAACTGAAGACAAAATTAATAGATTTTGGAAGACTAAAAATGTAGTTCCAGTTTTATCCTTAGAGGGTGGAATGGAAGAAACCGATGATAGAAGAGGAAAAGGTGTATATGAGAAGGTAGTTGCTGCTATGGATCTTTTGAAAAAAGCAAAAATTCCTTTTGGATATTCCATAACTCTTACAAGAAACAATTTTGACGCAGTAACAAAACCAGAATTCTATCAATGGCTTGCTGATAAAGGAGCATTCTTTGGTTGGACCTTCCTTTATATGCCTGTAGGAAGAGACGATGATCCTTCTCTTATGCCTACTCCAGAACAAAGAGCAGAATATGGAAAATTTATAAGAAAGATTAGAGGCAATCTACCAATTTATCCCATGGACTTTTGGAATGATGCCCCATACGTAGGCGGATGTATTGCAGGAGGAAGAAGATATCTACATATAAATCATAAAGGAGAAGTGGAACCTTGTATATTTGTCCATTTTGCAGTGGACAATATAAAAGAAAAGTCATTAGTAGAGGTGCTGAACTCAAGCTTATTTACAGAAATAAGAAAAAAACAACCATTCCATGAAAATCTTCTCTTACCATGTATGATTATTGATTCTCCTTGGATTTTAAGAGAACTTGTTTCTAAAACAGGAGCACATCCAACTCACCCTGGAGCAGACGATGTAATTACAAAATTCGCCAGTGTCTTAGATGAATATGCAAAGGGTGTAAGAAAAGTTTTAAATCCTATATGGAAAGAAGAGTTCCATGGGGAAGTATCAGAAGAAACACCAGAGGAACCCCAGAAAGAAGAGTCAGAGGAAAAAATGGGAGTATAAAAGGAAATGAGTATCACAGAAAGAAGAAAACAATTTTTAGAAGCTCTAAAAGAACTTTATATAGACCATCAAAGACCTATTCACTATGAAGAGGTGGCTAAGAAGCTTTCTGTAAGTCCTGCAACTGCTTATGACATGCTGCAAGTTCTTCTTAAAGATGGGTATTTAGAAGCAGTATATATAGAAGAAAATACAAAAAGGGGAAGAGCAAAAGTCTTTTTTAAACCAAAAGAAGACGTTGAAACTTTAGATATTAGTGCAATAGAAAAATATTCCTCTTATTCAAAAACTCTTATAATAGTACTTTCCTTCTTACTTCTGCTTTTCAGAGAAATAAACCTTACAAAGGATATAAAATCTCTTATTACATTTACCTTAGGAAATCTTCACTTAAATGCAGACCTAATCTTAATTACAATTCCATTCTTTTTACTGGGATCTATGGGCAAGAGAATTTATGAAATAATCCCTCCAAATAATTTTAAATCTTATATAGAAGAGTATTTTAATGCTATAAGTCAGCTTGCAGATGAGGAAAAAAAGATTCTATCAAATCTTATCTTTAAAATCTTTGTTGAAAGTTAATATTCTCTTTCTTGGAGAAGAATGGGGAAGGTTTTTATCTTCTTTATATCCTGCATTCTGAAAAAGTTTTCTCCATTCTTCTCTAAGAGGATCTAATGTAAAGAAGTCTCTTTTCATGCGTGGAGGAATCTTTAATATCTCTCTATAAACCTTAACCATTCTTTCTGCCACACTATCTGCACCATACTCTTGAGCAAGCCTAAAAGCCTTAACTTTATTTTCTTTTCTAAAATTTTCATCTTCCCACAGCTTTATAATATACTCTTTGAATTCTTGATTATCTTTAGCAGGAATATACCAATCTCTGTATGGCTCTCTATACTCTGGATTATCCCTCAAAAGCAAGGGAAGACCACAAGAAGCAGCTTCTAAAACAGCCATCGGAAAGTTCTCTTGAAAAGATGGGAAAAAGAAAACATCTGCAGCATTAAAATATATAGGCATCTCTTCATAAGGAACAATACCTGTAAATATAACATTTGATGGCGCTTTTTTAATTTTTTCATTGATTTCTATATACCCAGCAGTAAGCACCGAAAAAGGTTGTCCACCTACCCATACAAATTTAATATCTGGCAGCATCTTTGCGACATCTAAGAAAGAATCTACCCCTTTTCTTGGTTGAATCTGTCCTGAACACACTACCACAAAATCTTCTGAGGCTATTCCTAACCTTTTTCTCCCTTCCATTCTCAAATTATCATCAGCACAAAATCTTTCAAGATTTACAGGATTTGGAACAAAAACTATAGGAGCCTTTACTCCTATCTCTTTAAGTTCTTCTTTTACTTTAGGAGATACAGCAACAACCACATCAGCAAGATTATAATAGCGTTTTAAATAATTTGTGAAAAAAGGAAGCCAAACATTAGAAAGCACTAAACTTCCAAGGACTGATTCTGGTACTACATGAGCAGAAATTACAACTCTCCTTCCTGTAAGAAGTCCCTTGCTTACTGCGTAAGGTCCAGGAGTATGAAGATGAGCAATATCATAGATTTTATTTCCATTCACTGTCACTTCTAAATCCTCTCTCTTACTTAGTGCCTCAGCTAATACTAAAGTAGCAGTATAAACACCTTGTCCCTTTACTTCCCAAGCTTGGGCTTCTGAAACTATATTAACAGATATCTTCTTATCCATTTCCTCACCTAAACTCTTGAAATCCTTATAAATCCAGAACAGTTTAATAGGTCAATACCACTTTTTTCCAAGGAATCAAGAAGTATATTCATGCCTAAGGAATCTGATGCCATATGCCCTGCAATCACCACATTTACATGATACTTCTCCGCTTCCTTTTTATGTTCCTCACTCATATGCATCCCCACAATAGTCCCTATACCAATATCTGCAAGTCTTGAGACGATATCCACCGGTCCTTCCGTCCCTCCAGTCATATCCACAAATATTTTTCCTGCTCTATTTTTAGGATTTCCAACAAAGATTTTTGGAGGATTATTCCTTTTTGTTGCTTCTCTATACTCAGGTATTTCCTCTAAAATATCTAAAACTTCTTGTAAATCATAAGGATTTTCCACATCAAATATTTTTTGAAGATAAGTAGCAACACAGTTATCTGCCGGCGTATGGCAACACATAAAAGGTATATCAAGAAGCTTTGCTGCATCTACACTTTTATAATGATTTGCAGACATAATCCTTCTTTCTACCTCTGAAATTCTTGGATAAAAAACTCCTTCTGCATAGTTTATAGGTACACCAATCTTAGCTAAAAGATCCTCTTGAAGATGTATAACTTCATGGAGACTTGCATAGGCAGGACCTGCTGGATGATGAGACAAGACTAAATCTATCTTTTTACCATTTCTCTCCAATTCCTTTGCAAGAAGTATCTCTGAAGTATCAATATCAATCCCTACTAAAACCCTTTTTATTTCCTTCTCTGGACTTCCATAAAGAATTCGTGTATCTGCATAGGGATTCTTTAACTTCTCAAGATCAAAATCCTCTTTATTATTTAGCTTTTCATATTCTTTCTTAGTTCTCTCTAAAATTTCTTGAACCTTATCCCACCCCCGAGGATCATTTTCCATACCAAGCTGAACCAAAAGCTCATATATCTCACCTATATTCATATCCCAAAATCCTCCTTAATTAATAAACCTCCAAAGTCTAAAATATTATATCACAAAGGAAAAAAGGCACCTGTATTTATAAATACAGGTGCCTCAAATCAAAAAAAACCAAAAGCTTTCAAGAGATAAAGGGATTTTCTTGAGGGTATTTTTCTGTCTCAGGAAGATTGTAGTAAATCTCTTCTATCCCAAGGAGTTTTAGAACCTCATATATATATTTTGCTGTATGTTTAAATCCAACTGCAGTGTGATGAGGAAATTTTTTCTCCAGAAAAACATATCTATAAAATCTTCCCATCTCTTTTATTGCAAACACCCCAATACTTCCAAAAGATTTAGGATCTACATCAAGGATCTCACCTTCAGCTATGTAAGATCTCAGTTTAGCCTCGGGAGTTGCATGAATACGGAAGATTAGCATTTCTCCTGGCTTCAATCTTCCTTCTAAAGTACCTCTTGTAATATCTGGCTCATTTCCAGACTCTATTAATCTATTCATAATAAGCTGATATCTCATAGAATAATCTAAAAGACAGCAAGAGGCAGTATTTCCACAATGGAAACCCATAAAAAGATCTGTGGGTTTATAGCCTTTTATCTTATCCTTTTGTTCTTCTATTAAGTCATAGGGCACAGTATTATTAACATCAAGAAGTGTCGCAGGAATCTCACTGACTGCATATATAATATACTCACTAAGAGCTCCATAGACATCTGCCTCACAGGCTACAGGAATTCCACAAGCAGCAAGTCTTGAGTTCACATAGCAAGGGACAAAACCAAAATATTTCTCAAAAGCAGGCCAACATTTATTTGCAAATATGCCAAATTTAGATGCTCCAAGATTCTTTTCCGCAAAATCTAAAAGTGCTATTTCATACTGAGCAAGCTTTCTTAGAAGCTCTGGGTATTTATTCCCAGTTCCAAGCTCTTTTGCCATATCTTCCATAATCTCTGGGATTCTTTTATCATTCTCAGCACTTCTATAGATATCGTAAAGATCAAGCTCACTATTTTCCATAATTGAAATTCCAAGATTATACAGAGGCTTTATAGGTGTATGCATGGTAACAAAATCTTGCGGTCTTGGTCCAAAAGAAAAGATCTTAAGATTCTTCAATGCCAATATAGCTTTTGCGATAGGTATAAATTCCTTGATCATATCTGCTACTTCAGATGGCATTCCTATTGGATAATGAGGTATATAAACCTTAACATTTCTTAAGTCTAAGTTATAGCATAGGCTTAAAAATCCGCAGTAAGCATCTCCTCTTCCATTAAAAAGATCTTTTCCTGTCTCTTCACCCGCTGCACATGCCATAACAGGACCATTAAACTTCTGAGCAAGAAGAGATGTAGGACCCTCAGGACCAAAGTTCCCAAGATAAATAACTAAACTATTTACCCCCTTTTCTTGTAATTCCTTTAAAGCCTTTAATACATCATTCTCATTTTCAATAACAGTATCAATATTTATAATTGGAATATTTTTTCTCTTACATTCCTCAACTACTTTATTTTTTCTATTTCTTGAAAGTTCAATAGGAAAACAGTCTCTGCTAACCGCTACAATTCCAAGCTTTACTTCAGGTACATTTCTACCATCAATCATACACTTTTCACCTCCAAATTATTTTTGTCCATAAACTTCATGAAATCTCTCATACCATTTTTTAATCTCTGAAGAAGGCAAACCTTCTGGGCTTCCCTTAATAAGTGCTAAATGGCAAGTTTTTGCAATTTCTTCTACCATCACAGCATATTTCAAAGCTTCAGTGGGTGTCTTACCAAAAGTAAATACACCATGATTTTTAAGAAGAACTACAGGAGTAAAGGGAGAATGTTTTTTAACCCATTCTGGTCTCTTCTCTTTATTAATTACCTCCAAAAGTGCTTTCCCCACATCGTCTAAAGGCATAGGTGATGCATACCTTGCTATAGGAATCTCCTCTCCAAAATAATCTGCATGAGAAGTAAGATAAACTGGAATTGGTCTTCCAAGAATAGCAAAGCTTGTAGCATAAGGAGAATGGGTATGAACAATACCTCCTATGTCTTTTCTTCCCTTATAAACTACAAGATGAGAAATGGTATCCACAGAAGGTTTTAGATCTCCTTCTACAATATTTCCATCAAGATCTACGATCACCATTTTCTCAGGAGACAACTCTTCATATTTTATACCACTTGGTTTTATCACGACATAATCTGTTTCAGGATCCTTTCCGCTTACATTCCCACTGGTCATAACTACCAGATCATTTTTAGGAAGTTCCATATTCATCTTGTAAACTTCCTCTCTTAACTTTTGAAGAAGCATCTTTTTTCCCTCCTGATTAAGACTTCTTGAGTCTTATTACATTCCAAGAGAACTTTGGAAGAACAGTCTCCAATATATTTCCATCAATCTTTGAATTATTGATATTATGAGGAACTACCTTATCAGGATTTTCAGATGTATTTCCTGCATAAGGATCGTCATATTCATAAACTATATGCTCAATTACTTTATATCCTTCAAAACCATCCAGCTTATAATCCACAAATAAATTATCCTTTACATCTCTATTTACTGCAAAAATAGTCATAGTATTATCTTCCTCATTAAATGTTGCTATAGTCTCTAAAACTGGTACATCAGTAAATAGCTTTGAATCATATTTAGGAGACTCTACTTTTGGTAAAAGAACTGTTCCATGCCCATAATTTGAAGCATGTAAGAATGGATAGTATATGGTCTGCCTATATGCTATGCCACCCTTTACGGTCGTTATAGGAGCAAGAACATTAACAAGCTGTGCTAAACACCCAATCTTAACCCTATCTGCGTGTCTAATAAGAGTAATAATCATGCATCCCACTAAAAGAGCATCAGCAAAATTATAATCTTCCTCCAAAATTGGAGGAGCTATTTGCCATGGTTCAACCTTTTTATCCTTCTCAAAGGAATGGTACCATACATTCCATTCGTCAAAGGAAATATTCACATCTTTATTCATTCTTTTTACAGCTTTAACATAATCTATGGTTGAAATAACTGCTTTTATATATCTTTCCATCTCTAAATTTTTAGCTACAAAACTCTCCAGATCTCCTGGGAAATTCGCATAATAATGCAAAGACACATAATCCACTACATCATAGGTATGCTCTAAAACAGTTCTTTCCCATTCAGGGAATGTAGGCATACCTGGTCCAGAACTTCCACAAGCTGTAAGTTCTATATCAGGATCTATCTGTTTTATCACCTTTGCTACTTCTCTTACAAGTCTGCCATACTCATGGGCAAGTTTATGTCCAATCTGCCATTCTCCATCCATCTCATTCCCAAGGTTCCAAACCTTTATTTTGTGTGGATTTTCATATCCATGTTTACGCCTTAAATCACTATAATAAGTTCCACCAGGAAAATTACAATACTCAACTAAACCTCTTGCCTCATCAATCCCACGAGTTCCCAAATTAATTGCCATCATCGTTTCAGAATTAACTCTTTTTGACCACTCTACAAATTCATTCACTCCAACCTCGTTAGGTTCAATACTTCTCCAAGCAAGCTCAAGCTTTTTAGGTCTTTGCTCCTTAGGACCTACACCATCTTCCCAGTTATATCCAGATACAAAATTTCCTCCTGGATATCTTACAATTGGGGTTTTTAATGCCTTTACAAGTTCTACAACATCCTTTCTAAATCCCATTTCGTCTGCTTGAGGATGGGATGGCTCATAGATACCTGTATAGACAGCCCTTCCTAAATGTTCAATAAAAGATCCATAAATTCTTTTATCAATTTGCGAAATTGTAAATTCTTTGTCCAAAATTACCTTTGCCTTTTGCATAAACTTACCTCCTTATATTCATAATTTTAGGATCATGTAGAAGATCTGACAATCAACTTAGGTTCAAAAACCACATGTTCAAATTCGTCTTTTTCTTTATTTAGTTTATTTAGCAGAATTTTAGCTGCTTTCATTCCCATATCATATTTAGATATCTCAACAGTAGTAAGGGGCGGCTCTAATAAATCCGTGAAATCCAAATTATCACATCCCATTATTGCTACATCATCTGGTACTCTTATTTTCCTCTCCTTTAAGAACTTCATAACATCTATAGCCATAGAATCACAAAAACAAAAAATCGCAGTAGGTTTAATTTTCCTCTCAAAAACATACGTCATCAGATCTTTTAAATTTGTTTTTGGATCTACAGAATATATAAACCTGGAATTTACAGAAATACCAGCTTCATTTAGTCCAGTCTTAAAACCTTCTAATCTTAATTTAGCACTGGAACTCTTCCAAGAATTAAGAAAAAGAATTCTTCTATGTCCTTTGCTAATAAGGTGTTCAGCTGCCAACCTCCCAACTTTAAAATCATCACAAACAACATAATTAGTATTTTCCTCTACAGTATTCCTTCCTACAAGTATAAAAGGAATTGTGCGTTCTATAAGATACTTTATATTTTCAGACTCATATTCTATGGGAGCTAAAATTAAACCATCAACTCTTTGAGATATTAATAACAAAATTGCTTCTTTTTCTATAGAAGGATCTTCTTTAGAATTATAAAGAGCTAAAGTATATCCCCAATCCTTTAAAACATCCTCAATACTGGACACCACTGCAGCATAAAAGGGATTAAGTATTGTAGTAATAACTACTCCAATCTTTTTTGTTTTTCCAGAAATAAGTCCTCTCGCTAAGGAATTAGGGACATATCCTAAGCGCTTTGCTGCTTCTAAAACTCTTTCTCTTGTAGCAGGGCTTACTTCTCCTTTATTATTAATAGCTCTTGAAGCGGTAGCTATACCTACTCCAGCAAGTTTTGCCACATCTCTAATTGTTACATGCTTCATATCAAAATAGACTCCCACATTATTTTTAATTAAGATTCAAAACATTATTGAACTTTTATCTCCAAAACATTAGAAGAGATATTATAACCATTAATATTTATGTTTCCCCATACTTTTAATTTCCCATCTTTTGGTATCTTTTTTAGAGCTAAAAGATCATATAAACCTGTAGCTGGATCATATAAAAAGCTTACAACATCCTTTTGATCTGTTTCAAAAGAAACTAAAGCAGTACTCATATCAATAGGTGTACCATCACTCATTAAGCTTTTATCAATAACTAATCTCAATGTATCTCCTATTTTTAAATAATCTTTCATCGTCTTAACCGAAAAGCTTACAGGCTTTGGAAAATCTTCAGGTTTGGTTCTTATCCTTATAACAGTAACCGAATAGGGTGAAAACTTATAGCTAAATTCCTTAGAAACATCTATTAACGAAGATTTTGGAGTAACCTTTGTAGGATTTGCCATATTATTTTCGTCCCTTGGATTTCCACTTATATATGAAACAAGAGCTTTTGGATGTATATAGTTTATCCCTTCAAGTTTTATGAGAGAACTGACCTCTTCTGAAGATGGATTTACTACCTTTATTATTAAATCAGAAGTTTCCTTATCCATACTTGTAGTAAGATATATAGGACCAAGTTTTGGATCCACTTGTACTACAAAATTAGGTTTATCTTTTAATGAGATCTCTTTATTTTTGACATAAAGTTTCATCTGATTACCTTCAATTTCTATTTGGACATTATACCACTCACCAGGTTTTAAAGAAATTTCATAGAGAGGGGTAAGCTGATACTCAACTCCATCATAAACTAATTTTGCATAAGCATAACCTGAATCAATATACCATGCCACATAGTTTTTACTATCTTTCAAGAAAGTATAAGTGATAAATTTTGTATTAAGATCTTTAACCATTACTTTAAAATTAAGAGCATATTTTCCTTTCAAAGATTTTGTTTTTAAATAAATTAATGAAGGCTGCACTGAGTTAGGAGTATTTAAGACTCCCTTGTTAGTACTAAATTTACCATCTAAAACCTTCCAGTTATTCAAGTTTGCAAAAGAATCCTCATATGCTATCTTTCCATTAGCATCTAATAACTTAAAATCTTTAAAAGATGCAGTACCCAACGAACCTAATCCAACATAACCAGAAAGGTCAAAAATCTCTCCATTCTTCTTAGAAAGATGTGAGTAAACAGTATAGTCTCCTAAGTTTTGACTGAACATCTTCCATACCTGATAATTTGCAGAGCCATAAGCCAAAGAATTAGTAAACCAAATAAAGTTAGGCTGCCATTGGGTATATCCAAACTTACCAAAAAGCGGTGCGTAAGAAACCATTTTAACCTGATCAGAATTTTCTTCTATAGCTGTTAAATAAGAGGCTTCAGCAAGAGCAGCTCTAAGAGAATTTAATCTGGAATAGTCATGAGCAGCAAGCTCTCCAATAAAGATCTGGGGCAAGGTTCTTTCATAACTATCATAACGATGAATATTTAGAGAAAACCAGCCTGGAGATTTATACATATGTTCATCAATAATATCAGGTCTATCAGAAGGTTCTAAACCATTTAACCAACTCATAGCATTTAAGTAATTTTCATCGTCTGGCGACGGTCCTACACACCCTATAAGGTTAATATTTGGATATGAATTTTTCAAAGCTGTATGGAAATATGGATACCTCTCAAAATATAGACTTCCCCATTGTTCATTTCCTATACCAAGCATCTTTAAATTAAATGGTTCTGGGTGTCCCATCTCTTTTCTCTTACTTCCCCAAACTGTTTCAGGAGTCCCATTAGCAAATTCCACAAGGTCCAATGCATCTTGAAAAAATTCATTTAACTTACTTAAAGGAATATAAGTAGCTCCTCTTGCTTGACATGTCATTCCTGCATTAAGAATAGGTACAGGCTCAGCCTTTAAATATTCTGAAAGTAAGAAATATTCAAAGAAGCCAAGACCAAAGGACTGATGGTAATAGGGATATTGTTGACTATACCAAAGATTATAGTTAAGCTTTCTCTCTGACAGATCCCCTATAGTATTTTTCCACCTATACATATTATTTATACTATCACCTTCAACAATACATCCTCCTGGAAATCTTAGAAACCCTGGTTTGAAATCTTTCAAAAGCTTAACTAAGTCATTTCTTAAGATTCCATTCCAAGAATTTTTAGGAAATAAACTCACCATATCAACATATAGATCCCCTGGTTCTGTAACCTTAACTACAAGTTTTGCTCTCTCTATAGTCTTAGAAGGGACCAATGTAAGTTCATACTTCTCCCAATCTTCAGAGTTTATTTGCAAATCTTTGGAAGCCAAAACTTGGTCATTATCATCCGTTAACAGTATCTTTACATTTCCTTTTAAATTTTTTGATCTTGAAAACATTGAAAACTGATACTCATCATCTTGTATTAGAAATATTCCATCAAAACCTTTATTCTCTACCCAAACCCCATTAGAACCAGGATTATCTACACGAATATGTAAGTAATCAACATTATTCGCATTTAAAGGTTTATCTGATTCTATAGATACCACCCCTAATGAATCTTTGGAAAATACTTTCTCCCAAGCATAAAATTTATTATTTGTAAATTTATTAGTGAATTCAAAAGATCCATTTTGTATCAAATTTGCATATAGTCCCCCATCTGCAGCATAATTAATATCCTCAAAAAATAATCCATAAAGAATAGGGCTAATATCAACACCTTTTTTATTAGCATTGACATTAATAATGTAATTAGTATTATCCCCATATGCAACGGTTAATAAAAGCATTATCAATATTAAAAAGATACTTTTCTTAGTCAACTTCATTACTACACCTCCCCAAAAAAGAGAAAGGCTTCTCTACTTACCAATTGCCCCAAGAGAAATTCCACGTAATAAGTATTTATGGAACAATACAAAAATCAATAAAACAGGTGCTACAGAAATAAAAGCAGCGGCCATGGTAGGACCTATACCTCGGTAAGGGTCACCCCATCCTTGGCTAAATCTTACAAGAGCAATAGGTAATGTAAATTTATCTGAACTTGTAAGCACCAGTAATGGCCATAAAAAACCATTCCAAGATCCCAAAAAGGTCATTAAAGCAAGAGTAACTAATGCTGGTCTGATAATTGGTATAGCAATGGTTATAAGAAATCTTATTCTACTACAGCCATCAATAAAAGCTACTTCTTCAAGTTCTTTTGGAATTCCTAACATATACTGACGAAGCATAAATACACCAAAAGTGCCCCCTAAACCAGGCAAAATCAATGAAGCAAAAGTATTCATAAGACTTAAGCTATGAATAATAAAATAATTAGGAACTAAGAAAATAATACCAGGGAATGCAAGTATAGCGACATAAGACCAAAATACAACATTGTGACCTGGAAAGTCAATTCTTGCAAGAGCATAAGCAGCTGGTATTGCAACTAATAAGCCCAATATTGTAGCTATAATTGCCACCACTACACTATTCTTAAGAGCATTAGCCACACTTATTCCACCAGAAGGTCTGAATACAGTTAAATAATTTTCAAAAGTAAGAGGGTTAGGAATCCACTGGGGTACAGTCTCTGCTACTGCGACAGGTGTAGGCTTTAAAGAAGTTGTTAACATCCAGAATATAGGGGTGAACCAAATAATCCCAACAATCCAGATGACAACAGAGAGAAGAATTACTTTATAATCTTTTTTTATTTTCAACCATAATTGCATTATCACTCCACCTCCGCAGATTTAATTGACTTAGTCAATAATGCAAGTTGAATTGCACTAAAGGCTAAGATGACCACAAAAATATACCAGGAAATTGCTGCCGCTCGTCCTAACTGCTGTCTCTCAAAACCAACAAGGTATAGATAGTAAACGATAGTCCGTGTAGAACCTGCAGGACCTCCTCCTGTAAGCATATATACCTGATCAAATAAGCCAAAAGCTAATAAAACATGACGAGTTACATCAAAAAACATTACATTTCTAATCCAAGGTAATGTGATATGTGTAAATTGTTGCCAAGCATTAGCACCATCAAGTTTTGCTGCTTCATACTGCTCTGGTGGGATTCTCTGTAAAGAACCCAAGTATAGAAGTACACTAAAACCAACAATCCACCATGCAGTGATAATAATGATCCAAGTCCAAGCTATCTGTGAAGTACTAAACCAAGAAGCTGGAGTATCAATACCCAATTTTTGCAAATAATACTTTGCTAAAGCTTGAGGCTGTGAACCTAATATCCATCTCCAAGAGAGCAAAACTCCTATAGAGCCAAAAAAGGTCGGTGATACAAAAGCAACTAATGCCCATAATTTACCATAAAATCTCTTGTTTATAAGAAGAGCAAGAGCTATTCCAAGAGCAACTATCAGTGGAACACTAATAGCTGCAAACATAACAGTATTCTTTAGAGTATCCCAAAATCTGGAGTCTTCCCATACTCTCACAAAGTTTTCTAATCCAATAAACCGAGCTTCACCAATAATTTTCCAATCATGAAAGCTTATAATTACTCCATAAATTAAAGGCAATATAACAAAAATTACAAAAAAAATGAAATGAGGAAGGAGAAATAAATAGGCTTCTATTGTATCACGTAGTCGCTTTCTTGATCCCCTTTTACTCATTGATGCTCCTCCTTCACTTTATGTATTGTACCCCAAACTTAAAGAGGGAGCCCCCTCAAGTTAAAAGAGGGGGCTTCTTACTACTTAAATTGGGTAAGATTTATAGAGGTCTAATACTTCATTCTCACTTAAGACTTTATCATAGATTCTAAGCTCATCAAAAATCCCTCTCAATGGGAGATCCCAATAATTTACACCAATTGCAAAAACTCCACCTGGCTTTAAGCTAAATACATCAGGAACAAGTCCATCTGGATTAGGCTGTCCATTGATCTGGACTTTTGATATCATTTGTTTACCATTAACATATATATTTGCTTTCCCATGATCTACAGTAAGAACTACATGATACCATTTCCCTGTCTGTAAATTTTCGCTGCATAAACCATCGTACCAAATATCTTTTACGTCATCTCTTGCCCAAAGTAAAGTCCCTTGAGACCAACCAAAAGGTACAAGACTAACCCAATGGAAAGATCCATTATCATCAATATATGCTCCAAAGAAAGTTGGAGTATGCATTGTAAAGCTTTCTATATTCACCAAGAAAGACACACTATAGTCATAATCTTTTATTAAATCGTCTGGTAGAACAACCCCTCTTCTTCCATTAAAAAGTAGAGCTTTTCCTTTAATTCCATCAGTATATTCTATATCCTTAGCAGCAATGTTTATCTTAGCACCTACTACCTTCCCATCTCCAAAATGACCTGTAGCATCTTTTAAATCTCCATCAAATGGGAAATAGGCAATCAAACTATCTTCTTGACCAAAACCGACTCCTAAGAGAATAATTAAGGAAATTAATAAACCCACAAAGAATCTGCTCTTCATGTTAAAAACCTCCCTCTACTTTGTTTTTTGTACACCCCAAACAGAAACTCCTCTCTTAGATAAACATGAAAAGGTCACAACCTTTTTCACTGAAACAGGATCCCACTGAGACAGAACAATACCTTTATAAACCTCAGTGTTACCATTGGAGTTAATCTCTAAGGTGAGATATTGATCCTTTAATTCCCACTTGCCAGTAGCTTCTCCTGATATAGTGCCATCTGCCTTTAAAGATATATCCAAAGGAGTCTTAATATCTGCAGTAATATCCTTTCCATGATTAATCAAGAAATAATCCCCTGCAACATCATTGATATTAAGCTTTGAGATAGACTCTCCTGCATAAGGAAAAGGCGCTACAACTGGCCATCCATCAGAGTTAAGGAACATCTGATGAACCCTCATCGTAAAATACTCTCCTCTTCCAGGAAATCTTGTATGAAAAACTATAAAATATTTACCTGTTTCTGGATCATAATAAGCTGAGTTATGACCAGGAGAAACATAGCCAAAGGTTAAAACGCTGCGAGCATTATTTTTATTTAAATTAAAGTTACCAATTAATTTAGCACCATATTCAGATAGTTTTGTTCTGTCTCTTCCTGATGCATCTACCATACTTTTACCTTCAGTATCTAAATAAGGTCCGTCTGGATTTTTAGATCTTGCCACTCTAATGTTATAACCACCCTTAGAGTCTAACCCTCCAAAGCTCAAAAAAAGATAGTAGTAATCTGTTTCAGGACTGTAAAGTATGAATGATCCCTCCATAGGAGCATGATATCCACCAGCAAGTTTCTTTCCATATCCTTGATTGGGAAGAGGAAAACCAGTTTTGGGATCTAACTTTACAATATATATTCCTCCAAAGTATGAGCCATAAGACATCCATAAATTCCCTTCTTTATCATAGAATACATGAGGGTCAATACAGTTTGGATGCTTTTGAGGATCATACATGGTACCATCAGGAGCCAAACCCTCTTCAAAACGTATACCAGATTTTAGTATAAGCTTTACATTTTTATAAGGTCCTTCTATATTATCTGAGACTGCAATTCCTATAGTTGATCTGAAAGCTCCGAAAGTACTTACACAATAATACATATAATACTTACCATCAGAAAGCTGTATGACAGAAGGTGCCCACACATCAGGATTTGGAGTTTCAGCCCATTCAAAAGCCTCAGAGAGTTCTACAGAAATATTTGGAATAATTTTATTGTCATCATTAAGACTTGAATTAACTGTTTGCCATACCATAAGATCCTTCGCCTTTGCAACTGCAAGATGAGAACCAAAGACATAATAGAAATCTCCTGCTTTAGTTATTGCAGGATCATGAACAGAAGCCCAAGCCTGAAAAGGCATAACATCTGTATCTGAAAGTGTAATACTTGTCAGAAGAACTAATAATATCATTAAAATAACTAATTGTTTCATAAAATTTGCCCTCCAAAAAAGAGGGAGGAATTCATCCTCCCTCTTAAGTAACTTACTTATTTCCCTTTTCCTGCCCAGTAATCCTCTAATATTGGCATAACTTCTTCTGCTGCCATACTCATTGCCTTTTCAGGTGTCAACTTTCTTGTGATTAACACATCTTCCAAGTATACTGCTACTGTATCTAACACCTCTGAGATGTATGGGAACATTTGGAAGGTTTTCACATATGGTAATTGTTGAGCTATGGTATATATGTATGGAAGTTTATCTTTCAATTCTTTACCTGTTGCTATAGATTTTCTTGCAGGTGTTTGTCCTGCTGCATACCATTCAATAGCATGATCCCATAAATATTTCATCCATGTCATAGATGCTTTCAATACTTGTGGATCCTGAGCCATAACCTTTGGTAAAGCTAATACATGTGATCCACCAAACACTGCCCTCTTAGTTCCAAGTAATGGGGCTGGTGCTGCTCCAAAGTTTTCCTTAAAAAGCTCTTTCCATGCGGTAGATGTCCATACTCCTGTGATTAATACACTGGCTTGTCCACTTTCAAAGGCAGGACCTGGGTCTACAGAAGCCTTAGGAAAATAGCCCTTATCCTGAAATTCCATAAGAAGTCTTAGAGCTTTTGCTCCTGCGTCCTGGAATGCTGGCTGTTTAAAGTCTGGGGTTAATAAATCTCCACCAAATTGCCACAGTAGATGTACCCACAACCAGCTCCATGTAGGGTTCTCATAATATGGTGTAATACCTTTTGGTGTTATCTTTTTCAGAGCCTCCATAGCTTTTTCAAATTCAGCTTTGGTCTTTGGTGGTTTATTAGGATCTAATCCTGCTTTTGCAAAATTTCCTTTATTATATGCCATATAAAAGATCCAGCAATCTAAAGGAACACCATATATTTTATTCCCCTTTACAATGTCTTTACGTAGTTCTGGATAAACATCATTAATATCTATTCCATATTGCTTTAGTTCACTTGCTGTAAAGGTCTTAAACTGATCTTGTTCAATATAAATAGGCATATCCATTTTCCTTATGAGTAAAATTTGTGGCGCTTGTTTTGTAGCTATACCTGTAGATAGTTTTGTCTTATATTCCAAAGAATTTCCTAAAACAAGGTGTACCACTTCTATATCTGGATGTTCTTTGTTAAAACTACTAATGATCTTATCCATATATGCCCCATCTGCTCCACTAAGAGGTGTCATAAAAGTTAAAGTTATTTTTTTAGCCTGCCCTAAACCTACTACCATAAGAGTCAATAAAGCTATAATTATAATCACACTTATCTTCTTTAGACTCATTTTTTAACCCCCTTAACTTAAAATTAGACTATTACACGGAGAAGGAAAAACATCTAAACCCTTAATATTCTTATTTGTTTTCTCACCTCCCACTCTTTTTAATTTTCCGAAAAGGTTTCCAGTAAATTCAACAACTTATCAACTCCATATACTTTACTAAAAATTTTAGTTAAATTTTAACGCAGAAATTTTTAAATGTCAATAAGCAAATTTTATTTAACATTCCAAACCTATATAATTCAGCCTTCTTAAAAGAAATCTCTTTAAATCTATCTTTGTTTCTTGTATAATTTTTACTAAAAATTACTATTAAGCATTATAATATAAATGGTTAGATAAAATTTACTTAAAATAGGTTGACTTGCAAATAAAAGTAATAGTATATTTAAATAAAATTTTTAAAAGGAAAAGTAACAATGCGAAGGGGAAATAATAAAAGAAAAGTAACTTTAAAGGATATTGCCAAAGCAGCAGAGGTATCCGTCTCTGCAGTATCCTTTGCTTTGAATAACAAAGGATCCCTTAATCCTGAGACAAAGACCAAGATACTAAAAGTTGCTCAAGAATTAGGATATATTCCTGAAAAGGAGTTTAAAAAAACCTATACCATAGGCTTAGTAATTAGTGATGTCACAAATCCTTTTTATCCTGCAGTTATTACTGGAGTAGAAAGTGTACTCTTAAAACATGAGTATAGTCTCTTTCTTTGTAATACAGATTATGACCCCAATTTAGGTTGTACATCTATAAAAAGATTTATAGATAGAAATGTGGATGGGGCAATTATTATGACAAATAGGCTTGATGATTCTACCATTGAACTTCTTAAATTACATAACATTCCTGTAGTAGTTTTTGATAGAAGTATAGAAGGCTTAGATGTAAGTGGACTTCTTGTGGATTTTCAATCAGGGATATCGGAAGCTGTAACTCATTTGGTAAATTTAGGACATACTGATATAGCTATTATTACAGGTCCATTAGATTTAGAAACAGCTCAAGCAAGGCTCCGTGCCTTTAAAATGGCTCTTAAAAGATATCATATAGAGCTTTCAGAAGATAGAATTGTTGAAGGGGATTTTAAGATGAAAAGTGGCGAAGAAGCTATGAGAAAAGTTTTAAAGATGGATCCAAGACCTACCGCAGTATTTGTATCTAACGATATGATGGCTATCGGTGCTCTTAGAGAAGCCCAAAATCAAGGAGTAAAAGTTCCAGAAGAGATATCAATTGTGGGATTAGATGATATTATGATGTCATCCTATGTAAATCCACCATTAACTACTGTAGTATTCCCTCAACAGGAGGTAGGGTCAAAGGCTGCTGAGTTAATATTAAAGTACATAGAGCATGGAGAAAAAATCGTATCATATATCCATACATACTTAGTAGTAAGAAAGTCTACAGGACCAGCTCCCAGGTAAAAATCTATTCTGTCTCCTTTGCAAAAAGAGCAGCACCTAAAGCTCCTACTATTTGTGGCTCAGAAGGTACTTTAATCTCTTCTCCTAAAAGTTCTTCTAAAGCCAGTACTACGCCACCATTTTTAGCTACTCCGCCAGTCATAACTATATCTTTTTCAATGCCTATCCTTTTAGCAAGATTTAAAACTCTTTTTGCTACAGAGTAATTTAATCCTTTTATAATCTCATTTTTATCTTTACCCTCAGATAGAAGAGTGATCACTTCAGATTCTGCAAAAACAGTACATATATTAGTTATTTCTAAATGGTTTTTAGTATTTGCATGTATCTCTCCAAAATTTTTAAGATCCTCATGAAGTACATTTGACATAATCTCCAAAAATCTTCCTGTCCCTGCTGCACATTTATCATTCATAACAAAATCTACCACTAAATTATTTTTCCCTATTTTTATAACCTTACTATCTTGTCCTCCAATATCAATTACTGTTCTTGCCTGTGGAAAATAAAATTTAACTCCTTTTGCATGACAAGAAATTTCAGTTTTTGTATCTTTTGCAAAATTCACTCTCACTCTTCCATATCCTGTAGCTACAGTTCTTTTTATATCTTCCATTTTCAAATTAGCTTCTTTAAGAATCTCATCAATAAGTTTTAAAGAGGTATTCTCTCCATTAGGACCTGTTGCCGTAATTTTATAAGATATTACCTTATCCTCTCCATCCTTAGATAAAAGAAGCGCTACTTTAGTAGTTACAGATCCAATATCTACTCCCAAAAAATAATTCATGCTATCACCTCAAAAAAAGCTTCCATACGTGTCTTTATCTGCTCCTTAGGGAAATTAGTCTTATCTATTAAATCTCCATCAATAACTATTGCAGGGATTCCACCATTCACAAGTTTTTTCCTCAAAAAATATGATGGCACAGAGCCCTGTCTACATCCCCATTGATTAAAAATTACTACTCCATCTGCTTTATATTCCTCTACATTCTTTACTGCTACATCATATCTTTCTTCAAGGGTAGAAAAAGCCTTGAGATTTAACATCTTTTTAGCCAAAGATTCAAAAGGATTATTAGGATCTAATTTCTCCCATGTAATAAAACTTGATTCTTCAAACACAATATAAGCCCCTTTACTTTTCATCCAATCAAAGAAATCTGTCCTAAAATAAGGTCCAAGATGCATCCAATACAGCCTAATCTTAGGTTCTATTATCTTTCCTTTCTTTATCAAATCCTTAATTTTATCCCTTAAAGCCTTAAAAAATACTACCCCATACTTAGAGCCAAATGCAGAGAATATCATCCCTGCATAATCAAGAAACTCTTTCCCTCCAATCACTAAAGCTTCCTTTCTTAATTCATTTATCTCTAAGAGATACTCTCGTGCCTCATTAGAAAGATCAATTGCCTTTTTCAATTTTAAATCTGCATCCTGTATCCTCAACTTCATTGAGAGCTCATTATAAATTTTTTCAAGCTTTCCAGCAAGAAAGTCAACTCTTTCATAAGAATCCAAGGGGTAGTAACTCCCTCCATACATCTGGTTTAAAAGATAGAAAGAATATATAGCAGAATGACATGGTTTATTCACCGATATAAGGAGATCTGGATTTGGAAGAAAATTTAACTTAGATAGTCCGATTATACACTTATGCACACTGCAAAGATCAGAAGAAGAGACAAGCTCTTCACTCTCTTGTAATGGTCTTCCCACAAGATCTAATGCAGAGAGAAAACCAGATACAACTTCAGGAAGCATAGGATAAAGATCTAAAGCATAAAGAAATTCTGTAGGTGTAAAAATATTTACCATTACTGCTTTTCCATCTCTCCCATAGGTTCTTCTTACAAGCTCTAATGCATACTGATAGGATATTTTCGTTACCTCATCATCCCTATATTTATAAGACAAAAGGGCATTTACTAAGGGATAGATAGCAGGAAATTTTAGATATCTTTTCAGATTATCAGAATGATCAAATAACACATTATCTATTTTCATAGACCATCTCTATAAAAGCTTCTAATCTTGTTCTCATTTGTTCTTTTCCACTTAAAGTATAATCATCCTCTATAATTAGGATAGGAATATTATATTCTCTCAATTTTTTTCTAAGCAACCCATATTGATATAAAATTGGATCACAATATTTTAGAGAATATATAATAACACCGTCTATTTTATCCTTAACTTTGAGTATTTTTGATACATAATCATCAATATCAAGACTTCTCAAACATAGATTATCTTTTAGGTAATAAGAAGAAAGAGCATAAAAAGGATCATCTTTATAATTATCAATCTTCTGAGATACTCTTCTACTGAAGCAAAATTCAGAGTAAGCTATTTCAATATCTAACTCCTTGAGAAAATCTATGAAGCTTGGAGGAAACATTGTAGATACAAAATATACTTTAAGCTTTGAGTTTTCTATCTTTCTATTTCCTAATATATCTTCAAAAGGTAATTTTAGAGAAGAAAGATAATTTTCATTATAATATTCAATTGCATCAATAAGCTTATTTTTATCCTTACCACCTAAGAAATTTACATAAATATCCTCAAGCTCATCAGCAAAAAATTTTATATCCTCTTCTTCTCTTCCAAAAGGAATCTTCAAAAAATACAAATCTTTAGAAACTCCCAATTCTTTCCAGCATTCATAGATTCTCTTTGATGAATCACAACCATCTGTAAGTATCAATTTTTCAAAAACAAAATCTTCTCTCAAAATAAATTCCGTTACATTTTTAAGATAAGGACAAAAATACTTAGGGAATAACTCATCAGTATTTTCAGGATACACAGATGGAAATATTATAGGAAGCGGAGTAAAAGACGCAGCATATATTATCTCAGGAGGTACGTAGGCACAAAAATAACCTACGTATTTCCCCCTATTTAGTTCTTCTTTAAGAAGATTAAGATATTTATACTCTCTTTCTACCTCCATTAGGAGTAGATTATATCATAAAATTTTACTATTTTACTCCCTTTACTTTATCCCTTATTTCAATAAGATCTTTCATTATATGATAAAGATTATAGGAGGCATTTTTTGTACCAAAAATATCATGTAATTCTTTATAAAGCTTGTATAATCTATTATATATCTCTCTATCTGCAGGTCTTGGATAGTAAACTATGTCTTTTACTTTACATATAGACTGCTGAGCTTCTTCCACATTTCTATATCCACTCTTCTCATACCCTGCAGCTACTGCTCCAAATATAGCAGCCCCAAGAGCAGGAGTCTGAGAAGAATAAGAAATTTTTATGGGTTTTCCAAGTATATCTGCATAAACCTGCATTACAAAAGGATTCTTTTCTGAAATTCCTCCACAAGCAATTACTTCATTCACCTTCACACCATATTCTTCAAATCTTTCCATTATTACCCTGGCACCAAATCCCGTAGCTTCTATTAAAGCACGATATATTTCTTCAGGCTTTGTATGTAGAGTCTGCCCTATAAGAAGTCCTGTAAGTTTTGCATCTACAAGAATAGTCCTATTTCCATTATTCCAATCAAGAGCAAGAAGACCACTTTCTCCTGTTCTTAACTTTTGAGCTCTTTCAGTAAGAAGTTGGTGAAGACTTTTATTTTCCGCATTTTCACCAAAATATTCCCTTGGTACCAAATATTTTACAAACCAATTAAATATATCTCCTACTGCAGATTGCCCTGCTTCTAAACCATAGTAGCCAGGCAATATAGACCCATCAACAATCCCACAAAGTCCAGGGATATCAGAAAGTTTCTCACTATTTGGTACAACCATCATATCACATGTAGATGTCCCTATAACCTTTACCAAAATACCAGGCTTTATACCTGCTCCTACTCCTCCCATATGAGCATCAAAAGCACCTACAGCAATAACCACATCTTTGTTCAGACGAAATTTCTCTGCATAATAAGGAGATATAGTTCCTATAGGCACATCAGATGTGTAAGCCTTATCATATAATCTATCTCTAAGAGCAGCAAGCTTTGGATCAAGTTCTGCCAAAAATTCCTTACTTGGCAATCCTCCCCATTCAGGATTAAACATTGCTTTATGTCCAGCCGCACAAACGCTTCTCTTTATCTCCTCAGGCTTCCCTTTACCAGTGAGTACTGCGGGGATAAAATCACATATTTCAACCCAACTATATGCTGCCTCAAAAACTTTAGGATCTACCCTCAAACAATGTAAAATCTTTGAGAAAAACCATTCTGAAGAATATACACCACCATATTTATTCAAATATGGATATCCCTTTTTCTTAACAAGTTCTGTAATCTCTTCTGCCTCTTCATAACTGGAATGATCCTTCCAAAGCCATGCCAAAGCATTGAGATTATCTTTAAGATCTTCATGGAATGCAAGGGGAACACCATCTCTATCCACTGGAAGAGGAGTGCTTCCTGTGGTATCAATACCAATACCTATTACATCCTCTCTTCTAAATTCTTTACTATTTCTTTCTGATTCTTTTAAAGCCTCTTCAATAGAAACTTCCATTCCTTTTATATAATCTGCAGGATGTTGTCTTGCTACATTTGGATTCTTAGGATCTAATACTATTCCATCCTCTCCATGTTCATAATTAAATACATATGTGCCTATTTCTTCTCCATTTCTTATATCAACCACCAGTGCCCTTACAGAATTCGTTCCATAATCAAGTCCAATAGCATATTTTCCCATTCTCCTTTTTTACCTCCCAAACATCTGAATTTTTAGTAATTATTTTACTAAAAAATATAAAAAGAGTAAAGAAGAAAAGATATCATAGAAATAAATCCACTACCTATAATATTGGCACTTAAACGTTAAAATACTCTTTTAACTCTTTATTAAAAGGCAAATTAAGAATTTCTCTTAACACATCTTTCGCCTGCTCATAGGATTTTGTTCTTGCATCTCTTATTAAAATCTCTTCTAACACCTTTATATCTCGTGTTAAAAATCCTTCAAGAGCCCATTCCATTCTTAAAATCTTAGGCATCAGATAAAAATTCTTCACCCTATCAGTAAGATCTGGCTCTAATTTTTCAGGATGCATTCCATTCTTATCAACCCATACAGGTATCTCAACTATTACATCATCAGGAATACCCGAGATTACTCCATTATTTTTTACATTTAGAATAAGCCTTACTTTATCTCCCCCAGAGATTGCATTTATAAATGGTATATGTTGCTCTCCACTAAATTTATTCTTTGAAAAAATTTCTGACCAATTTTCTGTTAACTTTATATGTGGATCTTTTTCTACTTCCTTTGCAAGTTCTAACATTCTCTTCTTGCCTTCTCTTAATTGATTATGAAATTTAGGTCTTTCAATCTCATTATCTATACCACCAAATTTACCATACCATCTTTTCTTTGTCTCTAAATTGTAGTGATACTTCCATGTTCCATTTCTACAGGTATCTCCTATGGGGAGCATGCCATAAAACTTATACATATCCATAGCGGCAGGACTCATCTGTACATCCCAAGGACCAGTAGATTCCCATTTATGAGACTCTTCTTCTATCCATCTATCAAGGAGAGGATATGCATCCTCTCCCTTATATAAAAATCTATTCATAAATATGCCATGATTTACCCCTGCAACCTGCCAATCCACATACTCAGGATCAAGCTTTAAAGCTCTAAAAACCTCATTAACTCCATTAGAACCATGACAAAAACCCACAGTTTTAACTTTTGTTATCCTGTTTAAAAGCTGTGTGATCTCAAAAACTGGATTTGCAGTTTGCAAAATCCATCCATTAGGTGAAACTTTTTCCATAAGGTGAGCAATATCTAATGCAAGCTTTAAGTCATAGTAGGAGACAAGTACATAAGAATATGTAGATACCATATTTAACTCTTGACTATCAATACCTCTATAATAACCATATTTTTCTGCTATTTCAGTAATAATTTCATATTTTTTAAATCCATCTTCATGCCCCTGAGGATAAGGTAAAGCAGTATTTATAACAAAGTCTGCCCCTTCTAAAGCCTTTTCTAAGTTTGTAGTCTTCTCAAACTTAAGCGCCGATCCTAATTCTTCCATATATTTTTTTGCTAAGATGTATGTGGCATTTAGCCTTTCCTCATTAACATCCATAAGAGCAATTAAACTTCCATTTAAGCTTGGAGTTTTTGCTATATCTCCAATAAGTTGTAGTGCAAACCTAAAACTTCCAGCACCCACTATAGCAATCTTCATCTCTAAAACACTCTCCCCCTATAAAATAATTATATTTTTCTTATCCAAATCTTCGTAGGTCCTGCTTCTCTATTTGCCCATGCGTAATATGGAACTAATTTAAATTCTACTTCTTTTCTCTCCATATCCACAACTTCTTTTGGTAGATATAGCATCTTCTTCCACACATCCTTAGCTATTCTGCCTTTACCTTTTATCACCAAAACTCCTTTAAGAATAGGTTCATATGCTGTTTCTAAGGCTTGCGAAGTATCAACTTCCAAATTACCTATCTCAAAATTTGGATTATCCACCTGCTCAATACAATATACTATTGGTCCTCTCTTAACTGCTACTTTTCCTACATCATCTTTTACATTAGGATTTGCTTCCATATACTTAGGGCTCATATCTAAGTTTAATGTTATTAGATCTCCTGCCTTCCATTCCCTCTCTATTCTCAGATATCCATTTTCAATAACCCCGTTTGGGACTTCCTCATTTACTGCCCCATCATATTTTTCAGCCCAGCTTGGTATTCTCAAATATATTGCATATTTCCCTTCACTGTTCAATTTAATATTCACTTTTCCATCCCATGGATACTCTGTATCCACATTAATATTTAATTTTCTTTCCTTCCAGTCTATCTCTGCTTCATTTGATGTATATAAATGTATCCAAACCCCATCAAAAGAAGTACTATATACATACCCTGGTAAACTTGCTATTAATCTTGCTATATTAGGAGGACAACAAGCACATGCAAACCATTTTTGTCTCCTATGCTTTCCACTATCTACTAATGGATTTACATAAAAGTATTTTTCACCATCTAATGAAATTCCAGAGAGAAGTCCATTATACAATACAAGCTCCATTATATCCCCAAACCTACCCTCAGGTAGTATATGAAGCATCCTAAAATTCCACATAAAACTGGCAATACTTGCACATGTCTCTGCATAAGCTGTCTCATTAGGTAACTCATAATCTTCTCCAAAGGATTCCCCTTCATATCTTGCGCCAGCCCCACCTGTAATATACATCTTTTTCTCTGTAAAGTTGTGCCATAACCTTTCCAATGCATTTAAGATCTCTTTATCTCCTGCTTCTAAATATAAGTCACTTGCTCCACAGTTTAGATAAAGAGATCTTACGGCATGACCTACTATCTCATCTAATTCCCGAAAGGGTTTATGATCTATATGATATAAATCTCCTCCAACAAGTCCCTTTCCTCTTTCATCAATAAAGAATTTTGCAAGAGAGAGATATTTATAGTCTCTTGTTTCTCTAAATAACTCTACTAAAGCCATCTCTACTTCTGGATGTCCAGAGGTGCCTTCTTTTTTACCTGGACCAAATACACTCTCTATATGATCCGCAAATTTTATAGCCACATCTAATAAATTCCTCTTCCCTGTTGCCCTGTGATAAGCTATAGCTGCTTGTATAAGATGTCCTGCACAATATAATTCATGTAAATCTCTTAAATTAGTCCATCTATCTTTCTTCCTTTCAAAAGTAAAATAAGTATCAAGATATCCATCCTCATCCTGAGCTTCTTTTATTTCCTCTATAACTCCATCTATTAATCCTTCTAATTCTGGATTCTTTTCTATCATTAATGAATAAGATGCTGCTTCTATCCATTTATATACATCTGTATCATTAAAGAAAAAACCAAAATAATCTCCCTTTACTTTCCCACTGGCTCTTCTAAAATTATTTATTCTTTGAGTCTGCTCCAATAATTCATACTGGGTAGGAATCGTTACTTCTCTTACTGTATTTAACCTCTCTGCTAATAACCCTTTAGTAAATCTAACAGAAGAGATAGGTACAGGATGCAAAATTGAATAAGGACTATTAATTGTATTTATAATATATTCGCTTTTCATAAATTTATTTCCTCCTACGGATTAAGATTTTTATCTAAAAATCTTTTGAATCTCTTCTTCCCAAATTCTATAAAATCTACAGAGATTTGAGTACTAAAATAAAAGTTCTATTAGTTATCCATTTAAGATTGAAGTAATAAACTCTGTTTCCTTAAATCCCTTATGAATATATTCCATACTCAACTTATCTTTAGAAAGAGAAAACCTAACAAGGTTATAAATCCCCTTTTCATAATCCCAAGAGATGCCATCATCTTCATAATAGAGAAATTCTCCTTCCCCAGGATAAACTCTAAGCTCTATCTTATTTCCCTCTCCTCTCATAGGGATTATACTTCCTGCCTTAACAAATATGGGAATAATATCCAAAGGAGCTTCAACTTTTACAATATTAGCTCCTTTAAAAGTCTCGTTATTCCAGAAGTTATACCAAGTTCCCTCAGGAAGATATACATCCCTTTCATTTTTTCCTTTTTCATAAATGGGTGCTACAAGAAAGCTTGGACCAAACATAAATTCATCCTCATACTTTATTGCATTAGGATCCTTAGGAAATTCCAAAATAAGACTTCTTAAAATAGGAGTTCCTTTTTCCTTTGCCTCATAAAAAAGAGAATACAGGTAAGGCATAAGTTTATATCGTAACTTTATATATTTTCTTGCAATATCTTCTATATGCTCGCCAAATTCCCAAGGTTCTTGATTTTTCGTGTTTATAGCAGAGTGATTTCTAAAGAAGGGATAAAAGATTCCAAGCTCTATCCATCTTGCAAAAAGCTCAGGCTCACAATCTCCCCAAAAACCTCCCACATCAGCACCTATAAAAGGTACACCTGATATCCCTAAATTTTGGAGCATAATAATACTCATATATAAATGTTCCCAAGTACTCTTATTATCTCCTGTCCATACAGCAGAATACTTCTGAATTCCAGAAAAACCAGCTCTGGTAATAATTAGTGGTCTTTCTTCTGGTTTTGCATCTCTCCAACCCTCAAAGCTTGCCTTTGCCATTAAAAGTCCATACACATTATGGATCTCATCATGGGGAAATTCTTTATTTTCTCCATGAACTACATCAGCGGATAAAGTCTTACTATAAAAATCCTCTTTCTCTAAAAAACTTGGGACACGAGGAGGTTCTTTAAATTTTAAGTGGTAGAAAAGAAGTCTCATCATTTTGTAATCAAAAGATGGGATTATAGACGGCTCATTCATATCATTCCATATTCCAGAAATCCCTTTTTCAAGCAATATTCTTTGTTTTTCTCCCCACCATTTTCTTACTTCTTCTCTCACAAAATCAGGAAAAACAGATTCCCCAGGCCATACATGTCCAACAAAGATCTCCCCATTTTCTTTTTTACAAAAATAATTTTTTTCTATTCCTTCTTTATATACCTCATAACTATCATCTTTCTTTACTCCAGGATCTATTATAGGAACCACTCTAAATCCTTCTTTATTAAGCTCTTCTATCATCTTCTCAAAATTTGGAAATTTATTTTTATCTATAGTAAACACCCTAAATCCGTCCATATAATCTATATCCAGATAGATTACATTACATGGGATATTCTCCTCTTTAAACCTCTCTGCTATCTTTTTTACTTCATTTTCATCTTTATAACTCCATCTTGATTGCTGATATCCTAACGCCCATATAGTAGGAAGATAACATCTTCCAGTAAGTTCTGTGTAACCCTCTATCACTTCCTTAGGTGTAGGTCCATAAATAAAGTAGTAATCTAATTCTCCATCTTCTGCAAAAAAATAGTAGTAATTTTCATTTTCTCCTCCCATATCAAAATAACTTCTATAGGTATTATCAAAAAAGATCCCATAGGATACTTGAGGATTCCATGCAAGGAAGAAAGGATGAGATTGATATAGATGGTCAACATCAGGAGTATGATGAGGATTATCTGTATTCCAATTCATTAGTTTTTTACCCTTTTTATTTAAATCTCCTGTTCTTTCACCAAATCCTAAAAATGCTGTCTCTTCTTTTATTTCTTTATAACAATATACTTTTTTATCAACCCTTTTATATCCCAAATTCTCATAGTCTGCGAGAATAAGATTATTTTCTCTATCATAAATTTTTATATTCCCATTATTCTTATCCATGGATATCTTCAAGAATGAGGTGGAAATAAGAAACTCATTCTCCTCTGAAATAAAATCTATAGGAAGAATTTCTTTCTCTATAGCAAAGGAGTAATTATGCCTCCATTCTCTATCCTTTGAAAAATGAAATCTTATAATCTTATTATTTATGGCACTTACCTTTAAATACTCATCTTGATTTGGAATATACAAAATTTTTTCTTTCATTCCGCTCTCTTCCTCGCACTATCTAAAATTTTTAACATTAAATCCTTATAAGAATAACCCCTTGCTTCCGCCATCTTTATAATAGCAGAGTAATTAGGAATTAAAAGAGGTAGAGAATTTACATCCAAAACATAAATCTTATCATCTCTAACTCTTATATCAATTCTTGCATAATCTCTAAGATTAAAATATTTAAAGATTCTTATTGTAATATCTTTAATTTCTTTCTCAATTTTTTCACTCAATCTTGCTGGACAAAAATATCTTGTATTCTCATCAAATTCTTCTTTTACCTTTTCTGAGTAAAATCTCTCAATTCCTTGGGGAAGCTCCGAAAAATCAATTTCCAGCAAAGGGAGAATCTCAAAATCTTCATTATTTCCAATAAATCCCACACTAATCTCTTTTCCCTCAATAAATTCTTCTACCAAAGCCTCTTCTCTGAATTCTTTATGAATAAAGTAGGTAGCCTCTTTAAGCTCTTTCATATTCCTTACTAAAGATTCCTTTCTTATTCCCTGTCCATTTCCTTCTCTATTGGGTTTTACAAAGAGTGGAAAGGAGAGATTTATGCTTTCGGGAATATCCTCTTCTGGATATACAAGAAAAAAGTTAGGAGTCGGAATCTTATAATATTGAAGTATTATTTTTGTAAAAGTTTTGTTTAAACAGATAGCATGGACATATGCATTAGACCCTGTATAGGGTATCTCTAAGATATCACAAAGAGATGGAATGAGAACTTGTCTTGTCTCTTTTCCATAAGTATGGAGATTAAAAATCATATCTACATCTTTAATTTTTTCTAAAAAATTTTCTGAAACTGGGATTAAGATTACCTCATATCCTTCTTCCTTCAATACTTTTTCAATCTCTTTTACCATGACACCATGTTTTTGTGAAAGTGGGTAATTATGTGTAATTCCTACCTTCATAATAATCTCTCTATTCTTTCCTTTTCCTTAATTATCTTCCCTCTATCATCTACACAATAATTGGCGCCATTTATAATTCTTGTTTTTACTTCTCCTTTTGCTACAGAAAATCCCTTAAGACCAGGAGCATCTAAAATTCCACACTTTATTGCATTATAGATATTTTCAGGGGAGAGGAAATCTTCCTCTGATTTTGCTATGCTCTTTACAGCAGATAGAATTACTAAAGCTTCTTCTTTTAACTCTTCTTTTCTTTCTTGAACTTCAGGATCCAAGGAAAAGTCAGGAAGTCCAAAAGAGGCTAAAATATAAGCTCTCTTTACCATCTTTACACTCTCTATAATTTCCTTACTTCTTGCAGGATATAATGCCTCAGAATACGATACTACATGAATTATATGAGGTCTCAAATAGGAACCATAAAACATAGAAGATACTAATTGTCCCATGGCAGAATAGGGATCTGATGGGAATGATAAAAGCCCAGTCCGTATCATCCTATAGGAAATAAAATCCTCATTATGAAGAGACTCCACAAGCTCAATTTTGGCAAGAGCTTTTGCAATATCCATCTTAGGAGATATATTAGGAGGGGTATTTAGCATATATTGAGCCACATATTCCTTTACCCCTAATTTTTTTGCCATTAAAGCAGCCATATAACAGGTAGCAACTCCAAGAGAATCATGGGCATCTCTTAACTCCCATTGATGAGACTCATTAATCTCCACAGGAACCTCATTTTCTGCATTCCATTTTATAGCATGCATATTTTCCTTTATAGCAGATAGGAGTTCTCTATCAGATCTTCTATCAAGCTCAGAATACCAAGTAAGAGGAATGGCAGCCCAGGCATTATTTATAGTTTCTTTAAGAAGTTTTGAAAAAGAAATGAGATTTCTGGTACCAGAATAACATCTCAATAAAGGAAAATTTCCTCTTCTTGATGCATTATACAATCTTATGAAATCATCTCTTTTCCTTAATGGAACCCCTCCTGCACCATCTTGTTTTGGGTCCATTTTTTCAGGTTCAAAGAAATAACTTTGAGCATTCTGGTCAGGAGCAATGGATATGATATCCAAAAGTCCTGAATCTGCTAATACTTCAACTTCTTTTATAGTTTCTTCAAGATTAGGAAGACCTATATGATGCCTAAACAAAGGAAATGGACTCTTCCAACTTATCCTTTCCTTTAAGGTATTTGGATATTCTTTCTTCTCTTCTTTATTTACAACCTCTCCCTGAACACTTTTTAAAAAATCTATTACATCTTCTATTTCTTCAGTCCCATCAAAAACTTTGTATATAAATGGAAATTCCCTTGCCACATCTCCTGTTTCCTTAGTCCCTCCAAATAGAAAAAGCCTATTCTCCATTAAATTTCTATCTTTAAGCTCCTTCTCAAGATCTAAAAGAAGATTTCTTAAAGGTTCTCCCCCTAATCTATAACTTATAGCCACAATCTCAGGATTTACCTCCATTATTGCTCCAATTAACTCACTTATGGATACTGCTCCACCAAGATATATGGTCTTAAATCCTAATCTTTCAGCAAGATTTAAAAAATTAAGCACTCCAGCTACATGTATGCAGCTTCCAATACTCGCCCCTAAAATCTTTTTCATTATTCTCCTACCTCAATATAGTTTATTATCTCATCTACTTTCATTCCATAAAGCCCTAAGGATTCCACTGTTCTTCCATTAGTAAAAAAATCTTCCCCTGCCATAATAGAGGTTAAATGGATAATAGCATTGATAGCAGGAGTTGGGATTCCAAAATATTCCCCAAAGGAAGAGATAGGGACAAGGCTCATAGGGACATCTTCAAGAATATATCTATTAGCAATTACTGTAGGTGCTAATATATCCCTGTATCCAGAATTACTATGAATAGCGTCATAAAGATCTTTTCCTTCCACATCATAGGCATATTTTAACCACTGTTTTGCAGTAAGAGGTTCCACATTGAAAACTCTCATTACCTTACATCTTTCATCATCAATAGCTTCCAATACTTTTGCCACAGAAGGAGATATCCCCTCAAAATAGAATTCAAATTTTCCAAAGGTAAATTCAATTCTTGCTGCATTTAAAATTGTAGTAGCTGGATGAAATACAGCTCCTATATTATTAAAACTTGTAATAACAGTATTTTTAGCAATTTCAAATTCAGGAATTATTCTCTTTAAAGTCTTTTGTAAAATTGGATTATCCTTTGCAGGAAGGCAAGAAACTGGAACAGCATTCTTCTTCTTAAATATTCTTACTACTCCTGGGTTAGAACATCTTGATGCAAAAATAAAAGTTTGGGCTTCTGCAATAAAAACTTTTTTCTTACATCCTTTTTCTCTTAATACCTTCCTAAATTCTAAAGCTCCACCTGTCCGTCCTGGATTTAAAACCACTATTTGTTCATCTTCCAAATATGGGGCTAATTTCTCTGCCACGTCTCTATGAGCAAAAGCAGGTAAGACTACCAATATTATTTCTCTACCTTTTATTGCACTTTTTATATCTGTAGTAGCTAAAGAAATTTCATATTCTCCAGAGTATTCACCTTCTAATATTATCTTTCTTGTATCTATTATGGGGCTTATTCTCCATTCACTTCTGTTATATAAAGAAACATCATATCCCTTCATAGAAAGATATCCTGCTAAAGCTTGCCCACCATTTCCTGCCCCTATAACACAGATTTTAAACATTTCTCACCTCCTGATGTTATAATCTTTTTTAAGATGTTTATTAGATTATTTCAATGATAACATAAAATTTATATGAGGAGCAAGCTTCATGAAATGCTATATAAACATTAATTTGGAAAGGATTAGATGAAAAGAGCTAAGATTTTAGCTGAAGAACAAAAATAGGATTATTTGTATTAACCTTTTTAATATAAAAATTTTTTTCCTCAGGGACAGAATTTGACACCTATTTATTTTAGCATCTTAATTCAGAATAAGTGGTATAATTTTAATTAAATGATTTTATTAATGAGGGGAATGCGATGTATAAAGTTGCTTGGGATTTGGATAGTGGAGGAATTCTTTTAGTAAATTCCTCAAAAGACGAAATTATACCCCCAAGACCCGTTTTTTATGAGGAATTAGATCTTTTAGGTTTTAATAAATTTTGGGATTATCCTAAAGTAGAAGAACCACTTCTTTGGAATATTGGAAGAAGATATTATTACAAGGGGAAACTTGTAGCATCTGTTAAAGGTGGAGGAATCTTTGAAAAGCCAAAGATAAGCTTAGAAGATGACTGTAAAAACCTCTCTTTAGAACCTGTAGATGTTAAATTAATGGTAGAAAAAAACCTTAAAAATCTTGAAACATTAAAGAATGAGGCAATAGATTTTATCCAGGATACTTTTAAAAGATACAAAAACAAGGTAGATCAAGTTATCGTATCTTATAGTGGTGGGAAAGATTCTCAAGTAGTTTTAGATTTAGTTTCACGAACTCTACCGCCTGATGATTACATAGTAGTCTTTACTGATACTACTATGGAAATACCTCCCACTTATGAAATGTATGAAAAAACAAAAGAGTATTATACAAATATCTATCCTAACCTAAAATTTTATGTAGCAAGAAATGAGAAACACTCCCTTGAGCTCTGGAAAATCTTTGGACCTCCCAGTAGAATCCTTAGATGGTGCTGCTCTGTATATAAAACTTCTCCTCAAGTAAGACTGATAAAAGCATTAAATCCTGAGAAGGACAAAATAAAAATATTAGTCCTTGATGGTGTAAGGGCTGATGAAAGCACAAGAAGAGGTAGATACTCAAGAATTTCTAAAGAAGCTAAGCATATTGCTTTTATAAATGCACACTCAATTATAAACTGGAATACTGTTGAAATTTTTCTCTACATTTTTAATACAATGGAAAAACAAAAATCAGATAATTTAAACCCCTCTATTAATAAAGGTTATAGATATGGCTTAGAGAGAGTGGGATGTAGTATCTGCCCTTTTGGATCCCCATGGTCAGAGTTTATTATTAAACAAGCCTTCCCTGAACTGGCAGATAATTATCTGAAAATTATTAAAGAACATATGCAATATTTAGGACTTGAAGAAGAAAATGAGGTAAAGAAATATATTGAAGAAGGAAACTGGAAAAAAAGAGGTGGAGGTGAAGGTGTAGAAAGAGACGGTACCCATGTAAATATATTAGACAATGATGGGAGCTTCAAGGCAATAATCTCTAAACCAAAAGAGGATTTCTTTAAATGGATAAGAGTATTAGGAACAATAGATTATAAGAGTGAAAATGATACTACTTTATGCAAGTTAAAGTTTAAGGATAAGATATATGATCTCTCAGTATCTACCCTTTCTGATAACAAGCTAATTATCTCATCTAACATTAGTACTTCTGATAGGGATCTATTAAATAAATTAGAAAAAGTAATCTATAAAACCACTTACTGTATTCACTGTGGAGTTTGCGAAGCAGAATGTCCTTCAAGAGCACTTAAAGTTTTTCCAAAAGTTAAAATAAATCAGAACAAATGTATTCATTGTTTCTCTTGCTTAGATTTTATAGAAAAAGGATGTATATTAGCTAAATCTATGATCAATATTGGAGGAGGTGACATGAGTAAGAATAAGTTGAGCCACTTTAATAGATATTTGACATTTGGTATGAGAAATGAATGGCTAAGGCAATTTTTAAATGAATTAGAAGGATGGTACAGTAAAAACAATCTTGGAAGTATTCAGTTTGAGGCAATGATTAGATGGTTAAAAGATGCTGAATTAATAGACTCTAAAAAAACACCTACTTCTTTTGCAAAATTTTCCAAGAAATTAATAAATAAAGATGAATCTTTTGTCCATCAAATAATCTGGATAAACCTTTTTTATAATTCTTCAGTGATAAGATGGTATTTAGAAAATATCAAATGGGGATCTTATATCTCTTCTAAAGATCTCTATGAAATTCTAATAAATAAAGAGCAGTTAAATCCAAAGACAGCATCAAGTGGATTAAGTAGTTTTTTGAATATGCTTGAAAATATGCCTACTTACAATAAGCTAAAGCTTGGAGTAGTAGAAAAAATAGGAAGAGAAAGATATGTGAGAAAAATTGGCAGTAATGATATCCATCCTATGGCTGTCCTTTACTCCCTTTATAGGTATGCAATATCTAAGAATAAGTATAAACTCACAGTCTCTGAACTTTATCGTGAAGAAAATAAGGATGGAGGTCCTTATTTGATCTTTGGCATAGAGAGATCTGCTTTAGAAAATATTCTCAGATGGCTACAGGAAAATAAAGAGGAATTGATAAGGGTGAATCTTACTGCTGATTTAGATAATATTAATCTCTCTGAGGATATAACAGATTATACAAAGATATTGGAGTATTACTAATGGAATTAGAAGTAAGAGGATTTAGATACGAAACCTTTGGATTAAGAAAAGAGTGGATACAGCAGCTCTTCTCCAATGGAGAAGGCTTTTTCTCTCATAATACCTTAGGACCCAAACAATTTAAATCTTTTATGTATTTTCTAAGAGATTGCCAATTAATTGATAAAAAGAAAAATTTTACTGAGTTTTTTAACATATTAAAAGGAATATTTGAAAAAGAAGGCATTAACTCAAAAATTATATGGGGTATTATTTGGATAAATCTATGCTTTAATTCTCCTCTTTTTAGATGGTGGGCAAATATCCCAGAAGGATTTTATACAAGAGATGATATTATCAATCTCCTTGCTGATTCATATGGTAAAAGAAACACAACTATCGTTAATGGTTATGAAAGTATTCTTGAGACTGTTGAGAGAAGCCCTATTGGAATATACTTTGGGCAAGGGATAGTTAAGAGAGAAGGAAGAGGAAGAACAGTTTTAAAGGAGAAAGATACTTCAGATATCCCTTCACTTTTAATTCTTTACAATATTTATAAACTTTCCAAAGAAATAGGACCCTATAGATTTAATATAAAGGATATAGAGGACAATCCTCTTTCTCCTCAAAAAATCTTTTCTCTATCCTCTAAAAAAGTAGAATCCATTATTGGTATAGGGAAGGCTAAAGATTTCTTTGATATAGATTTAAATTATATAGTGCTCAAAAATAATTTAGAGCCTATAGATATATTAAAAACATATTAGGGGGGAATTTAGATGAAGTATGAAGAGATTATAGGGCTTTATGAGTACTTCCAACCTGCAGTAGATATTACTGAGGAAAGAGGAGATTATTGGAAGCGATTTTTCCCTACAAAAGATTTCTTGGATGTTCTAAGGACTTTTTTAACTGCCTTAGAGTCAAAAGATGCCAATAGAAAATCTATCTGGCTTCAAGGATCTTATGGGACAGGAAAAACCCATGCCACAACTGTTATAAAACATCTCTTATGGGATCCTATGGAAGAGATAGAAGATTTTGTAGAGAAATTAGATCCACAAGTTAGAGAAAAACTAAGAAATTTTAGAAAGGAGAAAAGAGTCTTTCCTGTAACTTTAAAAGGAAATCCAGGAATAAATGATGTTAAAAGTTTTAATCCCCATTTAGAGAAAGTTGTCAAAGAAGCATTACAAAGGGAAAAAATAGAGATCAATACTGAAAGCGAATTTGAGAAATATATTAATCATATTCAGAATACACCTTATGTAGATTATGAAAAAATTATTGAGGGAAATATTGAATTAAAAGCCAAAGTAAGAGATAAAAAAGGATTATTAAATGCCCTTGAGAGAAGAGATGTAGATGTATTAAATTTGTTAGATAATTCTTTATTATCATCAGATCTTTTTATCTCTCATCCTGTTATAGAGGACTGGTTAGTAGAAGTTTCAAAGGAGCTTTATTCAAGAGGGATCTATGCTCTTACCATCTATTGGGATGAATTTACTTCTTTAATGGAACTTGAATCTGTTTCTACTATTCTGAGCGTCTTACAAAATATTGCTGAAAAAACCTTTAACAATAATATTTTTCTCTTTATCATAAGCCATAGGACTCCTCAACAAACTACACTCTCTTCTAAAGATTATGAAAAGCTTCTTGGAAGATTTCACTTTAAAGAATATTATATGGAAGATATAACTACTTTTCATATAATATCCAATGCTATAAGGAAGAAAAATGAAGAAAGGTGGAAAAATCTCAGGGAAGAAGTTTTTAATAAAAATCCTGGAATAGAAAGGTTAATTTGGAGAATAGCTGGAGATAATCTCTCCTTAAGAAATGCTTTAAAGGATATATTTCCTATACATCCCTATACTGCCATTAATGCCAATTTCATATCCAATTATGTAGGATCTGCTGAAAGAAGTATTTTTGGCTTCCTAAATGATACTGAAAGGGGATTTCTCAAATTCATTAAAGAATATCCAAAAAAGGATGCTGATGGTGAGAATTATTTTTTGACATCTGATATGTTATGGGACTTCTTCTTGTCCGAGTTTGAAAGAAATTCATCGGAAAAGATAAACTCAATTTTAGTAAGATATAAGCAGGGAGAAAAAGAAATTAGAGGATTAGGAGACTCCTATTTAGCTGTTTTTAGAGGCGTCCTCCTTCTAAATATCCTATACTCTTCAGTTAGAGTTTCCGCTGAAGATGCAAATATATTTTCTCCAAGCGAAGAAAATATATTGGATATGTTCACAGGTAGCAGTTTTCAAGATTCTATTCCCGACATATTAAATTATATTGATAAAAAAGGATATATACCTAAGGATCCCAATGGATTATTTTTAGTAAACTATTCTGCTCTACCTGAAAGAGAACTAGCAGAAGAAAGAGAGAGGGTTGATAGAGAATATAAAGATATAACAAAAGCATTGAGCGAAGAACAGAAAAAGAAATTAAAGAAAGATCTAACCTCAAATATATTGAGAGAGACTAATATTCAGTTATATTGGGCAGGGATTGAGAATTATGAACTAAAAAGAAGATTAAAAACTGACTTTAAGAACTCTTATTCTATTTCTATTGCTCTCTTTATCGCTAAGGAAGGAAGTGAAATAAATAAGATAAAGAATACTATAGAGGAAATATCTAATGACAATGACATAAACACTGATAATATTGTTTTTGTTATCTCTAATACTCCACTAACAAGAGAGAATTATGAAAGATTTATAGATTATCTTGCTAAATGTATTGTTGCTGATAGACACCAATATAGAGAGGATGCAAGTACTTATAGAGACTATAGTAAAAAACTAATAGATCATTGGATTAACGAAATAGAAAATGGATACTTAGAAATATATTTTAGAAAAGAATCTAACAAAATTTTAGGAAATAATTTTGATTATTATTTAAATAACAAGATCTCTCCTAAGATTTTCTGGTCAGGTTTAGAAAACCTTAAGGATTTAACCTATAACATTAATGTATGGAAAAAAATAAATTCGGAAAAAGTCTTAGAGATATTTATCCTTGCCAAATATAGAGATGACCTTGAAGAGAGAACAAAGAATGCACCCTATAAAGATTTAAGAGCTATTCTTGAAGATAACAAAGGGAATTATATAGTAGATAAAAGATTTAATTTTATAAAGGACATAGATACAAATCATCCTACCTATAGAATATATAGAAAAATAGAAGAAGCAATTGAGGAATATGAAGGAAAAACTTTTAACTTAGGAGATACACTCAGATTTTTGCAGGAGCCACCTTTTGGTATCTATCAGAATATGGCTAATTATGCTGTATTAGCCTTTGCAATGAGACCTTTTGTAGATAAACTTTATGAGGAGGGGACAGGAAGAAGGATTGATAAAAACTTATTAAAAGAAAAACTTAGTATTCTGTTTAAATATTGGGAAGATGGCAAAGATAGAGATAAGCTTAATTTAAGATTTGGTACAGAGGATGAAAGAAATCTTACTAATCTTTTAGTAGAATTATTCAAACTAAAAGAGGAAGAGAATCTCAATAAAGCTCGTTGGGGAATTAGAGAGTGGATTAAAAATGCAGGATACCCCATCTGGTCTCTTAAGAGCTATATTAAATGTAGTGAAGAGATACAAAGATCTATTGATTTAATATATTTCCTAAGTAGAACTGCTGATAGAGAAATCACAGAAGAACATATTAAAAATTCCTTTTTCATTCTTTCACTGAAGAAAGATGAACTCATTACTCTTCTTTCTCCTCAAAATCTAAAAGAGGGATTTAAAAAATGGTTAAAAGAAAAACTAAACAGAGATATAGACGAAGAAAAGTTTGAAAACATTATGAAATTCTTACGAGAAAATATGCAAGAAGAAGTTGGACTATGGGAAGAAAAAGATATTGAGTTACAACTTAAGGATTGGGTAATATACGAAAGTCAAGAGGAAGTAGAAAGAGATTTTATTAGATTGATAAGTAGAATATTTGAATTAGAGCATATTACCGATTTAGAAAGTCTAAAGAGAGAAGTAAGGGGTAAGGTAAATAATTTGGGGCTTCCTTTATGGACACTGAAATATGTCTTCAAAGTAGAAGCAGGAAAAGCTTTAGACGACATTGATGATTCTATCAGAGATACTCATATTAACTCTGAAACTTTTAAGGAATTTTTAAATGATATAAGACCTTACGAGACTCTTATTCATTCTAATCTAACTACTGAAACAGCTAAGCAAGGCTTAGGAGTCTGGATAAAGGAAAAGACTTCTCTGAATTTAGGATTAGACTCATTTATTTCATATGTAAAAGGGAGGATTAACAAAGAGCCCTATCTCTGGGAAGAGCAAGACTTAGAAAGAGTTTTAAAAGAGTATAATTTCTCAAAGACTATGGGAGAGATCTTTGGTATTGAAGAAGTACTTCCTATAGAAGATCTAAAAGCAAATATTAAAAGGAAAATTGAAGATCTCTCATATCCTTTCTGGCTCTTAGAATCTTCGGAAGATGGAGAAAAGATATTTTCTCATATGGATAAATTTCTTAGATCATCGTATATTCCTTCCATAGAAGACTTAGAGTCTATATTGAATAACATCTCAAAGGAAAAGGTAGAAGAACTCTTGAGAGAAGATAATCTAAGAGGGCTATATGCAGAGTGGATAAGAGAGCAGTTTCGTAATTACTTTAAGCTTAAAACTCCCTTAGAAGATTATATGATAAATGAGATCCTTGAAGAAATGAGAAGAAAAATACCTCCAGAGAGTCTCCATTGGAATAGAACTTTTGTGGAAAATTGGATCTATAGGAATGAGGAATTAAAGAAAAAAGTCCTTAAAAATCTCCAAGAAAAAACAAAGACAAAAATTGCATCTTCTAACAAAGATTTGAAAGATGTTCTTCTGAAGATAATTGAAGATTATCCAGAAGTATGTATTAAACTGGAGGAATACTTAGAATGACAGCTAATTACATAATAGAAACATCCTTAGAGGAAGATAAATTTATTCCTTTAGTAAAAGAGGAAAAAGAAAAGTCTACTCCCTCATATAGAAGATACCCTACAAGATTCATTCTTGTAGATAACTTTAAAAATATGAGAAAGCTCATAGAAATTATGAAAAAAAATGGAGTAGAAACTTTAGATCTAAGCAGTCTTGAAAATTTTCAAGATAATGATGGATGGATAACTACATATAAGATCATAGATATTATAAAGAAACTTCCTGAAGAGAAGGACTATATAATTTTCCCTATTTCAGAGATTTTAAGATTTTTGAATAATGATGAATTTTACAGCTTTCTTACAAGCCTCATGGGTATAGAAAATAATGATTATTCGTTTAAGAGAAGGATCTATATCCCTATATTAGGTCTATCTTTGCATTTTCAAAATTCCTTCTTAGATAAATATTACAAGAGATCTGAATTTTCCTTTGTATGGCAAGTGGGAAATAACTACGATAAATTTAACCTTATATTTTTTGAATTCTCCCCAGAAATTGAAGGTGCTACAATTGTTCATACCACAAAAGAGTTCTTAGATCTTTGGAAGAAAAGTGATATCTTTCCTAATATATTAGTATCATCAAAATATCTATGCTACTTAGGAAATAGAATAGTAAATGATGAGATTTTTAACTCAATAATAATAAAAAATACTAAAGAATTTATAGAGAAGGTTCTTGAAATAAATATTCCTATGGAATATAAAGGCTCAGAAGATTATTTTTGGAAAAACCTCTTAGAAAAGACTAAGGGAAAAGATAGCTTTGAAGCGTTTGTGAAAGGTCATCTAAATGTTATGGATTTAGATGACTTTGAAAAGACTAATCCTCTTTCTTTATGGCTCAATAAAGATGATAATTTTACAAGATGGATTATAAAAAATTATTACTCTAATATAGAAAAGGATTGCTATACAAAAATTGTTTTTAACTCTTTACTCCACTTAAACAATGAGGAGCTATTAAAAAATTACTATTTGAAAATCTTTGAGGGAAAACCTAATAAGGACTTTTTAGAAGAGCGAAGAAACATCCTTCAAGAAGCACTTAAGAATAAGAACTTAGATCTTAAATTTATAGAAAGTGATCTTGAAGAAAAGATTAATTCCCTATCCCCTGAGGAAGCATTAAATTATATTACTAATACAACCTTCTTTGAGAAAAAATGGATCATTGAAAATATAGATCACATTAAACAAGATCTTGAGACAATATATCCTGAACTCTCCTTCTATTTAGAAGACATCGTATGTGAAAATTTAAGCCCTGAAAACACCTGGATCAATGAGTATTTCAAAGAATATCGCATTTCTCGGATTAAAAATTCTATATCACCAAGATTAAAAGAAATCTTAGAAGAGAAGAATGCTAATAAAGACTCCTTCTTTAAATGGTATTATTCTTTTAAGCCTGTTACAAAATATATAGAAGATGATGAGTATACAAAAATATGGATAGATGCCTTAGGAGTTGAATTTCTACCTCTCATAATCTCTTTGCTGAAAGAAGAAGGCTTTAATGTAGATTTTAATATAGGAATAGTTAATTTACCATCTACTACTGAATTTAATATGTTTGAAGGAGTGGACAGGATACCTGATTTAGATAATTTTATTCACAACCAATATTCTTATTTTTATCCTGATAATATCATTAGAGAAATAGAGATTATCAAGAACATAGTAGATAGCATAATCAAGAATAAAGAGAGAGTTTTAATATTTTCCGATCATGGTTTCACAGCTTTTGCTAACACAAAATTTGATGGTAAGAAAATCTTAGGGGTTAAGGTTGCAGAGAAAGAAGGAAGATATGCAGAAGTTATAGATGACAAAGAAGTTCCAAAAGACGAAGACTTCTTTGTTTATCTTTCAGAAGAAGGGAAAAAATATCTTATAGCCACCAAGCATAAGTTTTTCTCTGAAATCTCTAATAGGGAAATTCATGGAGGAGCAACTCCAGAAGAGGTGTTAGTCCCTGTGATTTATGCTTCTAAGGTAGAGAGAAAGAAAGAAGAATACAAGATTGAATTACTAAGAGAAGAGATTGATATAAGAACTCCTGTCCTGGAGCTAACAATAAAACCAAATCCTGAAAAAGTATCTTTCTTCCTTAAGGATAAAAGATTAAAAGCAGATTTTGATAATGATAAAAAAATATACAAGATAAATTTATCAGGTTATAGATCTGGGAATTATGTTCTCACTGTAAAGATAGGAAGGTGGAAGGAAGTTATTGAATTTAGAATAAAAGGAGGATTAAAGGAGAACGAATTATTATGATGGAAAATAATTTAGATAAAAAAATTAAAGAGGCTTTTCCTGATGAATCTGTATATAAAGTAGAAGAAAATTATAGCGTCTTTACAGGTAAAAATCTTCCCTCTTTTATTAAAGATTGGTTAGTTAAAAAATTTACTGATGAAGATGGGGTTTTAAATAAAGAAGAGCTATTAGCTTATATGGAAAAATTTATTCCTCAGAAGGGTTCTGTTGAGAGATTAAAGGGAGAAATAATGAGCAGTAAAACTTCATACAATGTCTTAGCAAGAGCTTTAATAGAGCCTGATGTAAAAAAGGATATCTTTAGGTTTTCTTTACCAGAACTCGGTATCAAACCTAACGAAGGTATAGTAGCAAGTTTTTTGGTGGACAAATATAAAGAATTAAAAGGAGGAGAACTTTGGGGGATTTTTAACCTTGTTTATCCCTATCATGACGAAGATAATAATATTTATATCGGTATGACAGACTATAAACCTTTTAAACCTTATGAGGCTGATCTTGATTATTTTAGAGAAGGTAGGGAAAAATTTACCTTAGAGGAGTGGGTTGACCTTTTGATAAGATCTATGGAATATAATCCCGAAGGTTTTGATAGCTTAGAACAGAAACTCCTTTTCTTATCTCGTCTTTTAATATTTGTAGAACCACGCTTAAATATGATTGAGCTCGCTCCTAAGGGAACAGGAAAAACGTATATCTTTAGTAATCTCAGTAAATATGGATGGTGGGTAGGAGGGGGCATAATCACAAGGGCAAAAATGTTTTATGATATGAGTAAAAAAACTTTTGGCTTCATAACAAAGTATGATTTTGTTGCTTTAGATGAAATTCAGACTATTAAATTTTCCGATGAGCAAGAACTGAAAGGAGCCCTTAAAGATTATTTAGAACAAGGTAAGTTTACTGTGGCAAATGTACAAGGGACTTCTGATGCAGGCATTATTCTATTAGGAAATATCCTTTTAAACAAAGATAAGATGCCTATTAATAGTATCTACCTTTTAGAACTCCCTAATTTCTTCCATGAATCTGCTCTTCTTGATCGCTTCCATGGTTTTATAGAGGGGTGGAAGCTCCCAAGAATGCGTGAGGATATGAAGGTTAGAGGTTACACGCTAAATGTGGAATATTTTACTGAAATTTTACATATACTTCGTGAAAGAAGTGAATTTCCTGCTATTGTGGACGATCTTTTAGATATACCTCGTACTGCTGATACCAGAGATACAACTGCTATAAAAAGACTTGCCACAGCATATTTAAAATTACTCTTTCCTCATATTAGAAAGACTTCTGATGTGGACAAAGATGAATTTGAAAGATACTGTCTTAATCCTGCTATTGAGAAGAGAGCCATTATTAAAAAACAGGCTCATCTGATGGATCCTGAATTTAAAGAGGAAGTACCAGATATAAAAGTGGCAAGAGAAAATGGAAGATGATCTTTTTGAGGAAGAACTTTTTAGAGATATTGATGAAATTATAGAGAGGAATAAACTTTCCCAAAATGAGGATATAGAAGCATTAAAGGAAAAAATATCTTCTTTAATAACTCATTGGGAAGAGGATCTTTTAAAGTTTGAAAATAAATTAGAAAAAATCAAAAGATTGGAAAGAATGCTTGAAAGTTCTGAGAGTAAGGAACCTTATAGAAGCACTAAAAGAGAGAAAGGTGCAATAACTCCTCAAAGAGCATATGAAATCCCTATATTGGAAATTTTGTATAAGTCTGGTGGAAGAGCTCGTATAAGTGAAGTGCACAAAAAAATAGAAGAAAAAATGAAGGATATCTTTACAGAAAAGGACAAAGAATCATTACAATCAGGGACAATTAGATGGGAGAAAAATGTAGATTGGTGTAGATATGAATTGGTACAGAAAGGACTTTTGAGAAATGATTCTCCTAATGGAATTTGGGAACTTTCTGAGGAAGGATACAAATTTATAGAGGAAAAGCTTAAAAATGGAAGATGACCTTTTTGAGGAAGAACTTTTTAGAGATATTGATGAGATTATAGAAAAATATAAGAATAAAGAGGAAGATAACACTGAAGTAAAAAAGAGTCCACCCAAAGATGATAAGCCTCACTATAAAGTTAAAACTATCAAAATACAGAGCAAGGATCTTGAGAATGAATATCCTCAAGAAGACAATTTCGTATGGAATATTCATGAAGAAGAGATCTCCAAGTATAGAGTATTAACCCCTCAAGAGGAAAGAATATTAGCCCAAAAAGCAAAGACAGATAAAGAAGCAAAGGAAAAGTTTATATTATCAAATTTGAGATTAGTACACTCTATAGCTAAAAGATATCAGAGATTGGGATTAGATTATTCAGATTTAGTACAAGAAGGATATATTGGGCTTATTAGGGCAGTGGAACATTATAATCCTAACTTAGGATATAAGTTTAGCACCTACGCTACTTGGTGGATAAGACAAACAATAACAAGAGCTATAGCTGATTGTAGTAGTCTTATAAGGGTACCTGTGCATTTTCAGGAAGAGATGCGCCATATGAGAAGAGCAGAGAGAGAATTCAAAGAAAAATTTAAAAGAGAGCCTAAATTAGAAGAATTAGCAGAATATTCTGGAATCAGTATGGAAAAATTGTTACAGATGAAAAATTCTTTATTTAAGATTTGTCCTTTTGATGTACCTATCAACGAGTTATCTACAGAGGAGTTAGATGGAAACTCAGATCTATTAAATGACTCTGATGATGAAGACCTATGTATACAAGACCTATTATGTGATGAAGAGAATATAGAAGAAGAAGTAGAAAAAGAATATATAGCAAATAAAATAAGAGAGATGTTAGATACTTTATCAGAAAGAGAAAGGGAAATACTAATATTAAGATTTGGTTTAGAAGATGGTATACCAAAGACTTTGGAAGAAATTGGAAAAATTTTTGGGGTTACAAGGGAAAGGATTAGACAGATTGAAGCAAAAGCAATTCGTCGTTTAAAACATCCTTCAAGGTTAAAAGAATTAAGAGACTTTTTTAAGTAAAGATTACTATCATGCAAAAATCTTATCAGAAATTCCACATTAAATTTTAAAAATTAATAGATATTCCTTTTCCCCTATTTAAAAGGGAGAGGGTAAAAACCCTCTCCCCCAAAAAGAGGTAAAATTAAGTTTAATGGGCAAGCAATATAATATTATCCATACCACCCTCAAAACTCCAACCACTTCCAAAGACTTTTATTTGTTTTAATATAGGATGAGAAGCAATTTGAGAGGCAATATCTGGATCTGACATTAGATCAAACTCAAACTGGTACCAAGTATCAAGAGGAATCAAAGATACATTATTTTCCTGATAATTTATTGGACTTCCTTCTTTTAAGAAACATTTCTCATATACATATTGGTTTCCAAATTCATCTTCAAAAACAATATTAACTCCAGCGGGATATTCTCCAACTCCTGCCCATCCATCACTGCCAAGTTCTTGACTATGGATCCTAACATCAAAGGAAAGAAATAGTACCCTTTTTCCAGTTAGATCATAATTTATATCTTGATAGGCTCCTACTGATCCCCCACTGCCGGAAGTTACAGATCTATACCAATGTATATAGCCACTATCAGCATTAATATCCCACTCATCTGATACACTACTGCCATGCCATGTTGTCCAATAATCTAAAGTGTTGTTATCAAAGTCTCCATTTAGAATTAAGCTTTCTTGGGGTGGTTGAGGCGGATTACAGCCTGAAATTAAAGTGAC
>DAOSUP010000009.1:0-65517 GCA_035378845.1 Dictyoglomaceae bacterium
TTAATGTGGGAAAATCCAGTTTATTCAATGCCATAATGAAAGAAGATAGAGCTATCGTAGCTCCAATCCCAGGTACCACAAGAGATTATATAGAAGGAGAGATTTATCTCTCTGGATATCTTGTAAGGGTTTATGATACTGCTGGCTTAGGAATACCCCAAGATATCTTAGAAAAAATGGGAATGGAAAAAACAAGAGAAGTTCTTGAAAGATCAAATCTCATAATATTTGTACTTGATGGAAGTGAAGAGCTAAGAGAAGAAGAAAAAACACTTTTTAATGAGATAAAAAATCTGGAAAACAAAAGCATCATATTAGTGATAAATAAGATTGATCTTCCTCTAAAAATAGATTTATCCTTCTTTCCAGAAGAAATTGAAAGGGTTTTTATCTCTGCAAAGAATAAAGAAGGAATAGAAAAATTAGAGGAAGCCATAGAAAGGCATCTTACATCCGAAGAATTGTATGATATAATTTTCTTAAATATCTATCACCAAGAAGAATTACAAAAGATCAAAAATTATTTAGAAGAAGGAATAAAAGTTTTAACAGAGCTTCCTTCGTCATTAGATATATTAGGATCCATATTATATGATATAGAAAAATCCTTAGGAAATATATTGGGAGAAGAGGTATCCTTAGATATTGTAGATAAGATTTTTGCCAACTTTTGCATAGGGAAATAGCTTTCTTTGGAGGTGTGGCATGAATATCTGGGTGATAATCTTGGGAGCTATTCAAGGGATAACTGAGTTTCTACCTATAAGCAGTACGGCACACCTTATACTTATACCCTATCTTGCAAAAATTCCTGATTTTGGTCTTACCTTCAATATAGGACTTCACTTAGGAACCCTACTTTCTGTCCTCATCTATTTTTTAAAAGACTGGATAGATCTTTTAATAGGACTTTTTAAAGGAGGAGAAAACAGAAGATTATTAGGACTAATTATATTAGCGTCCATTCCAGCAGGAGTCTTTGGAATTCTTCTTGATCCCCTTGTGGAAAAAATCTCAGAGCCTCAAACCTATCCTTTTGCCATATGGATTATCCTTTTAGGAGTCATTTCCTTTGGATTTGTATTTTTAATATTAGAAAAAACATCAAAGAAAAATCTTGAGATAAAAGATTTAAATGCAAAGAGTGCTATCTCCATAGGACTTTGGCAGGTACTTTCTCTTTTCCCTGGAGTATCCAGATCTGGATCTACTATCTCAGGAGGAATGTTTGTGGGATTAAAAAGAGAAGATGCTACAAAATTTTCATTTCTTCTCTCCCTACCTGTTATAGGTGGAGCAGTACTACTAAAATTTCTTCAACTTTTCCAAGGAGAAGGAAGCGGAGATATATCCCTCATCTTCTATGGAACTATTATATCTTTCATTGTGGGAATTATAAGTATTCATATACTTCTTAGCTATGTAAGAAGAGCTCCATTAAATATATTTGCCTATTATAGATTTATTCTTGCCTTAGCAGTACTTTTAGCCTATTTTTATTTAAGAACTCTTGCTATTATAGTATTTAGTATTGCCATCATCTACCTTATAGTGGGGATGGTGAGAAAGAATGAAAAAGCTATATCTTAAAGGTTTTAAACATTCAAGACTTATTATCATTCTCTCTCTGATCCTATTTATCTTATCCATCTACCTTACATTAAATGTAAAGGTAAACTATGATATATATTCTTTCCTTCCCCAAGAACTTTCTTCTGTAAAAGCATTAGAAATTCTAAATGAAAATTTCAAAATGGGAGAAGAAAGTTATATAATATTACCCTTCAAAGATCCTATAGAGATAGAAAGACTTAGGAATCAAATATTAAAAATAGAAGGGATAGCAAAAGTATCATGGATCTCTGATTTTCAAGATATATATTTACCTGACTACTTCTGGGGAAGTATAAAAGATCAATTTATAAAAGATAATTATACCTTTTTAACAATTACTTTTTCAGAATCATCTCAAAGTCCTACTTCTGAAAAAGCAGTAAAAGAGATTCAAAAGATTCTACCTAAGGGGAGTTATTTTACAGGAACAGCTGTTATTGGTCAGGATCTAAAAAATATAAGTCAAGAGGAGACAATAAAATATCTATTAATAGGTAGTGCCTTTGTAATGATCTTCCTCTTCTTCATATTCCCATCTATGTATGTGCCTTTAATCATCTACTTCAATATGATTTTAGCAATTGTAATAAATACTGCTCTATCTACTTTATTAAATCAGGAGATAAGCTTCATCTCAAGAATAATTGTGGGCATATTCCAGATGGGATCTACTATGGATTATGCCTTATTCCTTTATCATAGGTATGAAGAGGAATCAAAGAGAAAAGACAGGGCAGAAGCAGGATGGGAGGCAGTAAGAACCACAGCAAAAAGTATTATTGCCAGTGCAGCAACTACGGTTGCAGGATTTCTCGCCATAACTCAGATGAGATTTGAATTAGGAAAAGATTTAGGATTCCTCTTAGCAAGAGGAGTTTTTACCTCCTTCATTCTCTCTTTAACCCTTCTTCCTGTACTTTTTTATCATTTCCACAATAAATGGGCATATTCAAAGAGATGGATCCTAAGAGTTTCTGGAGAAAGATTTTTTAATTTTATTCTTAAAGTAAGGCATATCATTCTTGTTATATTCTTAATAGGAGCTGTAAGTTTATTCTTAATTCCAAAATTTCCTATGGATTACAATATCACTCGTGGCTTACCAGAAAATATTCCATCTATAATGGGACAAAGGAAGATGGAAGAGATTTTTGGTAGAAGCTCCTCACTATCTCTTGTAGGAAAAGAGACACCTGAAAACTGGCAGAAAGTAATAAAGATATTAAAAGAAAAGCCTCAAGTCTCAAATGTTCTTAGCTATTATAATATGGTAGATCCACTCATTCCAGAATATATGGTACCAAAATCAGTAAGGGATATCTTTTTTAAAGATGGGTTTTCCTACGCCTCCTGTGACCTTAATGTGGATTACTCCAGTGAGGAAGCTTACAAATTGATAAAGGAGCTTAGAGAAGGTATAGAAGATCATTACGATATCAAAATTACAGGGCTTCCTGTCCTAAATTTAGATTTAAAAGATCTTACAACTACAGAGTTAAATAAAGTAAATCTTATCTCTATTATAGCCATATTTTTAATCATAGCCCTATCTTTTCTTTCCATTCCTATACCAGTACTTTTGGTACTTGTAATAGAATTAGCTATAACTTTAAACTTAGCTATAGACTATATTACATATGGATTTATATTCTTCTCTTCTTATCTTTTCATTGGATGTATCCAGCTTGGTGCAACCATTGACTATGCAGTACTTCTTACATCAAGATACTTAGAGGCAAAACAAAAGGGATTAGATAAATTCTCATCTGCAAAATTCTCCTTTTCAGGAGGAATAAACAGTATTCTTACCAGTGCAGGTACCATGTTCTTTACAGCCTTACCCTTAGGTATCTTCTCTAATATCTTTATGGCAAAGAACCTTGCCATGTTGGTAAGTAGAGGAGCAATCATAAGTGTCATCTCGGTATCTTTATTTGTGCTTCCTCTTCTTACCGTCTCTGATTCTTTTCTTTCAAAACTTGGATTTATAAGAAAGGAGGGAAAAAAGGAATGAAGAAGGGAATTATAATCACTATCTTACTTTTACTTCTCATAAGTATATCTTTTCCCTCTTCTTTAAAAATAAAGAATGACGAGACCATATACGCACTATTAGACTATGATGGAAAGGTAAAAAGAGTAGATCTTGTAAACTGGATTGAGATAGAGGGAAGTGGTCACTTTAATATTACCAAGGATGCTAAATACTTGAAAAATATCAAGCTATTTACGGAAGATGTAACATTAAGTATCTCATCTCAAAAAATAAATCTTTCAGGAAATTCTCAAGGGCATAAGAATATCTATCTCACTTCCGAAGTAAATAGAAAACTTCCTATGCAATTTAAAATCTCATATAAATATAATGGGAAAACAGCAAAGCCTCAAGATTTTCTTGGAAAATCAGGAGATCTTGATATAGAATTTGAGATTGAAACTCTTGAAGATATTCCCTTTGTGGTTGTAATCTCTGCTGAATTTTCCACAGATGATTTCATACTTAGAAATCCAGAGGATTGGATGGTAATGGTGCTTGGAAAAACCATAAGACTTTCTGGTTTTAGCTATCCTATCCCAAAAAGCAGCATTAAGCTCGCCATAAGAGGTAAAAATCTAAAAGTCCCTGACTTTACTTTTAGTGCTCTTCCATCTATTCCTCCCGTTGATCTTTCTATAACATCTCAGTTAGGAAGCTTTACAGAAGGTTTAGATGGTCTTATCCTTCTAAACCAAGTTCATCAGAAGATATTAAAAGGTATCATTGAGAACTTTGAGAAACAGTCTTTTTCTATCCCTCCAGAGTTTTTAACTCTTCCATTTACGCTTAAGGCAAATCAGAACAAAGCATATGCTATCTCCAATTCTCTAAAAAAATATCCTGAAAGTTTTGAGAAACTATATACCTATATAAAGGAAGAAGCCGAAGGAAGTAATGATGAGAAATGGCAAAAAGCACTAAATATGGCAGAGGACGTGAAAAAAGAGATAGAAGGAAATTCCTTCTCAGAAGATGTTAAAAGTATAGGGGACTTTATTGGAGATATCGCCTTTTCCAGCCAAAAAGCCATGAACATGATATCTACCTCATTAGAAGGATTGCAAAAGGTAGAGGAACTTTTGAATATTGTGCTTAATGGAGGAGAGCTTGAAGGACAAAAAGTTCCAGGGCTTACCGATGTAGAGAAAAATCTAAAAGCCACATCTAAGACATTAAAAGAAAATATTTCAAAGGCTACCGAGGGCGAGAAAAAGATGGGAATATGGAAGAAAAATATTGCAAATTATAATTTCGCAGGAAAGGTTGAGGGAGCAAGCTCAACAGTAAGATTTTACTTCAAATTAGAAGAGCTAAGAAAATAGCTTCTTTAAAGGAAAAGGGATTCTATCTTTATTTCTTAAAAGAAATTCTCTATTCTTTTTATCTCTATACTGTACTAATGCCCTTTGAAGATGCCTCTCTTCATAGGTTCTTGCTACGTATATCTTCTCCTTTCTTGAAGGATGATATCCTGTATAGAAGGCACAAGATGCAGGAGTTAAAGGTAGAGGGGTATAATCTTGGATCTGCTCTAAATAGTGTCCAAGCCCCTTTACATACATAGCAAGATCCCAGGCATCTTCCAATGTAGCCCCTGGATGACCAGAAATAAAATAAGGAATGACATATATATCCTTATTCTGCTTTCTTTTTTCTCTTTCAAAAACCTCTTCAAACTTCTCATATACTTCAAAATTAGGTTTTTTCATAATTTCAAGCACATGATTTTTCACATGTTCAGGCGCAGAAGAAAGGTGTCCTCCTATATATCCTTCTTTAATAAGCTCTCCCAAATATCCATTATCTTTTAGGGCAAGATCGTATCTTATTCCTGAGGCAATAAATAGATGCTTTACCTTTGGTATATTCTTTATTTCCCTTAATAATCTAAGTTGAGGAGAAAAATCTATAATAAGATTAGGACATATATCAGGAAATAGGCATTCTCTCACTTTACATGAACCAGGCACCTTATATATCTTGCATTTTAGTTTATACATATTTGCTGTAGGACCGCCCACATCAGATATGGTACCTCTAAAAAACTTTTGAGAAGTAAGGTTATATGCCTCACGCAAAATAGACTCCTCACTTCTTGATACCACCTGCCAGCCTTGGTGAAGATTAATAGAACAAAAAGTGCAGCTTCCAAAACATCCTCTATGAGAGACGATAGATGTCAATACCGTATCAAGAGCAGGAATTTTCTCTTTATAAGACGGATGTGGGAGTCTTTTAAAAGGAAGAGAGTATGTAAAGTCAAGATCTTTCTGGGAATAATTCATTGGTGGATTCTGAATGATATACCTCTTTCCATCTCTCTGAACCAGTATCTTCTCATTTTTCATTCCTTCCATAAGAAGATTCTGAAAATCATAATATCCCTCCATATCCTGAGAAACCTCTTCAAAAGAAGGAAGCATCACATAATCTATATCATTAAAAAGCTCATTAAACTCCTTTTCACTAAGAGAATAAACAATACCTGGAATTTTATATATTTCATACCAAGACTTCCCTTGGGAAAGATATCTTGCAATCTCTACAATTTGCTTCTCCCCCATGCCAAAAACAATACACTTTGCCCTGGAATCAAGAAGTATTGAGTGTCTAACCTTATCTTCCCAGAAATCATAATGAGAGAATCTTCTTAGACTTGCCTCAATCCCTCCAAGTACCAAAGGAATATCAGGATAGATCTCATGTACAAAGTTTGAGTAGACAACAGTTGCTCTATCAGGTCTTCTTCCAGGAATTCCACCTGGAGTATACGCATCTTTCTTTCTTCTTATCTTATTAGGGGTATAATTAGCTACTAAAGAATCTACACTTCCTGCCGTTATACCAAAAAAGAGACTTGGCTTGCCCAAAACGGTAAAAGACTTCTTATCTTTCCAATCTGGCTGAGGCATAATCCCTACATGGAATCCAAAATGCTCTAAGGATCTACCAATCACTGAGGCTCCAAAAGAAGGGTGATCCACATAGGCATCTCCTGTAATAACTATTGCATCAAGCTCGTCCCATCCTAATCTCTTAGCTTCTTCCTTGGTAATAGGCAAAAAATCAACCATTAATACTCACACTGACACTCCTTCTTTTCACCTTCCAGCTCTACTTCTAAGGTAGAATGATTAATACCAAAATTTTCCTCCAAAAGATTTTTTATTTGAGAGGTAATATTTTCTGCTGAAGATATCATCTGATTATCAAGTACTATATGAGCAGAAAGCAGATAATCCTTTGAGGAAATCTGCCAGACATGAACATGATGAACCCCTCTAACTCCTGGAACCTTTAGGATGGCATCTTCAAGGGCTTCAATATCAATTCCTCTTGGTGTACCCTCCATAAGAATATGAAGAGTATCCTTTATAAGTCCAAAGGCACTATAAAAGATAAATCCAGCAATTACAAGAGAAATAATTGTATCAGCAATATAGAGATTATACATAAGAATAAGGATAGCACCGATAATAACTCCCACTGAAGAGAATGCATCCGAGATCAGATGTAAAAAAGCTCCCTTTATATTAAGGTTATGATGGGAATCTTCATGGATAAGATAAGCACCTACTATATTACCTATTAAACCAATAAAACCTATAATTATAGTCTGAACTCCATCTACCTTAGTTGGAACTTTAAAACGCTGTATAGCTTCTGAGATCAAAAAAACAAAAATGAGAAGAAGAAGAATTCCATTAAGGAGTGCAGAAAGTATCTCTACTCTCCTATATCCATAGGTATGAGTAGAGTTACTTTTCTTATTCTTAGAAATTACTTCTGCTACATAACTTATCACAAGGGAAAAAACATCATTCACATTATGAAGGGCATCACTAATAAGAGATAGACTTCCTGAAATAGCTCCTCCAATGAATTCTATAAGTGCCATAAGAAGATTTAGTAATATTGCTCCTAATAATCCTTTGACCTTCACTTAAATCCTCCTTCTAAAAATTTTTCTTGTTAATTATATAATAAGTATTGGTAAAAAATATATGGAGAAAAGAGTTAGAAGATTAAATAACTTTGATATTAAAGAGAGAATTGTTGTTTATTTGACGAATAGGGGCTTAGAAATTAGAGATAACTGAGGGTTTACCTTTTGAAATGGCTTATTGACCATATGTTAGTAAATGGAGTATACAAATAAGATGTGTCACTTATTTACTGATGGACATCATATAGCTACTGCAGCTATACTATATCATATCAGCAGATATATTACTTACTAATACAAAAATAGAAGATAGAAAGTTATTGAAAAATAATTCTCAATATTGAAAAGGAGTAAAAATATGATATATGAAAAAATAAAATTATATGAGGACAGAGCGGATGTGACTCTAACCACTTATGTTCATAGTGATTCACCTGAGTTGTTACATGGAAAAAAGAGACCAGCTATCCTTGTTTGTCCAGGAGGGGCATATTTAACATGTTCTGATCGTGAGGGTGAGCCAGTAGCTTTACGCTTTGCTTCAATGGGGTATCATGCATTTGTATTGCGTTATTCCACTTATATGGGAGGGGGATTTAGCTATCCTGATCCTACAAAAGAAATACCTGTGAATCCAAAAAGCATTTACCCCAATCCTATGAGAGATATAGCAAAAGCAATACTTTTTATTAGAGATCACAGTAACGAATGGTTGGTGAATACAGAAAAAATTATCCTGTGTGGTTTTTCAGCAGGAGCTCATAATTGTGCTATGTATTCTGTATATTGGAATGATCCAGATTTAAGTAGATATTTTAATGTTAAATCTGAGGAGTTAAGACCTGCTGCTGCAATATTGGGATATATGTTAAGTGATCTTATTTTTCAAAGGGATTTTGTATTTAAGCAAGAAAGTTTAACTGCCAAGCATTTATTTGAATCATTTAGTGTTGCATATACTGGAATGAGAGAACCAGACGATGAAACCCTTAGAAGGATAAGTCCTGTACTTTATGTTTCAGAGTTTACACCACCTATGTTTCTATGGACAACGGCTCAGGATGAGCTTGTATCGGTGGAACATACTATACTTATGGCAAAAGCACTTGCGGAGAAAAACATTCCCTTTGAAATGCATATATTTGAGGAAGGACAACATGGTCTAAGCTTAGCTCATCAAGCTACTGCAAGGCATAAAGATCAGATTAATCCTATAGTAGCAAAATGGATAGATCTTGCAGAACAGTGGCTATTAAGAAGATTTTCCTTGGATTTGCAGGAAAAAGAAAAAAAGCTTTAAAACAAAATAAGAAGGTAATGAAATACCTATTGACTTTGATAATAATTTGTCTATTATTAAATTATGAATGTCCAAGAAATGGGGACATGTTATAGAACAAAAGCTTAATTAAAAATTTTTACTTTATAAAAGAAAGAAGGAGAATTTTTTGAGAAAAAAGATTTTAAAAGTTATTTTTCCCCTTTTGTTTTTGGCACCCATCTTTACATTTGCCTATGGTGCCTCTCCCAAAATATATCAGGCTGAAGATGGAGTATTAAATGGAACCGTTGTAGCAAAAAATCTACCAGGATATCAGGGAAAGGGCTATGTAGATGGCTTTGATAAAGATGGAGATTCCTGCACAATCACCGTAGAAGTAGACTCTGATGGGCTATATGAGATTATCGTAGGTTATGCAGCCCCTTTTGGATATAAAGAAAATAGTTTATATGTAAATGGCGTATTTCAATCAAATATAAAATTTAATCCTTCTCAAACCTTTACCACCGTATCTGCTGGACTTGTTCCTTTAAAAGCTGGGAAAAATACTATAAGTATAGTAAAAAGTTGGGGATGGTTCTATCTGGATTTCATAGAAATTAGAAGTTCAGAGACTCCCACTCTAAATGTGGAACCTAAATTGGTAAATCCTAATGCCTCTCCTGAAGCAAAAAAGCTAATGGATTACCTTGTAAGCATATATGGAAAAAATACTTTATCAGGACAGGCAGGTATCATGGATTGCTACTTTATTCAGGATACTACAGGAAAATTCCCTGCCCTATGTGGTTTTGATATGATGGATTATTCTCCATCAAGAGTAGAGTATGGGACAAAACCTTATGAAGTAGAGAATGCTATAAAATGGTGGAAAGAAGGGGGAATAGTACAATTCCAATGGCATTGGAATGCCCCTAAGGATTTGTATAATGTACCGGGGAAAGAATGGTGGAGAGGATTTTATACAGAAGCCACAAGCTTTGATGTAGAATATGCCTTAAATCATCCTGAATCAGAGGATTATAAACTTATTATAAGAGATCTTGATGCCATAGCAGAACAATTGAAAAGGCTAAGAGATGCAGGAGTACCAGTACTTTGGAGACCTCTTCATGAAGCAGAAGGAAAATGGTTCTGGTGGGGAGCAAAAGGACCAGAAGCTTGTAAAAAACTCTATAAACTTATGTTTGACCGATTCACTAACTATCATAAATTAAACAATCTTATCTGGGTATGGACCACTACAGACTCTCCTGATGCCCTTAAATGGTATCCTGGAGATGAATATGTGGATATTGTAGGTGCAGATATATATCTTGATAATAGAAATTACTCTCCATCTGCAGGTACATTCTATAACTTGGTAAAAATTTTTGGCGGTAAAAAACTTGTAGCCTTAACAGAAAATGGAATTATTCCTGATCCAGATGCTATGATACAGCAAAAGGCTCACTGGGTATGGTTCATGACTTGGAATGGCTTTGAAAATGATCCTTCTAAGAATGAAGTATCCCATTTAAAGAAGGTATTTAATCATTCTCTTATTATCACAAGAGATGAGCTTCCAAAATTCATAGAGGAAAAATAAATATTTTTAGTCTCCCCTTCCTTACTTGGAAGGGGAGAAACATTTAAAATTATCCCTAAAATAGAGAAAGAGACTATTATAGTCCTCTAAAATTCATGAGATTGAGAATCCTATCCAGTCTTTTTCTGCCTCAAATAGTTCATCTACCATTCTTTTTATATCCCTTGGTTCTAAGATACTGGAGGTTAGAGGATCTAATGCTACTGCCTGAAATGCCTTATGAGGATCCTTATCCAAAGCAGCCATAACTGCTAACTCCTGTAGATTTATATTTGTTCTATTCAAAGCAGCACACTGGGCTGGTAGGTCTCCAACAAAACATGGATGAATTCCAGTTTTATCTACAAGACATGGCACCTCCACACAGCAATCCTTAGGAAGATTAGTTATAAGTCCACTATTATTTACATTTCCATTTATGCGAGTAGGAATACCTGTCTCCATAGAATATATAATATCTGATGCATATTCACGTGATCGTTCTATAACTATGGGCTTTTCACCGCTTATCTCTTTCTTTATCATTTCATAATGAGGCTGCCATCCATTTTTACATATCTCCAGATAATCCCATCTTTCTGGTATAAGCTCTTTTATCCTTTCTGGATTTCTTCTGAAGTACGATACATACTCAGACATATGGTGAGTGGATTCTGTAACAAAGTAGTCAAAATATTTCATTATCTCAAATCTAACAGCATCTTTCATATATATCTCAGGATCCTCCATCGCTTTCCAAAGCTTTGGATATAAGTCCTCTTTACCTAATTTAAATTCTAAAAACCAAGACATATGGTTTATCCCAGCTACCCAGTAAGAAACAGCAGATGGATCTACTCCCACATATGTTGCCAGTTGATAAGCAGTCCCCTGAACACTATGGCACAGTCCAACATTTTTAATCTTAGTTGCTTTATTCATTGCCCAGCAATTTATAGCCATCGGATTACTATAATTTATAAATAAAGCATCTGGGCATAATTCCTCCATATCCTTAGCTATATCCAATAGTACCGGAATAGTTCTTAGACCTCTAAAGACTCCTCCTGGTCCAATGGTATCTCCTACTGTCTGATCTATCCCATACTTCCTTGGTATCTCACAGTCTTTCTCAAACATCTCTAATCCACCAACCTGAATCATATTTATAACATAATCTGCAGAATCTAAAGCCTCCCTCCTATTTAAAGTAGCAGTAACTTTTGCTCCACAGTTTATCTTTTCAATTACTTTTTTAGCCAATGCATAAATAAGATCTAATCTCTCTTTGTTTATATCCATAAGAGCTATCTCACTATCTCCAAGTTCTGGATAAGATAGTATATCCATTAGTAAATTCTTAGAAAAAACTACACTCCCAGCACCTATAAAAGTAATCTTTGGCATTTTCAAAAACCTCCTTATTATTCAGTACCTTTCTTAATCTCACTCACAAAACAAAAACTTTTATCTCTTCTTGAACATCACCTCTTTTTTACTTTCTATAAAATTCTATATGAAATCACTTTATCTTACCAGTATAATTTACATTCCTATTCTTTCCATTTTGTAGGGCAATTTAAACTTGAAAAATAAATATAAATATTGATATAATCTTTTAATTTAATCAACTATTAAGGAGGATAAGATTTGTTAAGACACAGTTTTGCAGAAGAATTGAAAAGCTTAGAAAATTCCCTTTTTGAAATGGGTGCTGTGGTAAAAGATATGTTAGAAAAGAGTAAAAATGCTCTTTTACAAAGAAATAAGAGTCTTGCAGAAGAAGTTATTGGTATGGATGATACTGTAGACAAATACAATTGGGACATAGAGGACAAATGCTTAAAGCTTCTTGCCCTTCAACAACCTATGGCACACGATCTTAGAGTTATTGCTGCTGCCATGAAGATTATAAATGATATTGAAAGAATGGGAGATTACTGTGTAGATATAGCTAAATTTACTCTAGATTTTATAGATATGCCCTCTCTTCCTATAAACCAAAATCTCATAACTATGTTCCAGCTTGTAGAAAAGATCTTATGTGACTCCTTAGAAGCATTTATAAACAGAGATGTAAACTTCATAATGAGTGTGGTAGATCAAGATGATGCCATTGACAGAACCTATTATAAAATCTACGATGAGATTGTAGATGAAATTGAACATGCCCCACAAACTGCTCCTCAGCAGATAAAGCTTCTTATGATTGCAAGATTTTTAGAAAGAATCGCGGATCATGTAACTAATGTGGCAGAAAGAATTTACTACATGGAAACAGGAGAGTTAAAAGAGCTACACGAATAATTAGCCAAATTTCCCTGTAATGTAGTCTTCTGTAAGTTTCTTCTTAGGATTTGTAAACATCTCAGTGGTAGGACCAATCTCAATTACTTCCCCCATATACATAAATATGGTCTCATCAGATACTCTTGCTGCTTGCTGCATATTATGAGTTACTATGATAATAGTAAGTTCCTTTTTAAGTTCTTTTATAGTCTCCTCAATTCGGTAAGTAGATATGGGATCAAGGGCAGAGGTTGGCTCATCCATTAAAATTACTTCTGGCTCTACTGCAAGAGCTCTTGCTATACAAACTCTCTGTTGCTGTCCTCCAGAGAGTGCAGAAGGATATTCTTTAAGCCTATTTTCAACTTCTTCCCATATTCCAGCAAGTTTTAAGCTCTTTTCTACAATCTTATCTTTTTCCTCTTTAGGAATCTTTTTGTTATTTAATATATATCCTGCAATCACATTATCATAAATAGTCATGTGGGAAAATAGATTTGGTCTTTGAAAAACCATTCCAATTCTTCTCCTGATGAGTACTGGGTCTACATTTTTATCATAGATATCAATATCGCCAAGAAAAATCCTCCCCTCAACCTTAGCACCTGGAGTTATCTCATGGAGCCTATTAAAACATCTAAGAAGAGTAGTCTTTCCGCATCCTGAAGGACCTATAATAGCAGATATATACTTCTCCTTTAAAGAGACATTTATATCTTTCAAAACTTGCATAGTTCCAAACCAAGCATTCAAATTTTCTACTCTGATCTCAGCCAATGCTAAATTCCTCCTTTTTCATCTTTTCTCTCTTTTACCTGTATAAATATGGGCAATAATATTAAGTATAAGTACAATAAATACTAAAATAAGAGCAGCTGCCCATGCCATATTTCTCCAATCTTCATAAGGAGATGTGGCATAGTTAAAGATTAACACAGTAAGGCTTCCTATAGGCTCATTAAGTTTATAACTCCAATAATTATTATTAAGAGAAGTGAAAAGAAGCGGTGCTGTCTCTCCCATAATTCTGGCAATAGACATCATAATTCCAGTCACAATACCACTTCCTGCAGAAGGTATTACAATTCTTAAGATAGTCCTCCATTTTGGTACACCTAAGGCATAAGACGCTTCCCTTACAGATACAGGTATCATCTTAATAGATTCTTCTGTGGATTTTGCAATAACAGGAAGCATAATGATTGAAAGGGCTATTCCTCCAGAAAGAGCAGAGAAAGTCTTCATAGGTACCACGATAAGTATATATATAAATATACCTATAATTATGGTAGGAAAACTGGACAGAATTTCTGTAAGGAATTTTGTCCACCAAGCAAGCTTCCCACTTCCATATTCCGTTACATAAACTCCTGCCATAATACCTATAGGAATAGCTATAATACTTGCTAAGATGGTTAAGATAAAGGTGCCAAGAATTGCATTACCAAAACCCCCTTCTGGTATACCAGGTGGTTTTGGTAGTTCCACAAAAAGCTTCCAGTTTATATACTTTATACCCTTTAGAAAAACATCTCCAAGAATCCAAAATAGAAAGATAGCTCCTATAAAGAATGCAGCTATACAAATTCCAAGCATTATATAATTTGTAGTCTTCCTTCTTCTATAATTCATTTATTCTCAATCCTTTTTAATATATAATACCTGGCAAATCCCATTACAAAAAAGGTAATTATAAATAGTATAAGAGCAAGTTCTATAAGGGCAGAAATCTTTAACCCTCCCACAGCTTCCACAAACTCATTAATGATCACACTGGTTATGGTTACCCCAGGAGAGAAAAGGGATACAGATATATTGTAGAAGTTTCCAATTACCATAGTTACTGCTACTGCCTCTCCTAAAGCCCTTCCAAGCCCTAAAATTCCTGCTGCAAAGATTCCTGACTTGGCATTCCCAAGAACTACCTTTCTAATTACCTCCCACTTGGTCATACCTAAGGCATATCCTGCCTCTCTTTGATCCATAGGAACAGCCATAAACACCTCACGGGAAAGGGAGGATATAGTGGGAATAATCATAATAGATAATACAACTCCTGCATTGAGATATCCTACTCCTGTGGGATATCCTTGGAAGAAAGGAAGAAAGCCCAAAATATTCTGTAAGAATGGACCTACTTTAAGTTGAATTAAAGGGGAAAGAGTAAAAAGTCCCCACATACCATATATGAGGCTTGGTACTGCTCCCAAAAGCTCAATAATAAAGGAAAGGGTTCTTCTAAAAAAGGGAGGAGAAAGTTCTGATAGAAAAATTGCAATACCTATACTTATAGGGAATGAGATTAAAAGAGAAATCAAAGAAGTCACTAAGGTACCATAAATAGCAGGAAGAGCTCCAAATTTCTCTGCTACAGGATCCCAAACTGTATCAATAATGAATTTAATGCCAAACTTTTTAATACTTGGAATAGAGGTAACAAGAAGTTCTATAAAAAGACCTATTACAAGCCCTACTATTATAAGGCTTGAAAATACAGCTAAAATTTTGAAGATTCTATCTCCTATCCTCATAATTTTGATTAATGAATAGGTTTACCTTGATAATTTAACTCTTTTAATCTTTCAAGAGCCATACTCTTCACCTTTTGAGGCAGAGGTACATAATAAAGATCTTTTGCAGTCTTATCTCCCTCTTTATAGATCCAGTTTACCAAGCTAATAAGAGCCTTTGCCTTCTCTAAATTCCCTTGATTTTTTCTTATAAGCAAGAATGTATATCCTGAAATAGGATAGCTATCCTTTCCCTTTGCATCTATAGGATAGACATAAAAATCCTTTTGCACAGGAAAGTTTTCAAGAGCAGCTTCTATATTAGGAATCTCTGGATATACAAAATTTCCTGCCTTATTCTTTACCATAGCATAGGGAAGATTATTTTGTACTGCATAGGTAAGCTCAAGATATCCTATGGTACCAACAATATTCTTTATATATCCTGCAACCCCCATATTTCCTCTTCCACCAATACCTGTAATCCAATTTACAGAGGTACCTGCACCAACTTTTTCTTTCCATTCAGGACTTACCAAGGATAGGAAATGGGTAAATATATCAGTAGTACCACTACCATCAGACCTTCTCACGACAGTTATGTTAATTTTTGGAATCTTCATATTGGGATTTAAAGAGGTAATTTTAGGATCATCCCATGTCTTTATCTTTCCTAAGAAAATATCTGCAATAACCTCACGGGAAAGTTTCAGTCCTTTCCCAACTCCTGGGATATTGTAAACTATGGCAATCCCTCCAGCAACCGATGGAATCATTATAAGATTAGAAGCCTGCTGATCTTTACCAGGGAGAGGAGAATCTGATGCTCCAAAGTCTACAGTTCCTGCCTGTATTTGCTGAATTCCTGCACCACTTCCTATAGGTTGATAATTTACCTTTATTCCTGAGATTTTTTCAAAATCATAAAACCAACGAGCATAAAGAGGATAAGGAAAGGTAGCACCAGCACCATTTAAAAGCATAGCAGCTTTTACATTCGTAACAAGAAGAAGGATCAAAACAAGTATTAAGATCCTCTTCATACTATCCTCCTCAAATATAAAACTAATATTCTTATTATAAGTTTAAAACGATTATTTTAAAACATAGTTAAAAGAAGAGACATTTTGAAGAATGTCAAAAAAAACTTGCACACTTTCAGAAAGATTCTCTTTAGGAATTTTATCCCATGTATCAGTTTTCTGATGTAGATCAGGCATAGAATAATCTTTATTAGCTCTCATCATGAAAAATGTAGGAATCTCTTTAAGATGAAAGGCATACTGATCGGAATCATCTAAAAATACGTCTTTTACAAAACTTACATTTTTTATATTCATATTCTTTATCATATCCTCTGCATAAGTATTGTAGCTTACAAAAAGTTTTTCTCCTCTTCCTACACAATCTATATTTATATTGAGAAAGATATCTTCTATAGGTACCACAGGACTGCCCACAAAAAATTCTGCACCGAGAAGTCCTTTCTCTTCCCCATTAGTTATCAAGAAAAGTATGTTAAAGGGATAATTATTTCCTCTTTCCCAGATTTCTTTTGCAATCTCTATTAAAACTCCTACTCCAGAAGCATTATCATTAGCTCCTGGAAAGTATCCATCTATATCTTTTCCCAGATGATCCACATGAGCTGAAACTACAAGGGTTTCTTTCTCTTTACTCTTTGAGGGAATTAAAAAGATAAGGTTCTTAGCATAAGATGAGTTTTTATCATATTCAATTCTATAATAAGCTCTAAGATTTTTAAATTTATCCATATAAGAGGCTATATCCGTATAAGTATCAGAGGATATATAAATCGTAGGAATACTAACTTTATAAGGAATTACAGATTTCTGCAGAATCATTTCAGCTCCATTCTTTGGTACTTTCATAATTACCCCTTCTGCTCCCCACATTTTTGCATAAATAAAATTTTTTGAAAGATCCCCATCAATCAGTAAAAAAGAGTCCTTTAATCTCTCCCCTTCTTTTTTAATATATCCCTCTTTTTCCCAACTCCCTGAAAATTTATCCCTAAAATCTTTTCCATACATATAACTTTTCAGTTTGTTATTCCCTTCTTTTAAGATAAACTCTGGTGTATCTTTTAAAACAAAAACATCTACAGGAAATCTTTGATAGATAAACTTATTAAGCCCTATATTCCTAAGATCATCTTTAAGAAAGTAAATAGCTCTTAAATTATCTAATGTGCCTGCCTCTCTTCCTGCATACTTTTTATCTGAAAGCTCCCTAACTATCTGTAGGGCATAGTCTCCCCTTACCGAGGATTCTAAAGGAGAAAAAAGGATAAGAACAAATACAAGGATAGATACAAATTTTAAAAGCTTTGAGCCTTTCATTTTCCTTTATAAATTCCTATCCTAATTTATTTTCTATCTCTTTAAGAAGGAGAAGAGCTGAATTTAAAAGAGAATATGTATCAAGGTCCTGAGGAAGAGACTTTGACTTTAATTTAAGAGTATATTCTTCTAACTCATTTAGTAAAGATGAGACATCAATCTTAGGTGCTACCTTTTGGGATATAATCTCTTTTTTATCCAGATCTATAGTTTGAGAATAATTAGGAATAATAGTCTTCTTTCCATTAATCTGTAAAACTTGGCTTAAAACCTGAGAAGATTTAGGCTCACCATGGGTTATTATAAATATAGGATCTCCCTGAAAATTCTCAGCCCATTTTAATAGGTCTTTTTGATCTGCATGGGCAGAAAAACCGTTTATAGTATGAATCTTTGCCTTTACATTGATCTCTTCTCCCATAATATAAACCATCTTTTCTCCATCTACAATCCTTCTTCCAGGGGTTCCTTGAGCTTGATATCCCACAAAAATTACATGAGTATTTTCCTTCCAGAGACTATGCTTTAAATGATGCAATATTCTTCCTCCTGTACACATACCACTTCCTGCTATAACAATAGCAGAATCTATACTATTTATGCTTTTAGATTCATCTACCGTAGATGCAAATTTCAAATTATTAAGAGAAAAGGGATCTACACCATCTAAAAGGAATCTCTGAATCTCACCAGAAAGAAGATTACTGTGCTTTTCATAGACCTCTGTTACCTTTTTACCCATGGGACTATCAAAAAATACAGGTGTCTTTGAAAGAATAGGATTTTTAAAAGAAAGCAACATAATTTCATATATTACCCTTTGAGCCCTATCTACCACAAATGAGGGAATAAGAATCTTACTTCCACTATTTATAGCTTCATTTATTATGCTTTCAAATTCTGCTCTTGTTTCCTCAAGGGTTTTATGTGCCCTATCTCCATAAGTAGACTCTATAATCACATAATTTGCACTTTCAATATATGATGGAGCTCCTTCTATCACATTATCTTCCTGTCCTATATCTCCTGAAAAAACAATCTTCAAGCCATCTCCCCATACCTCTAAAGATGATGCTCCAAGAATATGTCCAGCATCCCTAAACCTTACTTTTAGATCAGGAAGCTCTATGATCTCATCATAGGGCACAGGCTCAAAAAGTTTCATGGCCATTTCCACTTCTTTTTCAGTATAAAGAGGTTCAGTAAGAGGTTTTCCAGATCTTAAATTCTTTCTATTTACCCTTTCTACTTCTTCTTTCATAAGCTTTACCGTATCCATCCAGAGAATCTCACAAAGCTCAATGGTAGAAAAAGTAGCATATATCTTTCCTTTAAAACCTTCCTTAACAAGCTTTGGAATCCTCCCCGAATGATCTAAATGAGCATGAGTAAGAATAACAGCCTCTATCTCATTAGGATTAAATAGAAATGGTGCCTCATTTTCCTTTTCAGACTTCCCTTGAAAAGAGCCACAATCTATCAGATATTTTTTCTCATTCTCCAGAAGATAACAAGAACCTGTAACCTCTTCTACAGCTCCATAAAAAGAAAGACGCATTATACCACCTTCCCTTCTAATCTATTTTCCATCTCACTTTTCCACAAGAGAAACATTCATGGCATCTTATACAATGAGGTGAATTTGGATCTTTATAAACCTCTATATTCACAGGACAGTCTTTCTTACAAAGGCTGCACTCTGTACAATTAGGACTTACTTCTAAATGATAATAGGAAACTTTATTAAAGATGGAAAGAATTGTTCCCAAGGGACATATAAACCTACAAAAGGGTCTTGAAATCATAATACTTAACAAGATAAAAAGTATAAGAAGAGCAATTTTAATCCAAAATAGACTCCCAATAAGATTCCTTAGTGGAGGATTAAGTAAAACTTGAGGGATTCCAGCTTCCAAAGTACCTGCAGGACAGAGTTTACAGAACCATGGTTCAAGGGTTATATATGGAATAAATATTACCATAGATATCAAAACACCCCATCTTATTAAAGTTGCAAACCTATTTTCTATATGTACCTTCCTTGTAGGAATCTTATAAAGAAGATCCTGAATAAAACCAAAAGGACAGAGCCATCCACAAAAATATCTCCCTAAGGAAAGCCCTGCTAACACCAAAATCCCAATGGTTAAAAATGGAATTTGATGAAGCACAATAAAATGCTGCATAGTACCTATAGGACATGCAAAACTTGCTAATGGACAAGAATAGCAATTAAATACAGGAATAGGAATATATTTACCTATGGGAGATAGGAAATAGGAATTTACAATAAAAAAACTTATGGTTTGCCAAGAGGTTCTAATCCTCCACAGGCTCTTTCTTCCTTTCATAACCTACATTATATAACAAAAATGCTGCCTTTATTCTTCTTACTTTTTCACTTTGTATGAATATGTTATGTTATAAGTACTATTCTTACTAACCTTTACTATAAATCTTATGGTATCCTCATCTATCTTTTCATAAGGATGCGTAGAGCTTAAGATCTGAAAATCACCATAAATATTGTCTAAAACTTCAATGGTAACATCTTCATCTTTCCTATTAGTAAGAGTTATCTGGGCAGTAATTGTTTCATAGGTATAATCTTTTATCTTTTCTACCTTCCTATCCAAGATCTTAGATTCTCCAAGAAGATCAAAATCTTTACCTTGTACTACCTCTATCTTTTCATTCTCAGGAATATCAGAAATATTAGATTCTCCTATGAATACCACCTTACCATCATTAAGAGTAAACATCTTTAATGATCCTTGAGGAAGAGGTATGCCAAGCCCATTCTCCTTAGTATTTGCTATAATCCATTTTATAATTGCATTCTTACTTCCAGAATCCACATCATAGATATATTTTTTCTCTGCATTTTTCACCCAAGCATCTAAAAGAGGAACAATAGTTACACTTCCTTGGGAAATATTCCATTCCCCAGGAAGATTATATATTTTGTATCCTTCCACACTTTCAGGAACTGGCATCGCTAAGCTGAAAGCCTGCTCTGCCATTACTGCCTTACTCATAAGAGGAAGCTCATTCCCAACATTCACCCCTCCTGCAAGTACTGATATCTTTGCACCTTGAAAACTCATCCCAGAACTATTCCTTATATTTATATTTGTATTAAATCTAACCTTTTCTCCGTCTATAAAGACCATATGTTGAGCAGCCCAGTTTATACTTGGTTGTACATAAAAGATCACAAGCTCCTCTTTCATATCTTCTGGAGATTCTATCATTATTCCTTTTGGTGGATAAAGAATTTCAACAATCTTTGCTTCTTTAAGAGGCAAAATAAAGAAGGAATCAGAGGCAATATTTTGAGGAATCTCATCAAGAGATACAAAATTTACGCCCTTTTTGAGAGATACCTCCTTAGTAAAAGAGATTACTGCAAAATTATTCTTATATACCACCATAGAACTCTGGGCAAAAGTCAAAGAAAAAAGAAAAACTAAAACTAAAAGGAAATAGGTAGTCTTCATGTTTATTTCCTCCTCAATTTAATTCTTTATTCCCCTTCTTAAATTATAACACACTGCTATGTCGCCCACCTTACGGATATTTTTAATAGAAAGGAGGTGAGAAAAATGGCATTACAATCTATACCTTTTAATTCCCGTCTCACACTTAAAGTACAGGTAGGTACCCAGCAGGGACGACCTGTATTAAGATCCAGAAGTTTTAACAACATAAAGCATACAGCCACAGATGAAGCTGTACACTTGGTAGGTCAAACCTTAGGAAGTCTTCAGAAATATCCTTTAGTACAGATCTTAAGGGCTAACGACGAAGAACTACTGGAGATCTAAAAACTTTCCCAAAAAATTTATAAGAAAGGAGGGATAAAAATATGGCAACCTACTCTTCAAGAAAATATATCCGAATGGTATTTCAGGATAGTGGAGGCGGAAGCTTTACCTTAAGAGTCCCTGATCCAAAAGATGATGTAACAGAACAAGAGATACTAAATGCTATGGATACTATTATCGCTCAGAACATCTTCCAAGGAAGATCAGGAGACTTGGTAGCTAAAGTAGATGCAAGAGTTGTTGAGACCAATATAAGCGATTACTACGACTAAAAAATAGGGGGTGAAGAACTTCACCCCCTTAAAAAAGGAGGCAATTTACATGTTTGAAAAACTGGTCCAAAAGATACAATTTAAATTCAGCTTTTTATATCAAACTTTTCCTAATTATACATGTAAATTCTGCAGGGAAAAGAAGAATTTCATGTTCTTTATAGATGACAACCCCATATGTCCTGAATGTCTTCCTAAATTCTTTGAGAAGGAATTGATACCTCTCATCATATCCAAGGTAATTCTTAGTTTAGAAGATAAGGAGGGAAAAGATGCTTAAGACAAATGCCATAAAAATATCTAAAAATTTCTATCTTTCTGACTTCCAATGTAGATGTTGCCAAAGAGTAATGATCCATCCTGATCTTTTGGAAAAGATGGATCGGTTAAGTGAAGAGGTAAAGGAAAAAATTCAAATAACCAGTGGATACCGATGTGAAAAGCACAATAAAGAAGTGGGAGGTGTACCTAATTCAAAACATACAAAAGGACTCGCCTGTGATCTTACCTGCAAAAATCTAAAAGAGACATATGAGATTGTAAAGAAACTTGGATTTTCCTTTACCAAGCTTGATGAAAGGAAAAAATATATCCATGTGGAGGTGTAAATATGGAGGAGTGGATAACATTAATAAGCAACTTAGGGTTTCCTATAGTAGTATCCCTTATACTTCTTGTAAGAATAGAGACTCGCCTTGAAAATCTTACAAAAGCTATAAATGAACTTTCCCAGGCAATAGTCTCCTTTAAAACCACAAGATGACATCTAAAAAATCCGGCTTCAGAAGTTTATATCTGAAGCCGGAAAATATTTAGGAGAGTTCTATGATAAAATGGGAGGAGAAAGGAGGGATTGCCATGGTAAAATATGCTTTCCCTGAGGGATTTTTCTGGGGTACTGCCACAGCTTCTCATCAGGTAGAAGGAGATAATAACAATAATGATTGGTGGGAGTTTGAAACTCAAGGAAGAGTAAAAGATAAGCAGATTTCTGGAAAAGCCTGTGAACACTGGAATAGGTATGAAGAAGACTTTGACCTCATAGAAAAGCTCCATAACAATGCCTATAGATTCTCCATAGAATGGAGCAGGATTGAAAGGGAAAAGGGTAAGTTTGATGAATCTGCAATTGAACACTATAGGGATATGCTCCTTTCACTAAGAAGAAGGAATATAGAACCTTTTGTTACCCTTCATCATTTTACAAATCCTCTTTGGATTAGTAGAGAAGGAGGATGGCTAAACGAAGATACTATTCTTTATTACTTAAGATACGTGGAGAAGGTAGTCTCCTCTCTTAAAGATTTAGTAACATACTGGACAACAATAAATGAGCCTAATGCTTATGCCTTTACAAGCTATCTTCTTGGCATGTTCCCTCCCCAAGGAAAAAGTCTCAAAAAGATGGTAAAAGTAATAAATTCTATGGCTAAAGCTCATGGAAAGGCATATAAAATCATTCATGATATAAATCCCAACTCACAGGTGAGCATTGCTTATAACGTAATGATTATGGATCCTGTAAATCCTAACTCTGTTATAGATAGGAAAATAGCAAACTTTGTAGATGGGATATATAATAGGCTTTTTATTGAGACACTAATTACAGGAAGATTCTCAGGACCATTTATAAAAGAAGATATCCCTTATGCAAAGGACACATTAGATTACTTAGGAATAAATTACTATACCAGAATATATTTAGGTCTTAAAACCTTATTCTTAGCCCTTCAAAATAAGCTCTACGATTACCCTGAAGGTGTAGAAAGAAGTGATTTTAACTGGGAGATATATCCTGAAGGTTTTTATAGGGTAGTAAAAAGATTCTGGGAGATGGTTAAAAAACCCATTATCATTACTGAAAATGGTATCTCTGATGCAAAAGATACAAAAAGATCAAAATACCTTATATCTCATCTTATTCAGCTTCATAGAGCTATAGAAGAAGGGGTAGATATAAGAGGATATCTACACTGGTCTCTTATGGATAATTTTGAGTGGGCAGATGGATTCCAGCAAAAATTTGGGCTTTTTGAAGTGAATTTTCAAACTCAAGAGAGGAAATGGAGAGAAAGTGCCAGGATATATAGTGAGATAGCAAAAAATAATGGGATAAGCGAGGAATTAGAGAAAAAATATCTATCCTAAACTTGTTATTACCTTTTCAGGATATAATTTCTTCCAAAAAGATGGAATCTTTGCTTTAAATTCCATATCTTCCTTCTTTACAGGATGAGGAAACTTTAAAGAGCAGCAGTGAAGGCATATAGCATCCTCTTCTATCCTTCTTCCACCATACTTTGTATCTCCAAGGATAGGATGCCCTCTGGCAGAAAGCTGTGCTCTTAATTGATGTTTCCTTCCTGTCTTTGGGAAAAGCCTCACTAATGAAATATTCTCATGTTCAAAAAGCACCTCATAATAAGTAATCGCCTCTTTACTTAGAGCACTACCTTTTACTATCTCTGCTTTTCCTTTGTCATCTCTCCAAGATATCTGATCTTTTAAAATTCCTTCTTTATCTTTAAATATCCCCTGACAAAGGGAAAGATATACCTTTTCTACCTTCCTCTCTCTAAACATCTGCGCAAGCCTTGATGCTGATTTAGAGTTCCTTCCAAAAACTATAACCCCTGAGACAGGTCTATCTAATCTATGCACAATAGCAAGGAATACATTCCCCTTCTTTCCATAACGTACTTTAATATAATCCTTTGCAACCTGAAGAAGGGAGATCCTATCGGTAGAATCTCCCTGTACCAATATTCCTGGAGGCTTATTTACCACAAGAAGATGATTATCCTCATATATCACATCAAGATTTAAAAAGTTTGCCACTTCAACACCTCTGAAAGCTCCTTCTTCTCAGGTCTTTGAGGGATCTCTGCAGGATATCCTACAGCAAGAATTGCCATAAGCTCCAGATTAGGAGGACATTTTACAAGCTTTTTTACCGCCTCTGAATGTTCTGTCCTATAGGAATTTACCCAGCACGTCCCAAGCCCATAAGCTTGGGCAGCAATAATGATATTTTCAGCTGCTACACAAGCATCTTCCAAGCCAAGATCTGCATCCTTTTCACAGAAAATTAAAATTGCAGCCCCAGCTTCTCTTAAGAATTTTCCATAAGCACATAGATCTGCAAGCTTACTTTTCAGATTTTTGTCTGTAACCACCAAAAAAGTCCATGGCTGCCTATTATTTCCTGAAGGAGCAAGCCTTCCACAATCTACAATATCCTCAAGAATCTCTTTGGGAATCTCTTTATCCAAATATTTTCTCACACTAACTCTGGATTTTATAATATTTATAGTCTCAAGCATAAGAGCCCTCCTTTAAAGTTTTTAATTATTCCTTTTTAAGGGGATTATAAGAATATTATACTATTGAAATCCTTATAAAATAAAAATCCCATGGGCATATAAATATATTGCCTAAAAATAACATTTTTTTAACACATAAATATTTTTATTCTTTGAATAAGATTCAATAAAATTGAATATAACATTAAGCAACATACGTTTACTTTTTATTTTGACAAAAAAAGGGTTCCATGCTAAAATTTTTCCTCAGTTATGGAGAAGAAAGTGTCGCTTTTGGGATTTTTGATTGCTTTTTCGGAAAATTTGGATAGTCAGATACCTGGAAATAAAAAACATTCTTCCCGGGTGGGCTACACATCCCTTAATATAGCTAATGCTTTAGGACTCTCTGAAGAGCGAAAATATTCCCTCCTCATATCTTCTCTTCTCCATGATGCAGGAGATGGCAAAATAATAAGTGGAAAAGATGTGACAATTCCAGAACATGCACTAAAGGGAAATATTTTTATTGAAGACGTCCCTTTTCTTGAGAAACCTGCAGCAATTATAAAATACCATCATATCCCATGGGATTTTGGAAAGGGGAGCATATATGAGGAAGAGGAAATTCCAATAGAAAGCCACATCTTACATCTTGCTGAATTTATAGATAATTATATAGACAAGGATAAATATATCTTAAAAGAGAAATCTAAAGTTATTAAAAAAATAAAGGAAGAAAAAGATGCAATTTTCAACCCTGATGTAGTAGATACCTTTTTAGACCTCTCCAGTAAAGAAGCTTTTTGGTTTGAAATAAACTATGATACCATTGATCCTTCCTCATTTAAAAATGATCTTCAACTGGATCTTGATGAACTTCTACTTCTTTCTAAAGCAATAGCAAGAATTGTAGACTTTAGGAGCAAAATCCAAGTAAGACATTCAAAAAATGTTGCTGCTATCTCCTATTTTATAGGAGAAAACTTAAAACTTCCAAAGGAGAAGATAGAAGAACTAAGAATTGCAGGATACCTTCATGATATAGGGAAGGTCGCTATCCCTCCCCAGATACTTACAAAAGAGAGCAAGCTTACTAAAAAAGAGAGTGAATATTTAAAAGTACATCCCTATAAAACTTATCTTACCCTAAAAAAATCAATACAATTTGAGGATATAATACTTTGGGCGTCCTTACACCATGAAAAACTAAATGGAAAGGGATATCCTTTCCACCTTACAAAAGATGAGATTCCTTTTGAGGCAAGAATTGTCTCTATAGCAGATATATTTGCTGCCCTTTTAGAGGATAGGCCTTATAGAAAAGGGACATCTGTCAAGAGAGCAGTAGCAAATATGAAGGGCTTAGCAAAAAATGGATATATTGATAGTGATATCCTTGGTATCTTAATAGAAAATCTGGAAGAGATCTCAAACCTTATCAAACTATAAATCAGATATAAACCTTTTAAAACAATTAACATCCCTATGGTGATAAGGAGTTCTTAGTGGCAGGAGTACAATAGTAGTTAAAATCATACCTAAAGATAAGAAGCCACCTTTCAGTTATTGTTGTATTAAATGTTGTACTACTACCCCAATTTGTAGAATCTTGGGAAGCCTCTAATGCCTGCTTTCTCTCCAACGAATACCTATAACAAGAGGTTCTAATTAATCCCTCATCATTATCATATCCATATCCACCCCAGGAAGATGAATAATTTACCTCATCTAAAATGACATCATTATTGTCAGTTATTGTTACAGTACCTGAACTATCACTTAGCTCTGAACCTCCTGATCCAATACCAGATGAACTTGTCCTTATATAGGTGTAAGTACTCGGAAAACTATAATCATTATCCAAATCAGAACCACTTCCTCCAATTACTGCATATCCTCCTGGAGGAATATTCCATGACCCCCTAACTACAGTTGAAAGATTATTTCCATTAATTTTCCAATTTTGCAGTGATAAAATACTATCTGATGTATTAGATATCTCTACAAATTCATAATTGGCATCATCACTGAAAACTGAAACTCCTAAAGGTCTATACATAATTTCATTTATTACCACCACAGGTTTTAAACAATAAGCATAATAAGTAGAATTACTAACATTTTTCCCATAATTTAAACATTGGCTACTTCTCCAGTTTGTAGCACTATTAGATGGCTGCAAAATAGATTTTCTCACCAAAGAATAATATCTATTACCTGAAGGATTTCCACCCCAAGTATAAGAGTAGTTAACTTGATCTACAATCTTATTATTATCAGTATCTACTAAGGCAACAGTACCTGTATTACTCAGTGTACCATTCTGACCAAGGGAGTCCCCATTAACTTCAAGAATTTGATAAGATGCTGGGACATTATACATATTTGCAAAAAGAGTACTGAAATCTTTCTTTACCACTATTGCATAACTTGTGGGAGGAATAACTACATCCGATGGTGAACTTCCTGTTTTAGACTTATTTATTTTATTTCCATTAATAGTCCAGTTCTTAACAGGAACTTGATAGGAATTAGCGTTATATAATACAACAAATTCCATTATATTTTCATTACGAGAAGTTCCACTTTTATCATAAGGTGCAGGATAGTACATTATCTCTGTAATAAATATGCCTGAGATTGGCAAAGGTTCTTCAGTCCTCATAGCAACAGTAGTTACATATTTTTTATTATCACTCATAACCAAAGTGATAGATAAGGCTCTCACGGAAGAAGTTAATGTGGTATAGGTTAAATTTTTATCAAGTCCCACAAATCTTAATTCTTTTATAGGACCTGCCTGAATCTCTCCATCTACTGTAAAGTAGTATTTACCATTATATAGGGTATAAGCATATGACCGAGAATCTCCAGAAAAAAGGTTAATAGTAAGATGCCCAAGGGGCTCCGTAGAAGAGCTTATATCTATTACATTTTTCCCCTGTCTTATCTCCCTGGTAAGTCTATCTAAGATTATCTGCTTATTGTAAAAGACATCTTCCTCATCTATCTTTGAAGAGTAAAGAGTTAGAGCAGAGGGAAGAAGATTAGCAAGCAGAAGACCAGTCATCCCTAAGATGGCTATTGCTACAAGAATCTCTATTAGTGTAAGACCCTTTTTATTCATATAAGTACCCTTATATTTATTATAAATAACTCTCTGTAAGATTACAAATTTATGATATAATTTAAAAACTAATAACTTTAAAGAGGAAAGGGTTAATGAATTAGCTGAAGCTCAAAAAAGAACCGAAGGGGAGCTGCATAGTCTCACCCTCGTAGTTAAAGATCTGCAAAGACAGGTGGGAGGAATCTCTCATTCTGTGAGATTTGATTTAGAAAATCAGGCTTATAAATCTCTTCCCAGACTTCTTGAGAGAGACTTTGGGATTCCGGTGAAAGAAAGATTAATAAGAAGATTTATAAAAAACAAGAAGGGAGAATCCTTAGAGATAAATATTATTGGAAAGGGAGAAAAAGACGGGAAAGAAATAAATATCATAGGAGAAGCAAAAACTAATCTATCCCTGAGACATATAGAGGATTTCTTAGACAGATTAAAGGATATAAGAGAAGTCATAGATGGTGAGATATTACCTATTATGGTTACCCATATGACAGAGCCAGAGGTAGAGGAATATGCTCTGAAGAAGGGCATTAAAGTTTATTATTCCTACGAATTTTAATCCTGAATATTTTTTTACTTTTCAAAATCTATATACAAACAAATAAACTTAAAGGGGGAAAGAGAGAATGTGCGAGCTATTAGGAATGTCTTTTAATTTACCAGTGACTCCAAAAATCTCCTTTAAGGGATTTCGGAAAAGAAGTGAACAAAATCCTGATGGTTGGGGCATAGCTTTCTATCCTGATGAGTCTGTTCAGGTTATTAAAGAACCACTGAAAGCTGCTGAAAGTCCCCTCTCAGAGTTCTTGCAAGATTATTCAGGATTAGAATCTAAAATTTTTATTGCTCATGTAAGATATTCAAGCAAAGGTCCAAAGAGTCATAAGAATACTCATCCTTTTTCCAGAGAACTGAATGGTAAGGAATATGTCTTTGCACATAATGGTACCATTGACTATAAGAGTTTAAAATTAGGAAGATTTAAACCTATTGGTGAGACTGATTCTGAATATGTATTTTGCTATTTATTAAGTTGTATTGAACAACGTAACATATCCGAGTGGGAAAAGGAAGACTTTGAATGGCTTACAGAAAAGCTTCAGGAAATAAATAGATATGGGAAGCTTAATTGTCTATTCTCCGATGGTGAACTTTTGTTTTCTTATCATAATCAAGATGGATATAAAGGACTTTACTTTCTCCACCGAGAGCCTCCTTATGGCAAGGTTACCTTATTAGATGAGGATTGGGCGATAGATCTTGCAGAGGAAAAATCTACAAAGCAAACGGGCTACATTATTGCAACAAATAAATTAACAGATGAGGAAGAATGGCAAAAATTTGAACCTGGTAAGCTCCGTGTATTTAAAGATGGAAAGATGATCTATCCTGATAAAATTTAGGATAAAGATAAAATAGAATTTTTCTGTTTACATCTTCAAAAACTTTCCATATAATATAAACAAAGTAAATATTTAGGCCGGGAGAAATTGGAGAAAAGGCCTTACTTATTTCCCTGAGAAGGGATAAGTAAGGCTTTTTAATTTTATAGGGGAGGTGTTCTGAATGAAATATGTACTCGCTTTGGATCAGGGGACTACAAGTTCCAGGGCAATAATATTTGATCATAATGGTAAAGAGATCTCTGTAGTACAGCAGGAATTTACTCAGATATATCCAAAACCAGGATGGGTAGAACATGATCCTATGGAGATTTTAAACTCTCAAATCAATGTAGCAAAACAAGCAATAGAGAAGGCAGGGATAGAGCCTAAGGATATTGCTGCCATAGGAATTGCAAATCAAAGAGAGACTACTATCGTATGGGAGAAATCTACAGGAAAGCCTGTATACAACGCTATAGTTTGGCAATGCAGAAGAACAGCACCTATATGTGATGCGCTTATGAACCAAGGGCTTACAGAAAATATCCGAGAAAAAACAGGACTTATTATAGATGCCTACTTCTCTGGCACCAAGATAAAATGGATCTTAGATAACGTACCAGGAGTAAGGGAAAAGGCAGAAAAAGGAGAGGTACTCTTTGGGAATGTGGACACCTGGCTTATCTGGAATCTTACAAAAGGTAAAGCATATGTAACAGATTATTCCAATGCCTCAAGGACCATGATCTTTAATATTCATAAATTAGATTGGGACGATGACATCTTAAAAATGCTAAATATCCCAAGGAATATGCTCCCAGAACCAAAACCATCAAGTCTTATCTATGGATATACAGACAAAGATATCTTTGGTGTAGAAATTCCCATAGCAGGAGATGCTGGAGACCAGCAAGCTGCACTCTTTGGTCAAGCATGCTATAACCCAGGAATGATAAAAAATACTTATGGAACTGGATGTTTTATGCTTCTGAATACAGGAGAGAAAGCCTGCCCATCAAAATCTGGACTTCTTACTACTATCGCCTGGGGACTAAATGGAAAAGTAGAATATGCCCTTGAAGGAAGTATATTTATCACTGGCGCAGCTATCCAGTGGTTAAGAGATGGGCTTAAGATCATTCAGAATGCAGCTGAGACAGAATCCCTTGCATTAAAAGTGCCTAATGCTGGTGGTATATATGTGGTACCTGCCTTTGTAGGACTTGGAGCACCTTACTGGGATATGTATGCCAGAGGACTAATCATTGGTATAACAAGAGGTATTACAAGAGAGCATATTGTAAGAGCAACCCTTGAATCCATTGCATATCAAACCAGAGATGTATTAGAAGTCATGAAACAAGAGAGTTGTATTGAATTAAGATCCCTTCGTGTAGATGGCGGAGCAGTGGTAAACAATTTCCTTATGCAATTTCAGTCTGATATTCTTGGAATCCCTGTGGAAAGACCTCTTGTAAGTGAGACCACAGCCTTGGGAGCTGCATACTTAGCAGGACTTGCTACAGGCCACTGGAAAGACCAAAAAGAGATTGAAGATCTATGGCAGATAGATAGGAAATTTCATCCTCAGATGTCTGTGGAAGAGAGAGAAAAACTCTATAAAGGATGGAAAAAGGCGGTATCAAGGTCTTTAAAATGGGAAGAATCATAGATCTTTTTAAATTATTAAGAGTATAGCTCAGGGAGGGAGAAGATGAAAGTAGTAATTATAGGTGGAGGTATAAGTGGCACATTCATTGCCAGGGAACTTTCTAAATATGACTTAGATATTACCCTAATAGAGAAAAACTTAGACATTGCTTGGGGAACCACAAAAGCAAACTCTGGTATTTTACATGCAGGATATGATGATTTTCCAGATACTCTAAGGGCAAAATTATGTGCTAAGGGTAATGCCCTTCACTTTAAACTTTCTGAGGAACTTGACTATGATGTAAAAAGGACAGGATCTTTGGTGGTTGCCTTTGATGAAGCAGGGTTAAAAACATTGGAAGAGCTTTTGAAAAGAGGAAAGAAAAACAATGTGCCAGGACTTGAAATATTAAAAGGAGAAGAGATCTTTGAAAAAGAGCCTCATTTAAATAGAGAAGTGAAATATGCCTTATGGGCACCCACAGGTGGAATTATTGAATCCTGGGGAGCAGCCATAGCAGCTGTAGAAAATGCAATAGCAAATGGATTAAAACTTATCTTAGGGGAAAAGGTCATAGATTTTGAGAGAAAAAATGGAAGGATATCTAAGGTAATAACTGATAAAAATACATATGAAGTAGATTTAGTTATCAATGCAGCAGGATTATATGGAGATGAGATAGCAAAAATTGCAGGAGCAGAATTTATACCTATATATCCCAGAAGAGGAGAGTATATCCTCTTGGATAAAAAAATAGGCGGAATTGTAAATTCAGTTATATTTCCTACACCCACAGAAAAGTCCAAAGGAATTTTAGTGCTCCCTACTATTGATGGAGGAATCCTTCTTGGTCCCACAGCAGAAGACCTTTCTGAAGATCAGAAGGAAAATACGGCTACATCCAGTTATGGGTTAAAAAGGATTATAGAGGAAACAAAAAGATTAGTGCCATCCTTGGATATATCCTATGCAATCAAAACTTTTGCAGGCATTCGTGCTGAAAATCCCAATAAAGATTTCTTTATAAAAGAAAGTGAGAAAATACCTAATTTTATCAATGTGATAGGGATCAGATCTCCTGGGCTTACTGCAGCACCTGCCATAGCCACATATGTGGTAGAGGAGATTATACAGGATAGATTAAAGATTAATCTTGAAAAGAAAAAAACATTTATCTCAAAAAGAGAAAGGATTAAAAGATATTCGGAACTTCCTTTGGAAGAATGGAATGAGGAGATTAAAAAAGATCCATTATCAGGAAAGATTATATGTTACTGCAATATGGTAACGGAAAGAGAGATCCTTGAAGCCATAAGAAGAGGAGCCCGCAGCTTAGATGGGGTGAAATTTAGAACACGAGCTTCTTTTGGAAGATGTCAGGGAAACTTCTGCGGACCAAGAATATTAGAGATCTTAGCAAGAGAGTTAAATAAAGATCTCTCAGAGATTACAGCTGGTTCAGAAAAAGCTTGGATTCTAAATGGGAGAGTAAGACCATGAAGACTGATGTTGTAGTAATAGGAGGAGGAGCTGCAGGTCTTGGAGCTGCCCTTTCTGCTTATAAAGAAGGTGTAGATGTGATTCTTATAGAGCAAGAGGAAAGGATCGGTGGTATTTTAAATCAATGTATTCATAATGGTTTTGGTCTGCAATACTTTAAACAGGAGTTAACAGGTCCTGAATATGCAGAGATGTTCATGGAGAAGATCAAAGATACACCTATAAAAATTCTTTCAAACTCCTTTTTACATTCCATAGATGAGAAAAATAAAAAAATATATCTTATTACTCCTTATGGCATTCAGACTATAGAAACAAAAGCTATCGTTATGGCTACAGGAGCAAGAGAAAGACCCTTTGGAAGCCTACTAATTCCTGGTAAGAGACCATCGGGGATATTTACAGCAGGAGTTGCCCAAAAATATATGAACATTCAAAATATTCTCCCTGGAAAAAGAGCTTTAATTTTAGGATCTGGAGATATAGGTCTTATTATGGCAAGAAGACTTACCTTAGAAGGGGTAGAAGTGGTAGGAGTAATAGAGAGGCTTCCCTATGCTGGAGGACTTTTAAGAAATGTGGTGCAATGTCTTGAAGACTACAATATTCCCCTATATCTATCATCTACAGTGGTAGAAGTGAGAGGAGATGGAAGATTAGAGGAGGTTATTGTATCAAAATTAGATGAAACCTTTAATCCTATCCCTGGTACTGAGGAATCCTTTAATGTAGATACATTAATTCTTTCTGTGGGACTTATTCCTAATACAGAACTCCTTAATGATCTGGTAGAGATAGATGGGACCAGTAGAGGATTTTCTGCCTCTAACTTAGGACAGACCTCTTTAGATTTTGTATTTGCAGCTGGAAACTGTACTATCATCTATGACTTAGTAGATTATGTTACCTTAGAAGGAGAGAAGGCAGGAAAATATGCCGCTTACTATGTAAAAGGAGAGAAATTTACTGGTAAAGTCCCTATAAAAAAGGGTAAAAATATAGGGATACTTTTCCCAAATTATTACACATCAAGAGACGATTTAATCTTATACCTTAGGGTGAGAAGACCTATGGAAAAGGGACGTTTAAAAGTAGGAAGCCTTGAGAGAGAGTATAAAGACTTAGTACCCAGTGAGATCTTAAGAGTAAAAGTACCAGAAAAATATATTGAAAACTATTCAGAGATAGAAGTCTCCATGGAGGAGGCATAAAAAATATGATTAAGAGATTTGTCTGTGTACAATGCCCTATAGGTTGCAAGCTTACAGTAGAGATAAAAGATGCTGATAATTCCATCATTAAAATAGAAGGGAATAGATGCCAAAGGGGAATAGCTTATGCAGAAGATGAAATAAAAGATCCAAAAAGAATCATAACCACAAGTGTAAAGGTTATTGGGGGAGAACTTCCCTTGGTATCTGTAAAAACTGATAAACCAATTCCAAAAAAATATATAAAAGATGTTATGGATATCGTAAAAAGCAAAGAGGTTAAGGCACCTGTAAAAAGAGGGGATATAATCATTGAAAATATCCTTGGCACCAATGTAAACATTGTAGCCACAAGAAGCGTGGAATAAAAAGCCTCCCCCTGAGATTTTACCACAGGGGGAGGCTCGTTAACCTAAAAAGGAAAATGAACTGCAGTTCCAGCCACTATTATCCAGGTTATCAATAAACTATTCATAAAAGCTCCTGTGTATATATGACCTGTAGCTCTGAAGAAGAAAGTACTAACTGCTGCTGCAATAGAAAGTATAGGTAAGAATTGAATACCAATTATAACCCACAATGGATCAGGTGTTAATAAAGTCCCTCCTCTAAAAAGTGGAATATATTGTAAAACTAAATATATAAAGAATCCTAATATAGCAAGTACTATATTTATTAAAATTTCCTTTGAAAGAGATACTTCTTTCCCTTCTTTGCTTCTTACCCTTAGCTGTCCATGCATAACTAAGGAGTATATAAAGAAAAATATTAAGAAAAATATTAGATATTGTAAGAATATTCTGAACTTTAGAGGGGTAAATAATTTTACTGCAAATATCCATATCCTATAATCAGTCTTAAATAAGAAATCACTTAATGCAAGACTCAGATATGCTATAAAAGTTACTGCTATGGCAAGAAGAGCTGATTTCCCAATCTTTCTCCAAGACAAGCCTTCCCTTTCCCATGTTAGCCCAAAATTTACCCCATTTCCACCAGAGTTCTTATCAAGTACATATCTCCATAGTAAGAAAAGCAAGAGTGCTATTATACCATTTCCAACTGCCCAGCCCATTATTCCATTATTTATCTCCTGTGGAAAGAAAGCTGTCACCTTAGGTATTATTTTAGTTAGTGTAAGATTCTTTAACCAAAAATAAGTAAGAGGTCCAACAGCAGTAAAGATTACTGCAGATATCCACCAAGTAGCACCAGTAGCAGATTTTATTGTAGGAGTCTTCTCCTCCAACTCCTTAAAGAAATTGCTCTTTAAGAGTAACCCTCCAGAGGCTAAAACCAAAATTATCATACCTATTAATGCCAGTAAATTACCTATTTCTTTCCAATACCATACCTGATTAGAAGATGGGATAGCCTTACCACCATTTAAGGTTTGAGAGAACCAATCTATAGCATAACCTATGGCTTTAATGGAAAAGTGATCCCAAGGATGGGTGCATGCTGGTTGATAAAGTACTCTTGCTGTCCCATCATCTATGCTTCCATATATCTTACCTTCAACAATATCTTCATTAGTACCAAAAAGTTTCTTCATCTTTTCAGTTTTTCCTACCTCTTGAGCTGTGGTAGATCCCCACATAAGCTCTGAAAATTCATCATATTTTGAAAAGACAACACAAACATTCTTAGGAAAACTTTCATTGCCCTCTGGTGCCCCCATGGTACCTGTAGAAGAACCTTCCAAAACCATTGCTTTATAACCATCCGGAATAATTGCTGCTGCAATAACTACAGACCATCCTCCCATGGAATGTCCTTCTAACCCTATATTATCTAAATCTACAAAATCAAGAGATCTAAGGTATGAAAGTCCATCAGGTCCCCCAAAACCATTTGCATAAGCAGGAGGATCAGAAAATCCATGTCCTGTTTGATCTAAAGCAAGGACCACATAACCTCTTCTTGCAAGTTCAATAGCAAAGCCATCTTGGGTTTCTCTAGAGTTAATATAACCATGGATTGCTAATACAGCTGGCTTTTTATTTTCCCTTGAAGCATCTTTTGGTATATAAAGTAGTCCACTCATCTGGATCTTATTAGATCCCATAAATCTAACATCTTTTATAACAACTCCCCCAAAATCTGTCTGGACAAGAAAAGCAAGAAAATTACCTCCAAGAATTAAGAGTAAAGATATGATGAGAAGCACATACAAATACCTCTTAGACATTTACCTAACACCCCCAGTTTTAAAAATTTTTTGGTTACAACAGAAGCCATTTTTAAAATTCATATCACCTCCCCTATACAAATAAAAAAGGAGAAACCACCCTATGAAAGAGCAGTTTCTCCTTTTTCTCCTTGCCCTTTTAACACAATTTTAACTTTTTATAATTACCTTGTCAATTAATTTTATAAGATGGATTTTAAAGCCCCTACTAAAATTTACCTCTATATATTTAAATTTTTTAAAAATAAGTGATATAGATCACATATTTTAATAAAAATTAGTATGATACTATAAATAGATAAAACAAGGGAGGTGTCAAAATGCGTAGATTCATAAAGATTCTCTTAGTAGGGACCTTAAGTATCTTGTTCCTTTTCTCAGTGGCATTTGCACAACAAATTGAAAGACCTGAGCCTGGAGAAAAATATCCTATCAATCTTTTTAGCTTCATTCCTTGGATGAGCGGTGGAAGTGCCAGGTTTATTGGTATGGGAGGTGTAGGAGTAGCATTAGCCAATGATGCTTCCTCTGTAGAGTATAATCCTGCAGGGCTTGCCTACGTTAAAAATATTAATCTAAGTGCATTAACCTTAGGAGAAATAAATAAAGAGGTTGTTAGTTTAAATGATGATGGAACACCTATATATGAATATAAATTCAACTTTGTACCACTATATGCTGCATTTGCAATTTCCAATCTTGGAGCAGCATATAAAAAGCCTTTTATACCATCTGTAGTGGTAGGGAGAGCTGATGGTGGATATTGGACAAGCTATGCACCCGATGCCTATCCTATGAATTTTGATTGGTACTCTGATGTAACAGATGTATCAAAACTTAATACCTTCTCTGTAGGATTAGGGAAAAAATTTGGACCTTTAGCTCTTGGCGCCAATGTAAGTTATATTAAAGGAGACATCTCAAGAAAAGTTGATGGAATATGGTTTGGAGGCGACTATTTTAATGGCGTAAGTGAAGACTTTACTAATCCTCCTCCTGGAGCAAATTCTCAATTCCATTCTTTTGACACTGCAAGTATTGATGGATTTACCTTAGATGTGGGAGGAATATTGGATTTAGCCATCGTAAAAATTGGTGCCGTATTTAAAAATGCCTATAGTAGTGTGAATTATACACGAGACTATATGTGGCATGATGACTTTGTAACAGGACACTCTGGATATTGGTGGACTTACGATCCAGCTGCCGAGCAGTACTCTAATCTTCAGCTTCCAAGCTTCTTCAACATAGGTGCTGGTGTAGATTTAGGGGCTATAAAATTAGCACTGGATTTAGAGAATTTTGATGTCACTTACAATTTTAGTGGAGAAAATTGGAATCAACCTCAACTATGGAAATATGGAACATTACATGGAGGAGTTGAATTTTGGGTTCTTCCTATCCTTGCTATAAGGGCAGGAATGTATGGAAACCTCAGATTAGAAGAGCTTGATCCTAATCAGGCAGCTCAATTAGCAGTGAAAGGATTAACATTCTCTGTTGGAGCAGGAGTAAATCTTCTTGGTTTCTCAGTAGATGTGGCAGTTCTTGGAGACCAGATTCAAAATTTATCTCCCGATCTATCTCATCTAAAGTTTATTGCATCTGGCGCTGCAAAATTTTAAAAGATAGCTCTTACCCCCTTTTCTTTCTAAGCCTGGGGGCACCAAGCCCCAGGCTTTCTATTTATTTTATAAATATCCCATAGATTATCAGAAGGATTATTAATACCCATATTAGGACGATAAGAATACTTGCAATTTTTGCTTCTGGAATATCCCCTAAGTAAAATTCGTTAGCCTCTTTTCTGCATTCTTCTAAGATATTCTTAGGTATCAGTTTAATAGAAAGATATATGAGTAGAGGAAGAATTATTAAATCATCTAAATAGCCAAGTATAGGTATAAAATCAGGGATAATATCTATAGGGCTTAGGGCATAGCCTACTGTTAATCCTACAAAAATCTTAGCAATAATAGGTGTATCCCTTCTTTTATATGCCAAGTATAGAGCAGATAAATAGTTCTTTAGCTCTTTTACTTTTTTAGATAGCATTGTCCCCATTTTTTTTAAGATTTAAAATTTGAGAGTATTATAACATGCAAAGACTTTACCATTACTATAAAATTAGGTATTATCTAAAATTAGAAATGCTCTCATATAAGGAGGTTTAAAAAAATGCCCAAGGTGCTTGTGCTTTATGATAGTGTTACAGGAAATACAAAACAAATGGCATATGAAGTGGCAGAAGGAGTAAAAATGGTAGATGGCGTAGAAGTCGTAATAAAACATGTAGATGAAGCAAAGCCAGAAGATTTATTGGAATGTGATGGCATTATTGTAGGATCCCCTACCTATTGTGGCACATTAACCTGGAAACTTAAAAAGTTTTTTGACGAAAGTATAGATGTGGCATGGGGAAAGGTGAAAGGTAAGATTGGAGCTGCCTTTTCCACATCGGGTGGACTTGGGGGAGGAAATGAGGCAACTCTATATTCCATACTGACCATACTTCTAAACTATGGATATCTTGTGTTTGGACTTCCTGATTACTCTGCACCAGGGGTTACTGCTCATTATGGCACAGTCTCTATAGGTGCCCCAAAGGAAGCAGAAAAAAAGGCTGCAAGGCTTCTTGGAATACATATGGGAGAATATGTAAAGAAGATGTGTAGATGAGAAAGGAGAAAGATGAAAATAGCATTTTTATCAAGTCCCATAGCCTATAATATTAATGAAAAGATAGAAGAAGCTAAAAACTTCTTAAGGAGATATTTAAACTTAGAAGAGAGCGAAGATCCTGATGCTATAGTCCTTCTCACAGGAGGAACAGAAGCATCATCTTTAAAATATTTAAAAGATGGACTCTATATCATTCCCTTTGGAAAAGCCAATGGACTTGCAGCAAGCCTTGAGATACAAGGTTATGCAAGAGAAAAAGGAATAAAAACCATCTTAATTCCAAATATTACTGAAGATATAATCAAAACATTAAAGGTTATTGATGAATTGAAAAACCAAAAGATAGGGATTATTGGAAAGCCCAGTGATTGGCTCATAAAAAGCGGAAGCTATGATATCTTGAAAGAACTTCATTTAATCCCTATAGAAATACCTCTTTCTGAAGTAGAAAAATATTTAGAGGAAGATAATTCACTTACAGAAAAAATATGGGGACTTGCAAAAGAGAAAAAGACATCAAAAGAAGAGCTCCTTAATGCTACAAAAATCTACACCTCTTTAAAAAGAATTATAGAAAAATATAATATTTCAGCTCTTACCATACGATGCTTTGATCTTGCAATAAACTTAAAAATTACTGGATGCCTTGCCTTATCCCTTTTAAATTCCGAAGGAATTATATCCTCTTGTGAAGGAGATATAGAAGCTCTTGCTACCATGCTTTTAGAGAAAAAACTTACAGGGAAAACGCCTTTTATGGCAAATTTAGCAAAAATTGAGGAGGATAGATATACCTTTGCCCATTGTACCATGGCTATAGATATGCCAGAATATTTTAATCTTAATAGCCATTTTGAGACCTTAAGCAGTGTGGGGATTGAAGGATATATAAAGACTGATAAGATAACATTATGTAGATTAGGAAAGGGAAAGAAAATTATGGTAAGATCTGGGGAATTTATAGAGAAACCATTTGAAGATCATATGTGTAGAACCCAAATTGCAGCCAGGATAAAAGATTCTTCATTTCTTAAAAATCCCATAGGAAACCATTTCATACTATTTTTAGGGGATGAGGAGGATTCCATTAAAAACTTAACAAAAGTAGGGTGGGAGATTGTTTAACTTTCCACCACCTCTATATTTTTCACATTTTCCAGTTCCGAAAGTTTTGTGATGAGTTCTCTTTCTTTTAACTTAGCAGGAAGTCTTAAAACTATTCTAAGGGTTGCATCATCTTCATCAAGAGGAGAGACACCTATCTCTTTTATATCCACATCCAATTCACCTAAAAGAGTACCTAATTTTCCAATAGATCCTGGTCTATCTTCTATAATACATTTAAGAACAACAAATTTATGCGTTTGTATAATTGCTACTTCAAACTTTGCAACAAAAAATAATATTAAAAAAATTAGAAAAGCAGTAAATGTTGCAGGAATATAAAGACCTGCTCCCACTGCAAGCCCTACCCCTGCCATAGTCCATATACTTGCTGCTGTGGTAAGCCCTTTGACTCCTACTCCCGTTCTTAAAATTGTCCCAGCACCTATAAAACCTATACCTGTGACAACCTGAGCAGCTATTCTTGTAGGATCCGCATTGGGAAAAGTATAAGCAGATACAATCATAAGAAGTGTAGAGCCAAGACATACAATTATATGAGTACGAAGACCAGCAGGTTTTTCTTCTTTTTCTCTCTCCCAGCCTACAATTCCCCCCAGTATAACAGAAAGAATAAGTCTGTAAAAAATTTCCGTATTGCTTATCATAGTATGATATTATACCATCAAAATCTTTATAAAAACGCTTTCCTGGTAAAACCTTTCTTTATTAGAAATAAAATTCTAAATATCAATAAAACTCTTAGCTAATACGTGTTATATATAGACACTTGATAAAATTAATATACTATTGTATACTCAAAAAAATTTAAAAGATTTTTTAGTGTAGAGAAAAAAATCCATCCCAGTCAGAATTTCTTTTCTCAAAAGATGCCCCTTTAAGGGGCATCTTTTTTTAATAGGAAAGCTTTTTTTAAATTATCCACATTTTACTATTAATACTACAAAAGAGAATAATAAGAATAAAATACTAGTAGTAGTAGTAAGTGTTGTGGATACTGTGGATAATCTTCCGAAAGATAGCAAATAGAAGTGATTTAATTGTGGATAAGTTTTCCTAACTTATTCACAATATCCACAATTTATAGCTTAAGGACAAAGTTATCCACAATTTATTAAAGTTATCCACAGACTTATCCACAAGCTATCCACATTTTTATCCACAACTTAGGATATAGCTAAATAGAGGAAAGGTTAAAAATGATAGTAAAATATTAGGTTTTGAGAGGTTTTTTTAAGATGATACTACTCTATCATTGGAGAATAGGGTTTTTCCTATAATAGAATATATTTTTCATGGTCTCAATAATAGTTATATATATTAACAAAAAGCTTAATTTTTATTATAGAAATTCCCTTATCCTATTTAAGAGATCCTTCATGGGATAGGTATCAAACCACTCTTTTCCTGTGAGTTCATTGGCATAAGCTTTGTAGATCATAGATACAAGATCCTTTAATTCCCTGGGAAGTTTTGGGGGATTTCCTACATAATCTTTCCAATGAAATCTATCTTTCTTTTTTGCTTCCTCAATCTCTTTATACCATTCGGTCTTTCTGTAAAATATTCGGGCAATCTCTTTACTTATAGGAATAGAGTTATACGTAAATCTACATTCATCAAGAGTACCTACAGCATCCACAAGAATGAAATTTCTTTCTAAGTCAAAGGCAAATTCTACCTTTCCATCTTCATTTATAAGTTCAATTTTTTCTCCTTCTTTTGTAATCATATCATCAATAAATAAAGTGCTATCTATAAGATTACGAAACTCTTCCTCTGAAAGTCCACTGATCTCTCTTGCCTCATCTTTTGATAGATATCTATCATTGATCTCTAATTTTGTAGAGAAATCAACTATAGGCTTTTCTAATTTCTCTCCAGGAGATGGAATCTTGGAAAGTCCAAGATTTTCTATCTTTAAGTTTCCCTCTTTTAATCTTCTAAACACAGAAGACCCTTCAGGTAGAGAGTTTCTATAGATCACCTCTAAGGGTATTAAAAAGTTTAACTTCTCTTTTTTAAATATGGAATAATCATATACTCCATTACTTAGATCAGGTTTTAGGACTCTTACCATTTTAAATTCCATGATATTTGATGGAGATTTCAATTCCGATAGACTTTTTACCTTATCATCTTCTACAATTCCTATATAATGGGTTTTTATACCCATATTCTCCAATCTTTCAAAGAAATAAGAGGTAGCAATACATATAGCCTTTCCTTTATCCTCTATATGGTCTGGCATCTCTCCAAAGTCAAAGACTGAGTATCGGTCTGAGAATACAAATCTACCTCTTCCGAGAGAATGTTCTTTTGGATTTTCCAGTATGATAAGATCCTTTACGCTACCCATGAGACCTCACTTCTTCATCAGCTTTTTCTATCTCGGCTCTTTTCTCCTCTTGATACCTTTTTATTTTTTCACTGAGCTCTGGATATTTGAGAGATAATATCTTTATCGCAGAAAGTGCTGCCTCTTCAGGCTCTAATACCGTTAGAGGTGCAACACCTGAGGGCATTCTCAATGTGGAGAATACATCTACTCCTGAAAACTTATCACTATATGGTGGGCATGCAATTACAGGTTTTGTGGTGTTTGCATCTGTAAATCCTGAAAGGGCATTGCTTCTTCCTGCAACTGTGATGAATACTACATCTTCCTTTTCATAGTCTTTTATAATATCAAGCACTTTTAAAGGTACTTTGTGGGCTGATGCAACTCTCATTGTGTATGGCACTTCAAAAAATTCCAGAGTATTTGCAATTCTTTTACACCACTCCAGATCTCCCTTTGAACCCATGATAATTACTACTTTCATATGAGATCCTCCTTGTAGGAGCATTTTGAGTTTTTAAAATTATACTTGAAAAACCTTATTAAGAAAAGATTTTTTAGGAGTATGCTACAAAATAGATAGTATTGAAAAGTAAGCGATGAATATATTTATTAGGAAGTTTTAAATTAGTGCCTGGGATCTGGGAAAGTTCTGGATGAAAAGAAAAAAGTACCACATTACCATCTCCAAGTTTTGAGTGTGTGAGGGCTCCACCATCTTTTATTACCGAGTTTACAAAATCTTCTTTGAAGTTTCCTCCAAATATAAATGCTTCTTTATCTATATGGGAATATACCGCAATTTTTTTAAAGGGAGGATTTACTTTATCCTCTTTGTTTTCTTCTATGATAGGTCCATTCCAATATAAAACAGATATCTCTTCTTCAAATCCAAAGGTTATAGGATTTTTCTCTTTTATCTTAATGTTTGCAACCCCCATTCCTAAATGCCATGGATTCTGATTTTTAGCTATTCCTTTTACAAAGGAGATCTGTGAGGTGATAGAATTTGTCCCTTTTAATGGAACATAGGCACCTGCACAGATTCCAATATATCCTCCACCATCTTTTATAAATGAGACTAACTTATCTCCGCCACTTTTTCCAAGAGATTTTTCAATATTATAGGCAACTCCAGGAGGGAAAATGATAAGATCATACTTTTCATTCTTTAAAGCTCCTTTTTTTAACGATTCTGGAGAGATTTTTGTAAAGCTAAATCCCAGTTCCTTTAAAGTGCTATGGAGAGGAAGGTTTTCACCTGTATCAAGGACTGCAATATGTGGTGGAGATGGTATATATGTTTTTATAGCTGTAATCTCTTTATAGGGGAATTTTCTTTTGGAAAGCTCATTTTTAATAGCAGTTAGCTCTTCCTTAGGGCCTGAGATCTTTAGAGAGCCTGGAGGGATACCTTTTATATCATCATATATGATTTGTAGTTTCATTTTTCCCGAATAATATCTTTTATTTAAGAAGGATAAGATTTCAACTGTCTCGTTCTCTCTGCCCTTAGGTGTTTTTAGAGGAAGAGGCACAATCAAATATGTGTCCTTACTCTGAGAAGGAGTACTATATGCAAAAAGGGCTATAGATATTAAAATTAAAAAAAGACTTAGAAATACTTTCATTTTTCTCTTATAAAAGTATATAATAAAATCATGAGGATTTTAATTACAGGTGCAAAAGGATTTATAGGTCAGTATTTTTTGAAGGAGCTTGAGAATTTTGATACCATCAAACTTTCTCATAGCGATTTAAATTTAGAGGATAAAACTACTATTGAAAGGATCCTATCTTTAAAACCTGATATGGTAATTCATCCTGCTGCTATTCGCTCCCCAGATGTTTGTGAGGAGAATCCTCATAAAGCTTTTCAGGTTAATGCTCTTGGGGCAAAGCATATAGCAATTGCCTGTGCTATTCTTGATATACCTATGGTTTATATAAGTACTGATTATGTCTTCTCAGGTGAGAAAAATGATCCTTATACAGAATTTGATACTCCTAAGCCTTTAAATGTATATGGAAGGACAAAACTTTGGGGAGAGATTTTTACTAAGGAATTTTGTAAAAGACATTTTATCATTCGCACCTCCTATGTTTTTGGGGAGTATGGAGATAATACCTTGAATCAAATATATGGTGCATTGAAAGAAGGTAAAGAATTAAGATTAAGCAATTTCCATTTTGCATCGGCAACCTATGCAGGAGACTTAGCAAGAAAGGTAAGGGAGCTTATAGGGACAAAACTTTATGGGGTTTATCATGTGGTAAATAAAGGGATTGTTACTCGTTATGATTTTGCCTGCAAGGTAGCAGAGACATCTGGTTTTTCTAAGGATAAAATTATACCCTTAACTCCTGAAAATTTTAATAATCCTGCTCCAAGACCTCTTTACTCAGTATTAGAGAATTATGTGCTTAAACTTTATGGGATGGATGATCTCTCTTCTTATGAAGAGCGTCTTAAAAAATGCACTGAACTCTTAAAATCTCATATATAATAAATGAGAAACTTATTTATAGGAGGTATGTAAATGTTTTTTGATCTTCCTCTCTCAGAACTTTATAAATATCTTCCTGAAAGGGAGGAGCCTAAGGATTTTGATGAATTCTGGGAAAAAACATTAGAGGAGTCATCACAGTATCCTTTGGATCCTGTTTTTGATAAGGTAAAATTTGGACTGGATCTTGTGGAGACTTACGATGTGACTTTTTCTGGATATAAAGGGCAGAGGGTTAAAGGTTGGCTTATTGTCCCTAAGGAAAGGAAGGATAAAATTCCAGGTATTGTGGAATATATAGGATATGGTGGTGGAAGAAGTCTTCCTTATGACTTTCTACTTTGGGCAAATGTGGGTTTTGCTCATCTTGTAATGGATACAAGAGGGCAAGGAAGTTCCTGGAGTCCGGGAGATACTCCTGATTATGATGATACTCCTTTTGATTCTGAATATCCTGGATTTATGACCAGAGGTATCTTAGCGCCTAAAAAATATTATTATCGTAGAGTTTTTACTGATGCTGTAAGGGCTGTAGAAACTATTATGGCATTTCCTGATGTGGATAAGAATAAGATAGGAATTACGGGTGGAAGTCAAGGTGGAGGAATTACCTTAGCTGTAGCAGGTCTTTCTCCTCATGTAAAACTTGCAATGCCTGATGTACCTTTCCTTTGCCATTATAGGAGAGCTATAGAAATAACTGATGGTTATCCATATCAAGAGATTGTGCAATATCTAAAAACTCATAGGGATCATGTAGATAAAGTCTTTAAGACATTATCCTATTTTGATGGAGTAAATTTTGCAGCACGTGCTAAGGCTCCTGTTCTTTTTTCGGTGGGACTTATGGATATGATATGTCCTCCTTCTACGGTTTTTGCAGCCTATAACCATTACAAAGGTGGGAAGGAGATAAAAATATATCCCTTTAATGGTCATGAAGGGGGGGGGACATTTCATACCTTGGAGAAGGTAAAATTTGCAAGTAGGATTTTAAAAGGTTTCTTCTAAGAGTTTCTTTATCATATTTATATTATAAAGATCTGCCATAGGAGAATCTTTGGGAGTCTCAAGAATAAGAGGGATTTTATGGAGCTCTTCTATCTTAAATAGATTTTGAAATCCTCTTATTCCAATGGCTCCTTTTCCTATATGAGCGTGTTGATCTCTCCTTGATCCTAAAGGAAAATGAGAGTCATTTATATGGAGAAGAGAAAGCTTCTGTAAAGGTATCTTCTCTAAAAAAGAGTAGAAGAATGCTTTACACTTTCTCTCATTTTTCAGATTATATCCTGCAGCAAAAAGGTGACACGTATCAAGGCAGAAATATATATCAGGAAATTCTTTATATACATCATAAAGATTCTCTATGGTAGAGCCCCATCCATCTCCTTCTCCTGCACTATTTTCCATAATAAGTTTTGTTTTTATTCCATTATTATCAAAGATTTTTTCTAAGGAGTTTAAGAAGTTTTCTTCTGCCACTTCTTTTCCCATTTTTTTGCTACTTCCAGGATGTATAACTACTCCTTCCCATCCTAAACGTTCTGCAAGCTTTAGCTCTTCTATAACTTTTTTTATGGATAGATTACATATTCTCTCATCAGGAGATGCAAGATTTACTACGTAAGGTGCATGGATAAAGATAGGAGTAAAAGGGAAAATAGGGAGTTTTTCCGATGAAGGTCTATAACTTCTTGGATTTCCTGAAAAAAGCTGAGCAGTATTTATACCAAGGAGTCTTATATCTTCAAAAATCTCTCGGGAACCTCTGAAAAGATGTATACCTATCTTATATAGTGTTTTCATAAGAGGATGAAGCTCTCCTCCTTTAAAGAAGGAGAGCTTATGCCTTTACTTATTTGTCGCTTCCTCCATCCTCATTAATCTATCTAGTTCATCCTGAACATCTTTCTTGAATGCTTCTAAAATATTAGCATTCTCAGGTTTGAGAAGATGGGAGAATCTTCCCTGAACTTTGAGGAATTCCTCTACTGGTTTGAAACCTTTAGCAGGTTTGTAATTTATCTTATATTTTCCATCTTCTACCTCATAAAGAGGCCATACTCCAGTTTCCACAGCAAGTTTTGCTATACTTATGGCAGAGTTATCAGGAGTCCTCCATCCTCTTGGGCAAGTGGAATATATATTTAAAAATGCAGGTCCATCGGTAGCTACTGCCTTTTTTACCTTTTCCATAAGGTCTCTCCAATGGCTTGGAGAAGCCTGAGCCACATATTTTGCTCCATTTGCTACCATCATTTCAGTTAGATTCTTTCTCCTTTGAGGTTTTCCTGGAATCACATCTCCCACAGGAGAAGTGGTAGTGAATGCTCCTCTTGGTGTTGCTCCAGACCTTTGAATTCCTGTATTCATATATGCTTCATTATTATAGCAGATATATACTGCTCTATGACCTCTTTCAATAGCTCCAGAAAGAGATTGGATTCCTATGTCATAGGTGCCGCCATCTCCAGAAAAGCTTACAAATCTTATATCTCTATCAACCTCTCCTTTTCTCTTTAGAGCTCTGTAAGCTGCTTCTACACCTGATATAGTTGCTGCAGCATTTTCAAAGGCACTATGGATCCATGGTACATTCCATGCTGTAAATGGAAAAATTGTAGTTGCTACTTCAAGACATCCTGTAGCATTAGCTACCACAACAGGTTCATCTATGGCATTAAGCACCATTCTTACAATTATACTGGCACCACAGCCAGCACATAATCTATGTCCACTTACTAATCGCTCCTCTTTTAATGCGATTTCTTTTAAGTTTATTGGCATTATCGTCCACCTCCTATTCTCTTACTCCGATGTAGGTGAGAGGATTTGTTTTTCCTTTCTTACCTATATCTACAAGTTCTTCAAATACTTTCTCAATATGATCCATGGTTATGTCTCTTCCTCCAAGTCCATACACATAAGATTGTACAATAGGTCTTTTGTCAAAGTGATAAAGACCTGAAGTGATCTCATGGTATAGAGGTCCTCCAAAGGATCCAGGAACCATGCTTCTATCTAATACTCCTACCACCTTAATGTCCTTAAGAGCATTAGTGATATCTTCTAATGGGAATGGTCTGAATACTCTTATCTTGAGAAGACCTACAGGAAGTCCTTTTTCTCTTAGTCTATCTACCACTTCTCTTGCAGTACCGATAGTAGAGCTCATGGCAACGATCACATATTCTGCTCCATCTATCTTGTATTTTTCTATGGTATCGTAATATCTTCCCGTAAGATCTCCATATTCTTTTCCTACTTTCTTTATGATAGGTAGAGAGTGGTCAATAGCATAAGCCTGAGCCACTTTAAATTCAAAATAGGAGTCAGTAAGAGCAAGGGGTCCCATGGTAATAGGACTATCTACATCAAGAAGATTATATTTGGGCTTATACTTCCCTATAAAATTCTTTACTATATCATCATCAAGAAGTTCAATCATCTCTTCTGAATGACTTGTGATAAATCCATCATATCCTACCATAACAGGAAGTCTTACATCAGGATTCTCTGCAATTTTTACTGCTTGGAATACATTGTCATATATTTCCTGCACATTTTCAGAGAATATCTGGATCCATCCAGAGTCTCTTGCTCCCATAGCATCACTATGATCCCCATGGATATTTATAGGGGCAGAAAGGGCTCTATTGGAAACAGTCATAACGATAGGGAGTCTCATAGAAGCGGCTATATACAGCATTTCCCACATAAGGGCAAGTCCCTGAGATGCTGTAGAAGTGATAACTCTTGCTCCTGCTGCAGCAGCGCCAATACAAGCACTCATAGCACTATGTTCACTTTCTACAGGGACAAATTCTGTATCTACCTCACCATTTGCCACATACTCAGAGAACTTTTGCACCACTTCTGTGGATGGTGTTATAGGATAAGCAGCTACCACATCAGGATTTACCTGTTTAAAAGCTAATGCAGCTGCCTCATTTCCCTCAATAGCAATTCTTTTTATCTGAGTTTTCATTATCTTCCCTCCTTTATTTCATGGTTATGGCTTTTATAGCACATTCTGCTGCACAGATTCCGCATCCTTTGCAGTAGTCATAATCTATATGTACTTTTTCACCATCAAATTTTATTGCAGAATCAGGGCAAAATAGCCAGCATAACATACATGTGGTACACTTTTCATAATCAATCTCTGGACGAAAGGTCCTCCAATCCCCAGTTTTATATTCTTTTGATGTGGCTGGCTTTGGAATAATAGGACCAGTCTCTACTAATTCTTTCCATCCTGGTAGTTTCATTCTCCCTTTACCTCCTCGTAAGCTCTTTTTATCGCCTGAAGGTTGCCCTCAACAACTTCGGGCTTGAATTTTACTTCAAATTTCTTTCTGGACTGAGCTAAAACCTCATCTAAGGAAATTATTGGTAGTACTCTGATCAGAGCACCAAGCATTGGAGTATTAGGAATTGGTCTTCCTATAGTAGCAAGAGCAATTCCTGTGGCATCTACAGTATAGATTTTTCTGTCTGAGATGCCCAGTTCCTGTCTTAGTGTTTTCGGATCATCAGTAGTATTTACAAGGATGATTCCATCAGAAGGAAGTCCTTCTATGATATCAACCTTTCCTATGAGAGTTTTATCAAGCACCACTACAGCATCAGGATTATACACCTGACTATGGATTCTTATAGGTTTAGTGCTTATCCGAGTATATGCTTTCATAGGGGCTCCAGTTCTTTCTGGACCATATTCTGGAAAAGCTTGGATAAATTTTCCAGCCTCCATGGCTGTTTCAGCAAGGAGATAAGAAGCTGTCTTTGCTCCTTGCCCTGCTCGTGCATGCCAGCGTATTTCTAAAAGCTCCTTCATACAGTTACCTCCTTAATCTTTTGGAATTTTTAGGTCTTGCCTTCCATCTAAAGCATGAGCTAATGTTAGCTCATCAGCGAAGTCAAGCTCAGTGCCCACAGGAAGTCCATGGGCAAGTCTTGTTACTTTGACATTATATTCAGAAAGGATCTTCCCAATATACATAGCAGTTGCTTCTCCTTCAGGAGTAGAATCGGTAGCAAGGATTACTTCCTTGATACCTCCTTTTTCAACCCTATCTTTTAATTCAAAGATTCTTAAATCTTCAGGGAATACTCCATCAAGAGGTGAGATAAGTCCTCCCAATACATGATAGAGTCCATTATATTGAGATGTTCTTTCTATAGCCCATACATCTTTTGGTTCTGATACCACACAAATGGTACTATGATCTCTTTTAATGTCAGAACATATTTCACATGGATCTTTTTCGGTAAGATTGAAACAGATAGAACAATATTTTATGTTATTTTTAACCTTTAATATGGTATGAGCGAGTTTCTCCACATTTTCATGAGGCTGTTTTATAAGGTAAAAAGCTATTCTCTGGGCAGATTTAGGACCTATCCCAGGTATCTTTGTTAGCTCATCTACGAGCTGATCAAAAAGACTTCTTTCTGCCATTACTTAGAAAAGTCCGGGTGGTAAAGAGAGTCCGTCAGTGAGTCCTCCCATCTTTTCAGCTGTCTTTTCTTTGGCTTTAGTTAAAGCATCCCTTAATGCAGCTGCCACAAGATCCTCCAGGACATCTACCTCCTCTTTATTTACTACTTCAGGATCAATTTTTACCTCTTTTACATCTTCCTTTGCCGTCATAGTTATCTTGATTACACCACCACCTGCAGTACCCTCCACTAAGGTTTGTTCTAATTCTTCGTCAATCTTTGCCATCTTTTCTTGTATCTTTTTCAGTTGTTTCATGGCTTCAAAAGGATTACCCTTCACGTTATTCCCTCCTAATCTATTATTTTGCCTTTGAAAATATTCTTTACGTCTTCTGGAGACGCCTTTTTATCCTCTTTCTTAGGCTCCTCCTCTGATTTAGGATTATCAAAAAGAGAAGGATTTTCATCTATCGTGGTAAATTTTATAGGAATTTGTGTACCGTAGACTTTTTTAATCTCCTCCTCTATAAAAGCTCTATTGGGTCTCTCTTCTAATCTTTCTTTTAAGAAGGATAAATTACTTGGAATACCAAGGACCAATCTCCCTTCGGAATCTATCTCTATAATTTTTGCCTCTCTAAGCATAGCTTCTAAGGATATCCTTCTCTTTTTTACTTTCTCAAGTACCTCTCCCCATCTATCTTTTATAGCATCTATATCCGATGCACTTTCTATAGGTTTTTTCTCTTCTTTTACCTCTGCTACCTTCTCTATATTTACCTCATTTACCTTAACCTGGGGAAGCTCAGCATCTTCTTTTAGAAATAGAGGAATAAGAGTCATCTCCATGAGAAGGGGTGCATTGGTAAGATCTCTTAATCTATTTTCTAAGATGAGAATTTGGTCTATAATGTCCTGCAATCTTTTTATAGTAAATAGGTTTGTCTGATCCATAAGCTCTTGATATTCATCTTCTGTAAGGGAGAGAAGATTAGAAAGTCTTGGCTCAGCTTTTAAAAGAAGAAGATTTCTAAAATGTTGTAAAAGTTCTCTTACAAATTGCTGAGGATTCTTCCCCATCTGGAATATCTGTTGAAGAAGACTCCATCCTTCAGCAAGATTATATTCTCCCATTGCTTTTACAAAGGCATAAGTAAATTCATAAGTGGGAAGTCCCAATAGATTTCTTGCAAGATCTTCTGTGATTTCCTGATCCGAATATATAAAAAGTTGCTCCAGAAGACTTATGGCATCTCTCAAAGAACCTTGAGATTGAAGGGATATAATCTTTAATGCCTCTTGAGATATTTTTACCCCTTCATTCTCAGAGATCTTAGAAAGTTGTTTTGCAATCTCATCTCTTGTTAATCTTCTAAAATCAAATCTCTGGCATCTGGAAAGTACAGTCAGTGGTACCTTTTGCGGCTCTGTAGTTGCCATAATAAAGACCACATGCTCAGGTGGCTCCTCTAAAATCTTAAGAAGTGCATTAAAAGCTTCATTAGTTAACATATGGACTTCATCAATGATATAGACCTTATATCGATCTCTTACAGGGAGAAGCCTTGCCTTTTCTCTTATATCTCTTATCTCATCTATGCCACGATTTGAAGCAGCATCAATCTCAATGACATCTATACTTCTTCCCTCTGCAGTTTCTATACAAGAGTTACATTTTAAGCAGGGGGTTGGTGTAGGTCCCTTTTCACAATTTAAAGATTTAGCAAGTATTCTTGCAAGGGTAGTTTTTCCTGTGCCTCTTGGACCTGCAAAAAGATATGCATGGGCAATACGATTATACTTTAAACCATTCTGCAAAGTGACTACGATATGCTCTTGTCCTACAACTTCTTCAAAGGTTTGTGGTCGCCATTTTCTGTATAATGCTAAAGGCATTTAACTCACCCTCGATCCTGGATCAACCTCTTTTTCAGGAGTTAATATGGCAAGTCTGCCTTTACTATCTTTTGCAGCAAGAAGCATACCTTGGGACTCATAGCCTCTTATTTTTGCAGGCTGAAGGTTATAGACCACAATAATTTCTCTTCCAATGATATCTTCAGGTTTATAATATTCTGCTATTCCTGCTACGATCTGTCTTTTTTCTCCTCCGATATCTATCTCAAGAAGAAGAAGTTTATCACTATTTTCTACCTTTCTTGCAGAAAGGACTTTTGCAACTCTGAGCTCTATATTCTTAAATTCATCAATGGTTATCGTTTTTACTTCTTCCTTCTTCTCCTCTTTTTTAATCTCCTCTTCTTTCTTTTCTATCCTTGGAAATAGGATCTTACCTTTATTTACCTTCTGTCCTGATGGGATTTTAACATCAAAGATAAGGTCCCATGCAAATTGTTTATCGGTATATCCAAGCTGCTCTTGGATCTTCTCAGCAGTCTCAGGGATAAAGGCATAAAGAAGGATTGATATCCTTCTTAAAGTCTCTAAAAGGGTATATATCCCTGTATTAAGACGTTCTTTATCTCCAGATGATGCCAAATTCCATGGCGAAAGTTTATCTATATATCTATTAGCATCTTGTATTAACTCCCAAATATTTGTAAGGGCACCTGATAGATTAAAATCTGCCATAGCATCTTCTACCTTTTTTGCAGTCTCTTCAGATTTATCAAGTAATGCTTCATCTTCATCTTCAAATGTGGAAGGTTCAGGCACACGTCCTTCGGTATATTTTTCTGCTACAGTGAGTACTCTATTTAAGAGATTACCAAGGTCATTGGCAAGATCCGAATGATATCTTTTATGGAAAGATTCATCGCTGTACTCTCCATCAAGCCCTAAAGGTACCTCACGAAGGAGAAAGTATCTTAGGGCATCTACGCCATAAATATTTATCAATTCCTGAGGATCAATTCTATTTCCCTTTGATTTAGAGATCTTTCCTCCCTTTATAGTCCAGAACCCATGGGCAAGGACTGTTTTAGGAAGAGGAAGTTTTAATGCCATAAGTATAGCAGGCCATATAATAGCATGAAATCTTAAGATATCTTTTCCAATGAGATGTACTTCGGCAGGCCAGTATCTTTCAAATTTTGTTTGGTCATCACTTAAATATCCTAAGGCACTTATATAATTTACAAGGGCATCAAACCAAACATATACCGTATGTTTTGGATCAAAAGGGACAGGGATTCCCCATTTCACCGTGGTTCTTGTGGCACTAATATCCTTTAAGCCACTTTTTATAAAGCTGATAACTTCGTTTCTCCTGCTTGTAGGATATACAAAGTTAGGATGCTCATCAATATATTTAAGAAGTGGTTCTCCAAACTCTGAAAGTTTAAAGTAGTAAGTTTCTTCTTCAAGAAATTCCACAGGTCTTCCACAATTAGGGCAGTTTCCTTCTACTAACTCATCTTTATTGTAGAATGTCTCACAAGGAGTGCAGTACCATCCTGCATATGTGCCTTTATATAGATAGCCTTCATCATATAATTTTTGAAAGATTTTCTGGACTACCTCCTCATGCCTTTTCTGGGTAGTCCTTATAAAATCATCATTAGTGATGCCAATCGTTTTCCATGTATCCAAAAATTTTTGTGCCATCATATCTACAAAAGCTTGAGGTGTATAACCTTTTTCTTCGGCAGTCTTTGCTAATTTTTGTCCATGCTCGTCAAGTCCTGTAAGGAAGAATACATCATAATCCTTGAGGCGATAAAATCTTGCGAAGGTGTCGGCAACAATTGTAGTATAGACAGTACCTATATGGGGTTCTGAATTTGAATAATATATAGGGGTTGTTATGTAGAATTTGTCTCTTCTCAAGCCACTTCGCTCCTTTCATAACTTTAAAATTCCTTGATAATAATACTACTTACAAAAATCTATGTCAAATAGGCACAGCTTACCAGTTTAATGAAAGATTACCACCTATTTGATATATGGAAAGGATACTTTCATTTAAAAAGCTATATATGTATTTTACAAAAATTTTACTATTTTGTGAAATTTTTGTCTGATAGAAGGTGAGGCTAAGGATATATCTCTCTGCATTATTACTATAATTTTCATGGGTGAGTGAAAACTCTCCTTTACCATTTAGGATATCTCTAAGGATTGATATGTCTTGTGCTCCATTCTTGTAATAACTCATAGAATAAGAGGCTTCCTTCCATATTCTTGTTATTTTTCCAGAGAGTTCATAAGATGAAAGCCTTAATTTTCCTTCAGAACTTGCAGATAGGCTTTTTAAAAATATACTATAGTAGTTATTCTCATAATAATCCAGAGATAGAGAGAGGTCCCATGCTTTTTGTTTAAGTATTAAATTTCCCTTAGAACTTAAAGTACGGATATTTTCTTCCTCATTAAGGAAATATCCAAAATAGAAAGAAGAAGGATTAAAGTAATAAGTAGAGTTTATAGACAGAGTATTTTTCTTCTCTTCAAGCTGTGTACTTCCAGATATATTTAGCCAAAAGTTTGAAAATATCATTCCATAAGAGCTTATGGAGAAGGCATTTATAGGATTTGCATCTTTATCAATCCTCTGCCAAGAGATATTTGTGATGACTTGAGGAAGTTTTAACTTTATCCCAAGGGTATCAGTCTTTGTATAGCTTAAAGCAGGAATAATAGCTTTATACACAAAAGTTATGGTAAGTCCTGAAGGTGGAGGATTTTTCCCCTCTTCATTCTCAAAAAATACACCTACAGAATTTTCCTCTATAAAATATTCCACAGTATAGGTTTCATAGGTACTATCAGGAAGATATAGGGTAAAAGTGCCATTATTTTCCACATATACACCATTTATATATAAATAAACTTCTATAGGGGTGTACTCCAATTTAAAAGAGAAGGTCCATCCATCAGTGATAAAATTCTGAGTTATCTCTGATGCTGTATTATAGTTTAGATTTTTCTTCTCATAATAATCTTCTCCTAAGAGAAATTCGTATTTATCTCCTAAGATATTGATATTTGCTCCTCTCTGCTCTTCCTCTAAGAGTAGATTTTGAGATGAAGTCTGTTTTTCATTATTGTATATAGAGGCTTTAAGACTTTTATTTTGAGGTGAGAAGTTATAACTTTTTATATTTATAGTAGAAGACTCAGTATTTACCGTTTGAAAAGAGGCATTTAAGAAGGCAGGAGTATAAGAGAAGCTTACCCCTTCGGTGATTTTACTATTTTCTTTTTTAAAATTTAGGGCGAGATTTGTAGAGAATAAACTTAATGATAACTTATGATTCTGAACTTCTTTGCTGCTTGAATTTTCTTCATTTAAAAGATCCAAGCTATAATTTAAGAAGGAAAATGGGGTAAGATCTAAATTCAAAGAGAGTCTTTTAGCTCCCGGTGTTAGGTTAAAATTTCCAAGGATCTCAGATATATAGGGATAGTCTTTTTCAGAACTTAAGAATTCAAAAGAGCCCTTTCCAAAGGAAGATTTGAAAGAAAGCCTCATATATCCTGCACTCCCTGAGAAGTCATTATCAAGAAAGGAAAAAGCATATCTCCCCTCAGCATAGTTATTACTATCTTTATTAATATTAAAGCTAAATTCTAAAAATTCCCTTTCCGTAGGATTAGCAAAATTTTGCAAGGTTAAATAGGAGACTCCTAATGCCTTGTAGCTTAATGAGAGCCCATAGAGGTTATATACTTCTTGAGCTCCTGAAACTTCATATTCTATGATAATCTCATCTTGGGAGGAGATTATAAAATTGAAGTAAAGAATTCCATAGGTATAATCAATGATGTAATCCATATCCCTTTCTAAAGTTTTTCCATTTAAAAATACCCTCTCCTTATATGGAATTAAGAAAAAATCACCTATAATGAAGGGTCCTTGAGTATCATTTCCATAGAATTTTTTGATCTTTTTCCTTCCCTCTATACTTGTGAAAATAAATTGTCCTTTAAAATCCTTATAAGCATAAGTACCTAAGATTCCATTAAGGTTCTTATTAAAAAGGGAGAGAGGGGATAAAGAAGTATTTAAATTGTTCCCTATATTTAAAGAGAAATTTTCTCCCTTTGCTATAAGAGTTATATTTTCTGGCTGTGATATATAGTTAAAGTTTAAAGATAAGTATGGGAGAAGATAGGAAAGAAAGAAACGAGAGTTTTGTTGGAAATATAGCCCCCTTTGAATATCTGAAGAGAGGTATTCCAGAGAGGAATCCCCACTAAAATATGCATAATAAGTGTTTAAATTTGTGGACCCATTTAGATTTACCGTTTGAGATAATGAGACTGAAATTAGCCTGATAAACAAAAAAAATATGAGCAGACATTTCTTTTTCATCAAGAAATCCTTCTCTAAATGAATTTTTACTATTATACCCTATAGTTTAAGAAGTAAAGATTTTCTTAGATGAGTTTTCCCCTGCTATTAGCTTACAAACTCTTCTTCTTTATTTCCCCAATACTTGAATTGGGATACAAACATATTATAATAAATGCCCTTCTTTTCCATAAGCTCCTCATGAGTGCCCATCTCCCAAATTTTTCCACCTTCAATTACCATAATTCTATCCACATTCTGTATAGTAGAAAGCCTATGGGCAATGATAAATGAAGTTCTTCCTTTAAGAAGCTCCTCAATTCCCTTTTGGAGGAGTCTCTCTGTTTGGGTGTCCACACTTGCAGTTGCCTCATCTAAGATTAAAATCTTAGGATCTGCAATTAAAGTCCTTGCTAAGGAAATGAGTTGTCTCTGTCCTGTAGAAAGTCTTAATCCTCTCTCTCTTATATCAGTTTTATATGTATTTTCTAAGGTTTCAATAAAATCATGGGCATTAACTGATTTTGCTATCTCTATGACCTCTTCATCGGTTGTCTCTAATTTACCATATCTTATATTGTCTAAGATACTTCCCGAGAAGAGAAAAGTATCTTGAAGCATCACACCTATCTGTCTCCTTAAACTTTCCAGTTTTATATTCTTAATATTTACACCATCAATGAGGATTTCTCCTTCCTGAGGGTCATAAAATCTACAAAGCAGATTAATAATTGTGGTTTTTCCTGCTCCAGTATGTCCTACCAATGCAATTTTTTCTCCTGGCTTTACTTTAAAACTTATATTCTCTAAAACCTTCCTGTTTCCATCATAAGAGAAGGAAACATTCCTAAACTCTACCTCTCCTTTTATCTCAAAATCTATGGCATCTTTTTTTTCAATAACTTCTGGATTTATATCCATAACCTCAAATATTCTTTCTGCACTTGCCATACTCGTTATTAAATTATTGAGAAGATTACTAAGATCTGTAATAGGTCTCCAGAACATTGATAGATACGAGGACATGGCTACAAGAAGCCCCACGGTGATATTTCCAGAACTTATCATCTTTACACCAAAATAATAGATTACAATACCACCTATTCCCCAAGAGAATTCTACCATAGGCCAAAAGAGATCATTAATCCTTACAGCTCTTACAAAGGCATTTCTTACTTCCCATGTTAAGTTATCAAATATTCTGTTAGTATAGTTTTCTGCAGTAAAAGCTTTCACTACCCTTATCCCAGAAAAATTTTCATGGATAAAGGCATTCAAATTTGAGTTTTTCTTTCTCACAAGCTGCCATCTTTTTCTTGATATGATTTGGATTGAAAATAAAACAATGATCAGAAAAGGTAGGGTGAAAAGACCAGCTATAGCAAGCTTAGGATTAAGAGAAAACATAATAACCGATGTGGCAATTATCATGGCAATATCAGGAATAAGATTTGTAATGAGCATAGTGAAGAGATTATTCAATGAATTTACATCTCCAATTATTCTTGCCAAGATCTTACCTACAGGTCTTTCATCAAAAAAAGAAAGGGATAATTCTTGAACATGATTAAAAAGATCCTGTCTTATATTAAGAAGAGCTCTATTGGTTACACTGGACATCTTTATGGTTCTCATACGAGATGCAAAGGCTCCTGTTAAATTAAGAACTATGACAAAAATGCCTACCCAGAATAGTCCTCTTAAATTCTTATTCTTAATATAATTATCAATAGCTATTTTAAGGAAATAAGGATTTAGAAGGTCTACAACCATACCGATACCAATAAGAAATAACACTAAGAGGACTTCTTTTTTGTAAGGAAGAAGGTACTTTAGTAATCTCCTTATAATCTCAGTACTAATCTTCTCTTCTAATTTTTCATCTTCTTTGTAAGATGGCATGACTAAACTGGCTCCTCTTCAATATCCAAGATATATTTACCATATTGCTCTTGGAAGATATCATAATATCTCCCCTGAAGGGCTAAAAGTTCATCATGAGTCCCTCTTTCCACAATCCTTCCCTTTTCAAGAACTATTATCTCGTCAGCCTTTTTGGCTGCAGAGACCCTATGGGTGATAATAATTTTTGTAATATCTTTGTACTCCTCAATAGCTTTCTGAATATAGTATTCAGTCTCCATATCCAAAGAAGAAGTAATATCATCAAGAATTAAAATTTTTGCATCTCTAAGTAAAGCTCTGGCAATGGAAATTCTCTGTTTCTGACCTCCTGAAAGTCCAATTCCCCTTTCTCCCACAACAGTATTTATCCCCTCGGGAAGATTCATGGTAAAGTTATATGCCCTTGAAGTCTTTAAAGCTCTTATAATTTCCTCTTCTGTTGCTTCCATTCCAAGTTTCAGATTCTCCAAAACTGTATCGGAAAAGAGAAAAACATCTTGAGGTATATATGCTAAAGCTTTTCTTAAGGTTTCAATATCTATACTCCTTATATCTATGTCATCAATTAATATGTCTCCCTCCCAGTTTTCATAAAATCTTCCTAAGAGATTCACAAGGGTAGTTTTCCCTGATCCAGTAACTCCCATAATAGCTAAGGTCTTTCCGCTATCCAAATTAAAGCTTATATCTTGCAGAACATATTCGTGCTGGTATTTAAAAGAGACATTTTTAAATGTAACTTTCCCACTAATCTCTTTTACTTCTACAGGAGTAGATAGAACTCTTTTCTCAGGTTTTTCCCTGAAGAGCCTGTCAATCTTATGGATAGATGCCCTACATTGAGAAAGCATATTAATAAGCCATCCAGCTGACCTCATAGGCCAGACTAACATGGAAACATACCAGTTAAAAGCTACAAGAGTACCTATGGACATATTACCTTTAATCACAAAAAATCCACCCATAATTATTGACAAAGCTCCAGAGATATTAGTTAAGAAGTCCATCCAAGGCACATAATCAGAAAGTATTTTTGCTTGTTTAACATTCAACTTATAATGTTTATAATTTTCTTTGAAGAATCTCTCAATCTCATATTTCTCTCTTCCAAAAACCTTAACAATTCTAATACCTGCTAAATCTTCTTGAGCTGTGGTATTCATTCTTACTCTTTGATCAGAGATCTCCTCATAAACCTCATCAGCCCTTTTTTCTAAATTGTATGCAAGGAGTCCTATTATAGGCATAAGTAGGATAATTAGTGAGGTTAGCTCCCAATTTATGTTAAACAAGATAATAGTTACGATTAGGATATAGGAGAATTGCTCTATAAAAAACATGATTCCAAATCCAAAAGTAAACCAGATATTATCAATATCTTCTTTTATCCTTGCCATTAATTCTCCTGTATTTGTCCGATCAAAAAAGGAGATAGGAAGAGTTTGAAGATGCTTGAATAGATCTATCCTAACTTGACTTGCTAATCTGGATCCCCCAAGATCCATAAAATATCCCTTAGAATAACTTAGTATTACACGGGATACAGTTATTACCCCTAAGAATATTAGATATTTAGATAGTTCTTCAATCTTTCCTCCAATAATAACCCTATCTATTATCTCTTGAGTTATCTTAGGATTGAACAAATCAAGAGATAGAGCAATAATGGAGGATGCTATAGAGATAATAAAATACGTAAGATTTTTTCTTACAGCTTTTTTAAGACTTTGCAAGGAAGTATCACCATATTATTTTATTAAATTATCAAAACAAAAAGATTATATAGATTTATTTTTGTAAAGTCAATTAATATATTCCTTTTTAACAAGATTATTTTTGAGGAAGATTGCCCTCTTTACAAAAGTTTAAAAATAATTAAAATAAGAATAAAATCTAAAATGGGAGGGAAAAATGATACCATCAAGTGTTACAATTGGTCTTACTATGGGGAGTCTTGTGGCATTCTTGTTCTTGATTGCTAATCTTTACAACCTTCTTAATCTATTCAACAAGATTTTTTCTCCAGGTAAACAGTGGGACTTCCTCAAAAAGATGAGAAATAGGTGGCATTATATTCACTATTTTGGAAACGTTGGAGCATTTATTGCCCTTATTGTTCATGCAGTTCTTCTTGGAAGTTTTGCATCTTTTCTACACTGGATTGTACTGGTATTTATGGGTGTAATGGCTATTTCTGGTTTTACAATGAGATTTTTAAAAGTCTCACCTCAAACTAAACAGAAACTTTTTGGATTTCATGCACACTGGTATATGTTCCTTATCTTACTTATTTTAATTATTATTGCCCACCTCATTTCCCTACCAGGATTTCCTTATCCATTAGGTTAAATCAGTATAAGGAGAGCTTATGAAGGAGGGAATAGGGTTTAAAAGGTTATTTGAGCCTATTAGTATTCGTGGGGTGGATATAAGAAATAGAGTTGTTTTCCTTCCACATCTCACGCTTTATGCAAGTGCAAGCCATTCTCCTACCGAGAGAGATGTTTATTATTATAGAGAAAGGGCAAAAGGTGGTGTTGGTCTTATAGTTGTACCAAGTATGGCAGTTCATCCCAGTGGTTCATATCTCAATATGATCCATGCATTTGACACGAGTAACATTGGAGGCTTGAAGAAGATTGTTGATGCTGTTCATGACAATGGTGCAAAGATCTTTGGGCAACTCACACATATGGGAAATCAGACAAGGAGTGTTGAAACATTTGGACCTTTATGGGCACCTTCTGATATACCTGATTTAACAGTAGGGGAAATTCCAAAACCTATGAGTATTGAGGAAATACATACGCTTATTGAATCATTTGCAAATTCTGCTATGAACCTTATTTATGCAGGTTTTGATGGTGTTGAAATAAAAGTTGCTCATGATGGTATCCTTGGACAGTTTCTTTCTCCTATAAAAAATGTTAGAAGAGATGAGTATGGTGGCTCTCTTGAAAATAGATGCAGAATTATTATAGAGATTTTGCAGGCTATAAGAAATAAGATTGGTAATAGACCTCTTGGAGTGAGGCTTGGTATAAATAGGTTTATTCCTGGAGATTATGGTATTAATGAGGCTATTGAATATGCAAAAATGATTGCTACTGTTGCAGATTATATTAGTACAGATTCTGGCACCTGGGAGAGCATTGATAAACTTACTGCGCCTATGACTGTCCCCCAAGGATTTCTGCTTGAAGACATTGCAAAATTAAAGAAAGAAGTGAATATTATTGTAATAGGTCATGGAAGAATTGTATGGCCACAAATGGCCGAAGATGCTCTTGAAAAAGGTTACTGCGATATGATTGGACTTGCAAGAGCACTCATTGCAGATCCATACTGGGCAAAGAAGGCTCAGGAAAATAGGTTTGATGAAATTCGTGGTTGTATTGGCTGTAACCAGAAGTGTATGGGTAGACTTCTCCAGAACTTACCTATTAGTTGTGTTCAAAATCCAACATCAGGACATGAACAGGAATATGGAGAGGATATCCTTTATAAGAAGACTTTAGCACCTAAGAAAGTAGTAATCGTTGGTGGTGGTCCTGCAGGAATGAAAGCAGCAGATGTTCTTGCAAGAAAGGGTCATAAAGTAGTCCTTTTTGAAAAAGAAAAGATGCTTGGTGGTAGAGTAAACTGGGAAAGTAGGCTTCCAGGAAGAAGAGAGGTTACTGGGGTTAGCAGATTCCTTATGAAAGAGATGGAAGTACAGAAAGTAGATGTAAGAATGGAAGTTGAGGCGACAGAAGAAATAGTAAAAAATGAAAGACCAGATATTGTTATCATTGCAACTGGCGCAAAAATTGCTACTTTTGAAATTCCTGGAATTGGAAAAGAGAAAATATTCCAAACCTTAGATGTACTTGATGGGAAAGTAACAGGTGAAAATGTCCTTGTGGTGGATAATGATTCTACAACAGAAGGAATTGGAGTTGTGAATACACTGCTCAAACAGGGAAAGAAGGTTCACTGGGTAACTCCATCATTTTTTAATGCTCAGAATGTAACTCCACCAACAGTAATGCCACTCTATCAGATGATTGATAGCAAGAGTGTGGAGCTTCACCCTATGAGTATTCTTTTGAATTTTGAGGGGAATGTTGCAACCCTTCTCAATCCATACTATGGAAGGCAAGAAAAGGTTGAAGATATTGATGCAGTTGTTGTCGTGGGTATAAAGATCCCACAGAAGGACCTTTTTGAAAAACTCAAAGGGAGTATCCCTGAGGTTTATGTTATAGGAGATGCTGCAGCTCCAAGGGATATTGCAGCATCTCTTGAAGATGCAGTTGGCCTATGTATTAAATTATAAGGGGGGAATAATATGAACGAAAAATTAAAGAAGTATAAATGTAGTGTTTGTGGATTTGTATACGATCCAAAGAATGGCGATCCTTCCCAAGGGATAAAGCCTGGGACAGCATTTGAGGATCTACCAGATGATTGGGTATGTCCAGTTTGTGGTTCTCCAAAGGATAAATTTGAGCCATATGAGGGATAATTATTAATATAAAGCATTCATAGGAGATTTTACTTTTACACTATTTGCCTTACGAATAATTTTATTACTAACATAATGAGGGGGCTTTAGGATAATCCCAAAGCCCCCTTAACTTAAATTCTATTTATATCAATTTGGATGTTATCTCTTTTTAAGAGGAGATGGTAGGAATTCATCTCTTAAAGAGAAATTAGTAGATGGTGAGAGTTGAAATTTTGAAATGGTAGGATAAGGTCCTGTATTTCCACTTGCATCAAGCTTTAATACATATGCATCATAATAACCAGCGCCAAAGGAAGCTGTTAGTCCTGCTGCAATATATCCACCATCATTTGTCTGTTGTATAGAATATACATAATCATAATCACTTCCTCCATATATTTTTTGCCATACTAAATTTCCATTAGCATCAAGCTTTAATATATATACATCAGTATAACCAGCGCCAAAGGAATCTGTATAACCAGCAACAATATATCCACCTTCAATAGTTTGCTGTATGGAACTTGCTCTATCATAACCACTTTCACCAAAAGTTTTTTGCCATAGTAAATCTCCATTTGTATTAAGCTTTAATACATATACATCATCGTAACCAGTGCCAAAGGAAGCTGTATAACCAGCGACAATATATCCACCATCTGATACTTGTTGTATAGAATATGCATAATCATCAGAACTTCCACCAAAAGTTTTTTGCCATTCTAACTCTCCATTTTCATCAAGCTTTAATACATATACATCATAACAACCAGCGCCAGAGGAACCTGTCCAACCAGCGACAATATACCCACCATCAGTAGTTTGCTGTATGGAACTTGCCCAGTCGTTATCACTTCCTCCATAACTTTTATACCATTCTAACTCTCCATCTGAATCAAGCTTTAATATATATGCATCAATATTACCGCTACCATAGGGATATGTCCAACCTGCAACAATATATCCACCATCATTTGTCTGTTGTATAGAATATGCCCAGTCACTGTAAGTTCCCCCATAAGTTTTTTCCCATAGTAACTTTCCATCTGAATCAAGCTTTAATACATATACATCGTCATAACCATTTTCAATGGAAACTGTATAACCAGCGACAATATATCCACCATCAGTAGTTTGTTGTACAGAATATGCCCAGTCATCGTTAATTCCCCCAAAAGTTTTTTGCCACAGTACATTTCCATTTTCATCAAGCTTTAATACATATACATCAGTACTACCAGCCCTAAAAGAATTTGTTGTACCAGCGGCGATATATCCACCATCATTTGTTTTCTGTATGGAATATACCTCATCATAATTACTTCCTCCATAGGTTTTCTGCCAAGTTATTGCTTCTGAATTGTTTACATATACTGTTATAGTAGCAGAATCAGAATTTCCAGCATTATCATAAGCTTTTACTTTTATTGTGTGACCTCCATTTGATACTTGAGTGGTATTCCAGCTATATACATAAGGAGATTGTGTAGCTTCTCCAACTTTAGTTCCATCAACATAGAACTCAACTTTTGAAATTCCACTTGGAGCTTTCTCTACTTTTTTGTTCTTTGCTGATGGAATCTTATCTACTACTTGAGCTTCTATAGAGACTATTCCAGAGACAGTATCTCCATTATTAGGATTTGTAATAGTAACTTGAGGTGCTTGTGGATCTCCTATAGTTACTGTTACTATCTGACTTTCTCCTGTATTTCCAGCATTATCATAAGCCTTTGCTTTTATACTATGAGTAGAGCCATATTGAAGGGAATCTGTATTCCAGCTATATTCGTATGGTGCCTGTGAATCTTCTCCTACTTTAGTTCCATCAACATAGAACTCAACTTTTGAAATTCCACTTGGAGCCTTCTCTACCTTTTTATTCTTTGCTGATGGAATCTTATCTACTACTTGAGCTTCTATAGAGACTATTCCAGAGACAGTATCTCCATCATTAGGATTTGTAATAGTAACTTGAGGTGCTTGTGTATCTCCTATAGTTACTGTTACTATCTGACTTTCTCCTGTATTTCCAGCATTATCATAAGCCTTTGCTTTTATACTATGAGTAGAGCCATATTGAAGGGAATCTGTATTCCAGCTATATTCGTATGGTGCCTGTGAATCTTCTCCTACTTTAGTTCCATCAATATAAAACTCAACCTTTGAAACCCCCACATCATCAGTAGCTGAAGCAATGATATCTACAGATCCAGAGACTGTAGCATTATTTAATGGTGAAGTAATACTCACTGATGGTGGAGTTGTATCTTTTGGAACACAACCAGAAAGGAACATAAGGATAAGAAAGACTATGGAGATTTTGAGGAGAAGAAATTTATTCTTCATTTGACAGTCCCCCTAAAATTTAAATTTTTCTAATAAGATTATAACTTGGAAGATGGTTTAAAAAAAGTGATATATGTCACATGATTTAACAAATGAAAAAGGAAAGAAAATTTTTAATTGTTAATCAAGTGAACAAATTACATTACAAAAAATATTATATATGAAAAAATCTTAAAATAATAAGGAGACTACAGTTGAAGAGAGAAAAATTTAAAAAAATGGGAAAGGCATTTTCCATTTATATTTTCAGATATATAAAAAAGAGGGGGCTTTGGGATTATCCCAAAGCCCCCTTAAGTTAAATTCTATTTATCAATTTGGATGTTATCTCTTT
>DAOSUP010000010.1:0-6637 GCA_035378845.1 Dictyoglomaceae bacterium
CAGCTGCCCATGTAGTTCTTCCATTGGCACGAGTAGCAACCTTCATTCCAATATATCCAGATAGCATGGAAAAAGTAGCACCGATAAGAAATGCAAGTCCAAGTAAAGGCTGAAGTACTATACTCATGAAGATAGCAAAAATAACTACAAAGATTGCTACAGTTCTAATCTCTCGGCTTAGGAAGGCATCTGCTCCCTCTCGAATGGCTTTTACGATTTTTTTGATCTCTTCTGGACCTTCCTCTTCTTTAAGAATGCTTCGAGCTATAAAGTAGGTAAAAATAAGACCAATAGCTCCTGAGATAGGTACAATCCAAAGAAGGTTTTGCATATTTCAACCTCCCATCTTTAAAAAATTTTCTCCTTCAATTATCTTAGGTACTATAACTTTAATGTCAAGTTAAAATTATTTTAAAGAAAAATTAAGACTTTTAATTTTCTCACTGAATTCTTCTAATAAGCTTTGAGCTTCTCTTAAAGATGGCGCTTCTACATATAAAAGAAAAGCTGGATCTTCGGGATGCGGGATGACAAGTATCCAAGAATTAGCATAATTTATTTTTATGCCATCGGTGTAGTCTACATTATTATCTGTATTTTCTTCAATAAGTCTTCTCATTATTTTACCTTTATTTTCCCAAGAACAATCTACGGTAGTTTTTATCTTATATAGCTTAGAAATTTGAGATATGATATCTGAAAGGCTAAGGTTAACTTTAGAGTAAAGCTCTAAGAACTTAATTAGGGCATATATTCCATCAAAGGATGCTTGGAATTCGGGATAGATAAATCCATCTTCACTGGCTCCAAATTTTGCGCCAGTTCTTAAAGTGGTCCTTGTAAGTTCAGAAGGAGAAGTTTTACTTCTTATAATTCTTCCGCCTAAAATATTTGCTATTTTTTCTATAGAATTTGAAATGGTAACAGGAACTACTATCTGACTTTGAGGATAGGCTTTTAGGGTGAGAAATGTTATAACAAAGATCAGATCATCCTTAGATAGATATTGTCCGTCAGGGGTGATAATTGAAAAATTTTCTCCATCATCATTTATAATTATTCCAAAATCAGAACCTATTGCTTCAACAATTCTTACCACTTCTTCTGGGGTGGTACTTAGCTTAGTAAATTCTTCTCCATAGAGGTTTAACGATACGCTTTCTATTTTAAGCTTAGAGATAATGCTAGGAAGGAAAAGAGATGAACTATTGCCCTGATAGTCAATTACAATTTTGTATCTACGCTCTGAAATGCTTCTGATATCAATATTTTTCAGTAGACCTAACGTATAATATTCAATTATATGAGGGGGAAATTTTATCTCTCCAACTTCTTCGGTGTAAGTTCTTCTAAAATCTTCTCTGGAAAATATATTTTCAAGCTTCCTTTCGATATTTTTATCTATATTTACACCCTTATTATCAAAGAGCTCAATTAAAATTTTTTCATTGTCAGAAGGTGAGATTCTAATATGGATTCCTGCATTAGCATTAATATTCTCTATAGAATATCGTGCTACTGGAATAGGTAGGGTACGTATATCAAAAACATTTACTCCTGTAGAGAGAATTCCTGTAAGAATAGCTCTCTTTATCATTCTACATGCTGGTCTTGAATCTCTGCTCATTACTACATAAGAAGATTTAGGTAAAATTGTTCCAAAAGCAGCGCCTATTTTAGTAGCAAGTTCAGGAGTTATATCAATATTTATCTTTCCAGAGATTCCCCTTTGTCCAAAGAGAGTTCTCTTGAAGTGGCTTCCCCAGATAATACTTGTGTTTACAATTGTCCCAGTTTCTATTATCTTATTAGGCCATATTTTTACCCCGCTATTAATAAAAGCTCTTTCGCCAATAGTGGTACCATCTCCGATAGTAGTTCCATCTTCTATCTTTGTGAAATTCTTTATATTACAGTGACTTCCGATAATAGATGAATATATAGCGGTCTTCTTACCTATATATGTATTACTAAATATTAAGCTTCTTTGGATTTTTGCCTCACTATCTATATATACAGAATCTCCAATTACTGTAGGTCCTAAAATATTTGCATTGTTTTCTATTTTTGAAAATTGACCTATATATACAGGAGGTCTTATTAAAACAGAGGGAGATATTTCCACATCTTCTTTAGCAAAAACTCCTGGAAAGATTTCTCTACCTGGAATCTTTATTTTTACTTTCCCTTGGATAACATCAAAGTTAGCTTGTAGAAATTGTTCTAAATTACCAATATCGCACCAATATCCTTCTGCAAGGTATCCATAAAGAGGAGCTTTTTTTTCAAGAAGAAGAGAAAACAAATCTTTACTAAAATCAAAAGGTGTGTTATCAGGAATATAATCTAAAACCTCGGGCTCTAAAATATATATTCCTGTATTAACACTATCACTGAATATTTCTCCCCAGCTTGGTTTTTCTAAAAATTTTGTTATTTTCCCTTCTTTATTAGTTATAACTACGCCATATTCTAATGGATTTTCTACAGTGGTTAGTACAATAGTTACTAATGCTTTCTTCTCTTCATGGTATTTTATAGCTTCCTGAAGATTAAAGTCTGTAAGAGCATCTCCACTTATAACTACGATCCTATCCTTGGGCTTATTTTTTAGGGCAAACTTTACACTTCCTGCTGTTCCAAGAGGAAATTCTTCTATGGAATAGTCTAATTGTATATTCCAGTTAGAACCGTCATCAAAATATCCCTGAATAATCTCTGGGAGATAATATAAAGTTGCAGTAAACTCTCTAAATCCCTGCTCATAAAGGAGAAATATAATGTGTTCCATTATAGGTTTACCTACTATATATGCCATAGGTTTTGGCCTTGTGATAGTAATAGGTCTTAGTCTTGTACCTTCCCCACCTGCCATTATGACTACTCTCATTTATAATCCCCCTTTACCAGTCAGTTTTAAGATATTCTTTAAATACTTCAAAATAGGTATTTAATGTTTCTTTTGCAATAGTATCCCATAAAAATTTTCCCCTGACTTTTTTAGCGGCATTTTCCCCAATAGATGCTCTTAATTCATCATTAGTAAGAAGAGCAATAATTTTTTCTGCAAGAGCTCTTTCATCCTTAGGATGGAAAAGAAAGCCATCTTTTCCATCCTCTATAATTTCCGAGAATCCTCCTAAGTTACTAGCAATCACAGGTTTTCCAAGAGCCATAGCTTCTAAAGCTACAATTCCAAATGGTTCATATATACTAGGAAAAACACAAATATCTGTGATATGTAAAAAGGCATTTCTAAGATTATCATCAATGAAACCTGTGAATATAACCTTATTTGAAATTCCTAATCTGTAAGCTTCTTCCATAAGATAATTAAGTTGGGGACCTGTCCCTACAAATATAAATTTTACATCATGATACCTATCTATAACAATAGGTGCAGATTTTAAAAGATACTCTGCTCCTTTTTGAGGATGCATCCTTCCTATAAAAAGTAATATCTTCTCGTTAGGTAATGCATATCTATCTCTGAGTTCTTCAGGATTTAATGAGGTTTTTAAATTTTCAGGGTCAATACCATTGTAAATAATTTTTACTTTATCTTCTGGAAGATTAAAAAGATTTTTAACCTCTTCTTTCATATAAAAGCTACAAACAATAACTTTCCATGCCTCAAAAGTAAGCCACCATTCAGTATTTTGTATAAATCTTTGCTCTTCAGTATATATTCCCTGATTTCTTCCGAATTCTGTAGCATGAATTGTAGCTATTAAAGGTTTTTTAAGAGAGTGTTTTAAAGTATAACCAGCAAAAGCAGTTAACCAGTCGTGAGTATGGATAATATCAAAATTTTTTTCCTTATGTAGGTTAATAGCTTTTGTAATCATAGAAAGATTTAAAAAATAAGTCCATGAAATAAAATTGGGAGTGTCAATCATTTTTTCAGGGACTCTGTATATATGTAAATTTTCAAAATGTTCTTCAGAAGGTACTCCTTCGGTCCCACAGGTTATTACAGATACATCTGTACCTAATCTGGCTAAAGCCTTGCTTAAATCATAGACATGTCTACTTAGTCCACCTATAATTCGTGGAGGATATTCCCAGCTTAACATTAATATAGAAAGTTTTTTCTTATGGTTGTACAAGAGATATAACTCATATGCTCTTTCTAAAATTTCTTTTTCCTGAGAAAAAGTGAGAAGGTTTAATGCATTTTGTAGATCAAGGAATCTACCATCAGAAAATACTTCCTTTTCAAATTTTATATTTGTGTCCGCGGTTTCCATTAAATACCAGAACACACTTTTCTCTTCTTCTGAGTGAAATTCTGTGGATGGTGCATGATAATGAGTCTTACCCACATAAGCTATTATTTTTGCATCTAAGCCTGTCTCTTCTTTCACCTCTCTTACAGCTGTATCTTCAGGATTTTCGCCATTTTCTATATGTCCCTTAGGCAAAACCCAATTTTCATTTTTCCTTTTAAGTATACATATTTTGTTATTTAGCTTGTTTATTACTACTCCACCTGCTGATATAGCACTTTTCATAAAGTTTCCTCCATAATGTCTGTAAGAAATCTTTTCAGTAGTTTTTCAGAGATCCCACTTTTGGATATTTCTTTAAAGATTTCTTCTTTAGAAAGTCCTTTTGCTTTTAGAGTTTCTACCATTTTAGAAACAAATTCTTTTCTTTCCCATGGGAAGACAATCCATGCCTCTGTTTCTTCTATATAAAAATCAGGTTTTACAATAGACCAAGGTTTATAAAATATAGTAGCAATCTTTACCTGAGATGCACCACATTGTTCTAAATGTTCTTGAGCAACTTTTAGACTTTTACCACTGTCTGCTACATCATCAGAGATAAGAATTTTTTTGCCCTCTACTATAGTTGAGATTGTTTGAGTAATTACAGGTTTTTCTTTTGTTTCACCTACACCTCTATAGAAATCAATTTTTAGATTTGCAGTATAGGAATTTCCTAATAGATCTGAGAGTATCCTTGCAGGAATCCACCCACCTCTTGCAATCCCTACAATTATTTCAGGTTCAAATCTAACTTTTTTAATTTTATCAGCAATGTCTAAGCATAGTTCATATATTTCTTCCCAACTTGGTGCTATATATTCCATTTCTCTTACCTCCTTTTAAACCAAATGTCTTCTAAAATTATTCTATATTAAGAAAGAGTTTTTTAAAAGAAATTTTAAAGATTTTTTATAAAACACAATGCTATAATACCCTTAGTTAGTTTATCAAAGAATATTAAAATCTCTTCAGGAGGTGTAGTAGAATGCCAGCTATTCTTGATGTTCATGGGAGAGAAGTGTTAGATTCCCGAGGAAATCCTACTGTGGAAGCAGAGGTATATTTGGAAGATGGGTCTATAGGAAGAGCCATAGTCCCCTCAGGAGCTTCTACAGGAAGTAGAGAGGCTTTAGAGTTAAGAGATAACGATCCAAAGAGATACAAAGGTAAAGGAGTTCTCCAGGCTGTTAAAAATATAAATGAGATTATAGTACAGGAACTTATAGGACTTGAAGCTTTGGATCAGTATACTGTTGATAAAACTATGATAGATCTTGATGGGACGGAGAATAAATCAAGATTAGGAGCAAATGCTATTTTAGCGGTTTCTCTTGCTACTGCAAGAGCAGCAGCAGAGTCTGTGGGTCTCCCTCTTTATGCATATCTTGGTGGTGCTCAAGCAAAAGAATTGCCAGTCCCATTAATGAATGTTATAAACGGAGGAAAACATGCTGATAATCCATTAGATTTTCAGGAATATATGATTGTTCCTTTAGCTTCTACCTTTAAGGAGTCTTTAAGATGGGCTGTAGAAGTATTTCATACCTTAAAAAGTATATTAAAGGGTAAGGGATTGAATACTAATGTAGGAGATGAGGGAGGATTTGCTCCATACCTTGAGAAGAATGAAGAACCATTAAGCATTTTAGTAGAAGCAATTCAAAAAGCTGGATTTGTTCCTGGTAAGGATGTTTCTTTAGCTTTAGACCTTGCAGCAAGCGAGTTTTATGAAGATGGTAAATATATTCTTAAGGCAGAAGGGAAAAACTTAAGTTCAGAGGAAATGATTTCTTTTCTGGAATATCTATGTGAAAAATATCCTATCGTCTCTATAGAAGATGGACTTTCTGAAAAGGATTGGGAGGGATGGCAAAAACTCACAGAAAGATTAGGGAAGAGAATACAGCTTGTAGGAGATGATATTTTTGTTACTAATCCCAAAATTTTAGTGGAAGGAATAGAAAAGAAAGTTGCTAATGCTATTTTAGTAAAGGTAAATCAGATCGGTTCTTTAAGTGAGACCTTAGATACTATAAGAATTGCTTATCAATCTGGGTATAGATCTGTTATATCTCACAGATCTGGTGAGACAGAAGATACTTTTATTGCTGACCTTGCAGTAGCTGTAAATAGTGGCCAGATAAAAACGGGTTCTTTAAGCAGGACTGATCGTATTGCAAAATATAATCAGCTTTTGAGAATAGAAGAAGAACTTGGAGATGCAGCTATTTATCGTGGAATATTGAACTTCAAAAGATTATAATATATAATTTAATTGAGTTTCGTATAATCCTGAGGATATGGCTTAGGAGTTTCTACCAGGCAACCGTAAATTGCCTGACTACGAGCGGAAGTGCTCCTTA
>DAOSUP010000010.1:6737-54174 GCA_035378845.1 Dictyoglomaceae bacterium
GGAGTTTCTACCAGGCAACCGTAAATTGCCTGACTACGAGCGGAAGTGCTCCTTAGGGTCTGAAGATCCAAGCGGAGCGAGCAAGATTTGAAAATCTTGTTACACCGAAGGGATAAAAGCCCAGGCGGATAGGTTCCCTCGTATTGGAGAACCTATAGGCTTGGGCTTTATTGCTTTTGAAGGGAGAGAGAGATATGTTAGAAAGATATAGTAGAAAAGAGCTAAGAGAAATATGGTCTGATAAGAATAGATACTCTCTATGGTGGAAAGTTGAAGAAGCAGTATTAGAAGCAAGAGTAAAATTTGGAGAAATACCACAAGAGATACTTGAACAGATTAAAAGTAGAGTGAATTTTACAGTAGAAGAAATAAAAAAACTTGAATCTGAAACTAATCATGAGATGATTGCTTTTCTTTCTAATGTGGCTCAGTATGTAGGTGAAGGATCGGAATATATTCATCAGGGGCTTACCTCTTCAGATGTTATGGATACTGCTTTTTCTCTTCAAATTTTAGCAGCCTTAGAATATATTGAAGATGATTTAGAAATACTTATTAAAGAGATTGGGAAAAAGGCTCTTCAGTATAAAGATCTTCCTATCATGGGTAGGACTCATGGAATGCATGCTGAACCAATTACTTTAGGGTTTAAATTTTTAGGATGGTGGTCTGAACTAAATAGAGATTTAGAGAGATTAAGAAGAGCAAAAGAAGATATAAGATATGGAAAATTCTCAGGAGTTGTAGGTACTCTTGCTCATCTTTCTCCAAATGTGGAGGAGGAGGCATGTAAGATATTATCTCTCAAACCTGAACCTGTCGCAACACAGGTTATTCCAAGGGATAGACATGCAGAGGTTATATATGTTCTTTCTATGATTGCAACAACTTGTGAAAGAATAGCTTTAGAAATTAGGCATTTACAGAGAACAGAAGTGAATGAGTTAGAAGAGCTGTTTAAGGAAAAACAAAAAGGATCCTCTGCTATGCCTCATAAAAGAAATCCTGTACTCTCTGAAAGAGTTTGTGGACTTTCAAGAGTTATAAGAAGTTATATAAATGCTGCTTTAGAGAATATTCCTCTTTGGCATGAGAGAGATATTAGCCATTCTTCTGTTGAAAGAGTTATCTTCCCAGATGCCACTACTTTAACAGATTATATCTTAAACTTAATAACTGGTATTATTAGGAATTTAAGAGTGAATAAGGATAATATTGAGAGGAATATGATGGCTAATTATAGAATTTACTATTCTCAGAGCATACTTTTAGCTCTTACCGAAAAGGGTGTTTTGAGAGATGTAGCTTATTCATGGGTACAGGAAGATGCATTTAGAGCAATGAATGATAAGAAAGATTTTAAAGATGTAGTAATAGAAGATAATAGAATAAATGAAAAACTGAGTATAGAAGAAATTGAGAGTTGCTTTTCTCCACATAATTTCTTAAGGAATATCGACAAAATATTTGAGAGATCAGGTTTAGTTAATTCTGAGGGATAAGGAGGATGAAAGGTGAAGAGATGGAATGTAATTCTGGAGATATTTCTGAAAGATGGAATTTTTGATCCTCAGGGAAATACTATAAAGAATGCTCTTTATAATTTAGATTTTAAAGAAGTAGAGGATGTTAGATTCGGTAAAGTTTTAAAAATAGTTTTATATGGGGATACAAAGGAAGATGTGGAAGAAAAAGTGAGAAGGATGAGTGAAATTTTTCTTGCCAATCCTGTAACTGAAGATTTTAAGATAAGGGTGGAAGAATGAAAAAAGTTGGTATAGTAGTTTTTCCAGGAACAAATTGTGATATGGATACCTTTTGGGCATTAAAAGTTGCAAAGTTAGATCCCATATATCTTTGGCATAAAGAACATAACTTAAACGATGTAGATTTAATAATACTTCCAGGTGGTTTTTCTTATGGTGATTATCTTAGGGCTGGAGCTATTGCAAAATTTTCTCCTATTATGAACGAGGTTGTTGATTTTGCTAATAAAGGAGGATATGTGCTAGGTATATGTAATGGATTTCAAATTCTTTTAGAAGTAGATCTTCTTCCTGGAGCAATGCTTCCTAATATAACTAATACTTTTATATGTAAAGAGATTGAGCTAAAGGTTGAAGATAATGATAATTTCTTTTTAAGAAATTATCAGGTAGGGGAAATATTAAGAATGCCTATAGCTCATAAAGAGGGTAGATATTACATAAGCTCTGAAGGAATAGAAGAGTTAAAAGAAAACAATCAAATTGTATTGAGATATGCCTTTGAAAATCCTAATGGTTCAGTGGAAAGTATTGCAGGAATTATAAATAAAAAAAGAAATGTAATGGGAATGATGCCTCATCCAGAAAGAGCAGTTGAGGAAATTCTTGGAAGTACTTCTGGATTAAAGATTTTTTTATCCTTCTTAGACTAAACAAGGTGGTGTAAAAAATATGGGGATTTTTAGTCTTAAAGAAGAAGAAATTAGGCATGCAAGAGAGCTTTTGAATAGAGAGCCGAATGATGTGGAGTGGTCTGTGATATCGGTAATATGGTCTGAGCATTGTAGTTATAAACATTCAAAGAAATATTTGAAAGACTTTTTAACTAAGGCAGATTGGGTAGAACAGGGGCCAGGAGAAAATGCAGGCATAGTAAGTATAGGAGATGGATATAAAATAGTATTTAAAATAGAAAGCCATAATCATCCATCTGCTGTAGAACCTTTTCAAGGAGCAGCTACGGGTATAGGTGGAATAGTAAGAGATATCTTAGCCCTTGGTGCAAGACCTATAGCTTTATTAGACTCTTTGCGTTTTGGCCCGTTAGATAAGGAAAGAAATAAATATTTATTTAATGGAGTTGTGGGAGGAATAAGTTTTTATGGGAATTGTATAGGCGTACCTGTGGTAGGTGGAGAGATTGCTTTTGAAGATTGTTATTCAGCAAACCCTCTAATAAATGTTATGTGTGTGGGAATTATTCCTCCTGATAGAAAGGTTTATAAAGGGAGAGCAGAAGGTAAGGGAAATCTACTTCTATTAGTAGGAGCAAGAACAGGAAGAGATGGACTTCAAGGAGCAAGTTTTGCCTCTGAAAAGTTAGATGATGAATATCATAGAAAAAGACCGTCGGTTCAAGTAGGGGATCCTTTCTTAGGTAAGCTTTTAATTGAAGCATGTGTGGAGGCAGCATCTTACGATGGAATAGTGGGTATTCAAGATCTTGGCGCTGCAGGACTTGTTAGTGCATTATCAGAATCTGCAAGAAGAGGAGGAAGTGGAGTCAAAGTTTATTTAGAAAAAGTGCCTCAAAGAGAAGAGGAAATGACTCCTCAAGAGATACTTCTTTCAGAATCTCAGGAAAGAATGCTTTTTATTGTAAAGCCAGAAAAAATTGAAGAGATAAAAGCTATCTTTAAAAAATGGGATTTGGAATCAGAAGTTATTGGTGAGGTAATTGAAGAAGAGAAATTTATTATTTATCATAACGGAGAAAAGGTTGTGGATCTTCCTACAGAATTATTGGTAGATGGGGCTCTTACTTTTGATCCTCTTAGCACTCCTTACAGTTTTGCTTCATCAGAACAGATAATAAGTGTTAAAAAAGAAGATATTTCTAAGTTTATTAATAATGTAAAAGAAGAGATGAAATTAAAAGAGACGATATACAGGCAATATGATTACTCTGTTCAAACAAACACAATTTTGCCTCCAGGATTTGGTGATGCTGCAGTACTTAGGATAAAAGGTACTAATAAAGGAATTGCAATTACTAATGATGGTAATGGAAGGTATTCTTTTCTGAATCCTAAGCATGGTGGCATGTGTGCAGTAGCTGAGTCTTGTAGAAATATCCTCTGTGTAGGTGGGAAACCACTGGCGATTACCGATGGACTAAATTTTGGAGATCCAGATGAGGCTGATGTTTTCTATCAATTTAAAGAGGTGGTTAAGGGTATAAATATTGCATCAAGAATTCTTGAAATCCCTATCATAAGTGGTAATGTGAGCTTTTACAATGGACAGGGAGATAATAAGGTTTTTCCTACACCTGTAATAGGAATGGTAGGAGTATTAGAAGATTTAGATTATTTAATAGTTCCAGGTCTGAAAAATGAAGGGAATCCTATTTATTTAATAGGAGATTTTTCATGGCTTACTTTAGATGGGTCTAAATTTATAAAAGATATGTATGGGATTGTGAGAGGTAATCTTTCTTATGTGGATTTGGTTTGGGAGAGAAAAATAAAGTTATTTATGGAAGAGATAAGAAAGAAAAAATTGATAGTTTCTGCTCATGATGTAAGTGAAGGTGGAATTTTCTGCACTTTATTTGAGATGGCTTTTTGGGGTAAAAAAGGTCTTGAGGTCTTTTTACCAGAGGATAGTGCTTCTGAGAAAATTCTTTTTGGAGAAGGGTCAGGACTTATTATCTTAGAAATAGATAAAAGTGAGGAAGAAGCTTTTATTAAGTTTGCAAATGAGTATGAAATTAAATTACAAAAATTAGGAAGGGTTTTAGAGGATAAGTTTATAATAAAACCTTATTTTGAGTCTTCTTTAGAAGACCTTCTTGGAGGAAGGTGAAATTATGAAGTTAAAAGAAGAGTGTGGAATAGTAGGTGTAGTTTCCAATAATGGAGGAAATGTTGCAAGTTTTATAGCGTATCAGAATCTTTTACATCTTCAACATAGGGGACAAGAAAGTGCAGGTATTGTATCTTTTGTAGGTTTTGAGCCTGTTTCTCATAAAAATTCTGGGCTTGTCTCTAATGTTTTTACTGAGGAGGATTTGAAAAAATTAAAGGGTAAAATAGCAATAGGGCATGTGAGATATTCAACTTCTGGGAAAAATTCATTTTACGATATTCAACCTTTTGTAGTAAATCTTCCGAGATATGGTTATATTACCCTTGCTCATAATGGGCATATTGCTAATGCAAGTTCTTTGAGAAAGATGCTTGAGAAAGAGGGTTCTATCTTTCAAAGTACTTCGGATACAGAAGTAATACTTCATTTAATTGCTCATTCGCAGAAAGGCAACTTGAGAGAAAGATTAGAAGATGCATTAAGTAAGATAGAAGGAAGCTATTCATTAATTATCGCAAGTCATGAGGGTATATATGCTATAAAAGATCCTTATGGATTTCGTCCTCTTTTTATGGCAAGACTAAGTGATGGGACAGTTATTTTTACCTCAGAGACTTGTGCTCTTGGAGATTTTCCTGTGGTAGAGATAAGGGAACTTCACGAAGGGGAATGGGTTTATGTAAATACTAAAGGTGAGACTTTATTCTACAATCCTTTTGAAGAAAAAGCGTCAAGATTTTGTCTCTTTGAGTTTATTTATTTTTCAAGACCTGATAGTAAATATGAAGGTAAAAGTGTATATTCTTACAGAAAATCTATGGGGAAAATTCTTGCAAGAGAGGCTCCAATAAATGCAGACTGGGTTGTTCCTGTTCCTGATTCTGGAATTCCTGCAGCAATTGGTTATAGTGAAGAAAGTAGAATTCCTATAGAGATGGTTCTTATGAGAAGTCATTATATAGGCAGGACTTTTATTAAGCCAAAACAGAAGGAGAGAGAGTCTGCCGTTAAAATGAAGTTTCTTCTTATAGGAGATTTAGTGAAAGGTAAGAGAATTGTTTTAGTAGATGACTCTCTTGTGAGAGGGACTACTGCTAAAAGACTTGCAGAAGGATTTAGAGAAGAGGGAGCGAAAGAGGTACATTTACGGCTATCTTCTCCTCCTTTGATCTATCCATGCCATTATGGTGTTGATATTCCTAACACCCAGGAGTTAATAAGTTGTCATTATTCTCCTAAAGAAATTGCAGAGCTTTTGGGATTTGATTCCGTGGCTTTTTTAAGTTTAGGAGGCTTAATAAGCATACTGCCTGAAAGGGGATATTGTGGCGAATGTTTCGGAAAGAAGATGGTAGAAAATTCAAAAAGAAACCAGTTACTTATAGTATAAGTGGGGTGGGTATTGCAAAAATAGAAAGGGCTCTTTCTTCATTAAAGGGGGAAATAGAATCCACTTATTTACCTTTTGTTGTGCCTTTTTGGAATGGTTTTGCAAGTATTTTAAATCTACCTTTAGAAAATTATGAAAAGCCTCTTTTTGTAATGGGTACTGATGGGGTAGGAACAAAATTAGAGCTTGCTTTAAAGTATAAAGAATTAGAGAATATAGGAGATGATCTTATAGCTATGAATGTTGATGATATACTTACATGTGGGGCAAAGCCTCTTGCATTTTTGGACTACTTTGCGGCTGGAAAAATTGACGTAGAAAACTATAAGATTATCTTAAAAAGCATAGCTTCGGCTTGTAAGAAGGCAGAATGTAGCTTAGTAGGTGGGGAGACTGCAGAAATGCCAGGAGTCTATAAGGGAAAGGGGCTTGATCTTGCAGGATTTGTTTTAGGAATAGTTGAAGAAAAGCACCTTCTGCCGAAGAAAGAGAGAATGAAAGAAGGGAATGTTCTTATAGGAATAGCTTCCTCTGGTATACATAGTAATGGGTATTCTCTTATTAGATATATTATTAAGCAAAAAAGAATTTCTTTAAATAAAGATATAAATGGTCATAACCTTATAAAAGAACTTCTTAAACCTACAAAAATCTATTCCGTTTCTGTACTTTCTCTCTTAGAGAAATATAGAGATTATATTCATGGTTTGGCTCATATAACAGGAGGAGGTATACCAGGTAATCTTCCTCGTATTTTGCCTGATGATTTAAAAGCTGTTATTGATGTTTCATCATGGGATATTCCATGGATTTTTAAGTTCTTTATAAACAAGGGTAAAATTTCTGGGAATGAAGCCTTTAAAGTTTTTAACATGGGAATTGGTTTAATAATGGTAGTCTCAGGAAAAGAGAAAGAAATTTTAGAAGATCTGGCTAATTTAGGCGAAAAAGGCTATGTTATTGGTTATTTGAGAAGAGGGAAAAGAGGGGTAGAAATTAAGTGGAGAGAAAGAGACTTGGAGTTTTAGTTTCAGGAAGGGGTTCAAATCTTCAAGCTCTTATTGATGCATCTCAAATTAATAAATATCCAGCTGAGGTTGTTGTAGTAATAAGTAATAATCCTAATGCATATGCTATTGAGAGAGCTAAGAAATCTCATATTCCAGTTTTTGTTATTGAGAGAGAAAAATTTTCTTCAAAAAAAGAATATGAGGAAAAGATTAAAGAAGTTTTACTAAATTACAGCGTAGATCTTGTAGTTTTAGCAGGATATATGAAAATTGTGGGGAAGACATTACTTGAGGCTTTTCCATGGAAAATTATTAATATTCATCCCTCACTACTCCCATCTTTTCCAGGACTTGAAGCCCAAAAGCAAGCATGGGAGTACGGAGTGAAAATCTCAGGATGTACTGTACACTTTGTAAATGAAGGTATAGATTCAGGCCCTATCATTGGACAAAGAGCCGTACCTGTTTTTGACGATGACACCCCAGAGATATTAGCTGATAGAATTTTGGATGAAGAGCATAAATTAATTGTAGAATCAGTGGAAAAGGTTTGTACTAAGGAGTTTAAAATCTTAGGGAGAAGAGTTGTCTTTGAGAAGGGAGAAGGGAAATAATGAAGGTACTTGTAATAGGAAGTGGTGGAAGAGAACATGCTATTGTCTGGAAACTTTCTCAAGATAAAAAAATAGATAAGATATATGCTATTCCAGGAAATGCAGGAATAAGCTTATTAGCGGAGTGTATACCTATAAAGGTTAATGATATAGAGGAGATCACTAATTTTGCTAAAAAGAATAAGATTGATTGGACTATCGTAGGTCCTGAAGTTCCTTTGGCTCTTGGTATTGTAAATTTGTTTAAGAAAGAAGGATTGGAAATATGGGGTCCAATCAAGGAAGTAGCAAGGCTTGAATCAAGTAAGGCTTTTGCAAAGGAAATTATGAAAGAAGCAAAGATACCTACTGCAGATTTTAAAGTATTTGAATCTTTTGAAGATGCGAAGATCTTTGTTGAAAAAGAAAAATTTCCTTTGGTTATAAAAGCAGATGGTCTTGCGGCAGGAAAGGGTGTATTTATTGTCAATAATAAGGAAGAAGGAATAAATATATTAGAAAAATTGATAAAAGAGAAAATTTTAGGGGATGCTGGCGAAAAAGTGGTAATAGAGAAATTTTTGAGTGGGAAAGAATTTTCTTTGATTGCAGCTGTGAAAGATAATAGTATTTATTTTTTGCCTCCTGCACAAGATTATAAGAGAGTAGGAGAAGGCAATACTGGTCCTAATACAGGTGGTATGGGATCTTACGCTCCTGTACCTTGGATCAGTGAGTCACTGATTGATAAATGTAAGAAAGATATATTTATTCCTCTTATAAATGAACTTGACAAAAGAGGGCTTAAATATGAAGGTTTTCTATATGGAGGACTTATTTTAGTAGATGGAAATCCCTATGTCCTTGAATTTAACGTAAGATTAGGAGATCCTGAAACACAAGTAATTTTACCTTTATTAGATTTTTCTTTATTAACTTTTACAGAAGGTTTTAAGGATTTTAAAGTGAATAATAAAAAAGCAGTGTGTGTTGTACTTGCATCTAAAGGATACCCTGATAAGTATGAGGTGGAAAAGGAAATTAAGATTGAGAATGGTGATGATTCTATTATTTTCCATGCTGGAACGACTTTAAAAAATGGAAAACTTGTGACTTCAGGAGGAAGGGTTCTAAATATAGTAAGTATTGCAGATTCTTTTAAAGATGCTAAAGATAAAGTCTATAAGAAGATACAAAAGATCTATTTTGATGGCATATATTATCGTAAAGATATAGCAGAAGAAGTTTCAAATTTTTAAAATAATCTTAACCAAAATTGTTGACATGGGGGTAGGTTTGAGTTATATTTAGCACTGAATAAAATTAAAAATTACAAAAGGAGTAGGTAGGAAGAGAGATGTTAGGACCGCATTTAGTTTTAGATTTATATGGGTGTCCCAAAGAAAAATTAGAAGATTTAAATTTTATCTATGATCTCTTGGATGAACTCCCAGAAAAAATTGGGATGCAAAAGATTATGCCTCCATACGTGGTAAGGTATGTTCCTGAAGATGATCCTTTAGATTGGGGCATATCTGGAGTTGTAATGATAGCAGAAAGTCATATAGCTATCCATACATGGCCAGACCTAAATTATGCCAGTGTAGATATTTTTTCTTGCAAAACTTTTAATATTGATCTGGCTAAGGAGATCATTGAGGAGAAATTATCAGCTGAGCGGTCCGACTGGGAAATTCTTGTAAGAGGAAGAAGTTTTCCTATTAACCTTCTTAAAAGAGGAAGAAATGGAACAGCATAGACCTATTCCTTCTTTTTGTGGACTTTCTTCCACATCTTTAGAAGGTGCAAAAGTTATTATTGTTCCGCTGCCTGTAGAAAATACAACTACTTATAGAAAAGGCACAAAAGATGGACCTCAAGCAATTTTGTTTTCTTCTTATAATTTAGAGCTATATGATGAAGAGTTAGAGGATATTCCTGCTAAGATAGGTGTATATACCTATCCTGATCTGGGACTTCCCATAGGTGATATATATAAAACTATCTCAAAAATAGAAGAGTTTACTTACGAAACATTAAATTTAAAAAAATTCCCTATATTTTTAGGTGGAGAACATACTGTAACAAAAGGTATAGTTAGAGGATATATAAATTATTTTGGACAAAATTTTTCTATATTACATTTGGATGCTCATTCAGATCTTAAAAAAGAATATGAAGGAACAGAATATAGCCATGCTTGTGCATTAAGAGAAGCAGCAGAAAGATTAAATCTTGTTCAAGTTGGGATCAGAAGTCTTTCATATGAGGAGAGAGAATTTATTGATCTGAATAGTATTAATGTTCTTTGGGATTTTCAAATTAATGGAGATAAATCTTTATGGATTAATAAGGTTTTAGAATCTCTTAAAGATAAAGTTTATATTACCTTAGATTTTGATGTATTTAACCCATCTGAAATGCCAGCGGTAGGTACCCCAGAACCAGGTGGACTTTTGTGGTATGATATTATTACTCTTTTGAAAGAGGTCTTTAAAGAAAAGCAGATTTTAGGTATAGATTTAGTAGAACTTTCTCCTATTCCAGGGTTTATTCCGCCAGATTATCTTGCAGCAAAATTGGTTTACAAAGTAATAGGCTATTGCAAGAAATATCAGTAAAGATGAGATATGGTTAAAAAGAAAGTATCGCTTGTTTTTGGTACAAGACCCGAGGCTATAAAAATGGCTCCTGTTGCTTATGCACTTAGAAATACGGATTTTTTTAACGTTCAAATAATTTTAACCGCCCAACACCGAGAACTTTTAGACCAAGTTATGGAACTCTTTGGGTTAAAAGGCGATTATGACTTAAACATAATGCAAGAGACGCAAACTCTCACTCAAATCACTATTGGTGTACTTAAGGGATTAGATAAAATTTGGAAAGAGGATATTCCGGATATAGTATTAGTTCATGGAGATACAACTACTACTTTTGCTGCGAGTCTTACTGCATTTTATAAAAAAATACCCATTGCTCATGTGGAAGCTGGATTAAGGACTTATAATAAATATCAACCTTATCCCGAAGAAATTAATAGACATCTTACGGGAGTTTTAGCAGATTTACATTTTGCTCCCACAAAAACCGCAAAGGAGAATCTTTTAAAAGAAAATCTTCCTTCGAATAATATTTTTGTGACAGGAAATACTGTAATAGATGCTTTGTTATATGTATATAATAATTTAAACAATTTCAAACCAGAAGGGATTCCTCCACTTCCAGAAAACAAGGTTATTCTTGTAACTGCTCATAGAAGAGAAAATTGGGGCAAGCCTCTAAAAGATATAGTTTTAGCTATAAAAGATATTCTGTCAGAATTTAAAGATTTTTATGTAGTCTTTCCAGTTCATCCGAATCCTATAGTAAAGGATCAAGTCTATTCAGTACTTTCTCAGGAAGAAAGAGCAATTCTTCTTTCTCCGGTAGATTATAAAACGATGGTTTATTTGCTTTCTAATTCCTATATAGTTCTGACTGATTCAGGGGGTTTACAGGAAGAGGCTCCTGCTTTAGGAAAGCCTGTTTTAGTCCTTAGGGAAGTTACGGAAAGGCCAGAAGCTATAATTGCAGGTACAGTTAAGTTGGTTGGAACAGACAAAGATAGAATTGTAAATGAAGTAAAAAAGCTTATTTTAGATCAAGAGGAATATGATAAAATGTCAAAGGCAGTTAATCCATATGGCGATGGAAAAGCAAATATTAGGATAAGAGACATTCTTCTTTATTATTTTGGTTTTTTACAAAATCCTCCAGAAGAATTTAAGCTGTGAGTTTAATAGAAAAATTCTTTTGGGAACTATTTTTCCCTACAAAATGTATATTTTGTGGAAATTATCACGCAGGCTATATATGTCCTGAATGTTTTTCTAAACTTCCTATGCCAGAGAGATATTGCAAACTTTGTGGACGTCCTCTTACAGGAATTAACGAAATTTGTTATAATTGTGAAAGAGAAGGTACTGTATGGGATGGTTTTGAGTTTTTAGGGTATTATAGGGATACATGGGAAGATGTTATTAAAGCTCTAAAATTTCAAAACAAACCATATATAGCACAAACGGTAGCTAAATTAGCTAAAGAGAAGATTTTGAAAAGGAATTGGAAGATAGATATGGTAACTTTTGTCCCTCTAAGCTATAAAAGGATAAAAGAGCGAGGATATAATCAGTCAGAGTATTTAGCTTACTTTTTAAGTAAAGAGTTAAAAGTATCTTATGGGTCTTTATTATATTTAAAAAGAGAAATTAGACCACAAAAAGAGCTAAGTTTAGAAGAGCGAGTAGGAAATATAAAGGGTGCTTTTGAAGTGGATTTGCCTTATTGGGATAAAACTTATAGGAATATTCTTATTATTGATGATGTCTATACTACAGGTACTACTCTTAAAGAATGTGTAAATACATTAAAAACAAAGGTTAGATATGATAAAATGTATGCTTTTACAGTAGTAAGAGCTCTTTAACAATAATTTTTTGAGGAGGTACTTGATATGCAAATTAATTTTACGAGCAAAAATGTTCCTATTTCTCAATCTTTACAGGAATATGCTGAAAAAAAACTCTCAAAACTTACAAAGTTTTTTGAGAATATTAATAGTATAGAGGTAATTTTTTCTGAGGAGAATTGGAGAGATGGAAATAAAAGGCATATTGTAGAAGTGACTTTGGATGCTAATGGGAGATTAATAAAAGCTTCTGAAGCAAATCAGGATTTTAGAACTTCTATTGATTTAGTTATTGATAAGCTTGAAATTCAACTTAAGAAGTTAAAGGGAAAAATGACAGAAAGGGATAGAAGATCCCAAAACCCTATTGGAGTATTATCTCAAGAAACAAAGGAAGAGAAGTCAAAAGTTGTTAAGATTAAAAGATTCTCTTTAAAGCCAATGGATGTGGAGGAAGCTATTTTACAGATGGAACTTTTGGGACATGATTTTTTTCTTTTCTTAGATGCTGATTCTGACAAAATCTCTCTTTTATATAGAAGAAAAGATGGAAACTATGGATTGATCATAACAGAGGAGGAATAATGGGACTTTTATCAAACCTTTTTGATTCTAATACAAGAACTATTAAAAAATTAGAAGAATATGTGAGAAGAATTAATGAACTTGAACCAGAGATAAGTAAACTTTCTGATGAAGATTTGAAAAGAAAGACTTTAGAGTTTAAACAAAGACTTGCGAATGGTGAGACATTGGATGATTTATTGGAAGAAGCTTTTGCAGTGGTAAGAGAAGCAGCAAAGAGAACCATTGGAATGAGACATTTTGATGTACAGCTTATGGGTGGTATTGTACTTCACCAGGGCAAAATTGCTGAGATGCAGACAGGAGAGGGGAAAACCTTAGTTGCTACTTTACCGGCTTATTTGAATGCTTTAGAAGGAAAAGGGGTTCATATAGTCACAGTAAATGATTACTTAGCTAAAAGAGATAGATATTGGATGGGGCCAATCTATGAATTCTTAGGACTAGAAGTAGGACTATTACAGAACAATACCCCATTATCAGAAAGAAAAAAAGCTTATTTGGCAGATGTAATCTATGGAACGAACAATGAGTTTGGATTTGACTATTTGAGAGATAACATAGTACTTTCTGCTGATCAGTTAGTCCAAAGAGAATTAAATTATGCTATCGTAGATGAGGTAGATAGTATTCTTATTGACGAAGCGAGGACACCTCTTATAATTTCTGGACCTGCAAAAGGTGAAAGTCAAATATATAAGCTTGCTATAAGAGCTGCAAGATATCTTAAAAAAGATGTGGACTATACTACCGAAGAGAAAACGAGGACTATTTCCTTAACAGATCAAGGATTAAAAAAAGCTGAGACATTCTTAGGAGTAAAGGATTTATATGATTTTCAACACATGGATCTTGCTCATGCTCTGCTTCAATGTTTGAAAGCTCTTAATTTTTATTACAGAGATAGAGATTATATTGTTAAAGATGGAGAAGTAATAATTGTGGATGAATTCACCGGAAGACTTATGCTTGGAAGAAGGTATAGTGATGGATTGCACCAGGCTATAGAAGCAAAAGAGGGTGTAAAAATAAGAGAAGAGAATGTAACCTTAGCTACTATTTCAATTCAAAATTATTTCCGTATGTATAAAAAACTTGCAGGAATGACTGGAACAGCAGCTACAGAAGAAGAAGAGTTTGTAAAAATATATGGATTGGAAGTGGTAGTAATTCCTCCCAATAAACCTTTACATAGATTAAATTATCCAGATGTGATATTTAAAACTGAAGAGGAAAAATTTGAGGCAGTAGTAAATGAGATAGAAGAACTTTATAAAATAGGAAGACCTGTATTAGTAGGTACCACTTCTATTGAAAAATCTGAAAGACTAAGTAGGATGTTGAAAAAGAAAGGAATTCCTCATAATGTGTTGAATGCGAAATATCATGAGAAGGAAGCTGAAATTATTGCTAAAGCAGGGCAGAAATATGCAGTAACTATTGCTACAAATATGGCAGGAAGAGGAACTGATATTGTACTTGGTGAGGAAGTAGCAGAACTTGGAGGATTACATGTTATTGGTACAGAGAGACATGAGAGTAGAAGAATAGACAATCAATTAAGAGGAAGAGCAGGAAGGCAAGGTGATCCCGGATCCTCCCGTTTTTATCTATCCTTAGAGGATGATTTATTGAGGCTTTTTGGAGGAGACCAAATAAAATCTGTTATGAGTAGGCTTGGTATGGAAAGAGGACAACCTATAGAATCGTCTCTTCTTACCCGAATAATTGAGAGTAGTCAGGCGAAAGTAGAGAAAATGAATTTTGAGATTAGAAAACAATTATTAGATTATGATGATGTACTCAATAAACAAAGAGAGGTCCTTTATGGTGAAAGAAAAAAGATATTGTTGATGGAAGATCTGGAAGAGATAGTACAGAATATGTTGGAAAGAGTTCTTGATAGATTCTTTAATATTATCTTTTCTCAGGAAAATAGAGAAGGATGGAGAAATATATTCTTAGAGATTTTTGGATTTTTACCAAGGAATTGGGAAGAGATACTAAGGATAGAAGATTTAGAAGAAGTAAGGAGTATTTTAGAAAAAGATATAATGGAAAAATACGAACAGAAAAAGAAAGAATTTGGAGAGGAAGTCTGGGGAGAAGTGCAAAGGCTTGTGCTAATTTATACTATTGATAAATTATGGATTGAACATTTAAATGATATGGATGTTCTAAGGGAGGGAATTGGACTTAGAGCAATTGCTCATTACGATCCATTGATAGAGTATCAAAAAGAAGCATATCAAATGTTTCAGGATATGGTTAACAATTTTGAAATGGAAAGTATAAGATATCTCTTTAATATACATGTAACAGAAGAGTCTAAATCAAGAACTGTTTCAAAAGGAAAGAGGAGATAAAATGACAATTTCAACAACAGATTTACTCTCTTTATACAGTGAGATTTTAGAAAGATTTAACAAGCTTGGAGGCTATCTTTGATTTAGAAAAAATGGAGCAGGAGTTAAAAACTTTAGAGGAGAAGATAACACAGCAAAACTGGGAAAATCCGGGTAAGGTAAGGGCTTTAGTCGCCAAGTATAATAAGCTTCAGAAAGATATAGAAGGCTGGAATTTTTTAGAAAAGGAGATAAAAGAACTTTCAGAGTGGAAAGAGCTTTTAGAAGAGGGAGAGGAGTTTAAAGAAGAGTTTGAAAAAAGAATAAAGGGATTACAGGAAAAGCTAAAAAATTATGAAATAGGAATGATTTTGCAAGATCCTAATGATAATGCGAATGCCATATTGTCTCTTCATGCAGGAACAGGAGGTACTGATGCTCAAGATTGGGCTGATATCCTTTTAAGAATGTATATAAGATGGGCTGAAAGAAAAGGATTTCAAGTGAAAATTTTGGATATCTCTCCTGGAGAAGAAGCAGGGATAAAAAGTGCTACTCTTCTAATAGAAGGTGAAAGAGCGTATGGATATTTAAAAGGAGAAAAAGGTATTCATAGATTGGTTAGAATTTCTCCCTTTGATGCTAACCATAGAAGACATACTTCTTTTGCATTAGTAGAGGTAATTCTAGAAATTCCAGAAAGTAATGTAGTTATAAAACCAGAAGATTTAAAGATTGAAACCTTTAGGTCTGGAGGAGCAGGTGGACAGAATGTAAATAAAGTTGAGTCTGCAGTAAGAGTAATTCATATTCCTACAGGGATTGTAGTTCAGTGTCAAAATGAGAGGTCTCAGTATGCTAACAAAGAGATGGCTTTACGTGTATTGAAAGCAAAGCTTGAGGAACTGGAAGAGAAAAAGAGAAGAGAACAGATCACATCTCTAAAAGGTGAAATTCAAGAGATTAGTTGGGGAAATCAAATAAGATCATATGTGTTTCATCCGTATACTTTAGTAAAGGATCATAGGACAGGATTAGAAATTGGCAATGTTCAAGCAGTTATTGATGGAGAAATAGATCCTTTTATAGAAGCATATCTTTATAGTGAATGGCAAAAGAAAGAAAGTAAATGAAAAAAATTTTTTTATTTGGATATTATGGGGAAGGAAATTTAGGAGATGATCTTCTTCTAAGAGGTTTGCTTGAAATCTTAGGAAAAGATTGTCAGATAGGCGTACTAATAAAAAAAAAGAGCAAAGATAATCCTTATTTACAGTTTAAGAAGAATGTAATTTCTGATTTAGTTAGAGGCGTTAGATGGTCAGATGTAGTCATTGGTGGTGGAGGAGGTTTATTTCAGGATAAAACAAGTTTCAGATCCTTTCTTTATTATTTAACTATCATTTGGCTTTCTCTTTTTAATGGGAAACCAGTATATCTTGTAGGACAGAGTTTTAGCCCCCTTAGAAATAAGTACAACGAATTTTTACTTAAAAAAAGTCTTAATCTTTGCAATGAAATCCTTGTAAGAGATCTATTTTCTATGACTTATCTTAAAAATATTGGAGTATCATCTCAAAAGATTTTTTATTCCCCTGATTTAGTATTTTTACTTAATTTTCCTGTAAAAGATAAAAATGAAGATATTGGATTAAATTTTAGACCTTGGAAAACCCTTGATTTAGAAAAATTGGAGGATGTACTACTGAAATTACTTAGAGAAGGTAAAAAGCTTATTTATTTTGTGTTTGATAGGCAAGAAGATAAGAAAGTTTTTGAATCTTTAAGTGATTCGCTAAGAAATAATATATCCCTGATTACCTATGATAATGATTCCTTTTTTGAGACTTTTTCCTCATGTAAATTTATCATAGGTATGAGACTTCATTCAAGTATACTCTCTGTAATTACTAATACACCTTTTATTGCACTCTCTTACGATGAGAAGGTCTCTTCCTTTTGCATGGATATAAACTGGAGATATGTCCTTCCCTTATTGGAATTATCAAAGATCCCTGAGTTTTTAAAGGAAATGGATCAAAGATATGGAGAGCTTTGTAAGTATTTACTGGAGATAAGAAAAGAGCTAAAAGATAAAGTAAAAAGCGACATGGAGGAGTTTAAAAAGGAAGTATGTTAGAAGTTAAATTGCTAAATATTCCTTTTACAAGTTTTAAGAATTTAGATGAATTTAGAAATTTAATTCTTGATTTTTTACATAGAGATAAACTTTGTATGATTTTTACGCCTAATGCAGAGATGCTTGCTTTAGCTAAAGATGATCTTGATCTTAAAAAGATTTTAGAAGAGACAGATTTGAATTTACCTGATGGAGTAGGCGTCTTGCTTCTTGCAAGGAGAAAAGGAGTTGAAATGTCAAGATTTCCAGGTGTTGAAGCATTGCTTGAGATTTTAACTTTTGCAGAAGAATTAGGTGTACCTGTATTCTTCCTTGGAGCTAAAGAAGAAGTGGTAAATAGTATGGTTGAGAGATTGAAACTTAAGTTTCCTAATTTAAAAATTGCAGGATTCCATGATGGCTATTTTTCTGAATCCAAAGAAGAAGAGATTATAGAAGAGATAAACAATTCTGGAGCAAAGATTCTTTTTGTAGCGTTAGGCGTACCTAAACAGGAATATTGGGTATTTAAAAATAAAGAAAAGCTCAAAGTAAATATAGCAATGGGGGTAGGAGGAAGTTTTGATGTTCTTTCTGGTAAAAAAAAGAGAGCCCCTTTAATTTTTAGAAAATTATCTTTAGAATGGTTATATAGGCTAATGCAGGAGCCTAAGAGATTAATTGAAAGGTTTCCAAACCTTGTAAAATTTTTCTTGATATATCTCTTTTATGGGGAAAAGGAATTATGAAAAAATTCATTGACTATTTGGGAATTTCTTTTGGAGTACTTTTAGTTGCTTTAAGTATTGATTTGTTTTTACTACCAAATAAACTTGTAGGTGGTGGGGTAAGTGGTATTGCTATCATTCTGTATTATCTCTTAAAAACACCAGTAGGTTTAATGATGATATTTTTAAATATCCCTATATTTATTTTGGGAGTAAGAATTCTGGGCTCTTCTTTTGGAGTTAAAACTATTTTTGGTACCCTACTCTTATCTATTTTAGTTGATTTTCTTAATATTTATCATATGCCTGTAATTACAGATCCTTTTATAGCTACAGTATATGGAGGAATTCTATCGGGAATCGGACTTGGAATTGTTTTTAAATATGAAGGATCAACTGGGGGAACAGATGTGCTTGCCCAAATCTTATCTCACTTCTCTGGCTTAAATTTAGGTCAATCTTTACTTATTATAGATGGAATTATTGTTCTTATAGCTGGCTTTTTATTTGATTTTGTTTTAGCTTTGTATGCTCTTCTAGTTATATTTATTCAGGGGTATGCTATAGATTTAGTTCAAGAAGGGCTTTCTTATACAAAAGCTGCAATTATTTTTTCTGATAATCCGCATGATTTGGGAGAGAAGATATTGAAAGAGTTGGGAAGAGGTGTTACTGTATTTTATGGAGTAGGACTTTACACAGGAAAGGAGAGAGAAATTCTATATTGTGTGGTTAGTCAATCAGAAGTAGGTAGGTTAAAAGAGATTATTCATAGGAATGATCCAAAATCTTTTGTGGTTATTACACCAGCTCATGAAGTTTTAGGGGAGGGATTTAAATCTTTTAAGATATGAGAAAGGAATTTATTCTTGCTTCAAATTCTCCAAGAAGAAAATTTTTGCTTGAACAAATTGGACTTGAATTTAAGGTTTTTCCTGCTCAAGTTGAAGAAGATAAAGGTGATGGAGAAAAGATATCTCCAATAGAAGTGGTGAAGAAAAATGCAAGATTAAAGGCTCAGAAGGTAGCAGAGAATGTAAATAATGCAATTATAATCTCTGCAGATACAGTTGTAGTTTTGGATAAAATGATTATAGGAAAACCTAAGGATAGGGAGGATGCAATAAGAATACTAAGAAAATTGCGTGGAAAAAAACACTGTGTTTACACAGGAGTAGCTATCTGGGAAATGCCTGAAAATGAGTGTTTGGTCTCTGTAGTAGGAAGTAAAGTAAAAATGAGAAATTATACAATCCAAGAGATTATAAGGTATGTAGATACTGGTGAGCCAATGGATAAGGCAGGAGCATATGGGATTCAAGGGAAAGGAGCCTTGTTAGTTGAAAAGATAGAGGGTGACTACTATAATATAATGGGTTTGCCTCTGGTTCGTCTTAATTATCTTCTTGATAAATTGGGCTATAGTTTGTTGTAAAATTGAAGTAATATGACTTAAAAACTTTAAGAAAGAAGGAGGAATTATGGCTTTAAATTTTTTGGCTGGATTTTTTTCAAAAGATTTAGGAATTGATCTTGGCACCGCTAATACGGTAGTTTATGTAAGAGGGAAAGGAGTTGTTGTTTTTGAACCATCAATGGTGGCTATAAGGAAGAGTGATAAAAAAGTTATCGCAGTAGGGGAAGAAGCAAAGAAAATGTTAGGAAGAACTCCGGAAGAATTTGTTACTATAAGACCTTTAAGAGATGGAGTTATAGCAGACTTTGATGCTGCAGAGAAGATGATAAGGTATTTTATAGAAAAAGTACACAATAAAAGAGATTTCTTAATAAGTCCTCGTATGGTTATTGGTATACCATCAGGTACTACACCTGTGGAAAGAAGAGCTGTGTTTGATACTGCCTATTCTGCGGGAGCAAGAGATGTTTTACTTGTTACAGAACCAATAGCCAGTGCTTTGGGAGCAGATCTACCTATATGGGAACCTTCTGGGAATATTATCGTTGATGTGGGTGGTGGAACTACAGAAATTGCAGTTATATCTCTCGGTGGTATAGTAGTAAGTACTTCTATAAAGGTTGCAGGAGATGAGATGGATGAAGCTATTATGCACTACATAAGGAAAAAATATAATCTATATATTGGGGAAAGAACGGCAGAGGATATAAAAATCTCCATTGGCAATGTCTCTTTGGGAGAGGAGAAGAAAGAATATATGGAAGTAAGAGGTAGGGATCTTTTAACTGGAGTTCCAAGAAATGTGGAATTAAGTTCTGAAGAGGTGAGAGAAGCTCTTAAAGATACAGTTGATATAATTGTAGAGGCTATTAGGAATACTTTAGAGAAGACTCCACCTGAACTGGCAGCGGATATAATGGATAAAGGGATAGTGCTTTGTGGAGGGGGATCTCTTCTAAAGGGATTAGATCAATATATCTCTGAAGAAATAGGAGTAGTAACTATAGTTGCAGAAAATCCATTATTATGTGTGGTAAAAGGTACGGGAAAAATTATTGAGGAGTTTGATAAATATAAGCAGATACTTCCAAAACCTGTAGAAGGATATTAATGGATAAAAAAAGAAGAAGACTGCGTTTGTTTTTTTTGATCCTTCTATTTGCTGTAATACTTTGGGGAGGGGGATATGTAGAGCCTCTCTTTGCTGATTTGCAAAATAGATTTTCACTTTTTTGTACATCTATTATTAATCTAAAAAATGATATAAAGGCTTTTTTTACAATCATGGAGAGTTTGCAGGAAGAAAAAAATTATTGGCAAGAAGAGGCGCGAAAACTTACCGAGGAAAATTTTAAATTAAAACTTCTATTGGAAAATCTAAAAAAAAGAGAAGAAGCATCTTATTGGTTCAAAGAATTGGAAGGCAAAAATATAAATTTTATTTATGCAGAAATTATTGGAAGAGATCCTATAAAGTGGGATTTAGAGTTTAGAATAAATAAAGGAGAAAAAGAAAAGATTAAAGTTGGAATGCCTGTGATTTACAAAGATCAATTAGTAGGTAAAGTGGTTTCAGTAGGAAGTAACTATTCGGTGGTTAAAACTATCATGGATCCCTCTTTTATAGTTGGAGTTACGATTTTAGAGACTAAAGATCAAGGAGTTTTAAAAGGAGCTATTGATCATATGGAGATGCAGTATCTGTTTTCGGATCATGGGATAAAACTGAATTGTACTTTAGTAACTTCTGGTATTGATGAGTATTTTCCCTATGGAATTCGTGTGGGATATATAACTGAAATAGAGAAAAAAGAACTTTTAGTTTTCTCTAAAATAAGAGTTATTCCTTTTATTGATTTTTCCAATATTAATGGAGTAGCGATTTGCGAGAATTTTTAGTTTTGATATCTTGCATATTCTTTTCTCTACTCCAGACAAAAGTCGGTGTCTCGGGATTCCACCCTGATTTTTTATTAGTCTTTTTTATTTTTTTAGTTTTCAAGAAATTTTATTTTGTTGGAAGTTCTCTCTTTTTTATTATCACGTTAAAAATTTTCTCCAATGTGCCACTAATTATGTTAATTCTGTACTGGGCTATAATTGAAATAATAATAAGAATGTGGCAAAAAAGTTTTATCTCTATCCATAAAAGCAGCGCCTTTTTTTTGATTTTAGGATTGAGCATTTATTCTTTCATTTTCTGGAATTATAGTTATGAATTTGGGGTTCCCTTTTTTGTGAATTTGTTAAAGTATGTTTCTTCAAACATACTCGTTTTTTTATTCTTTTATCCTTTTATACCTGAAATGTATGTTAGTACGGAAGAAGAATGAAAAACAAAGAAGAAGTTTTTAAAAGAATAATAGAATTGTGTTTAATTATATTAATAGGAAGACTTTTTTACCTTCAGATATTGAATGGAGACTTTTATAATGATCTTGCTGAAAAGAATTACCTAAAATTTATAACCCTCCCTGCTCCCCGAGGGATAGTCTATGACAGAAACGGGGTAAGTTTGGTTAAAAACGAAATAAAATATTCTCTTTATTTAGTTCCTCCTTATGAGAAGGGAAAGAACAGTATAAAAAAACTTTCAGAGATCATAGGGATGGAAGAAAAAAAGATAGAAAAGATTTTTGAAAAAGTAACTCCTTTCTACCCTGCAGTACTTTTGAAAGAAAATTTAACTCCTAAGGAAATTGTACTACTAGAAGAAAATAGAGATCTTCTTCCTTCATTTTCAATAAATGTCGAGTTTGTGAGATCTTATCCTTTTGGAGATTTGGGGGCTCATGTATTAGGATACATGGGAGAGGTAAGCAAAGAAGAATTACAAGATGAAGAGAGTAATTATTCGTTAGGTGAAAAATCTGGAAAATTTGGGATTGAGGCTTCTTATGAGAAAGTATTAAGAGGAGAAAAAGGCTTCCGTGGTATAAGCCTTTACACAAAGGATAAAAAATATGTTTTTTCTGGGCAAAAAGATCCTGTGCCTGGGAATTCATTAGTACTGAGCTTAGATATTGATTTACAAAAAGTGGTAGAAGAAGCATTAGGTGATGAAATAGGAAGTGTTATAGTTTCAAATCCATGGACTGGAGAAGTTTTGGCAATGGCAAGTCATCCATCCTTTGACCCTAATAAGTTTATTTCAGGGTTTTCAAAGACAGAATGGGAAAGTTTTGTGAAAGATCCTAATAATCCATTAAATAATAGAGCGATCTCTTCTCTTTATGCTCCAGGATCTATTTTTAAGTTGGTAGTTAGTTTAGCCGCTCTTGAAAATAGAAAGGTTTCAGAAAAAGACACATTTTTTTGTCCTGGTGTATATAGAATGGGGAAATATGTGTTTAAATGTTGGAAAAAGGATGGACATGGTAAAATAAATTTTATAAATGGAATAGCAAATTCTTGTAATGTGGTCTTTTATAATGTAGGCCTTAGGGTAGGAGAAGAAGAAATTTTTAAGTTTGCAAAAAAATTCTTCTTAGATTCAAAGACTGGAATAGATATTCCAGGAGAGGTAAAAGGTTTTATACCCTCTAAAAAGTGGAAAGAAGAAAATTTAAAAGAGCCTTGGTATCCTGGAGATACGATTAATCTTTCTATAGGACAGGGATTTGTTTTAGTTACTCCTTTAGAAATACACTCTATGGTAAGTATGATTGCTACAGAGGGTAGACTATATAAACCTCACTTAGTAAAAAGGATATTAAATCCTACAACTTTAGAAGAAAAAGATTTTGAACCTGAACTTATAGGGAAGGTAGATATCAGTAAAAAAACTTGGGAAGTATTGAAAGAGGGTATGGAAAAAGTTATAGAGGAGGGAACTGGAACAGCAGCACGAATTCCAGGAATCAAAATTGCAGGTAAAACAGGTACAGCAGAAAATCCTCATGGTGAAAGTCATGCTTGGTTTTCTGCCTTTTCTCCTGCAGAAAATCCTCAATATGTGGTGACAGTTTTTTTGGAACATGGTAAAAGTGGTGGGGGTAGAGCTGCACCTATTGCTAAAAAGATAATGGAATTTCTTTTAAAGGAGGGTAAATAGATTTGGGGAAAATTTCTATTAAGGGAGATTTAAAGGAAGGTATAAAAATTGTTGTGGATTCATCCTTGGATTGGGAGGAAGCTAAATCATTAATTATAGAAGGAATTGATAGCAGAAAGAATTTTCTTAAGGGAGTACAAGTTTTTGTAGATCTTCAGGAAAAAATTATTGATGAGGAAGAATGGAAGGATTTTCAAAAACATGTTTTTGAAAATTATGGTATAATGCTTACAAAAGAAATAATAAGGGTAAAAGTTTCGCAGTCTCCTTCTAATATAGCGAGAGTTATTGTAGGTCCTATAAGAAGTGGGAGAAGATTAAGTTCTAAAGAGAATCTCTTGATTATAGGGGATATAAATTCAGGCGCTGAAATTTTTTGTGGCAAAAGTATATTTGTATTAGGCAAATTAAGAGGATATGTATATGCTGGATATGAGAATAATGATAAGGCTATAATATTCGCTTTGGAACTGGAACCTGAGAGGATTCAAATAGCAAATATTGCTCTTGATAAAGATGTTATTTTAGATAAGAGTTCTTTAGGTTATTGGATTTTTATAGAGGATGGAGAAATTAAGATAAATAGATATTTAGGGGGTAAAAAAGATGGGTAAGTCTCTGGTAGTTACCTCCGGAAAGGGAGGAGTAGGAAAAACTACTGTTGTAGCTAATGTTGGTACTGGGTTAGCTATGAAGGGATTGAAAGTGGTTTTAGTAGATACTGATATAGGTCTTAGAAATTTAGATCTTTTACTTGGATTAGAAAATAGAATAGTTTACAATATTATAGATGTGGTAGAAGGAAGATGTGATATTACGCAGGCGTTGGTTAAGGATAAAAGATTTAGTAATTTATATCTTTTACCTGCTGCACAAACAAGAGAAAAAGAAGCTATTTCTACAGATCAGATGAAAGCTATTGTTGATGAGCTTAAAAAAATTTTTGATTTTGTGCTAATTGATTCTCCTGCAGGAATAGAACATGGTTTCAAAACCGCTATTTGGGGAGCTGATGAGGCTATAGTGGTTACTACTCCTGAGGTTTCCGCAGTAAGAGATGCTGATAGAGTTATAGGGCTGTTAGAAGCTAATGGGTTGAAGGATCCAAGTTTAATTGCGAATAGAGTAAGATTTGATATGGTAAAAAATGGTGAGATGTTGAGTGTAGAGGATCTTTTGGAGATACTTTCCATAGACCTTCTGGGAATCATTCCCGAGGACGAAAATCTTATTATAAGTGTAAATAAAGGGGAACCTATTATACTCGGTGCAGACAAGTATAAATCTGGATTAGCTTTTAATCTTATTGTTAAAAAGCTTCTTGGGGAAGAGGTTTCTTGGAATGAGTTAGAGAAAACAGAAAATTTCATAGAGAAGGTTTTTAAATTTTTAAGGGGTTGATGGAGGAAAAGATGTTATTAAATAGTTTTTGGGGAAAGAGGACCTCATCTAAAGATATTGCAAAAGAGAGACTTCAACTGGTTTTAGTTTATGATCGTGCCCAAATTGATCCGAGTACTGTGGATCTTCTTAAAGAAGATTTAGTTAAAACTGTATCTAAATATTTAGCTTTTGATCCTGCAAATATAAAAGTTGAATTATCTCAAGAAAATAACACATCTATATTAAGAATAGATGTACCTTTTAAGACCAAGTCATAGATGGACCTTCTTAGAGAATTAAGTAAAGAGCAGTTAGAAGCTGTTAAAACTGTAGATGTTCCACTTCTTATTTTGGCAGGAGCAGGGAGTGGAAAAACTCGTGTTATAACCTATAAGATAGTTTATCTTATATCCGAGAAGATATCAAAACCCGAAGAAATTTTGGCTCTTACTTTTACCAATAAAGCTGCAGGTGAGATGAAAAGAAGAATTGCCTCTCTTTTATCCGGGGAAGATGCTGAGAAAATTTGGGCAGGTACTTTCCATGGTTTTGGTTTATATCTTTTGAGAGTTTATGGGAAAAACTTTGGTTTTCTTGAGAATTTTGTGATTTATGATGAAGATGCACAAGAAGAAGTTATAAGGGAAATATTAAAAGAAGGTGGAAGAGAAGAAGACTACAATCCTAAGGATATAAAGGAAAAAATAGCAAGATTAAAAGACAAGATGTTAACTCCTGATGAATTTTCAAAAAATGTATCAAATTCTTTTGATGAAATTGTATTAGATGTGTATAAAAGATATGAAACATCTTTAAGAAAAAATAAAGCCTTCGATTTTGCAGATATACTTATCTATGCAATTCGTTTATTAGAAGAAAATCCTGCTTTGAAGGGATATCTACAAGAAAAATTATCTTACGTGTTAGTGGATGAGTATCAAGATACTAATAAAATCCAATATGAACTATTTAAAATTTTAGTGCAAGAAAAGCAGAAATTTTCTGTAGTAGGTGATGATGATCAGAGTATATACAGTTGGAGGGGTGCAGATTATCAAAATATATTCCGTTTAGAAGAGGATTTTAAAAATTTGAGAGTAGTTTTTCTTACAAAGAATTACCGTTCTACACAGCCCATTTTAGATATTGCTAACACTTTAATAGTAAATAATGATAAGAGATATAAAAAAGAATTATGGAGTGAAAAAAAGAATGGATCTACGCCAGTTCTTTTTAGAGCTATAAATGAAGAGGATGAAGCTAATTTTATAGTTAGACAAATAAAATTAGAGATTATAAGGGGGAGAAAGCCATCAGAAATAGCAGTTTTGTATAGAACCAATAGACAATCCCGAGTTTTTGAAGAGGCTCTTATTAGATCAAATATTCCTTATAAAGTAATAGGAGGAGTAAGCTTTTTTGATAGAAAAGAAGTAAAAGATATTGTGGCATACCTGAATATTTTGCATAATCCTGACGATATAATTAGTTTAAAAAGAATAATAAATGTACCTAAACGTGGGATAGGAGAAACCACATTTGGTTCTATCAAAAAATTATACGATAAAGGTTTGACTCTAATGCAAGCAGTAGAAGAGATATCAAAAACTAAAAAAGAAGTTAAAGAGTTTTATGATATGTGGAAGTACTTTTTAGAGATGGAAGAGCAATTGACCATTGAGGATCTTATACTTTTGATACTGGAGAAGACAAATTATCTAAAAGATTATGAAAAACAGGGGAAAGAAATATTAGAGGTAAAAAAAGAGAATATTATGGAACTTATTGAATTTGCTCAAAAATATTCGGATAAAAAGTTAGATCTTGGGGAGTTTCTTTCTCATCTGACATTAAACAGTTCAGCAATTGAAAGTCCTTTGGAGGAAGGTGACGTCTCTCTTATAACTCTTCATAGTGTAAAAGGGTTGGAATTTGAAGTAGTTTTCCTTGTAGGTTTGGAAGAGGGAATTCTTCCTCACTATAATGCTACTACTAAGGAGGAAATTCAAGAAGAAAGAAGACTTTGCTATGTGGGGATTACAAGAGCCAAAGAAAGGCTATTTATGTCTTACTCTAGTAAAAGATTCAATAGATATCAAGAACCATCTCGTTTTATTCAAGAAATGTCGCATCTTTTAAGTATAAAAAAGTAAAGAGTTTATGGTATAATATTCTCTGCAGGTCGGGGCGTAGCGCAGGGGTAGCGCGTCCGTTTGGGGTGCGGAAGGTCGCTGGTTCAAGTCCAGTCGCCCCGACCACTAATTTAAAGGTGCGGGGCGTAGCGCAGTTGGCTAGCGCGCCTGCTTCGGGAGTAGGAGGTCGCTGGTTCAAGTCCAGTCGCCCCGACCATTAATTTAAGTTCTATGAATATGAAAAAGCATGTTCATATATTTATTTCAGGTTTGGTGCAAGGTGTTGGTTTTAGGTATTTTGCTTATAAATGGGCAAAAAAGTTTGGTATTAATGGATATGTTAGAAATCTTTCTGATGGAAGAGTTGAGATAGAAGCAGAAGGAGAGGAAGAATTTCTTGAAGATTTTTTGGATAAACTGAAGCAAGGACCTTTAGGTGCAATTGTAGAGAATGTTGAAGTTGTTGATAGTAATGTATTAAGGGAATATTTTGATTTTGAGATAAGGTGAGATATTATGGAGTATCGTTGGTTTGTAGATCAAGTAGTTGAAGATCAGATGCATTGCTATGCTATAAAAAAAGTGCTTGTGGATATAGTAACACCTTATCAAAAAGTTCAAATTATTGAGAATGAAACTTTTGGAAAGTGTCTTATAATTGACGGGAAGATACAATCTGCAGAAAAAGATGAGTATATTTATCATGAATCCCTAATTCATCCTGCTCTAATCTTGCATAATAACCCTAAAAAGGTTTTAGTTATTGGGGCTGGAGAAGGAGCTTCTCTTAGAGAGCTTCTAAAATATGAGGGTGTTGAAATTACAGCTATAGAAATAGATCCAGAAGTAGTTTATTTTTCTGAAAAATATCTTTGGGATTGGCATAAAGGTGCTTTTGGAGATCCAAGAGTAAACCTTGTTTATCAAGATGGATGGGACTATATTAAAAATTGTAGAGATCAGTATGATGTAATTATATTAGACCTTCCAGAGCCATATCCTAATACGCCTGCGTATCGTTTATATTTATCTGATTTTTATAAAATGGTATGGGAAGTTCTTGGAGAGGATGGGATTCTTGTGTCGCAAGCAGATACTACTCAATTAGGACAAGAGCATAGACATTTTTGGATCAGAGATAATTTAAAACAGGTCTTTACAAATACTTATTCTTATCAAACCGTTATTCCTTCTTTTGATAGTAATTGGGGTTTTCTTATCGCTGGAAAAGGTGATTTAAATCCTTTTCTTAGTAAAGAAGAACTTAATAATCGCATAAAAACAAGGATAAAAAAAGAATTAAAATTTTATGATACTGAATCTCATCTTTCTCTCTTTTATCTTCCTAAATATTTGAGAAATAGCTAAGTTTGAGTTTGAATATTTTTGATTCTCAGGAATATATGGAAAAAAATAAAAGACTTGTAAATCTTTTACAAGCACAAGGGATAACATCCCCTAAGGTTTTAAATGCTATCTTAAAAATCCCTCGACACCTTTTTGTACCTCCAGAGTATTTAGATTTTGCATACGAAGACGAAGCTTTACCTATTGGATATGGTCAAACTATTTCTCAACCTTATATTGTAGCTCTTATGACTGAGTCTTTAGATCTTTCTGGAGAAGAAAAAGTACTTGAAATTGGGACTGGTTCAGGATATCAAACTGCTATTTTAGCAGAGCTTTCTAAAGAGGTTTATACTGTAGAAAGGCTAAAGGAACTTTCTGAAAAAGCTCAAAAAATTCTTAAACTTTTAGGGTATACTAATATACATTTTAAAGTGGGAGATGGTACTTTAGGTTGGAGAGAATATGCTCCCTACGATAGGATTATAGTAACGGCTGGCTCTTTAGATATTCCACAACCTTTAGAAGAACAAATGGTAGAAGATGGAATTATGGTTATCCCTTTAGGAAATAAGGATTTTCAGTATCTCTACAAAATAAAAAAGGATAAGGGAAATATAATAAAAGAAAATTTAGGAGGAGTCAGATTTGTAACTTTGAAAGGAGAGTTTGGCTGGAAAGATGAATAAATTAGAAGAGCTTCAACAACTTTCAAAAGAAGCAGAGATATGTAACAAATGTCCTCTCTGGAAGCTGAGAACAAATGTAGTATTTGGAGAAGGTAATGCAGATACAAAGTTAATGTTTATTGGGGAAGCACCAGGATATCACGAAGATCAACAAGGAAAGCCATTTGTAGGTGCAGCTGGAAAATTATTAACAGAACTAATTGACTCCCTGGGATTTAAAAGGGAAGAGGTATATATTACTAATGTGCTTAAATGTAGACCTCCTGATAATAGAGATCCTTTGCCTGAAGAAGTTTCAGCTTGCAGTTATTTTTTGAAAAAGCAGATTGAGATAATAGACCCTAAGATCTTATGTGCCTTGGGACGAAATGCAGCTTTCTCTTTATTAAACCATTCTGTAAATATGTCTACGTCTCATGGTAAGGTTTATCAGTTAGATGGTAGATTAATGTTTGTTACCTACCATCCTGCAGCTGCTTTGTATCATGGGAAACTTTTGGAAAATATAAAGAAAGATTTCTTAGAATTGAAAAAAGTTTATGAGACCAAACTTTTGGAAGATGAGAAAGAAAATTTAGATAAAAAAGAACAAGAGCAACTTTCTTTTTGGTAGCGAAATAATATTAAAAAGGAGGTTAATAGGTATGGAGAAGGATGCAATTTTAAAAGGTCTTGATGGTTTTTCTAAATTGGCAAAACAGGATATGTTAATGAGTGTTCATACGGAAAATCCAGAATATTGGGAAAAAAATGCAAGAGCTCGTCATGATAAGTATAAGGAGCTTTATAAATTAGTAGAAGAAGAAGGAGTGGATAAAGCTTTAGAAAAAGCTGTAGAGGAGTATAAAACGTTGAGAGACGAAACATCTCCTGTCTCTCGTGGCAAAAAAAGAGCATTGGAAAGCTTTTTTGTACTTATAGGAATAGAGCCTTCTCAATTATAACTTAGAAAGTAAGTTTTAAAAATTAAAAACCATGGGTGATAAGCATGGAGTTTGTACATCTTCATGTGCATTCTGAGTTTAGTTTATTAGATGGTGCATGTCAAATTAATGAACTTATAGAACAGGCAAAAAATTCTCAAATGCCTGCTATAGCTCTTACAGATCATGGAGTTATGTATGGTGTTATAGATTTTTATAAGGCTGCGAAAGGAAAGGGAATAAAACCTATAATAGGATGTGAGGTATATATTACTCCTTCATCCAGGTTTGAAAAAAAAGGACAAAGAACTGATCTTTTTCATCTTATTCTCTTAGCAAAAGATTTTGAAGGTTATAAAAATCTTATTAAGTTAGTGAGTCTTTCCTTCATTGAAGGATTTTATTATAAACCTCGTGTTGATAAAGATCTCTTAAAAAAATACTCAAAAGGACTTATAGCATTAACAAGTTGTTTGGCAGGTGAGGTGCCTTTATACATATTGCAGAAGAATATAGAAAAGGCAACAAAAGCTATAAAAGAATATCTTGATATTTTTGGTGAAGATTTCTATTTAGAACTTCAAGATAATGGTTTACAGGAACAGAAAATTGTAAATAAAGAACTTATTGAACTATCCAAAAAGCTTGGAGTACCATTGGTAGCAACAAATGATGTACATTATCTTAAAAAAGAAGATGCAGAAATTCATGATGTTCTATTGTGTATTCAAACAGGCTCAAAAATTCATGAGAAAAATAGGTTAAGGTTTGAAACTAATGAGTTTTACTTTAGATCTGCAGAAGAGATGGAAAACTTGTTTTCTTATGTTCCTGAGGCATTAGAGAATACATTAAAAGTTGCTGATAAGTGTAATGTAGAGCTTCCATTAAATAACATAGTCCTCCCAACCTTTGAAGTTCCAGAAGGTGAGACATTAGATTCTTATTTTGAGAAACTTTGTTGGGAAGGTGCAAAGAAAAGATTTGGAGAGAATCTCTCTACTGAAGTTAAAGAAAGATTAGAATATGAAATCTCTGTGATTAAGCAGATGGGATTTTCTGGATATTTCCTTATAGTTCAAGATTTTGTTAACTATGCTAAAAGAAACGATATCCCTGTAGGACCTGGAAGAGGATCAGCTGCAGGATCTCTGGTTTCATATGTCCTAAGTATAACTGATATTGAACCTATGCGATGGGGATTAATTTTTGAGCGTTTTTTAAATCCTGAAAGGATTACAATGCCAGATATAGATATTGATTTTTGCTTTGAAAGAAGAGAAGAGGTTATAAAATATGTGAGAGAAAAATATGGGAGTGATCATGTAGCTCAGATTATTACCTTTGGTACTATGGCAGCAAGAGCTGCTATAAGAGATGTAGGAAGGGTTTTGGATATACCTTATGGCGAAGTAGATAGACTTGCAAAACTTATTCCTCCTAATGCTAGTATTGAAGAGGCGATACAAAACTCTTCTGAACTTCAGAATCTTTTAAATACAAACCCTCAAGCAAAAAGAATAATTGAGACTGCAAAGAGAATTGAGGGATATGCCAGGCATGCTTCTATCCATGCTGCTGGAATAGTTATTTCAAAGGAGCCCCTCATGGAGTATGTACCTCTTCAAGTAATGAATGGAAATGAAGTAGTAACTCAATTAACTATGACGGATCTTGAAGAGCTTGGACTTTTAAAAATGGATTTTTTAGGACTTCGGACATTAACAGTTATATATGATACGTTACAAAATATTAAAGAGAAATATGGAATAGAACTTGATATTAATAATATTTCATTGGACGATCCTAAAGTCTATGAATTACTACAAAAAGCTGAAACTATAGGGGTATTTCAGCTTGAAAGTAGAGGAATGAGAAACTTATTGAGAGACACAAAAGTAGAGAAATTTGAGGATCTGATTGCAGTATTAGCTCTTTATAGACCTGGACCTTTGGGAAGATTAGAAAGCTATATAAAAAGGAAAAGAGGAGAAGAGCAGGTAACATATCTACATCCTTCTTTGGAGCCTATTCTTGCTGAAACTTATGGAGTTATTATCTATCAGGAACAGGTAATGGAGATTGCACATAGTCTTGCAGGTTTTACTCTTGGACAGGCAGATGTCTTAAGGAGAGCAATGGGAAAGAAAAAACCTGAAGTTATGGAAGAGCAGAGAGAAATATTTATAAAAGGCGCAAAGGGGAGAGGTATTCCTGAAGAAGTTGCAAAAGAGATATTTGAAGACATGGCAAAGTTTGCTGAATATGGATTTAACAAATCTCATAGTGCAGCATATGCCTTTATCTCTTATCAGACTGCTTTTTTAAAAGCTTATTATCCTAAGGAATTTATGGCTGCTATCCTTACAAGTGTTAAAACCAATAATGATAAGGTAAGTAAATATATAGCAGAAGCCAAGAGAATGGGAATAAAGATTCTTCCTCCTGATGTTAATGAAAGTATGGTTGATTTTACAGTGACTCCTCAGGGTATAAGATTTGGTATTTCGGCAATAAAGAATGTAGGGGAAAGTGTAGCAGAGGCTATTGTGGAAGAACGGGAAAAAGGCAATTTTAATTCCATATTTGATTTTATAAGGAGAGTAAATTCAAAAGTAATAAATCGGAGAGTAATAGAAAGCTTAATTAAAAGCGGTGCTTTTGATAGTTTTAGACTTTCTCGGAGGACTCTCCTTCAGAATATAGACAAGCTTTTGGATTCTGTACAAATTTATAAAAAAAATCATATAGCACAAGCCTCTCTTTTAGACTTGGTAGAAGTAAATGAAGAACAATGGATAGAAAAATTTCCAGAATTTTCTATCAGTGAAATTTTAGAGATGGAGAAAGAGATGCTTGGCTTTTATGTATCGTATGATCCCCAGGAAGATTTAAGAAAAATTTCTCAAAAATTATTTGAAGTAACGATAGACGATCTCTTTGATGTAGGATCCGGTTCGGTGATTACAATTCCAGGAATTTTGAAAAATTTAAGAGAGGTAATAGATAAGAAAAATCAGAAGATGCTTTTTGCAACCTTAGAGGATTTTACTGGAGAGGCGGATATAACGGTTTTTTCATCTGTGTATAATAATTTTAAACATTTACTCCAAGAAGGAAAGAAAGTTATTGTTAGTGGGAAATTAGAGGTAGATAAGGATAATAATGAAGAGAGTATAAAGATTATTGTAGAGGAAGTAGGAGATTTAGATGGAGATTGTTTATTGATTAATCTTGTGGAGGAAGTAGAATATGAAGTTATATTTAGGATCCGAGATATTCTGAAAAAAAGAAAAGGATTAGTACCAGTTATATTAAAAACTGATAAGAAAGAGGCAATTTTGACTTCTCCCGACTTTTGGGTTACTTTGGATAAAGAACTTGAAAAGGACTTAGAATACTTAAAGAAGAAGTTTGGGATTAGTTTTGATGTAACAAAAATTCAAGCTTTTATCGGATAAAAGATTTATGTTAAAATGCTTAAAAGTTTTATTTGTATAAGGGAGGGGAAATGTTCAAAGATTGGTTAAAAAAGTACGATGATGATAAAAAGAAGGTGATAGATATTCCAGATGGACTTTGGATCAAATGTCCTCAGTGTCTGCAAATAATTTATTCAAAAGATTGGAATGAAAATTTTAAAGTGTGTATTAAGTGTGGCTACCATGATCAGTTAAATGCCTATGAAAGGATAGAATTACTTATAGATGAAGATACTTTTGAAGAGTTTGATAAAGATATAACTTCAGTAGATATTCTTGGCTTTTATGATACGAAACCATATACTCAACGTTTAAAAGAAGCCCAAGAAGCCACAGGGTTAAAAGATGCTATTGTTACGGGAAAAGGACAAGTAAATGGAATTCCAATATTTATTATAGTTATGGATTTTAGATTTATTGGAGGTAGTATGGGATCTGTGGTAGGAGAGAAAGTAGTGCGTACAGTAGAAAGAGCTATAAAAGATAGAAAGCCAGTGCTAGCAGTAATTGCATCAGGAGGGGCTCGGATGCAAGAAGGACTTTTTTCTCTTTTTCAAATGGCTAAAACCAGTGCTGCAATAGCAAGACTTAGTCAATCAAATATTCCTTACATAAATATTCTTACTAATCCTTCTACAGCAGGAGTACTTGCTAGTTTTGGCTCGTTAGGAGACATTATTATTGCTGAGCCAGGGGCTCTTATTGGTTTTACAGGTCCACGAGTAATAGAGCAAACAATAAAGCAAAAGCTTCCTGAAGGTTTCCAAAGATCAGAATTTATATTAGAACATGGAATGATAGATATGATTGTTGAGAGAAAGAAACTTAAAAGTACGTTATATTTAATTTTGAATCATCTTTGGAGGAAAGAATGGGAAGACTAACTCCATGGGAAAGGATTCTTTTAGCAAGACATCCTCAGCGCCCAACTTTTTTAGATTTTTCGGTAGAACTTTTTGAGAATTTTATAGAACTTCATGGGGATCGTTTATTTGGTGATGATCCAGCTATTGTAGCCGGTGTAGGAACACTTGAAAAAGAAAGTGTAGTTATAATTGGACAGGAAAAAGGAAAAAGTGTACAAGAAAAGATGAGAAGAAATTTTGGCATGCCTAATCCTGAAGGATATAGGAAGGCTCTCAGGATTATGAAAATAGCAGAAAAATTTTCTTTACCTGTGATTACTTTTATTGACACTTCAGGAGCTTATCCAGGAATAGGAGCTGAAGAAAGGGGACAGGCTTTAGCTATAGCACAAAATCTTAAAGAAATGTCAGTTCTTAAAGTCCCTATAATTATTGTGATATTAAGTGAAGGTGGCAGTGGAGGAGCATTAGGAATAGGAGTAGGGGATTATATAATGATGCTTGAAAATGCTTATTATTCTGTAATCTCTCCTGAGGGATGTGCATCTATTCTATTTAGAGATGCTTCAAAGGCACCTGAAGCTGCAGAAGCTTTAAAAATAACTTCAGATGATCTTTTAAAATTTGGCTTGATTGATGAGATAATTCCTGAACCTAATGAGGGTGCTCATCAAGATTTTCAAGGAACTGTTGATAATCTTAGGAGATCATTAATAACTGTGCTAAGTAAGTTAAGAAAGAAGAATCTTAATGTTCTTTTAGAGGAAAGATGGCAAAGACTTAGGAGTTATGGAAGATTTGAGGAGGAGAAGTAATTATGAAAAAAATAGGAATCTTAACTAGTGGTGGGGATGCTCCAGGGATGAATTCTGCAATAAGAGCAATAGTTAGATATGCTATCTCTCAAGATGTGGAAGTTGTAGGTATTGAAAGAGGATATGAAGGATTAATGGAAGGGGAGTTTATAGAATTACATAGAGATAGCGTAAGTGAAATAGTGCAAAAAGGAGGAACAATACTTCTTACTGCTCGTTCAGATAAATTTATAAAAGAGGAAGGTAAAAAAAGAGCTATAGAAATTCTGCAAGAAGAAAATATTGAAGGATTAATTGTAATTGGAGGAGAAGGATCTTTAAGAGGAGCTTTTGATTTATGTAAAGAAGGGATACCCGTAATTGGAATTCCAGGAAGTATTGATAATGATATATGGGGTACCGATTTTTCTATAGGTTTTGATACTGCTTGCAATAATGTGGTGGATGCTATTAATAAAATAAGAGATACAGCAGCTTCTCATGAGAGGACCTTTGTGGTAGAAGTAATGGGAAGAGAGTGTGGATATATCGCTTTTACCTCTGGACTTGTAAGTGGTGCAGATATTATTCTCATACCGGAAGTTCCTATAGATTTTCCTTATATTATAGAGAAATTAAAAGAAAGGCAGAAAAGGAAAAAGACACACAATATCATAATAGTATCAGAAGGTGTTGGGAGTGCATATTTTATAGGGAAACAAATTGAAGATAGATTAGACATGTCTACAAGGATTGTGATACTTGGACATATTCAGAGAGGTGGTTCTCCTTCAGTATTGGATAGAACTATTGCTACTTTTATGGGGGTAGAAGCGGTTAAAAGACTTCTTAGTAAAGAAAGTGAAATTATGATAGGATGGCAGAATAATTGTCCGACTCCTGTATCTTTGGAAGAGGTAATCAAAAATAAGAAAAGAGTACCAGTGGAACTGTATCATGAGGTAGAGAGCTTATGGTGATTTTTTCTTTTAAAGTTTGGTGCCGAAGGCCGGAGTCGAACCGGCACGGGTGTTGCCCACCCACCAGATTTTGAGTCTGGCGCGTCTGCCAATTTCGCCACTTCGGCGCTGGTGCCGAAGGCCGGATTTGAACCGGCATGGGTTTAAATACCCACTGGATCCTGAATCCAGTGCGTCTGCCAATTCCGCCACTTCGGCATACCTAAGATAAATGTTATCCTTTTTGATACTAAATTGTCAAGATGCATCAAGAAAGGAGTGTAATAATGAAAAGACTATTTTGCCCTTGGAGAATAAAATATATAAATGCTGAAAAACCTAAGGGTTGTATTTTTTGCACAAAACCTAAAGAAAATAGAGATAAAGAAAACCTTATACTTCTAAGGGGCAAGTATAATTTTGTAATGCTTAATCTTTATCCCTATAATAATGGGCACCTTATGATTGTTCCATATAAACATACTAATGATATTAATCTTCTTGAAAGTAAGGAATTAGAAGAAATGATGTTTTTACTTCAGATATGTGTTAGCGCTCTAAAAGAGGTTATGAGTCCTCATGGCTTTAATATTGGAATGAATATAGGAGAAGTAGCTGGTGCTGGAATTGCAGAGCACTTGCATCTTCATGTAGTACCAAGATGGAATGGGGATACAAATTATATGTTTGTAGTGGGGGATACCAAAGTTATACCAGAAGATTTAGAAACAACTTACGATAAGTTGTTTCCAGTAATTCATAAAATCTATGCTAAAAGCGCCAAAAATTAAAAGATTTTTTAGATATATTTATTTAAAACTTATCAGATTAAACGATTCTCCTGAAAAAATTGCTTTAAGCTTTAGTATTGGTGTATTTATTGGAGTTTTTCCTACTTTTGGACTTGGAGGAATTTTGGTTGTTATTATTTCATATATTTTTAAGCTCAATTACTTAGCAGGGGTATTAGGAACTTTTATCATGAATTATATCACTTCTCCTTTTTTTTGGTCTCTCAGCTATTTTATAGGTAATTTCCTTTTATATGGGAAATTTGAATGGAAAATTTGGGAGGAGAGAAATATTAAGGAATTTGCTCTCTCATATATTGTAGGAAACATCATAGTTTCTATACTTTGTTTCTTTCTCTCATATTTTATAGTTAGAAAATTAGTTATAACTTATAGAAAGAGAAGAGGAAGGAGAAAGGCTCCTTCCTCTTAGATATGTGTTTTTTCTCTTTTAATCTAAGGTATTACTTATTAAAGAAAGTCTTCATACTCTCATAAAATGCTGGATCTACAGTCTTCGTCTTTCCTTCAATTAGTGTAATATCCACTGGTACAAGCTGACTTCCTTTTACTGCAATAAAGTAGCCAGATTTACCTTCATGTACTAAATCTACGCCCTCTTTTCCAAGTTGAAGACCTAATATTCTATCTCTTATAGATGGAGTTCCTCCTCTTTGAAGGTGGCTTAAAATTACAGCTCTTGTTTCAACCCCTATGTTTTTTTGAATCTCTTCTGCAAGGACATTTCCTACGCCACCTAATCTTATATGTCCAAAGGCATCCACCATTCCCTCTTGTCCTTTTTGATAGGTGAATCCAGGAAGCTGAGCGCCTTCTGCAATGGCTACTACTGCATAATTATGTCCTCTATCGTAGAGTTTTCTAATATGGTCGTAGAGTTCATTTAGATGTGGCTCTACCTCTGGTATAAAGATATAATCTGCTCCTCCTGCTAACCCTCCATATAGAGCTAACCAACCAGCATGTCTACCCATAATTTCTACTACTATTACTCTTGCGTGAGATTTTGCAGTATCTCTTAATCTTTTTATAGCATCTACGACTACCTCTACAGCAGTATCAAAACCTAGAGTGTAGTCAGTTTCTTCTAAATCTTTATCTATGGTCTTTGGTATTCCAATCATGGGAAGACCTAATTTACTGAATTTAGAGGCTACGCCTAAGGTATCCTCTCCACCAATAGCTATTAGCGCATCTAAGTTTAATTTTTTGAAATTTTCAATACATTTCTGTACATCCTCTTCTTTTTTAAATGGATTTGTTCTTGAACTTCCTAAAATAGTTCCTCCTTCCTCTAAGATATTTTCCACCATTTCCAAAGTAAGAGGTACAGCATCTGCCTTGAGAAGTCCTGCCCATCCATATTTAAGTCCGATAACCTCATCCCCATAATCTAATGCTCTCATTACTATTCCACGGATAGCTGGATTTAATCCTGGGCAATCACCACCTCCAGTTAATACTCCTATACGTTTTTTCTCCATGTTTCATCCTCCTTTTGTGACAATTTTTGTTGATTAATATGATTTTATTATTTAGTATAAAAATTGACAAGGCTTTTGATGATTGATAGACTTTTAAAAATGAATTAAAATTTTGGGAGAGAAACAATGAAGAAGATGAGAAAAAATGAAGAGAATCTGAAGGAACATTATTTTAGGCTATTTATTTTTGCTTCTCTCCTGCTTCTAATCTGTACAGTTCCTATAGCTCAACCTCACTTTTTAAAATTACACGATATATCCGAAGTTCCTAAAGTAACACTCATAAGAGTTTTGGGTAGTATTAGTCTTATTCTCTGGGCATTATGGATAATGTTGGGAAAAAGAAAAATAACATTGCCTCCTAAAAAAATCTCTTCTTTGGTATTTGCCTTTCTTCTTTCTTGGATAATTTCTACTTTTATGTCTACAAATTTTTATCTTAGCTTTTTTGGATCTTATATGAGGCAAATGGGATTTTTAACTTATTTCTTTTATTTTGCTATATTCTTTATGCTTTTTGATGTTATACAAACTCCCAAAGAACAAAAATATTTTTATTGGGCTATGATTTTCTCCACTACTATTGTGGTTATTGTAGGACTGTTGCAATTTTTCAGAGCTATGCCTTGGTTTGAGAGAGTTCGGGCAGAATCAAGAATCATTTCTACTTTAGGACATGCTGATTTTCTTGGGCATTTTCTTGTTATTGTGATGCCTATAATTCTTAGTTTTATATATTATTTTGAGAAAAATAAGATTAAAATACCCCTTTTGATCCTTTTCTTTGCTTCTTTCTTAACGTTACTTGGAAGTTATACTCGTGGTTCATGGGTAGCTTTCTTATTTTCGTTTATTGTATTCTTTGGATTTTTGGGTATTAAAGGTAAGAATATTTTGAAGAAGAATAAAGTTATTACTTTAGTCCTTATTTTAGGAATGCTCTTTACGGTTGGTGCTTTTGGTATATTAGAACAGGAGCTTTATCTTAAAAGGGCAGATTTAGGTACATTTAGTTTAAAAGAGAGATTTGAAAGTATAGGTGCTGGTTTAGGTATAACTCAGGCAAATCCAAGGGTACTTACCTGGAGAGATAGTAAAAAACTTTTTCAAGATAAAATTTTAAAATCTCCAAGAATAATTTATGGATTAGGACCTGAAACTTTTTCTTTTAACTTTACTCCTTACAAGTCTCTTGATCTTGCAAGATATGATGGAGGTAAAGGATATCCAGATAGAGAGCATAATGAATTTTTAGATATACTTTTTCCTCAAGGGCTTTTAGGATTGCTTGTCTTTTGTTTTTTGCTGTTGAGTGTATTTCTCTTTTCTCTTAGAAATTATCAAAAAATTCCAGAAAAGGAAAGATTAATATTCTTAGGAACTGTTACAGGTTGGATTGGCTTTTTAGTTCAAGCTTTAGTTCTTTTTGGACTTTCTGCAACTTATCTTTATTTTTGGACTGTAATGAGTTTTATTTTACTATTTTTTAAATTTTATAATAAAGAAGCTGTTTGGGAGATTAATTTGGGAACACTTTCTGAAAATTTAAAGTATCTTTTATCTATAGTACTAATTTTTATTGGTTTGTTTTCTATGAGCATCTCTTTTAGATTTTTTAGAGCAGAAGTCTTTTATAGATATGGTTTGGATTATTTAAATACAAATGAAGCAGGGAAAGCAGCTTCAATATTGGAAGAAGCTATAAAATTAAGACCGCAGGAAACTGCTTTTCATGAAGCCGCAATTAAGGCTTATATAGGCATTATGGGAGGAGCAGTAAATGCTGAAGATAAAGATTATGCTTATAGAATGGGAGAGGCACATATTAATGGACTTTTGAAGAATGCCTATTATAGGTCTTTATCCTATAACTTAGTAGGTGCTTTTTATGCACAAGCCTATCATTATCTTGGAAAAAAAGATAGGACTCTACTTGAAAGGGCTGAAGACAATCTCTATAAAGCTATTTCTTTTGATAAATATGCTGTACCTCCCTTAGAGAATTTAATGAGACTTTATAGTTTTGATCTTAAAGATATAAATAAAGCAAGGGAGATGGCTCAGAGAATCTTAGAGATTGATCCATATCATTTAGAAGCAGGGACTTATTTAGCATCTATTTTATGCCAAGAAAAAAATTACGATGAGGCTGCAAAAATCTATGAAAATTTAGCATATGCACATTCTGATAATAAGGATATTCTTAATGACCTTGGAGTTATGTATCTTGCACTTGGAGACTATGAAAAAGCCGAAGAAAGTTTTCTTAAAGTTCTAAATTTAGATCCATTATATGATAAGGCAAGAGAGAATTTAAAAACTCTTTATAAGAAATTAGGTATAAATAAGGAAGTACCAGAGATTCCTAATGAAGATATGGCTTATATCCAGTTAGGATTAAACTATTACACTAATAATAACTATACTAAGGCTATAGAAGCTTTTTCTAAAGCTTTAGAGATTAATAATAAGTCTGTAGAGGCAATGAATAATTTAGGTGCTACCTCATATATGATGGGAGATTTAGATAAAGCAATTTTGTACTTTGAGAAAGCTATAGAACTTAATAGAAATTATGTTGAAGCTTATGGAAATTTGGCTTATGCTTATCTTGAGAAGAATGATCTTTCTAAAGCAGAGGAGGTACTAAAAGAAGGGCTAAAGTATAATCCGAATGCTGCTTCTCTGAAAGAAATTTATGAGAAGATTAGGGAATTAAAAGGAGAGTTGAAAAAATGAACAGAGTTGAATTTACAGAGCAAGCTTTGACCATATTAGAAAAAAGATATTTGAAGAAGGATGAGAATGGAAATGTTATAGAAACTCCTGAAAAGATGTTTGAAAGAGTTGCAGAAACTATTGCTATGGCCGATCTTATTTATAATCCTAATGCAGATGTAGAAAAAATAAAGGAGATGTTCTATGATATGATGATATCATTAGAATTTCTTCCTAATTCTCCTACGTTAATGAATGCTGGAAGACCTTTAGGACAGCTTTCAGCTTGTTTTGTAATACCAATTGAGGATTCATTAGTTAGTATTTTTGAGGGTTTGAAATATGCTGCTCTTATCCATCAGTCTGGTGGTGGTACTGGATTTTCCTTTTCTAAGCTTCGTCCCAAAGGAGATATTGTTAGAACTACTGGTGGAATTGCCTCTGGACCAGTAAGTTTTTTGAAGGTATATGATGCAGCCACAGATACAATAAAACAAGGTGGAGTCCGTCGTGGTGCTAACATGGGGATTTTGCGTGTGGATCATCCAGATGTATTTGAATTTATAACATGTAAAAATCAAGAAGGTGTGTTAACTAATTTTAATATTTCTGTAGCTATCACAGACAAATTTATGGAAGCAGTATTGAAGGATGAAGAATTTGAACTTATAAATCCTCGTAATAAAGAGGCTGTAGAAAAAGTTAGTGCTAAAGAGATTTTTAATCTCATAGTGGAACAGGCTTGGAAAAATGGAGAACCAGGAATAATATTTATTGATGAAATTAATAGAAAAAATCCCACACCTGAAGTAGGAGAGATAGAATCTACTAATCCATGTGGAGAGCAACCTCTTCTTTCTTTTGAATCTTGCAACTTAGGCTCTATTAATTTAGGCAAAATGGTGAAGAATATAAATGGAACTTATATGATTGATTGGGAAAAACTAAAAGAGACAACTTATAAAGCAGTCCATTTTTTAGATAATGTAATAGATGTTAATTACTATCCTTTAAAAGAAATTGAGACTATGACTAAGGCTAATAGAAAAATTGGTCTTGGAGTTATGGGCTTCTATGATCTTCTTATACTTCTTGGACTTCCATATAATACAGAAGAAGCAAGAGAAGTTGCTCAAGAAATTATGAAATTTATATGGGAAGAAGCAAGAAAAGCTTCAGTACAACTTGCTGAAGAAAGGGGAGTTTTTCCAAACTGGGAGAAAAGTATATACAAGGATATGGATCTAAAGCTTAGGAATGCTACACTGACCACTATCGCTCCTACAGGAAGTATAAGTATTATAGCTAATTGTTCTTCGGGTATAGAACCTGTTTTTGCATTAGCATATAAGAGAAAAATAAGTCTCGGAGAATGGAATGAAATTTATCCTCTTTTTAAAGAAATCTTAGTTAACGAAGGAATTTATTCTGATGAGTTAATAGAAAAAGTTATTGAGAAGGGTAGTATCCAAGAGATAGAGGAAATTCCAGAAAAGATCCGTAAACTCTTTGTAACTGCTCTTGATATTTCTCCCGAAGATCATATCTTAATGCAAGCTACTTTTCAAAAGTATGTGGATAATGCAGTTTCAAAAACTGTAAATTTAAGACAATCAGCCACAAAAGAAGATATTAGAAAAATATATTTGATGGCTTATCAATTAGGTCTTAAAGGGATTACTGTATATAGGGATAAGTCAAGAAGTGTACAAGTACTTGGAATAGAAGGTGAGGAGAGGGAAGAAGAAAAGCACGGGGTAAAGCCAAGACCTCGTCCTGTAATTACTAAAGGAGCCACAATAAAAGTAAAAACAGGATGTGGAAATCTTTATGTAACAATAAATGAAGATAAGTTTGGAATATGTGAAGTTTTTTCCACCTTAGGGAAAGCTGGGGGTTGTGCTGCATCTCAAACTGAGGCTATCTCAAGATTAATCTCTTTAGCGTTAAGAAGTGGAGTTGATATAAATTCTGTTATAAAACAGTTAAAAGGCATAAGATGTCCTAATCCAACAAGAGGAGAAGAGGGAGATTTTATTTTTTCCTGTTCTGATGCTATTGCAAAGGCTTTAGAGAAATATTTAAGAGTGAAAAAAGGAGAAATTGATTCCTCTAATTTTTTTGTGGATGCAAATCCTAAGGAAAAAGAATCTACCTATTCTGGGGTCTTATGTCCTGAATGTGGATCTCCTCTTCAGATGGCTGAAGGATGTTTAACTTGTAGAGTTTGTGGATATTCAAAATGCTACTAAAAAGCCTAGATTAAATTCTTTTATCTTTTTGGTGTTAATTCTTTAATTCCTAAGGTATAAGGTTGAAGTACTTTAGGAACAATAATTCTGCCATCTTCTTGTTGGTAGTTTTCAAATATTGCTATTAGAGCTCTTGATATAGCTATAGCAGTTCCATTAAGAGTATGGGCATAGTCTAATTCTCCTGTCACTCTTCTAAATCTTATATTTAATCTTCTTGCTTGATAATCGGTACAATTAGAGCAACTTGTTACTTCTCCATATTCTCCTCTTCCTGGCATCCATGCTTCTATATCAAATTTTCGAGCAGCAGGTGCGCCTAAATCTCCAGAGCAAATATCTAAGACTCTATATGGTATCTCTAATTTCTGGAAGATCTTTTCTTCTAAGCTTAAAATATATTCGTGCATGTCTTCAGAATCTTCAGGCTTACAAATAATAAATATTTCTACTTTACTAAATTGATGTACCCGATACAAACCGCGATTGTACTTTCCATAGGCTCCCGCTTCTGTCCTAAAACAGTGAGAAAAACCTAAATATTTTAAAGGAAGATCCAATTCATCTAAGATCTCATCTTTATGGTATCCTCCTAAGGTAATTTCTGCGGTAGCTATAAGTCCTAAATCTGTATCTTCAACTTTATATATTTGTGCCTCAGGTCCGCGAGGCTGAAAACCTATGCCCTCTATAACCTCCATCTTAGCAAGATCTGGGGTTATAAATAACTTAAAGCTTTCAGAAACAAGAGTATCTATAACAAATTGTATAAGAGCAAACTCTAATATAACACTTTCATTTTTGAGGTAATAGAAATTTGATCCTGTAACTTTACCTCCTCTCTCAAAATCTAAAAGGTCATTGATTAGTCCAAGTTCCAGATGATCCTTTGGGGAAAAAGAAAAAGAAGGTAGATTACCCCATTTTTTGATCTCTTTATTATCAGAGTCATCCTTTCCAATAGGAGCTTTTGAAGATAGAAAATTTGGAAGCTGCCAGAGAGCTGAAAAGAGTTCTTTTTCTACCATATTAAATTCTTTTTCTAATTTTTCTATACTTTCTTTTATTTCCTTTGCTTGCTGGATTAATTTTTCTTTTTCTTTCCCCTCAGCTCTGCCAACTTCTTGGGAAATTTTATTTCTCTGAGCTCTTAGATTATCTACTTCCTTTTGAAGTTCTCTTCGCTTTATATCTAAATTTAGAATATAATCTACATTATATTTTTGAGGATCTAAATTTCTTGAAATTATATTTTCCTTCATTTTTCCAGGATTTTCTCTAAGTATCTTAATATCAATCATACCTTCAATCCTCCTTATTGTTTTTAGAATGTATTTTGTAAAGATGAAAAGATTATCTGACAGATAAGTCTAAAAATTTTTTCTCCAAAATATTGAAAACATTATACATCTTTATAAAAAACAAAGAAAGATCTTTTACATTAAAATATATTAATGATAAAACAATGTTAATGATAGAAAAACTATTGAAGATATTAAAAATATGAGAATTTTTGAGAAAAAACTCCTAAATATAAGATTGAATAGAGATACTATTTATAAATAAGGATACAAAACTACCTTAACAGTATATCATAAAATGATATATAATTGACAATTAGATGAGAACTGTTTAATATAGTAAAAAGGTTTAAATGGGGGGAGGTGGAGTAATATAGTTTTAAATATAACTAAGATTTTAGATATTATAATTTTTGGGATCATCGTAGTCTTTTTAATATTTGTATACAGATTCTTAAGTTCTTCACAAGGTAAAACTGTTGAAATAAACGAACTTCAAAGAAAGATAGATGAATTAGCTATAAAAGAGGAATCTCTTAGAAGAGAATTAGGTGAGCTTATAGATTCAATTAGGAGTTTGAAATCTCAAGAGTTATCTCTTTTGGAAGAAATGAAAAGGATGGCTGAAAGACAAAGTCCATCCTTAAATTTTCAAGAGCTGGATCAAAAAATTTCTCTTTTAGATAAAAAACTCACAAGAATATTAGAGATTATAATGTCCAAGTAAGTTCCTATTCTAAAGAATCTAAAGAGCACTATAAAAAAGTTAAGGAGATTTATTCTTTTGTCTCTTTAAATTTTAAAATATCACCAAGGGTAACAGGAGGGGGAAGGAAGTCTTTTAAATAATTTTTTAGTTCTTCCTCTGTTTTTTCTTTTAATAGTGCTTTTCTGGAAAGTAATATTCTTCTATTTTGAGGATTAATTCTTATTATTTTCACTTCTATTTCATCTTCAATGCTAAAATTTTCTAAGGAGGCTTCTCTATCAATAGAGAGATGATTTATAGGAAGGAAACCTTCAATTCCTGGTTCAATTTCAATAGTCATTCCATCTTTTTGTTTTGCAATAATTGTTCCTTTTACATTTTGCCCTTCCTGGTATTTTTCATGGATGCTACTCCAAGGGTCTTGTAGGAGTTCTCTTCTGCTGAGAGTTAATTTTTTATTTTCCTTGTCAATATTAATTATAACTGCCTCAATGGTTTCTCCAATTTTAAAATTCTGAGAAAGGTCTTCTATCCTTTCCCAAGATAAGTACCTTCTCGGGATTAATCCTTCTAAACCTGGTTTTAGTTCTACAAAGATTCCAAAATTAGTTATATTTGTTATTTTTCCCTTTACTTTGTCTCCTATCTGAAGTAGTTTATCTATAATCTCCCATGGGTTGGGTTCCACCTGTTTTATACTGAGTAGTATTTTTTGAGTATCCTCATTTATCTGTAAAATTTTAACTTTTATTTTTTCTCCAATCTCTAAATTATTTCTTGCTTCTTCTATTTTTCCCCAAGATATTTCTGAAGCTGGAACATATCCTATAAGATTTCCGATTTTTACTACCACGCCGCTGGTTATTTTTATAATTTCTCCCTCAGTTATTGATCCCGGAGGAGTTTTTTCTTTAAGTAACTCCCATGGGTTTGTTTGGGTTTGTTTTATGCTGAGTTTTGCTATCTTATTATTCTCATCTATTTCTATAATCCTAGCTTTAACTATATCTCCTATATCAAAGTATTTTTTGGTATCCTTTATAGGGAACCAGGATAATTCCTCCTTAGGTACTGTACCAATTATTCCTAAACCAAGATCTAAATCTATACTATCCTCTGATATTTTTATAACCCTTCCTCTTACTATTTCATAACTTTTTATCTTTTCCCATAAGTTTTGTCGCTTCTCTTCTTGTTTTTTTTCTAAGACTTCTTTTACTGAGATAATTACCTGTTTTCTTTCTGGATTTATCTTTATAATTTTTCCTTCCACATTTCTATTAAGGTAATATTTAGGATGCTTAATAGGAGGAAGATCAATCTCTCTTCGAGGAACAAGTCCCTTTACTTCTCCACCAAGATCTATAATGAATCCGTTTCCTTGATAGTCTGAAATTTTCCCCTTTACCGTCTGGTTATTTTCACAATTCCAGAGGAGTTCTTCCCATTTTTGACTCTCTATGGCTTTTTTATGAGAAACATATACAATTCCTTCTTTGAGATTTACTTTTTGGATTAATACAGTAATATTTCCAATATCTTGATTTTTCTGAATCTTGGTGATTATATCATTAGTAACTTCTGTCATAGGTAAAAATGCGTCATATTTTTTTCCAATATCAAGCCAAATTCCATTCTCATCAACATTTAAGATTGATCCATGGACTAAACTATTTATCTTTATAGCTATATCAGAATCTTCCAGTCTGATATCTGAGAACTCTTCCATCCTTTTTTATCCTCCTTTTTTTGCAAGAATTCTTAAAACCATTAAAAATAATTATAACATAAAAGTTATGGAAATTAATGGAATACGAAGAGGAACCGACACTTGACTTTAGTAGGAATTATGTATATACTTTTTCAATGTTGAGCCGAGGTAGCTCAGTGGCAGAGCAGCTGATTTGTAATCAGCGGGCCGTGGGTTCGAGTCCCTCCCTCGGCTCCAGTTATGTGGGGAGGTACCCAAGTGGCTAAAGGGGGCAGACTGTAAATCTGCTGGCGGATGCCTACGGGGGTTCGAATCCCTCCCTCCCCACCACTTAAATGTCGCGGGGTAGAGCAGCCAGGTAGCTCACCGGGCTCATAACCCGGAGGTCGGGGGTTCAAATCCCTCCCCCGCAACCAAATGCCCATGTAGCTCAGTTGGTAGAGCGTACCCTTGGTAAGGGTAAGGTCACCGGTTCGATCCCGGTCGTGGGCTCCAGCTTTTTAATAGAAAGTAAATTTTAAAGTTTACCTTTAAGTATTTGAAAATTTATTTTAGGAGGAGATAAAGGATGGCGAAGGAGAAATTTGTAAGGACGAAGCCACATGTA
>DAOSUP010000011.1:0-52285 GCA_035378845.1 Dictyoglomaceae bacterium
TTAGGAGGAAGCCTCTTATCTTGCCCTATACCCACATCTATGGAATGGTCCGGGCCAAATATAGAAGCTTACGAAACCCTATTTACAGATATAATTGAGGGAGATCAAACCCTATTCATAAGGGAAGATGAGATAGAGAAATCTTGGGAGATAGTAGAGCCAATTCTTGATTTCTGGAAAGATCATCCTGAAGTTTCTATATATTCTCCAGGTTCTTATGGACCTAAAGAGGCAGAAGAGTTCATAAAGAAAGATGGAAGGGAATGGAAAAATCTCTAAGGATAAATTATAAGAAGGATAAAAAATATAACATCTCTTTTAAGGAGGGGGTGAGAGAATGAAGGCAATAATTCTTGCAGGTGGAAAAGGCACAAGACTTTGGCCTCTTTCCAGGGAAAAATTTTCAAAACAGTTTTTAAAGCTCCTCCCAGAAAAAACACTCTTAGATGCAACCTATGTAAGACTTCTTAATCTTACTGAGCCAGAAAATATTATCACCATAACAAACCAGGATTACTTTTATTTTGTAAAAAGAATAGCAGAAAAATTCTCAAAGGTTATAAGTAAAAATTTAATATTAGAACCTACGGGAAGAAATACTGCACCTGCCATTGCTCTATCTTGTAAATACATACTTGAAAAATTGGGAGAAAAAAAGGAAGAAGAAGTATTTGTTTTTCCCTCAGACCATCTTATTGAACCTACAGATAAATTTATAGAATATATGAATATAGGACTTTCTGCTGTAAGAAAGGGATATATCACAACCTTTGGAGTAGCACCTAAAAAACCTGAGACAGGTTATGGATATATCAAAGTGGGAGAGGATCTTGGAGATTTTAGAAAAGTAGCAAAATTCACTGAGAAGCCAAATTTAGAATTAGCAGAAAGCTATATTAAAGATGGATCTTATCTCTGGAATACAGGTATTTTTGCCTTTCAGATCTCCACCATAATTGAGGAATTTAAAAAATATGAGCCAAAAATATACGAGGCTCTTTTAAAACCATATAAAGAAATGCTAAGAGCTTTTGAAAAACTTCCTTCTATATCTATTGATCATGCAGTAGTAGAAAAATCTAATAAAGTTGCCGTAGTACCTATAGATATAACATGGAGCGACCTTGGTTCTTGGGAATCCTTCTATGATATAAGAGAAAAGGATGAAAATGGAAATGTAATAATTGGAGATGTATATGCATTAAATACAAAGAACTCCTTAGTCTTTAGCAATAAAAGATTAGTAGCAGCGATGGGACTTGAAGATACAATCATAGTTGAAACCGATGATGCCATTCTTATAGGGAAAAAAGGGGGTTGCCAAGAAGTCAAGAAACTTTTAGAAATTCTTGAAAAAGATAATAGAGATGAGATTATATATCATACAGAAGTATATCGTCCTTGGGGATTTTACAAGATATTAGAGAAAAATGAAAATTATGTTATCAGAAAATTAGTAATAAACCCAAAATCTTCTCTTACTTCTCATCTTCATACATATAGGACAGAACACTGGACAGTAATAAGGGGGACTCTTGAGATAGATATAGAGGATAGAAAATATTATATATATGAAGGAGAAAGTACATTTGCACCAAAAGGGAAACCGCATCAGTTAAAGAATCCAAAGGATGATCCCCTGGAAATTATTGAAATTCAAAGTGGAAGCTATATAAAAGAGGATGACATAGAAATCTTTTCAAAAGATGAAGAGGAATTAGAAGAAAAATTATACTAAAGCCTTTTCTCTTCTCCTTATATTATTTACCTCATAGAACTCTTGAGCAATATTTACACAATGGTCGCTTATCCTTTCCAAATCAATCAGAAGATCTGAGAATATTATTCCAGCTACAGGATTACATAGTCCCTTCTTCATTCTTTCAATATGATTTTCCTTAGACTCTTTCACCTTATAGTCCACAAGATCTTCTCTCTTAAGAATGTCATCAAGGTAAGAAAGATTACTATCCTTTATCATGTCAAAAGAATCCTTTATGTTTCGGTCTATCAGATCTTTCAGATTTGTAAGATCTCTCCATGCATATTCACTAAATTCAACCTTTTCTGAGATCTTTGCATCTACCTTCTCCATTACATTTGTAAGATGATCTGCTATTCTCTCCACATCATCTACAGCTCTTAAAATAGCATTTAATTCCTTTGCCTCTCCTTCGGAAAGAGGATCTATAGAAAGTTGAGTAAGATAATTTATTAGTGAAGCTTTAAGCTCATCAGTAATATCTTCCATCGTAAAAATATCTTTAGAGTACTGAGTGGAATTTTTGAATACAGATTCCATAGAAAGATTATACATATCCTTTACAATCTCTGTCATATTAATAAGCTCATTCTTGGCAGCCTCCAATGCTGTAGATGGAGTATTAAGAAGCTGTGGCTTAAGAAAGGTAGCATCTCTTCTGTAAATCTTCTCTTCCCCTGGAAGGATCCTTCTAATAAAGTTAGCATATTGTTTTGTAAAAAAGATCCAGAAAGAAGCCCATATTACATTAAATAACGTATGAGCATTCGCCACTTGTCTTGCAGTATCTGCTGAAGTTAATATTACTAACTTCTCAAAATAAGGAAGGAAAGGAAATAGAAGAGCTACTCCTATAACATTAAATAAGAGGTGAGCAAGGGCAGTTCTTTTAGCAGATGTATTCGTACCTACAGAGGCTATCAAAGTTGTAACACATGTACCAATATTAGCGCCTAAAACAATAGGTACCGCAGCAGATATTCCTATGGCACCTTTTGATGCAAGAGCCACTACAACACTTGTGGTAACACTACTACTTTGAATAATACCTGTTATAACAGCACCAGTTAAAATTCCTAATATACTATATTTCCCTAATGATACCATTGCATTATGAAAAGGAGCCCAATTACTTAAGGCAGAAAGAGAAGACTGCATAATATAAAGACCCATAAATATTAGTCCAAAGCCAAAAACAGCTTCTCCCACATTACGCATATATTTTCTTTTTCCAAAAAATAGCAAAATAAATCCTAAAAGGAGAAAATAAGGAGCAAAAGCAGTAAAATTGAAAGCTACAAGCTGTGCAGTAATAGTAGTACCAATATTTGCGCCAAAAATTATTCCTAATGCCCCTTCCAAAGTTAGAAGCCCTGCATTTACAAAAGTTACAGTAAGCACAGTAACGGCACTACTACTTTGAACTATTGAAGTCACAAGAGTACCAATAAGAAGGCCTTTAAAGGGTGAAGAATTAAGTTTTCCAAAAATACTACGTAGCCTTGTGCCAGCAGCTTTCTCTAAACCAGTGCTCATCTGTATTATACCGAAAAGGAAGAGACTTAAACCCCCTAAAAGAAGTCCTACATCCTGGTAAGTTAGAGAAAGTTTTTCCATTAATAAACCCCTCTATTAAAATTATGTTACAAAAGTATTATATCATCAAAATCTCACCTCCCCCCATTTTTAACATATTTTTAAAATAATTTATTATAACCTTCCAAAAGTACTTTTAGAGGGATAAGTCTTCTCTTGTAATAAGGGGATTTTTTAAGCAAAATAAATCTTACTGTAGGTCTAAACAGCTTAATAAAAAATATTCTATATCCTAATTCCCTTTTAACATCTTCCACATAATCTTCAATAGTCCTTCTCTGATAATGTAAGATTTCCTCACTTTCTTTAGTATCAAGCCAATCAGTAGCAAAAAACTTATCAGAGAAAGCCTCTTCAGGAAGCATTCCCACACCTATACTTTCTAATACTCTCTGCAAGATATCCCTATAATAGTATTGACATTTAGGACCTCCACCAATAAGAAGCACCTTGCCCCAAATCTTCTCACTCCTTACTCCCTTTGCAATAGCAAGACCTACATCCTTTGTATGTACATATTCCATTCTATTTTCAAGAGGCACATCAAACATTCCTATATCAAGCTTTACACTTATAGGAAGTGAAGCTGCCAATCTATAGATACTCCAGGTAAGATTAGAATTCTTAATAAGATTCTCGCATTCTACCTTATGCCTTGAATAATGTTCTGGAGGATTTAGAGGATCATCAACCTTTCTTGGTGGCACAAGATTTTGAGTAATACCAAAGACATGCAATGAAGAGGTAAAAATAATTTTTTTAGGATAAGAAGCTTTTTCCATAGCATCCACAAGATTTTTTGTACCAATAACATTTACTTTATAGGCTATATCTGGTACTTTCTCTGATTCTAAACCTGTAACAGAAAGCTTTGGAATTATAAAAGCAAGATGTACAGCTATATCCTGATCTTTAAGAGCTTCTTCTATATCTTCCTCTCTTGTGATATCCCCCCAAAAAACTTCAATTCTTTCCCCATATTCCTTTTTCAATCTCTTAAATATCTTCTCATTTCTTTTATTCTTTAAATCAAAACATCTAACTTTATCCCCTTGCCTTATAATCTCCTCAATAGCACTCAAACCTATATTCCCAAAGGCACCTGTGAGAAGAACTTTCATGATATCACTCTCCCTTCTTAATACTTGAAATTATCAATTTAATACCTTCTTTACTGATTTTTCCCCAATCTTTCAAAGGGTCAAAAATCTCCTGCAGAATAGTCCCTAAGGAAAAAGAGATTAAGCTGTGAGATACTATATGAGGATCTACATCCACAAAACTTCCCTCTCTTATACCCTCTTCAATAAGATGAGAGAAGTATTCCTCATATTTATTAAAATATTCTCCAAGCCTTTTTAAAATTTTTTCATCCTTTACTCCCCATCGCAAAAATTCAAGGAAAAGGAAAAACTTATCTTTGGATTCCCGGAATATATCATTAAAAATCTCTGTCATCTTTAAAATGCTATCAGGGACATTTCCTGAAACCTCTTTATAAGTTTGGAGTCTCTCTGAAAGTTCAAAAAGCCACTTATCAAGAACCTCTAAGAAAAAACTTTCCTTCGTAGGGAAATAATGAAAAAAGGCTCCTTTACTTACACCTGCTCTTTCACATATATCGGATATACTGGTGGCATTGTATCCATTCTTAGAGAAAAACTCCTCACCTATCTCCACAAGCCTATCTTTTGTACTTTTCTCTTTCATTTTTTTCCTCCCATACCGACCAGTCGGTATGTATATTATAACAAAAAAATAAAGATAAGAAAATAATATTAAAGAATTAGGTAAGAGAAAGATTAAAAAATATTATTATTCTATTTTTATAATCTCTCTTCTAAGAAAATCCAAAGCATTTATAGTGGTCATAAGTCTAATTCTATCTCTATCCCCACTAAGCCTTAACTCTTTATATAAGAGCTTTCCTTTAATATAAAGTCCTAAATAAACAAGACCCACAGGTTTTTCCTCACTACCTCCTTCAGGTCCTGCTATTCCGGTAGCTGAAAGACCAATATGAGAAGAGGAGAGTAATGCTACATTCTTAGCCATCTCCATAGCACATTCCTTACTTACTGCTCCATATTTTCTAAGAATCTCTTCAGAGATATTAAGCCTTTTCATCTTAGCCTCATTACTGTAAGCCACAACTCCCTCTAAAAGCACCTTGGATACACCTGGCACATTTACAAGTCTGGAAGTAATTATTCCACCTGTACAAGACTCTGCTATAGAGATCGTTAGATTTTTATTTAGAAGAAGCTTCACTACTACTTCTTCTAAGGTGATATCTCCTTCTCCATAAATATATTCTCCTATTCTTTTTTTAATCTCTTCTACCACAGGTTCTATTAACTTCTCCGCCTCATTCTTAGTTTTTGCCTTTGCAGTAATTCTTAAAATAGCCTCTCCTTCCTTTGCATATGGAGCTATTGTAGGATTTGTTTGATTCTCTATAAGATCATGAACCCTTTCTTCCATAAAACTTTCTCCAAGAACACACACCCTTAAAACTCTTGAGTAAATAGTCTCTGAAGAAAGGGAGGAAAGAAAAGGAACTACATAATTTTCAAACATAGGTACCATTTCCTTAGGAGGTCCAGGGAGAAGAATTAAAATTTTGCCCTTTTCTTCTAAGAGGATCCCAGGAGCAGTCCCATAGTCATTAAGTATAGGACTACTTCCTTCAATTATATATGCCTGTTTTATATTTCCAGGGGTTAAAGGAAGTCCTCTTTTCTCAAAAGAATCTTTTATTCTTTTTAATGATTCCTCATCAATAACCAGTTTTTTACCAAAAAATTCGGCAGCAACTTCTTTGCTAAGATCATCCTTAGTAGGTCCAAGTCCACCTGTAGCAATCACCATATCACTTCTTGAGAAGGCAATCTCAAAGGCTTTCTTTAGCCTTTCAGGATTATCTCCTACAGATGTATGAAAATATACATTAATACCAAGATCTGCAAGTCTTCTTCCCAAATATTGAGCATTAGTATTTAAAATATCTCCAAGAAGAATCTCTGTCCCTATGGACATTATTTCACATATCATACGTTTTTGCCCCCTATAATTTGTAATTATAGTTTATTTTTTTGAAAAAAACATTTTAAAATGTTATTATAAATTAAATAGTTATTGTAGAAAAGGTAAAAAAATTGACATGTACCGATCTAATTCTTCAAATTAAGGATGAAATAGATGAAGCAGATAGCATTGAAGATGTCCTTTTAAGGATATCTAAACTTTTAATGGAAAACTTAGGAATTTATATAGCTTTAGAGCATACAGACAAACTAATTAGCCCCAAAGGAAAAATTTCAGATAAAAAATTCTCAATCCCTATTCAGACTACTTATTTCTCCTTTATATTTACCGCAGAAAGTAGAGATAAAGTTTTAGAAGAAGAAGAGATAAAATTCCTTAAGATCTTAGCCTTAGAGATCAAAGGATATTTAGAGAAGGAAGATACAAAAATCTTAAGAGATCTTACCTTTTCTTTCATATCTAAGAGAACTATTAATGAACTCTTTGAAGAAACTCTAAAGGAGTTAGAGAATCTTATACCTTATACTTCTGCAAATGTTGGAATTTTAGAAGGTGATACCCTTCAATATCTTTCCTTTTTAGGATATGAGAAATATAACTCAGATAATTTTATGAGATCTTTTAAAATGAATAGAGAAGAGTTTTATACCCTTGATATTGTTTTGCAAAGTAAGGAACCTCTCCTTATAGAGGATACAGACAAATGTCCATTCTGGATTTCTATTCCAGAAACTTCATGGATAAAGTCACATCTTATGATTCCTATACCTTTTAATAATGAAATTAGTGGTATCATAAGTTTTGATAGTGATAAAGCTTATGCATTCTCTCAGGAAGATATAGAGAAGGTAAGTCCCATACTTCCAATTCTTTCGGTTTCTCTTGAAAATGCAAGGCTCTATGAATCTCTTAATAAAGAATTGGAAGAGAAAACTAATATTCAAAGGAAACTGCAATCTTCTCTTTATCAGGTGATAAAAATCACTTCAGATATTATAGAACTAAAGGATTCCTATACTTCAGAACATCAAAAAAAAGTAGCAAAAATCTCTGTGGCTATTGGGAGAGAAATGAATCTTCCTCAAGAAAGATTAACATTTATTACATTATGTGCTCTTCTTCATGATATTGGAAAGATCGCTATACCCTCTGAAATAATAAATAAGCCATCCTCATTAACCCCTCTTGAAAAACAAATTATGAATACTCATTCAGAGATAGGATATAATCTTCTTAAAAAGATAAATGTATTAAAAGAAATTGCTCCTGTAATATATCAACATCATGAAAGATTAGATGGTTCTGGTTATCCCTTAGGATTAAAAGATGGGGAGATACTCCCTGAAGCAAAAATTATTGCAGTTGCAGATGTGGTTGAGGCTATGACCTCTCATAGACCTTATCGTCCTGCTCTACCTTTAGACACTGCTATAAAAGAAATCACTGAGAAAGAAGGTACTTCTTACGATCCATTAGTAGTAGAAGCATTCTTAGAGGCTTTAAGAAAGGGGAGAGTAAGACTATGAATTTGAAGGAAGAGATTCAGGAGATTATGGAAGAAGTCATTGAAATAAGAAGAGATATTCATAAGTATCCAGAGCTTGGATTTCAGGAGTATAAAACATCAGATAAGATCACAAGATACTTGAAAAATTTAGGGATTGATGTAAAAAGAATGGCAAAAACAGGTGTAGTAGGGATACTTAAAGGAAAGGAAGAAGGAAAAACTATACTCCTTAGAGCAGATATGGATGCACTTCCCATACAAGAATTAAATAACGTTCCATATAAATCTCAAAATGATGGAGTTATGCATGCCTGTGGACACGATGGACATACTGCTATACTTTTAGGAACAGCTAAGATTCTTGCAAAACATAAAGATGAATTAAAGGGAAATGTGAAATTTGTTTTTCAACCTGCAGAAGAGCTTCCTCCTGGTGGAGCAGAGTTAATGATAAAAGAAGGAGTTCTTGAAAATCCTTATGTAGATAAAGTTTATGCCCTTCATCTCTGGAATCTAATCCCTACGGGAAAGATCTCTGTGAGGAAAGGAACTTTTTGTGCTCAGGCAGATGCTTTTACCATAAAAGTAAAGGGAAAGGGAGGACATGGTTCAGCCCCTAATAAAACTGTAGATCCCATCATAATTTCTACTCAGATAGTACAAGCATTACAGGCAGTCCCTTCCAGAGAGATAGATCCTTTAACTCCTTTTGTCTTAAGTGTTTGCAAAATTCAAAGTGGAGATACTTTCAATGTAATCCCTGAAGAGGCAGAGATACAAGGAACTGTAAGAAGCTTTGATCAAAACTTAGCAAAGAAGGTATCAAAAAGAGTTAAAACCATAGCCAAGAATATCTCTGAAGCCTTTTTAGGAGAAGCAGAGGTAGATTATCAGTTTGGATACCCACCAGTGAAAAATGATGGGAAAGAGGTAAAACTTGTAAAGGAAATAGCAAAAGAAGTAATAGGAGAAGAAAACATAGAAGATTTAGGACCTTCTATGGGAGGAGAAGACTTTTCATACTTTTTAGAGAAAAGACCTGGTGCAATGTTCTGGTTAGGCTCAAGCAATGAAGAGAAAGGACTAACTCATCCTAATCACTCAGCCTTTTTTGATTTTGATGAGGAATCTATGGCAATAGGGATAGAAATATTTGCTAAAATAGTAATGAAAAATTTAGAAATTTAAAAATAAGGAGGGAAGCAAAGGATGGTTAACTTAGATAGAAGCATATTTAGAATGTATGATATAAGAGGAGAAGTACTAAAAGATCTAAATAAAGATGTAGTAGAGATTATTGGAAGAGCATATGCACAGTTTTTAAGAAAAAAGGTAAATAAACAAAATCTAAAAGTATCTGTAGGAAGAGATGCAAGACTCTCTTCTAAGGATCTTTCCGAAAGTCTTATTAAAGGACTTAGATCCTCTGGCATAAATGTCATTGATATAGGACTTTGTCCAACTCCTGCTCTTTATTTCTCACTTTTCAAGCTTCCTGTAGATGGTGGACTAATGATTACAGGTAGTCACAATCCTCCTCAGTTTAATGGTATGAAGGTTTGTGTTGAAAAGGAAACTATGTATGGTCCTCTTATTCAGGAGCTTTATGAGATAGCAGCTAACTTAAAAGAGTATCAAAAGTATCCTGAAGGAAGCTTAGAGACCTTTGATATTCTTTCTCTTTACAAAGATTTCCTATTAAAAGAATTCAAAGATTCAAGTATTACCAAACTTCCAGTAGGAAAGATTAAGGTTGCAGTGGATTCTGGAAATGGATGTGGAGGACTTGTAATTCCTGAAATTTTGAGAAAACTTGGGGTAGATGTTATTGAACTTTTCTCAGAGCCTGATGGTAGATTTCCTAATCATCATCCTGATCCCACTGTGGTAGAAACATTAAAAACCTTAAGAGAGACGGTGGTAAAGGAGAAAGCAGATTTTGGTATAGCCTATGATGGAGATGCGGACAGAGTAGGAGTTGTAGATGAAAAAGGAGAAGTAGTGTACGGAGATAGATTGGCTTATATCTTTGCCAAAGGTGTTTTAAAGGAAAATCCAGGTGGAAAAATTATAGGAGAGGTAAAATGCTCCAAATTCCTTTTTGATGGGATAGAAAAATTAGGAGGCATACCAATCCTTTCTCCTGTGGGACATTCCCTCATAAAAAAGAAATTAAAGGAAGAAAATGCTCTCTTTGCAGGAGAGATGAGTGGTCATATATTCTTCAATGATAGATTTTTTGGATATGATGATGCTATATATGCTACTTTAAGACTTTTAGAACTATATGCTACAGAAAAGTTAAATAATCCAAGCTTTATATTCTCTGATTTCTTAAAGGAATTTCCAAAAGTCTATGCATCTCCTGAAATAAGAGTGCAGTGCAGTGAAGAGAAAAAATTTGAGATTATCAAAAACTTCCTTGATAATTTAAAGGATAAATATCCAGAAATAGCTAAGGATATTCAAAAGGTCATTACAATAGATGGAGTAAGAATTGAATTCTCTGATGGTTGGGCATTAGCAAGGGCAAGTAATACAGAACCTGTAATTGTATTAAGATTTGAGGCGGATACCAAAGAAAAATTAGAAAAATATAAAGAAATTTTTGAAGATATTATTAAGGAGTCCTGTTAAGGGAGGAGTAACTCCTCCCTACTTAATCTTTTTTAGAGGAAACTACCTTTTTTACATAATTCATTATATTTTTTACAATTTCCTCTTCAGGAGAATCATCTCTCATTATGTTGGAAAAAATATAATCTTCCAAATCCTTACATTCTTTTCCTAAGGTATTAGCAATATCTCTGGCACTGAGATTCCATCCATCTCCCATAAGTATCTTAGCTGTATTTAGCTCTTTTTCTGAAAAGAGTTTTTCCAATGGAAATGCTGATACTGGAAGGTAATATAAGACTACTATAGTTTTGCTAAAAGAAGGTTCTTCTAAGGAGGAATAACTAAATATTTCTCCAGTTTTTAAATCCAAAGCTACAATACCACTTAAAGTGGGAGGATCAAAATGCTCTATTGCTTTTCTTACGATATCTTCTATATTTAATCTTTTAACTATCTTCTTTACTTTCCGTTCTAACTCTTTAAGATTTACCTCTCTATCCAAAATCCTCTCCTAAAACCTATTTTTTATGTTTAACTTAAGAGAAATAGCTAAAATGAAGAGAAGAATTATACCTATTATGTAAGAATAGTTAAAGGCTATTTCTAATAATCCTTTAACTGTAAGGAGAAAAAGAGAAAAATCCGAAAATATAAATTTTATAAATATATAACTCAACCAGGAAGCCAAAATAACCTCAAGAGAGATAAGTCCAAAGAGGAGAATATTCCTTTTCCTTTTCTCAAATTCAAGCTTTCTTAAAACTTCTCCATGAACATCTTTCCACTCTTTATTAATCTCTTTCTCTAAGACCTTCTCTGAAAGTTTGTTTTCAACATTATTTAGATAAAAAGAAAACTCCTTCTTACATTCCTCACACTCATTAAGGTGGAGGAAGAATTCCTCTTCTACATCTGGGTACATAAACATTTTCTCTCTAAATTCTTTGCAATTCATTTTTCACTCTTTAAATAATTATATATCTTTTTTTTAGCTCTAAAAATATGACTCTTCACAGTATTCAAAGGAATATCAAGCTTTTCACTGATCTCTTTATAAGAATAGCCTTCTTGGTAATAAAGGATAAGAATACTTTTCTCTATAAGCTCTAATGGCTTCCATATATCTTTATTTTCCATAATCTCATAAGCATTTTCAGAGCTTTCCTCTCCATCTAAAGGTATATCTACAAATCTCTTTGACTCATTAAAATAATCCATAGCTAAATTATGAGCTATCCTAAAAAGATAATTCTTTGCCTTCTCATCATCTATAGATGATCTCATAGCCCTAAGGAAGGTCTCCTGCAAAAGATCCTTTGCAGTTTCCTCATCTCTTGTAAGCCTTCGCAGATATCTATAAATTTCTTCTCCATACTTCTCAAAGTAAAATGATATATCCCCCATTTCTATAAAGTATATAATATTTTTAAAGGATATGATATACTTCAAATAATGAGAATAATTCTACCTGAAATGCTTTTCTTTGATGGAGCTATGGGAACAGAACTCCAAAGAAGAGGACTTCCTCCAGGGAAGCCTCCTGAGATTCTCAATTTAGAAAATCCATCTTTAGTGGAAGAAGTCCATAGGGATTATATAAAATCTGGAGCTATGGTAATAGAAACTAACACCTTTGGTGGAAATAGGTTGAGACTTAAGAAATTTGGGCTTGAAGATAGAATAAATGAGATAAATGAAAAAGGTGTTGAGATAGCCCTAAAAGCATCTGAGGGAAAAGTATTAGTAGCAGGATCTGTAGGACCCTTAGGTGAACTTATTGAACCTTATGGAGATATAACTCCTGAAGAGGCAGAAGAGGTTTTCTCTGAACAGATAAAAATGCTATTAGATTCAGGAGTAAACTTTATCCTCATAGAAACTATGATATCTCTTCAAGAAGCAATCATTGCATTAAGAGCTGCAAAGAAGCTTGATTGTACTGTAGGCGTAACCATGAGCTTTGAATGGGGAGAAAAAGGAGGAAGAACTCCTTTTGGTGATGATGTAGAAAAATCTATAAAAGAGTTAGAAAAAGAGGGGGCAGATTTTGTGGGAGCAAATTGTGGTAGAGGATTTGAAGATATGATAAAAATAGCACCAATTATAAGAAAAATTACTAATCTTCCTGTACTCATACAACCTAATGCGGGTATCCCTATATATAAAGATAAAAAACTCATATATCCTGAAACCTCTGAGGATTTCAAAAGATTTGTAGAAGAGATGAAAAAGATAAAAATAAACTTCATTGGAGGATGCTGCGGAACTACTCCTGAGCATATCCAAGAAGGCTTTTTAATCTTTAATAAATAAAACTTCTCCAAATCTATGATGTTATTCTTATCTAAAGGGAGATGAATCATTATGGAAAATCCATTTTTAGTGGGTGATAGAATCTATTTTAGACCTCTTGAATTAGAAGATCTACCTAAGCTAATTAAATGGGTGAATGATCCTGAGATTACAGCATTTTTAACGATGGGAACATTTCCATTCAATACTCTTAGAGAGGAAGAGTGGCTTAAAAATCTCTATAAAAGTCAAAGCGATGTGGTAAGTAGAGCTTGCTGTATTTGAGTTTAACAAAAGGGCTATCAGATGTTATGAAAAAGCAGGGTTTATATTAGAGGGAAAGCTAAGACAGAAAATGTTTAAATCTGGAAAATACCAAGACCTCTATATTATGAGCATTCTAAAAGAAGAATGGGAGAATAAGAGAAAAGATAGCCTATAAAGTAGATATCGTTAGCTAATACAGAAGATCTATTTAATAGCTTGATATTTCAAGAGAATTTGATTAAAATTAAGGATGTATTGTTAAATTATGCACGAGTGGGCATTAGCAGAAGCAGTTATAAATTCAGCTGTAGAGGAAGCTCAGAGGAAAAATCTGAGAAGTGTAGCTATTCTTTCTCTTAAAATTGGAGAAGTGCAACAGATTGACTTAGAAGTATTTGACTTTGCTATAAAAGAGCTTTCCAAAGGGACAATCGTAGAAGGAGCAAAGGTAGAGTATAAAGAATATCCAGCAAAAATTCGTTGCAATTCTTGTGGATATGTATGGAAATATGCTGATAGTTTTAAGGATTTAGGAGAGGAAGAGAAAGAAGCCATTCACTTCATCCCTGAGACTATACATGTATATATCCATTGTCCTAAATGTAAAAGTAGAGATTTTGATATTGAAGAAGGAAGAGGAGTCTGGATTGAGGATATAACATGAAATTAATAGATCCAAGGGTCTCTATCATTGAAGAAAGGGTGAAAAATATAAAGAACATACTAGCTTTTGGAAGCGGAAAGGGTGGCGTTGGAAAAAGCACCCTTTCAACTTTTACTTCCCTTATCCTAAAGGAAAAGGGATTTAAAGTTGGACTCTTAGACCTTGATCTATACGGACCTTCCTCTCATCTTATACTTGATGGAAATCATCTTCAGCCTAAGGAAGATTCTGGTATTAAACCTGTGGAGATAGATGGCATCCATTTTATGTCCATCATTTATTTTACTCAAAATAAGCCCTTAGCTATGAGAGGAAAAGAAGTTTCAGACTCTATTATAGAGCTATTTACTATAACCAAATGGGATGATTTAGATTATCTTATTATAGATATGCCTCCAGGAATGGGAGAGACTCTTCTTGATCTCATAAATATTATAAAAAGATTAGAATTTATTCTTATCTCTAACTCCACAAGGTTTGCTATGGAGACTGTTACAAAACTTGCTATGTTTTTAAAAGAGCAAAATATTCCCATTGTAGGACTCATTGAAAACATGAAAAATTCAAACTCAGATTTTGTAAAGAATAAATGTGAAGAGCTTCAGATTAAATATTTAGGAAAAGTATCTTACTACCAAGATCTGGAAGATTACTATGGAAAGACAGATGAACTACTTAAATCTCCTATATCAAAAGAGATAGCAGAAGTTGCTTCTTTTATCCCATAAAAATTTCAAAAAGAGAGAGGGTGAAGTATGGAGAACATTAAAATTAAAGTGAATGGAAATGAAGTAGAAGTTTCTCCTGGAAAAACAGTCCTTCAAGTACTTAAAGACTTAGGAATACATGTGCCAGTACTCTGTAACTATGAACCTTTACTCCCTCAAGGTTCTTGTAGACTTTGTTTAGTAGAAGATAGAGGAGTATTAAAAACAGCTTGTACTGTTCCTGTAGAGCCTAATATGGATATAAAAACTGATACACCAAATGTTATAGCTGCAAGAAAATTAGTACTTCAGCTTTTATTCTCCGAGAGAAATCATTACTGCATGTACTGTGAAGTAACAGGAGAATGTGAACTTCAGGATTTAGGCTATGAATTTGGATTAGATCACTTTGATTTTCCCACCTATGAAAGAAAATTCCCCTTAGATGATTCCCATGAATTTATCATGATGGATCACAATCGCTGCGTCCTTTGTAGAAGATGTGTAAGAGCATGTTCTGAAGTAGCAGGGCATTATGTCCTTGGTGAGATGGAAAGAGGAATTGATACTATGATCATTGCCGATATGGATGTACCTCTTGGAAAATCTACCTGTGTTTCTTGTGGACTTTGTGCTCAAGTATGTCCTACAGGTTCCATTACTGATAAAAGATCTGCATATCTTGGTAGAGAGGTACAATCAGATATCATCTATTCAAATTGTGATATATGCCCTGTGGGATGTGGAATGGAGATCTATAAAAAGAAGGGTGCTAATTTCATAGTTAAGATATATGGAGATTGGAATTCTGAAGTTTCCCAAGGTCTTCTCTGCAAGAAGGGAAGATATCTTTCTTTATATGATGAGAAGGAAAGAGTGAGTGGAATAAGAATAAAAGATGATTTTGGATATAGAAAGGGAAATAGCGAGGGTCTAATAAAATTAATAAACTCAAAGATTAAAGATGCTATAGCATATGTAGATGGCTCTTTATTTAATGAAGAGTTAGCCCTTATAAAAGAGATCTTTAAAGATAAAGTCTATTCAATCTATCCTGTAGAGCCTCAAATTCCATCTAATATCTCCTTAAAAGATTTGGATACTGCAGAATTCTTTGTAGTAATCGGAGCAGATTTAAATAGAGATTATGGTGCTATTGGTTCCATGGTAAAAAGGAGAGTTTTAGGGAAAAAGGCAAAACTTATGGTTATAGATGGAGAGTTTAACAGTATTGCAAAGATTGCAGATTATGTATTCAATACAAAAGATATTAATGCTGCAAAAGATGTACTAAAGAATGAAAAAGAGGTTGTGGTAATTTATAGAGATCTGAATAAAGAAGAAAAAGAAGTGTTATCCTCTCTTAATAATGCAAAGTTCCTTTTCTTACCACAAGAGACAAATACTATCGGGCTTCATAATTTAGGCATAAAGCATGAGAAGGTTTCTGCTCCCACTGTCTTTATATTTGGGAAAGATTTAGAAGGGATAAAAGATCTTCCTATTGAAAATTCCTTCAAAATTGTATTTACTCCTTATGAAAATGAAGAAATCCACAAGGCAGATGTGGTAGTAGGAACTACTAATGGATTTGAGAGTGAAGGAAGCTTCTATAATTTAGAGGGTAAAACATTAAGAAAAGAAAAAGTATTGAAGCCAGTTTATGATGATGTAATTGACTTAAAAACTTTTCTTTCAGAAATATCAGGAAAAATTGAAAAAGTCTTTTAATAATGAGGTGAAGAAAATGGGAAAACTAAAAGTTGCTTCTATCTGGTGTGAGGGATGTTCAGGATGCCATATGTCCTTCTTAGATATGGACGAGAGATTAGTAGAGCTAATAAGTAAGGGATTAGAGATAAATGCAACTCCTATAACAGACTTAAAGGTTCCCGATGAGGGTACTGATATAGGAATTATTGAGGGAGCAGTAGCTACAGACCATCATGAGGAAGATGTAAAACTTATGAGGGAAAGATGCAAGCTAATTTTAGCTCTCGGAGATTGTGCAGTATTTGGTGGAATTCCTACCATGAGAAATTATGTACCTATCCCAGATCTTCTGGAAAGAGGATATATTACTACTGAAAGCACAGTGCAGGGCAAAATTCCTACCTCTGATGAGATTGGGAAGCATCTATCAAAAGTAAAAGCAGCAAATGAGGTAATAAAGGTAGATCTTTATGTACCAGGATGCCCACCTTCTGCAGATGCCATTTATTACGTACTAAAAGAAGCCTTAGAAGGAAGAGTCCCTGTACTATCAGGGGAACTCTTGAAGTATGAATAAGAGGTGAAAAATATGGAAAAGAAAATAACCATAAGCCCAGTTACAAGAATAGAAGGACATGCAAGAGTAACTATCCATCTGGATGATGATGGAAAAGTACAAGAAGCTTATTTACATATAGACCAATTCAGAGGATTTGAAAAGTTTTCAGAGGGAAGACATTTCTCTGAAATGCCTGTAATTACAGAAAGAATATGTGGCATATGCCCTGTAAGCCATCACCTTGCTTCTGCCAAAGCCTGTGATGAGATCGTAGGAATAGATATACCAAAAACTGCAAAACTCTTGAGAGAACTCATCCATATGGGACAGATTATTCAGTCTCATTCCATGCACTTTTTTGAATTAGCAGGACCAGATCTCATCTTAGGATGGGATGCAGATCCAAAGATAAGAAACGTGGTGGGCTTAATTCAGGCAAACCCAGATCTTGCCCTAAAAGCAGTAAAACTTAGAAAGTTTGGACAAAGGATCATAGAGCTTGTGGCAGGAAGAAGAATACATCCTACCTTTGCAGTTCCTGGAGGAGTAAATGCTGCCCTCTCTCCTGAAGTAAAAGATGAAATCTTAAAGGGCATAGACGAAATGATAAGTTATACTCAAGAAGGTATAAAAATTGCAGAGGACTTCATAGAGAAGAATAAAGATCTATGCGAGAAATTTGCATCTTTCTCATCTGGATATATGGGACTTGTTAAAGAAGATGGATCTTTAGAGCTTTATGATGGAAAAATAAGATTTATGGATAAAGATGGAGAGATTCTTAAGGATTTCAAAGGAAAATACTACCTTAAATATATTGGAGAAAAAGTAGAAGACTGGAGCTACTTGAAATTCCCATTCTATAAACCTCTGGGATATCCTGAGGGAGTATACCGAGTAGGACCTCTTGCAAGGCTCAATGTAGCAGATAAAATTAGTACTCCTCTTGCTAATGAAGAGTTTAAAAAATTTAAAGCTCTTGGAAATGGAAAACCCGTAGAAGGATCTCTCTACTATCATTATGCAAGACTTATAGAGACCATTTATGCCTTAGAAAGAGTAAGAGAAATCTTAGAAGATCCAGAGGTAATGTCCCAAGATGTCTTAAGACTTGGAACAGTACAGAATGAAGAGGGGGTTGGAGTAATTGAAGCACCAAGAGGAACTCTCATTCATCATTATTGGGTAGATGAAAAGGGAGTTATTGAAAAAGTAAACCTTATTGTGTCCACAGGACATAATAATTGGGCTATGAGTAAAGGAGTAGAGCTTGTAGCAAAAGCCTTTGTAGATGGCAAAGATCTAAAGGAAGGAATGTTAAACAGAGTAGAAGGAGCTATAAGATGTTATGACCCCTGTCTTTCTTGTTCTACTCACGCCATTGGAAGTATGCCCATAGTCTTAGAGTTTTATGATAGTGAAGGAAATCTTATTGATGTCGTAAAAAGAGATTGAAAAAAATAATACTTGTAGGTTTTGGAAACGAATATAGAAGAGACGATGGATTAGGAATAAAGCTCCTGGACTACTTTGAAAATATACAAAAGATTAAAGTTCAGGAGCTTGCTTTTGATTTAGCAGAGAATCTTAAAGATTATGATATAGTTATCTTTTCCGATGCAGCTATTGAAGGAGACGATGTCGCCTTCAGAAAGATAGAAAAGGAAGAGAAATTTTCCCCTCTTACACACCATATGACCTGCGAAGAACTCCTTATTTGGATCTCTACTCTTTATCATAAAGAACCAGAATTTTATCTTCTCTCTATGAAAGGTTATGATTTTGATTTCGGAGAAGAACTCTCAGAAAAAGCAAGAGAAAATCTTGAAAAGGGAGTAAAAATTTTAGAAGAATTCTTAAAGAATATATGGGAAAAGTATATAGACTGAAAATATGGGGTATAGTACAAGGAGTAGGCTTTCGTCCCTTTGTTTATCGTCTTGCAAAAGAGTTAAATCTAAAAGGATGGATTCAAAATACCACAGGAAGCGTCTTAATTTTGCTTCAGGGAAGAGAGGAAGATGTATCTAATTTCTTAGATCTCCTTGTAGAAGAAGCACCTCCTCTTTCTAAAATAGAAAAGATTGAGAAAGAAGAAATCTATACAGAAGAAATTTTTACAGATTTCTCCATTATAGAAAGTGAAAAGGGGACTGGATTTAATTTCATCTCCCCTGATATTGCTATATGTGAAGACTGCTTAAAAGAGATGAATGATCCTAAGGATAGAAGATATAAATATCCATTTATAAACTGCACTAACTGTGGTCCTAGATATACCATAATTGAAGACCTACCATACGATAGAGATAAAACCACTATGAAGATCTTTGAAATGTGTGAATCTTGCAGAAAAGAGTATCACAATCCATCTTCAAGAAGATTTCATGCTCAACCTATCTCTTGTTATGATTGTGGTCCTAAATTATGGATAGAAGAAGCTGAAGGGGAAAATATATTTAAAAACATAGGAGAGTTTTTAGATAATGGATACATATTAGCAATAAAAGGAATAGGCGGGTTTCATTTAGCATGTGATGCTACAAATAATGAAGCAGTAAAAATATTAAGAGAAAGAAAAAGACGACCTTCAAAACCTTTTGCCATAATGATAAAAGATTTAGAGACTATCCAAAAGTATTGCTATTTAAATGAAGAGGAAAGAAAACTACTCCTATCTAAAGAAAGACCTATCGTACTTTTAAGAATAAAAGATCTCCTTGATATATCTCCCCTATGTGCACCAGAGAATAAATATCTTGGAATAATGCTTCCCTATACTCCATACCATTATTTAATCTTTGAATATTTTAATAAACCACTCATCATGACAAGTGGAAATCTCACTGATGAACCTATAGTAAAGGATAATGAGGAGGCAAAAGAGAAATTAAAAGATATAGCAGATATATTTGTATTCCACAATAGAAATATAGCCCACAGAATTGATGATAGCGTAGTATTTGTAGAAAGAGGAAGTATAAACTTTATAAGAAGAGCCCGTGGCTATGCCCCTGATCCCATTAAAATCCCTATAAAACTTAAGCCTACCCTTGCTCTTGGTGGAGAGTTAAAAAATACCTTCGCCTTGGGAAAGGAAAATTATGTTTTCTTAAGCCCACATATAGGAGACTTAAAGGATAAAGATACATTAGATGTTTATGCAGAGACCATTCAGGAATTCATAAAATTATTTAAAATAGAGCCTGAATTATTAGTACATGATCTTCATCCTCAATATCTATCTACAGATTTTGCAGAAATGTTTAAAAGATACATGGAAATAAAGGCTATACAGCATCATAAAGCCCATGCTTTCTCTCTTATGCTTGATAATAACATCATAAATGACACTATTATATTCTCCTTTGATGGTACAGGATACGGAGAGGATGGAAAAATATGGGGAGGAGAGGTATTTGTTGGAAATTTAGAAGATATTAAAAGAGTAGCTCACTTTAAATATTTCCCTATAGCAGGAGGAGACTTTGCCATTGAAAATCCTAGAAGAATTGCACTCTCTTACCTTTCCAAATATATGCCTGAAATCATAGATAAAGTTTTTCCATCTGGAAATTCCTTAGAGAAAGAGCTTATTAAAAAGCTTGTGGAAAAAGAGGAAAATGTATTTTACACATCCTCTTGTGGAAGAATTTTTGACTTAGTATCTGCCCTCTTAGGTATAAGAGAATCCATAGATTACGAAGGACAGGCTGCCATAGAGCTGGAAATGAAGGCTATGGAATCAAATGATAAAGGATGCTATCCCTTTAAAATTCTTGAGGATCATGGGAATTTTGAGATTGATATTTATCCCACCATAGAAAAAATTCTTGAGGAAAAAGATAAAAGAGAAATATCAGATCTTGCAAGAAAATTCCATAACACTATCTCTCAGATGATTATCTCCATATCTGAGATTTTAAGAGAAGAATATAAAATCAATAACGTAGGATTTTCTGGAGGTGTATTCCAAAATAGACTGCTTCTAAATATTTCCATTCCAGCTCTTGAAGAGCTGGGATTCAAAGTCTTCACCCATCAAAAAGTCCCCACCAATGATGGAGGGATATCCTTGGGACAAGTCATCTTAGGAAGAGAAACACTATAGGGATATTCCCTTTGAAAAACATCCTTGGAAAGGGTGATATAATAGCAAATAGTTCGTAGGGGGGATAGTATGGATACTAAAAAATCTTCTAAAAGAAAACCAAAGAAAGTATGTCCCAATTGTAATTCTAAAAACGTAATCCCTATAATGTATGGACTACCCTCATACGAAGCTTTCTTAGACTCTCAAAAGGGGAAATTTATGCTTGGTGGATGCATTATTGATGAGGATTCTCCAAATTGGCATTGTAAAGACTGTGGATATGAATGGAAAGATGAAGAGAACAAATGGTAGGTAGAAAAATAGATAATTCAAAAAGATACAGCCTCACATCTATTATATTTACTATACAAAGCTAATATGTTAAAATTTCTATTGAATAGAGTATTCAGTTATATATATCCCTCATATATGTTTTTCTTAAGAGTCTAAAAAAAGATTTTCCTCTTAATAAAATAGAAATTTGAAAGGAAAGATAAAATAATGGCACCAACTCAAAACCTACACGTAAAAACCAATGCAAAAATCATAATTGGTGATTCTAGACTGATGAAAGAAGTAGGGGATGAAGAAGTAGATTTGATTGTTACTTCGCCTCCATACTGGCACATAAAAGACTACGGTGTCCCAGGACAAATTGGCTATGGACAATCCCTTCATGAATATCTTAAAGATCTTTATAGAGTCTTTAAAGAATGCTACCGAGTGCTTAGAAAGGGAGGGAGGTTTTGCTTAAATATTGGTGACCAATTTGCAAGATCAGTAATTTATGGGAGATATAAAGTCATTCCAATTCATGCTGAAGTTATATCTCAGTGTGAAAAAATAGGTTTTGATTTTATGGGTTCTATCATATGGCAGAAAAAAACTACAATGAATACAACTGGGGGGGCAAATGTAATGGGTTCTTTCCCATATCCTCCAAATGGGATTGTGGAGCTTGATTATGAATTCATTCATATCTTTAAAAAACCAGGAGAAGGGAAAAAGGTTCAAAAAGAGGTTAAAGAAGCATCTAAGTTGACAAAGGAAGAATGGAAAGAGTATTTTTCTGGACACTGGCATTTTAGTGGTGCAAAACAGATAGGGCATGAAGCAATGTTTCCTGACGAATTACCTCGCAGGTTAATAAAGATGTTTACCTTTATTGGGGACACCGTATTAGACCCTTTCTTAGGTAGTGGGACTACTATGAAAGTTGCTCTTGAACTTCAAAGAAGTGCTATAGGTTATGAAATTAACAAGAATTTTCTTGAAATAATAAAAGAAAAATTAAATATGGAAGAAAGACTGCCTGGATTTAATGATGACATTGAGATAATAGAAAGAAAAGAAGAAAAATTAGATTTTCCACCGATAGATTATATTCCTACCATCCAAGATGCAAAGCCACAGATAGATCCTCAAAAATTTAAGTTTAACGGAGATAGATTATATAAAGTCATTGAGATTATAGACGAAAATACAATTAAATTAGATACAGGTTTAATTGTAAAATTCCTTGGGGTAAAAATAAATAGAAAAGAAGATACAATTCAATATTTACAAGATCATATCTTATGGAAAAATGTATTTCTGAGATTTCATTATACCGAGGTAATAGAGGAAAATACTCTAATGGCATATGTCTATCTCAAAAATAAAATCTTTGTTAATGCTTATCTTATAAAATCTGGTTTAGCATCTCCAGACTTCTCAATGAATCATAAGTATAAAGAGAAATTTATCCAGTTATGGAGGGAGCAACAACAAAATGGCTAAGGAATGGATACTAAATATGGCTACAAATATTACAATAATAATTATATCATAGTATTTTATATAAAAGAATTAAAAATATCACTATTGAAAAAGTAGTAGAAAGTCCCCCTTCTATACCAAAATTGCCTCCAGAAAATATGTTAGGACCTTGCAGTGTAAAAAATCTCCAACTATTTGTAAGTTCTTTCCCACTTACAGTAAGCCCTATAACTGGACCTAAAAGAAAATTCCAAGCGAAATGGATACCTATAGGCATCCATAAACCATCTGTAACAGCTCTGGTATATCCAAAAAGAACTCCAATCAGAAATATATTTAACATTGCTAATATATTACCCTTAGCAGAAGAGATATGTAATATACTAAATATCATACTTGATAAAATTATAGATGCTAAAACACCAAAATTTTCTCTTATTACTTGGAATATATACCCTCTTACAAGAAGCTCCTGAGTAATTGTATTTAATAACATGGCAATACCACTTAATAAGAGTACTGACCAGATAATTTCTCCTTCTCTATAAAGTTTCAGATAACCCAACACCCATAATAAAATAATTGAAATTATAAATATTCCTGAGCCCAATAAAATCCCTATAAAACTATCTTTCATCATATTTTTAGGAGAAAATCCTAAATACCAGAAAGGTTTATGCTCTACAAAAGATACCATTATTAAAGAGGCTATAATTATGGAAATCATGCCCATAGATTCCATGTATAATCTTAACGGAATAGACTTAACAGAATCTTGCTCTTCTAAATATTTTCTTACAGGGATAATGAAGGGTGCATATAATAATCCCCATGATATTAAGAATAAACTAACTCTCCATAAAATACTCCAGTTCATTTTAACAAACTCCATACAATCCCCCCTGAATGGATAATATTTATAAATATTTTAACAATTATAATTTTAAAGGCAAATATATCATGTATCTTTGTCTTTCCTATTTTAGGATTTATCTTATTTGATATAGTTGCTAGCAGTGCTAAATTGGAGCATTATTAATACTTATCAAAAGAAGTAGAGATTATATAAAAGAAAGATTTTAGAGAAAGAGTAAAGTAAGAATAAAGCATCTGAATAAGTTTGACGATATAAGGAAAGATAGGCTATAATTTATAATTAAACATTCTTATAAGAGGGTAGTTATGGAAAACCTTCAAAAATTTCAGGATTTGCTTAAAAAACTTTTTCAATTTGAATCAGCTGATTTAGATTTTGGTATTTACCGTATTTTAAATTACAAACGAGACAGAATTGAAAAATTTATTGATGAGGATCTCAAAAATACTGTAGAATCAGCTTTCGCTAAACATAAAGATGAAAGACTATCTGGTATAAATCAGAGCTTTGAAGAGACAAAACAGAAAATTATTCAGAACTTCGGAGAAAATGCCTTCATACCTACAGGAGATTTAAAAGAAGAGTTTAAGATTACACCTCTTGGTAAAGATTTTCTTTCTATAAAAGAACAAAAAGAAGAGGCACAAACAATTGATGAGATTAAATTACAAGTTTTCAATGACTTATATAACTTCTTCTCTCGCTACTATGAAGAAGGCGATTTTACACCTCAGTATCGCTATTCAATAAAAGGACATAGATATGCTATTCCTTATAACGGTGAAGAAGTAAAGCTATACTATGCAAATTATGATCAGTATTACACAAAAACTGGACTTCTTTTCCGAGATTACACATTTAAAGCTAATAATCACAGGGTAATTTTTCGTGTTGTCTCTGCTAAAGAAGAGGTGGGGTCAAAAAAGGCTACTAAGGAAAGATTTTTTATGCTTGATGATGAAAATCCTATAGAGATAACAGAGAATAAAAACTTAGTTATTCGCTTCCAGTATAGAGAGCTTACTGAAGAAGAGATTAAAAACTATCAGGTAGAAGGAGGCAGTAATACCTCAAAACAGGAGAAAATAAATCAAAAAATTTATGATGATATCCTAAAGAAGATTGAAGATATGGAATTAAAAATGCAATTAGATAAGGAATATAAAAATGAAAAATCGCTTCTTTTATATCAGTTGAGCAGGTTTACAGCAAAAAATACAAGAGATTACTTTATTCACAAAAACCTTAAGAAATTCCTTTCTGAACAGCTGGATTACTTTATTAAAGCCGAAGTTTTAGATATTGAAACTATTGAAAAGGAAAGATTTTTAGATAAACACATTACTCGTGCAAAAGTAGTACGCGAGGTCGGAGAAAAGATTATTGACTTTCTTTCACAGATAGAAGACTTCCAAAAGAGACTATGGGAGAAAAAGAAATTTGTATTAAAAACAGAATATGTAATTACCATTGACAAAATAAAGGAGTATGCAGGAGAAGAATTCTTAAATAGTATTACTAATGAAATTTTAAAGAATGAGAACCAATTAGAAGAATGGGAAATGCTTGGATTTGGAAAGATAGAGAAAGAAGAAGATTTGTTTTTTAAAAAAGATTTGATAGATGCAGAGTATAGAAAACTTCCGATAGATACTAAGTATTTTAGTCAAGATTTTAAGGAAAGACTCATTGAGAAACTCACTGAAAATGCCGATTTAGATGATCTTTTAGATGGTTTACTTATTAAGAGTGAAAACTGGCAAGCATTAAATTTACTCTTGGGAAAATATAAAGAAAAAGTACAAACAATTTATATTGACCCACCCTTTAATAAAGAACAAGATGCTGATTATCTTTACAATGTGAAATATAAAGATTCTACTTGGGCAAGTACGTTAGAGAATAGACTACGGCTTGCAAGAGATATCTTGGATGAGAAAGGAAGTATTTTTGTTAGATGTGATTACAACGGCAATTGGATTGTCAGACCTTTGATGGATGAGATTTTTGGTAGAGAAAATTTTAGGAATGAATTGACTCTTAGAAAAGTTAATTATCAAGGAACAAATATTCCAGAAAGATTTAATCCAGCATATGATCTACTCTATTTCTATAGTAATGGTGAGAGAATTGTTTTTAGACGAGTGTTTAAAGAAAGAAATAGAGAGATTAGATGGGTTAATGCGATCTCTCCTAAAGAAAATAAAGAAGCAAATGTTATCGTAATTAATGGTAGAAAATTTACAGCACCTCAAAATAATCATTGGAGATTTTCACAGGAGAAATTTGACGCACTTAATTCCGAAGGTAGGATTAGAATTAACGAAGAATACGACTACATTGATGTTTTTGGAAAAAAACAAAAAGGTATGCCTCAATATTTAGAATCACAACTCACACCTCTCGATTCTAATTGGACTGATATCTCCGGATATTCATTTGGCTGGAATTTTCCTACCGAAAACTCAGAGATTCTCTTAAAGCGTATCATAGAATCCACATCTAATGAAGGTGATTTAGTTATGGACTTCTTTTTAGGAAGTGGAACAACAACAGCAGTAGCTCAAAAACTTGGTAGGAAATGGATTGGTATAGAGATGGGAGAACATTTCTGGAGTGTTATTATGCCAAGGATGAAAAGAGTTTTAGCTTATGATAAGTCAGGTATCTCAAAAGAAAATGATGTTAAAGAAAGATATAATGAAAATAATGCTGGTGGCTTTTTTAAATACCAGATTTTAGAACAATATGAGGATACTTTGGATAATATTGAACTTACTGAAAACAAACAGGTAGAATTAAAACTTGGTGATGACTACCTATTAAAATACTTCTTAGATTTTGAAACCAGAGAAAGTCCGTATCTTCTAAATATGGATCATCTTAAAAATCCCTTCTCATATAAGCTTAAAGTCAATCTTGAGGAAGTAGGAGAACCTCAAGAGATGATTGTAGATATACCAGAGACTTTTAATTATCTTCTGGGATTAAAAATTAAAAAGATAAAGGTAAGAAATAATCAAAGAAAATATCTATTTATTCTTGGTGAGAAAGAAGGAAAAGATATAGCAATTGTTTGGAGAGAGTATAAAGAGAATTGGGATGAAGATGATTTTAAGAAGGATAAAGAGTTTATTATTCAAGAGCTTAAACCTTGGAGACCACATATTGTCTATGTAAATGGTCAAAGTGTTTTAACTTCTAAACTTGGCGATAACATAGTAGAAATAAGATACATTGAGCCAGAATTTAAAAGATTAATGGGATAAAGTTATGTCAATAGAAAAATACCTTGTCCTAAACAAATACATACTTTCTCTCTTTGGAGTAGATGATTTCAGAAGTTTTCAGGAAAAATTAAAAGATGCCCCAGTTGGCGTTGATAGTGATGGAAGAACTCACTTTATAAATGTATTACGATCCTCTTTCGGAAATATTCAAAAAGATAAACTTTCAGAAGAGACTCTTCTTAGATACGATGAAAATATTCAATCCTATGTAAGGAAAATAAACTACAGACGTGAGCCTGTTTCTTTAAAGTATTTTCAATATTTAGCTGTACTTTCTGCTGAGATCATCTTAGACAATCTCAAGAATAGAAAGATTGAATTTTTATATGAACTGAATGAATTTCTAAAGGGTTACAAAGAGGAAGATGTTAAAATTATAGATGAGTTTTCTGAAAATGACTTAAAGAAACTTGCTTTTTGGATGGCTACAGGTTCTGGTAAGACTCTCATTATGCATATAAACTATTACCAATTCTTCAAATACAAGTTGTTTTCTCCTGACAATATCATTCTTATTACTCCTAATGAAGGGCTTTCAAAACAACATTATGAGGAATTAGAGAAAAGTGGTATTCCCTGCAAGCTTTATAGTGGAACCCTAAATGGTGGCTTAAGTACTGAAAATGAAGTCTTAGTCATAGAGATAACTAAATTTATTGAGGAGAAAAAGGGAAAAGGAGTTACTCTACCTGTAGATGTTTTTGAAGGTAGAAATCTTATTTTTGTAGATGAAGGACATAAAGGTAAGGGTTCAGAAGACCAAAAATGGGCAAGACGGCGGGATAAACTTGCTGAAAATGGCTTTGTTTTTGAATATAGTGCAACTTTCGGTCAGATTTTAAACATAAAAAGTAAAGAGATTCTTAAAGAATATGCTAAATCAATTCCTTTTGATTATTCCTATAAATACTTCTACTTAGATGGATATGGTAAGGATTTTTCTGTCTTAAATGTGAGACAGGAAAAGATTAACGACCAAGAATTCCAAGAAGTAATGTTTGTAGCAAATCTTTTATCTTTTTATGAACAGCTTTTGGTTTACGAAGAAAATAATAGATTAGCTAAAGAATATAATTTAGAAAAACCTCTCTGGATTTTTGTTGGAACAACGGTCACTGGAAAAGAAGCAGAATCTGATGTTATTCAAATTGTGGATTTTATTAAAAAAGTTATTCAGGATGAAGACTGGTTAAAAAAATGGGTGGAGAATATTTTAAATGGTAATACAAATCTAAAGAATGAAGATGGTAAGGACATATTTCAAGATAGATTCACATATCTAAGGAAGAGAGGATTTGACTTTGAAGACCTTTACAAAAAGATTTTCAATGGAAAAGGAAGCCTCAAACTATACGAGTTAAAAAATGCTGAAGGAGAATTGGGATTGAAGATCGGAGAGAATAAATATTTTGGAGTTATAAATATTGGTGATGCTCCAGAGTTCAAAAAGTATTTAAAGGAAATATCAGTGGAACAAGATGCAATATCAGGATCTCTTTTTGACGATATTAAAAGGGAAGACTCACCTATAAACATTCTCATAGGTTCAAAAAAATTCATTGAGGGCTGGGATACTTGGCGTGTCTCTTCTATGGGGCTCCTAAATATTGGTACTAACCAAGGTCCACAGATTATTCAGCTATTTGGTAGAGGAGTAAGATTGAAGGGAAAAGGAATGTCTCTTAAAAGAAGTAGTGATAATCCTCAGATTCAATTGTTAGAGAGTCTCAATATTTATGGAATTAAAGCTGATTACCTGAGCAAATTTTTAGAGGCTATCAGAAATGAGGGGGTAGAGCTTGAAACCATTGAAATACCTATAAAAACTCAACACGAGGATAAATGGAATAGTCTTTATACCCTTACTAAAAGAGAAGATAAAGAGTTTGAAGAGGACAATATTTTAAGTTTAGAGATTGATAATAAAATTAATTTTACCATAGACCTTCGGCCAAAAGTATCAGTACATCTATCAAAAGATAGAAAAGAAGGAGGAATTGAAACAGAAGAGATAAAACAAGAAGTTGAGAGGATGAGACTTTCAGAAGATATCTTAGATCTACTCAACTGGGAAAGAATATGGCAGGAAATACTTGAGTTTAAAACACAAAGAGCTTATTGGAATCTAACTTTTAATAAAGAAATCCTTAAAGCCATTCTTTTGTCTGATAAATATAATGTTTTAGTACTTCCTGAACTTCTTGAGATTAAAAGTTTAGAAAATGTAACACTTTTGGAAGACATAGCAATCTTTGTTATTAAAAAATATTTGGATTTATTCTATGGGAAATATGCAAAACAATTTGAAACAGAAAACTTATGCTATGTTGAAATTAAACAGCTGCCATTACCCTTTATTTCTGAAGGGAAACAGTGTTATAAAGTACAAGTAGACAAGAAAGATAAAGACTTAATTAAAGAGATAACAAATCTAACAAAAAATTTAGATAAACTACTTATAGAAGATATTAATGGGGCTTTACCCAGAATTTACTTTGATGGCTCTCTCTATGTGCCTATACTACTTCAAAGCAAAAAAATAGAGAAAATATCTCCTGCAGGCTTAGTAGAAAGTGAAAAGGAAGCTGTACTAAAGTTAAAAGAGTACTTGGAAAGTCATAGAGATAAAATCAGATCTGAAATATATCTTTTGAGAAACCTTCCTTTTTCTGGCGTAGGTTTTCAACTTCAGTGGGCAAAATTTTATCCTGATTTTATCATGTGGATAAAGGAATATAACCGACAAGCTATACTCTTCATAGATCCAAAAGGGCTTGAGTATTCAAAAGGATTAGATGATGAGAAGATAAGATTTTGTAAGGATGAAATTAAGGAGATGGAAAAAAATTTAGGTAGAGGGAATATAACTTTAGATGGTTTTATTCTTTCTATAACACCCTATAATGAATTAATAAAAGGCTTTGGAACACCTCCTTCCAAAGATGATTTTATAAAAAGTCATGTGCTATTTCTATCAGATATAGATTGGCCAGAGATTTTGTTTAATAGTGTGTAAAGTATAATAAGATTTATTAATAACCATGAGAATTTTTAGCCTCTTTCTTATTGTCCCAATAGATTTTATAATGTATATTTATTACAAAAATATTTATTACAAAAAAATGAGGAGATGAAAAATGTGCTTAGGAGTGCCATTAAGAATAAGAGAGGTTAAAGAGGATAATACTGCCATAGCGGAGATGGGAAATTCCACTATAGAGATAAGCACTATATTTACGCCTGAGGTGAAAGAAGGAGATTATGTTATAGTCCACGCAGGATTTTCCATAACTATTCTTTCAGAGGAAGAAGCAAAGGACATCAAGTCCCTTTTAGAAGAAATGGAAGAATAAATTTATGGAGGCAAAGGCGCTAATTGAGAGTATAAGGAAGATATCAAAAAAAGAAGTAAATCTGATGGAGTTCTGTGGTACCCATACCCATGAAATCTTTAGATACGGTATTAGGCAGATACTTCCTGAAAATATTCATCTTCTCTCTGGCCCCGGTTGTCCTGTATGTGTAACTTCAGAAGAAGATATTGACTATATTATTGCCCTTTCTGAAAACTATGATTTAGGAGTAATAACCTTTGGAGATCTGGTTAATGTTCCTGGAAGTAAAGGAAGTCTAAATTACTTAAGATTAAAAGGAAAAGAAGTAAGAATTGTTTACTCTCCTCTTGAGGCAATTAACATTGCAAAAGAGAATGAGCATAAAAAATATCTTCTCATTGGAATAGGTTTTGAAACTACAGCACCTAATTTAGCATATACCCTAATAAGAGCAAAAGAAGAGAACATTAAAAACCTTCTTTTCCTCTCTCTTCATAAGCTTACTCCTCCTGCTATGAAGGCAATTCTTGATATGGGAGAGGTTAAAATTGATGGGATAATAGGTCCTGGGCATGTATCTACCATCATAGGAAGAGAAGGATGGAAAGAGATATTTGATGAATACAAAATTCCATTTGTGATAATGGGATTCAAGCCAGAAGAAATTTTATATGGTATATATCTTCTTGTAAAGATCCTTGAAGATGGGAAACCTGCATTAGTAAATGCTTATGAGAATAGTGTAAAGGAAGAAGGGAATAAGAAGGCATTAGAGATTATGTATAGGGTTTTTGAAAAGGGTCCTGCTATTTGGAGAGGTCTTGGACTTATAGAGAATAGTGGACTTGTTCTGAGAGATAATTTTGAAGAATTTGATATAAGAAAGATATATCCCATAAAAGTCGCATCTAAAAAGGATAACCTTTGCCGATGTGGGGAAGTATTAAGAGGAGTATTAAAGCCTACAGAATGTCCTCTATATGCTAAGGTATGCACCCCTGAAAATCCAAAAGGACCTTGTATGGTGTCCTCAGAAGGCACCTGTGCAGCCTATTTTCTTTATGGAGGAGAATAGATGGAAGATATTATACTTCTTTCCCATGGAAGTGGGGGAGAAAGCACAAGAAAACTTATTGAAGAAGAGATTCTAAAGTACTTTAGAAATGATATATTAGAAGAACTTCTTGATTCTGCTATATTTAATCTTCATGGTAAAACTGCCTTTACCACAGACTCCTTTGTGGTATCTCCTATATTTTTCCCAGGAGGAGATATAGGAAAACTTTCCATATATGGTACTGTAAATGATCTATCTGTTATGGGAGCAAAACCTCTTTATATAAGTGTGGGTTTCATAATTGAAGAGGGATTATCCTTTGATGAGTTTAGGAGAATTCTCCAGTCTATGAAATTAGCCAGTGAGGAATGTGGGGTAAAAATTGTTACAGGAGATACTAAAGTAGTAGAAAAGGGAAAGGGAGATAAGATATTCATTAATACTGCTGGTATAGGAATAATAGAGGAGGATTTAGATTGGAGAGGAAGAAAGATAGAAGATGGAGATTTAGTGATAGTTAATGGTGGAATTGGGGAACATGGAATAGCCCTTATGCTGGAAAGATTAGGTGTAAAATCAGGAGAAGAAGTGAAATCTGACCTTGCCCCTTTAAATTCCCTTACCATTCCCCTTCTTAAGAGTTCCAAAGGAGTAAAATTTATGAGAGATCCTACCCGAGGAGGAGTTGCAGGCATATTAAATGAGATCTCTCAAAAATATCATATAGATATAGAAGTATATGAAGAGGAGATCCCTATAAAGGATTGGGTAAAAAGTGCCAGTGAAATCTTAGGGATAGATCCTCTATATGCTGCTAATGAGGGAAAGGTAGTAATGATCGTATCAAAAGATGAGAAGGAAAAAGTTTTAGAATTTTTAAGAGTGCATCCTTTGGGAAAAGATAGTAGGGTTATAGGGGAAGCTAAGAAGGGAAATGGTAAGGTATATTTGATAACAAAGCTTGGGACTAAAAGAATCCTTGACACATTAAAAAGAGACTTACTTCCAAGAATATGCTGAGAGGAAAATCTTTATGAGTTCAAAAGTTGTAGTATTTAATAGTGATTATGATAGAGATTTCATAAAAGAAAATATAAAGAAGGCTCTTTCTTATTTTGATCTTCCTGATTTTTCAGATAAAAAATTCCTTATAAAACCAAGTCTTCTTATGGCTCAAGTTCCAGAAAAAGCTATTACTACTCATCCTATAGTAATGGAAGCCATTGTAGAAACCTTAAAAGAGAAGAATGCAAAAGAGATATATATTGGTGATACTCCTGGAAGCACTCTCTCCAATATTACTGATCTTTACAGAAAAACAGGAATGGAAGAGGTATCTAAGAAAACAGGAGCAAAACTTATTAATTTATACTCATCTGGAGCTATCACAATATCAGGAAATGGTTTAGTAGAGTCTATTCCCATAACTAAGTTTATAAAAGAGGTAGATTATGTAATAAATGTACCAAAATTAAAAACCCACAACTTTATGCTTATGACCTGTGCCATAAAAAATCTTTTTGGACTTGTCCCTGGGACAAATAAAGCTAAGATGCATTCTCTTGCTATAACACCAAAAAATTTTGCTAAAATTCTTGTGTATATATGCGAAGAGGTAAAACCTCTCATAAATATTGTGGATGCCATAATAGGAATGGAGGGAGAAGGTCCATCTGCAGGAAATCCCAGAAGATTTGGAAAGATTATTGTAGGGGTAGATCCTGTGGCTGTGGATACTGTCTCAAGCTTAATTCTGGGATATAGACCTGAAGAGATCTATACAAATGTTATAGCTTATGAAAGAGGATTGGGAGAAATGAATTTGGAGAATATAGAGATTATAGGGAATACTAAGGAAGGATTATTTAATAAAGATGTAAAAAAGGGAAAAAGTCTTCATATGTTAGCCGACAAAGTCCCAGGATTTGTAAATAATATTGCTTCTTCTCTTTACTCAAGATTTGTAAAACTATATCCTGCGATTGAAGATGAAACGTGTATAAAATGTGAGATATGTGCTAACAGTTGCCCTCAAAAGGCTATTTCCCTAATAGAGAATAAGATGATTATTGATTATGAAAAATGTATATCTTGTTTCTGTTGTCATGAATTATGTCCTCAAAAAGCCATAAAGCTTGAGAAAAACTTTATTGCAAGGAGAATCTGGAGATAAACTATTTTTCCTCCATCTCAAATATGCCCCTTCCAAAAATTGTCACAAATAGGATAAAGGCACCAAGCATAACTAAAGAGAATAAAAGGATAAAACTCATGCTTATTTCTTCGGCTCCCACAGACATTCTAAGACTACGTCCTATATAATAAAGGGGCAAAAATTTAGCAAAAGTTTTTAGATAATCAGGTAAGAATCCCAATGGAAAATATATCCCAGAGAAAAATGCCATAACATTTAAAATTAAATTCCCTACATTATTTGCTGTTTGAGGCTCTTTAAATACGCTTGATAATAAGATACCTAAAGCCATCATGCCAAGAATTGATGTTCCAGCAGAGATAAGATATAAAACCCAATTTATTGCAAATCTAATCCCAAATAAAAACTGAGAGATTAAAAGGACAAGAGTACAAGAGGCTAAGCTTACAAGAAAATTTCCCACAAGCATTCCAGAGATAAGAGTGGAAGCACTTACAGGCGTTACAGCAAATCTTTTTAATATGCCTTCTTTTCTGTAATATCCAAAAAGAGCAATCATTAAAAACATAGCCGAACCAATAGAAAAACTCACAACACCTGGTATCATATAACCAAGATCGGTAATCTTAGCCTTTCCAGGATCTATAGTCTCTTCCTCTACTTTTATAAACTTCTCTTCTATCCCAGCTTCCTTCTTAGAATAGAGGGTAGATATACTACTTCCCAAATTTCTTAGGAATGGCTTCTGCTGAAAACTTGTAAAATTTATAAGAAGTTTAAATTTATTCCCATCAAAGATAACTCCACAATCAGCATCTCCTTTTAGGACCATATCTCTCATCTCATCTTCTTTTTCTACTAAGATCACATTAGTACCTTCTAACTCCTTCACAACTTCTGCCACATTCCCTTGTGATTTTAAGACTGAAATATTTGTTATAGGAAGCTCTTCAGATGAGCCTCCAAAGACGAAGCCAAAGATGATGATAATAATCATAGGTAGAATAAGAGAGAAGAAGAAAGTGAATTTATCTCTGTAGAAACTCTTTAATCTATATAAAGCTACACTCAAAAAGCTTTTCATGAAAACTCACTCACCATATATTTTTTTAGTGCGATATAGAGAAAGATTACAATGTAGATTAAAGGTACTAAAACACTTAGAAATTTCGGATATGTAGAGCTCATAATCCCTAAGGAACCCCTTACACCATCACAAAGATAGGTAATAGGATTTATCAAAACAATCCATTTAATAAACCAAGGCACACCTTGAACTGGAAAATAAATCCCTCCCAAAAATTGCATAGGAAATTGAAGTATCTGACCAACTATTCCAGCAGAATTTGCACTCTTTGATACAGCAGATATGAAGAAACCCATAGCACAAAAAGTAATCATGGATAAAAACATATAAAAAAGAAAGGCAGGATTAAAGGGATTTATAGTACTTTTATACACAAATTTACAAATTGCACTTACAACAACTATTTGAATAATAATAAAATAAGCCCTTGATAAGAAAAAAGAGCTAAAAAAGGAGATAGGAGAAAGGGATGTTACATGAAGTCTCTTATAGATCTTTCCTTCTTTATACCAAGCAAGCTCTGAACCTATCCCTAGTAGTCCTGTAAAGAATATTGCAAGAATAAGAATGCCTGGATATAAAAAATCCACATATGAAAACGTCTCTTTTGTCCCCACAATTTCGGTCTCTACTTCATACTCTTTTATATCTTTCATCCTTTTTGCAAACTCTAAATCAAATCTTTCAAAAATATTCTTTACTATTAAAGAAGCAGTCTGGGACGTGGTACTATGTTTCAAAGAATATATTTTTATAGTGGGAGGCTCAAAACTAAGCCCAAAACTTTTAAAAGCAAAATTGGAAAGAAGTGCTGCATCAAATCCCTTAGGAATTTCTACTATACCATTGACCTTTTCAGATTTAAGATCCGATAGCATATTATCCTTAGAGGAAATACTATTAAAAACTTTAAGATCAAAGATTTTATTCTCTCCAGAGCTTAAATTATTAAATACATCGTAGATGATATTAGAAAACTCACCTTGTTCAGGCTTTATAAGATAAAGACTTAGATTTATTCTTTCTACATCTGTAGTAGAGGAGAAGATAGTAACAAGTATGACAAGAAGCACTATTGGAAAAGCAAGGAACCAGAATAAATAATCCTTCTGTCTAATAACAGATTTAAAAAGATAGAATGAATTCTTTAAGATCATGCTTCTTCTCTCAACTGTTTACCTGTCAAAGCGAGAAAAACATCTTCAAGATTTGGCTGTCTGATTATCTCATTAGTTATTTTAAGATCATATTTTTGAGCAGATTTTAATAACGTATCAATAGTAGAAAAAACGTCATCGGTTTTTACCACAAGCTTACTTTTTTTAGGGTTATAGGTAAGACTAAGGTTTATCTCTTGAAGTTCATTTAAAAATTCCTGATTCTCTTCAATCTCTACCTCTATTATACTTTCTCCACCTATACTTTTTATCAAATCTTCTGGAGTCCCTTCTCTTATAATCTTACCGTTATCCATAATACAAACCCAATCTGAAAGAAACTCTGCTTCCTCCATATAGTGAGTTGTAAGTACTATAGTCTTACCCTGCTTCTTTAGATTGAGAAGAAGCTCCCATACATTTCTTCGTGCCTGAGGATCAAGTCCTGTGGTTGGCTCATCCAGAAACATAAGAATGGGATCATTAATAAGTGCAAGTCCTAACGCTAATCTCTGTTTCTGTCCTCCTGATAATTTCTCCACATAAGTATTTGCTTTTTCCTTTAATGATACAAAACCTAAAACGTCATCTACTTCTTTTCCCTTATTATAAAAACTTCTAAACATACTTAGAGTTTCTTTTACCGTAAGGTTAGGTATGAAAGAGGTCTCTTGAAGAGATACCCCTATAATCTCTTTCTCTTCTTTACCAATTCTTTCTACAGTTCTACCAAAAATGGTAATTTTACCACTATCAGGAGTTCTTAGTCCCTCAATAATCTCAAGAGTAGTAGTCTTACCTGCTCCATTAGGACCCAGAAGAGTAAAAATTGATCCCTGCTTTATCTTAAAACTTGTACCGTTTACTGCTACTAAGCTTCCGTAAGTTTTTCTTAGATCTTCTACTTCTACAATAAATTTGTAATTCATCATTTAGAAGTAATACCTAAATCCTAAAGCCCCATCCACATCAAAATATGTACCAGGGACTAATTCAAGGGTTGGTACTATCTCAAAGAAGAAATCTAAAGGCATTCCCTTAGGTATATATACTATCCCTAAAGGAAGTCTTATTCCAAAACTGGTATTATCACTTACCAATATTCTTGCCCCTATACCATAATAAAAAGGTAAAGATCCATTATTTATTTTGAATACTTCAAAATTATGATTTACATAATCTGCAGAAAGATGTAGAACATTAGCTATTGTACTCCAAGCTAAACCAAAGTCTAAAGCAGTATTTTTGCCCTGCCATAACCTCAAAGAAAGACCTGTAGGTTCTCCTACTACAACTCCTACCCCTAAATTTCCTGCATAAGAAATGCTAAGAAGGAAAACTAATAAAAAGAAACATAGAATAAACTTTTTCATCTCTTATCACCCCACTTCCTGATCAATTTTCTGTAAACTTTTGCAAGTTTATCAAAAAATCTAAACTTTTGCAAGTTTACAAATTGCCTTTAAAAGTCTATATGAAAAATCTATTTCTATCTGTGGTGAGCTTAGAGAAGAATTCTTAGAAGAGAGGTAATTAGGAAGATATTTTTTAATTTCATGATTTGGAATTTTGTCTTCAACTATCATCTCCACTACTTCTCTAATATTCTTTAATGCCTCTTCTTGAGTATAGAAGTTTATAAAATTTAAAGATTTAATGATACAATATTAGATAGGTAGGTTAATGACAAAATTCCTATTTATGCTTTTTTAGTTCTTAATAAATAGGAAAATATTAATTTTTAAGGAGATGATTTTATGTTAGAGGATGATGTGAAATTTAGAATTACAGTAAAGTCTACAAAGGATGGTGAACCTTGCTATGCAGGGCATAAACCAGGAGATACCTTTGAATGTGGCTATCTTACACCTGAGGGATTATGTGGATGGGCTTATCACTCTCTGTATCCTTTTATTCATGCCTTAAGACATACAAAATCTTATGAAGATGAAGATTATAGATTAGTAAAGAAAGATACTGTGGAAGTAGCATGCCCAGATAATGCTTGGGTTGTTTTTAAAATAGAGAAACTCTGATATAAGCTTAATGTAACTTTTGAAGTATTAGGAAATGGCCTATCCCTATATTTCTATAGGGATAGGCTTTAAAAATATGGATAAATCAAAATTTACTTTATCTCAATTTTAACATCCATCCTTGCCTCTCCTGATCCACCCCCATTGCATACTATATCGTAAGTTCTATTTTTGCCCCAATTTTGCCCAGAAGTTAAGAACAAACTCCCAACCCCAATAAGATCATCATCTCCTGTATCTGCATCATAAACTCTAATATTTATAGATAGATAGTTTCCCACATTAGGAGTCTCAAAAACTATTACATTTATACCATCTCTTATATCTCCCTCATTCATTCCCCAGTCTCCAGAAGAAGGAACTCTTGTAGATTGAGTCCTTACTCCATCAGTTATCACAAATTTTGCATACACATCATCCTTTCCTGCCCACTCTGGATTCGTCTCATCTACTAAATTGTATCTTTTAACTATAACCATAACAGGTATATTAGGCGAAACACTAAAACGGAGATAGTATCCTCGCTCCATTATAGCCACACAACAGGCTACAGCTACGGGGTAAATCTCTCTCATATAATCATCATATGGTATATAAAAAGTAGTCTTAGAAGGCTCGGCTCCCCATAAATTGTTCCAGTTAGCTGTAGAATAATTATAAACTTTTTGTGCTAACTTTTCTAAAAGCCACCTTACTTCTCTCTTGTATGGAGGGATTCCACCCACAGTAAAGGTGTTATTAAGAGCATTTTTGACTTTTTCTACATCAAACCATCTTTTTCTCCCTTCATATTCCTTTTCTCCCCTATAGGTATACCAGTAATTTGCCCAATCCTCAAATTCCGAGTGTCCCCATCCAAGAGTATTAAAAACGTGATGTATTTCAGAAAGATCCCCTACTCCATGTAGACAATATCCAAGATAGAAAGGTCCCCAATAAGGATGGCTCCACCAATCCTGACTTTGCTTAAACCAATAATCACTTAAATTATCCATGGGAGCATAAATCATATTATGATGATCATCTCCCCATCTCGTATAGCAAGAATAGTTAGTGGAAGATATTAAATTACCTGCCTCATCTTTTCCTCCTTCACTTTTTTCATACCAATCCAATAAAGCTCCTGAATGTGTTATACAAAAATCATCGTTTCCCATCCACACATCTACCCAATAATCATCATCGTGCGCATTATTTACCAAGGTTTTATGCCTTATATAGTTATATCCATCAATATTATTATGAATTCCTCCTCTCCTATTACCATGAGAACTATCCTGCCAATTATTCACATAGGAAGGATAATCTAAAAAATGCATATACGCAGAGTAATTTGTACCGTTAGCAAACATATGTATTATCCAGTCTGGAATCCATGAGCCTTCTGGTCTTGTCATATGTCTATGGAAAGGCCATAATTCGTCATTATCAAAACAAAGATTTGGAAGTTTATCAAAATCCACAGCTCCACTGGCTATAATATCCCAAGGTCTATTATCAGGAAAACCCCAATTTTGTGTCATCCAGTTAGCTGCACTTCTCTGTTGAGCTGTGGCATAAGAGACATGTTCCATATAGTAATAAGCATCTTTAATTATTTCACTGTGGATAACCCCACCCCAAGAAAAAGTATCATTAAGATTCAAAGACACAAATAAAAGTAAAAAGAAGATTATCAATATCTTAATAGATTTCATTTCTTTTTAGCCCCTCTCCTTCCAGAAATTCTTTATCTCTTCATCGGTTATAGTTTTTAATACTTCTGCATCAACTTGGACTTTTAATGCCTTTTTCTCTCCTTTGTAAAGGTTAAGCAACAAATTCTGAGTTTTTGAAGAGATAACCTCTTTCTCTATCTCCCCCTTCACTGTATCAAAGGGGAGAACCTTACCTTGAATTTTAAAGAGATCCTTATTAATAGTGTAATAATTTCTAAGCTCATTCTCATTAATCTGAATCTTATACGTAGGAACCCTTTGAGATAGCACACTTAAATAAAATATCTCTGATATCGTAGATTCTTTAATAAAATCATGCATATCATTAACAAAATCCTGATCTTCTTTTGAAAGAGTCTCAAAAAGCTTCTTGAGATATTTTACCTGTATCGCTTTTAAGATGATCTCTGGTTTATCTATGGAACCTAAAAAAATCTCTATAGCATGAGAAGGGTACAAATCTAAAACCTCCCTGAGGTAGAAAGGAGCTCCATCTACCTCTGCTACTACTACTTTGCTCCAATCTAAATCTTTCTTTTTCCCTAAAAGTTTCACATAATCTATTTGAGTAAATGTAATTTTCTTCTCAGCTGTAACCTTGTTGAGTGTATCTCTGAGAAACTTATTTTTATTAGATTTAAAATTTGCATAGTCTTCTGGAGTATATAGCCTACCTAATACATAATCTACAACAAAGTGATCTTCTTTTTCTCTTATTTTTTCTGCAACTACAAGGCTTTTATCATCTATTCCTTCTGCTTTAGCCTTCTCACTAAGAACATATATTTCTTGTAAAATTTCAAAGGCATCCTCAGGAGAAACTGCAGTTTTTCTCCATAACATATAAGTTACTAAATCTTTGTTTATCTTTTTATCGTTGATTGTTAATATAAAAGGTCTTTGCAAAGTTATAGCTCCTGGAAGGATTACTTTTTTAGAGACAAGAATCTCGGGTTTTAAAATCAAAACTTTAGAGACAGACACATTAAGTTTATTCTCCGCTAAAATCAAAAGATCCATAAATTCTTTGCTTTCTCCATACTTTTTAGCTAATACTTTTAACTCTGCGATCTCTGATAATAGTTTTTCTTTTAATTTATTTATCTCATCTTCTTTTCCACCTTCTGATTCTAAAACCTTCAATTTCTCCCAATCTTGCAAAAATTCCTCTGCGTGCTTTTTTACCTCATCGTTTTTGGCCATCTCTCCAAGAAGATATATGGATTTTGAGGTTTGAGGTATGTTTTGTAATACAGGTTGAGCATTAACTGGAAAGACGTTTGCCAAAAAGATAATTAAAAAAAGCAGGAACATGAGAAGAAAAATTTTCCTTAGACGCATCAAAATCCCCCCTTTAGATAAGATTAAATTAAAGAATGTTCCCCCTAAGGAAAATTCTAAACCTAAAATTTTTAAAAATCAAGTAATTTTTAAAAAATCTAAAATAATTAGGTTAAATAGATGAGTATAAAGATACATCCCTGAAAAGTTTCCTTATCTAAAGGTATTTATACAGAAGGAAAAATAATCTTTCCTATACTTTTTCGCTTATCCCAATATATGGGTATCAATTCAACTATACTAAATTAATTAGCATCAACATTTCTATTTCCTATCGTAATCTTCCCTACTCAGGTTACTCCTTTTTAACTAAAGATTAGTATACTTTTGCTCCTTCTTCAGTAAATTGAGCAGAGCAGAGTCTATAATAAAGCCCTTTCTTAGAGAGAAGCTCTTCATGATTACCTATCTCTATCACTTCTCCCTCTTTAAGGACTATTATCTTATCTGCTCTTTTTACTGTAGATAGTCTGTGAGCAATGATAAGTATGGTTCTTGTGCCAGCAAGATTATTTATTGCTTTTTGAATCTCCCTTTCAGTTTCTGTATCTACAGAAGAAGTGGCTTCATCAAGAACCAGAATAGGAGAGTCCTTTAATACTGCTCTTGCAATAGCAAGTCTTTGTTTTTGTCCACCTGAAAGCTTTACTCCCCTCTCTCCAATGTGAGTATAATAACCATCGGGGAGCTCTTCTATAAAATCATGGGCACAAGCAATTTTTGCTGCATTTATTATCTCTTCTAATGTGGCATTTTCTTTTCCATAGGCTATATTTTCAAAGATAGTCCCATTAAAGAGAAATACATCCTGCATAACCATACTTATATTTTCTCTTAAAGATCTCAAGGTTATATCTCTTATATCTATATCATCAATTTTTATACTTCCTGAGTCAGGATCAAAAAATCTATTTAGAAGATACATAATAGTAGTTTTTCCTACCCCTGTAGGACCAACAAAAGCCACCATCTCTCCAGGTTTTATCTCAAAGGATATATTTTTCAAAACAGGAACCCCTGGATCATAGGAAAAATTAACATTATCAAAGGTTATTTTTCCCTTTACTCTTCCTAAATTAATAGCATTAGTTTTTTCTTTTATCTCAGGTTCTGTATCCAAAACCTCAAAAACCCTTTCTGCACCTGCCAGTGCCTGTTGTAAATTCTCTAACACCTGACTCAAAGCAGTAACAGGCTGATAAAACATATTTAAATAAAGGATAAATCCTACAATATCCTCTACTGCTATCTTCCCATCTAATGCCATAAGCCCTCCCACTGACATTATTATTAATGTTCCTAAGGAGCTAAGAAAACCAACAGTTGGGTGGAATACTGCACTTAACTTTAGAGCATTAAGTAGGGCATTCATATGTTTATATACTTTATCTTTTATCTTTAAATACTCTTTTTTGTAGTTATTAAAAAGCTGAATTTCACGAACTCCAGAAAGATTATCTTGAAGATCTGCATTTAAATCAGCAATAGCCCTTTGAGCCTTTCTAAATACGGGCATTATCTTTTTAGCAAAGACTGTTCCACTAAAGACAAGAAAGGGGATAGGAATTAAGGAAAGCGTAGCAAGAGTAGAATTCATTGTAAAAAGAATTACAGCAACTCCTATTAAAATAAGAATATTAGTAAAAAGGTCTGGGATTGCGTGAGCAATAAGCATCTCTAAGTTTGCAGTGTCATTGACAACCCTTGACATTAGTTGCCCTGTCTGTTTATCAACAAAATATCTAAAGTGTAATTTTTGAAGCTTATCATATACCATCATCCTAACATCAGCCACAAGATGCCATGCAGCATAATGAGATAGATAGCTTCGCAAAAATTGAAAGATTATTCCTCCAATATAAGAAAGGATAAGAATGAGAGAAAGATTCATAATACTCTGTCTTGGATTTGGAATCTTATCTAAATTAGTAATGATCCCTATAAGAGATTTTATAAGCCACGGTCCTAAGAGACCAAGCCCTGTAATTGCTAACATGCTTAGTGCAGAAAATATAAGGTATCCCCAGTATGGTTTTGCTATCTTAACAAGTCTTATTAGATATTGCAATTACAGCACCTCCAAAAATTTAGCTATAAAAGTATTTTAACTTAAAAAGATAGCAGTTGTCTACTAATAAAATTATCTTCCCTAACTTTTATATTATTTTTTCTCTCCTTTTCTTTTCTCTTCTTCCCGAAGATGTGCAATAAATATTCTTGCTCTCATTTCTAAGGAGACAGTTTCAAGCATAGATGGAGATTGTTTAGAATTCCAGTCTTCTAAAATCTTTTTCTCTACCTCCTTATACCATTCTTGATCTTCTACGATTTTTACTCTGCCTAAAATACTTACTAAGACCTCCCTTATATCTTTCCACCTTCTCATAAAAAGCTCTAATAAAAATAGGAAAAGGGAAGAAATAACAAGAATATCACTAAGATCTTTCTTCTCTACATTAGGTATAGCAAATCTTCTAAAAACCTCTGATGGTCTTTCAAGAATCTTTCCAGATGTAGCTGAAACAAGCTTTGTAGCAAGATCTTTATTAAAAGGTTTTGGTAAAAATTCTGGAGAATATCCCGAGATCCATGGAACTTTTGCTAAGATTTTATCTTTTTCTTTTACAATAAGTTGATACCTTCCTAAACTTTCTATATTAAAAATACCCTCATAGCTTCCAGGACTATTCTGATATAAATTTCCCACATATTTATTACCTTTTGAATCAACAACCTCAAATTTCAAATCTGCAAAATTAATATAATTACCGCTTTCATCTGCATATATAGCACTAACAATTCCTTTCTTCCCCTCTTGTTTAATAGATACTTGCAATTCTGATGCTTGGTGTGGTACAGCTTTCCTTAACATCTCACTAAAAAATCGTCCCAGATCTTTCCATTTTAGCCAATCTGATCCCCAGTAAGGCTTAAGGGCAGAGGTAAAAACTATTACCTGCCCAAGTCCAAACTGCCCCTGAGAAAGTATAGGATCCCCATCAGGAGAAGACACTATGACAGGATAAGGATATTTAGAAGAAGTAAGCACATAACCAGAAAGAGGAGGAAACTCTTCTTCTTTAAGATCTTTCCCCTTTATAGGTACAAATCTTTTCTCAACAATATTAGATCTTAAAAGTGCCTTTGTTTCAGAAAGAAGGACTTGAGGAAGATTCCTAATATCCCAGGTATAGTAGTATCTTCCATTTCCCCACTTAGCAATATCTTTCAAAAGATATGTATTAACATCTTCTCCTATACCTATGGTTGAGATGGTAATTTTATCCTTGACAAGATTTTTGACTAAACCATAAAAATCTCCCCCCTCAGTCTGTCCATCGGTAATAGCTACTATATGTTTGTTCTTTACGGGGACTTTAGTAAGACTTTCACCAGCAGAAGCTAAAGGAGGATATAAGGCAGTCCCTCCCCCAGGCTCTATCCTTGAGATAAGAGATGCAACCTTATCCTTATCTGTAAGAGGAGAGAGAGGTACTATCCACTGATAAGAATGATCAAAGGCAACAAGTCCAAAATAATCATCTTCCTCTAAAAGATCTACCACAAGCTGGGCAGATTCTTTTGCAAGCTCAATTTTCATCTCTCCAGAAGAATAACTTCCCATACTTCCCGATGCATCAAGTACAATAACAATTGCTACATTTGTCTTCTTAAGAATCTGATCTGGTTTTAATGTAACAGGAAGTATATCTTCTAAAGGAGTACCTTGATAATTCCCAGCAGATAAACTTTTATCTCCTCCAAGGACAAGAAGTACTCCTCCCTTATCTACCACATAATTTCTGATATTTTCCATTTTATCTATGGAAAGAGCAGCTGCAGATACATTATCCAAAACTACCACCTGATAAGAAGTAAGATTTGACAAAAGATTATAAGGGCTATTATCAAAAACTATATCCCAACCTTGGGTTTCTAAAGAGTTTGCAAATGTATTTGAAAAATCCTTTCCTGTAAGATATAAAACCTTAGGCTTTCCTTGAATATACACATAAGAAGAGAGAGAATTATTCTCTTTATAAGTATCATCATAAGATAAAAGCTCTACTTCTATATCTTTCAAACCAGGACTTTTTGCTTTTAAGGAGAGAGAGATTACAGTCTCCCCATTAAGATTCTTTAAATCATAATCAAAACTTACTCCATCAAAAATAACCTTCATCTTTGCTTCTTCAATGCCATAACTCTCTATTCTCACAGTTACAGGAAACTCCTGACCAAGATGCACCATATCAGGATTTTGAATCTTTTCAATACTTATCTCTTTATAAAATGAAAGTTTTAGTGGGTATACATCTACTTGAACCTTTTCCTTTTGTAATGTAGGCAACAAATTGAGAATATTCCCAGTATTTTCCTGAAGGTCACTTAAAATTACTAATCTTACTGGATTATCCTTCTCTTTTAAAGAAGTAGCATATTTTACAGCATCTTCAATATTAGTAAAATATGGATTCCTAATATTTGAGATCCTTGAAAGATCAATATTTTCTGAAAGATCCTGTTCCACATTTATATCTCCTGCAAAGGAGATTAAACCCACTCTATCATGCTCTTTCTTCTCCTTTGTAGCATCTCTCATAAAATTGATGGCTCTCTCTTTTTCCCATAAAGGAACACTTGCAGATTGATCTAAAAGAAAAATTGCATCAGTCTTATCAGAGAAGGAGACTGCATAAAATCCTGAGATAGCTAAAATAAGACATAGCATCTGAAGAGATCTTATCAGAGCTCTTTTCTTGAATTTCCTCAGTAGAAGAAATATAAAGACTAAAAGGATAAGAAATAAAGGTCTCTCAAAACCTATCATGAAATTAACCATCCTCTTAAAAAGATAACGGCTTCAAAAGAAAATAATAATAAAGCCAGAATGAGAAAGAGAGATGAAAGTTGTATACTAACAAACCCTGTCTCTTTCTTTACTTCTTTTTTGCTTTCAAAAGTAAACTTAGGAGCTATATCAGATTCTTTTTGGGAAAAGATATTTACTGCAAATATTTTATCTTTACCTTCCATATTTATCTCATAAAAACCAGGAGATATAGCATCAACACTTTCATCTCCACACTTTTTTTGAGGATCATAGGATAAATAGTATCTTACAAGGTTATACATAAAAATAGGGAAAGAATCATGGTAAATCCAAGAGGTGGAATAAAGATCAAAGCAAAATACTAATCCCTTTGCTCCATTTTGTTCATAGAGAAAGACCATAGGTCCTTTATCCGTATAAATAAGAGGCTTTAAACTACGATCTTCAAAAATAAATCCCCTATCTATCTTTACATAGTAAGGCTGAACAAATTTCATTATAGGATGCTCTTCCCAGCTAAGCATCTTTATATCTCTTACCTCTTCTAAATTGGTTCTATCAAGCTCCGGATATCCTCCAATAAAAAGATAGTTCCCTGAAGGCACCGTATAAGGAATGAGCTGATCAAATACAACAAAATCATAATTCTTAAGATCTTCTGTAAAGATATTATTTTTCACATCCACCTTAGAAAGAGGAATAGCCCTTAGAGCCTTCTCTAAGAATGGATTCCCCAGGGTAACTAAAAGAATCTTAGGAGAAAAAGAATTTACATAGAAAAAAGCCCTATTATCTTCTAAAAGGGTATCATTTATATTTAACAAGGCCTCAATCTTTCCTGAAATAGTAGGAAGATCTAAAACAATACTTTTAATCTCCTGGGCTTTAAGCTCTATATTTACAGACCCTATCTCTTTACCCTGATTTAGAATTTTAATTGGAAATTTTTTATAAAGATCCGAGAAATTTCCAACTTTTAGGAAAACCTGAATTACCTTTTCATTCTTCTGAAATACTTTCCCATCAATAATTCCCACATTATCTTTACTCTTTCCTATTACATGGACATGATAATCATTAATGGTTCCTTGAGGTATATCTATATGAAAGGATCCATCAGTAAATATATGAATCTCTTTCTCCATACCTTGATAAAGTCCCTCACAGAGTTTGACAGTAGCATTTAAATCTCCTTCTCCATAAAAAAGCTTCTCCTCTCTAATAGCTCTTTCCACATCTCCTGTAGAATTTGAAGAGAGAACTAAAGAAGGTTTTCCCTTAGATACCACATATGTAATCTTTCTTCTATGGGAACTATTTAATAAATCTATAGCCTCCAATTTTGCCTTTTCAAATCTTGATGGAGATATATCCCGAGATGCCATACTTCCTGATGAGTCCAAGATTATAACTAATGGTTTAGAGGATACGCCTGAAAAGGTTATCTCAGGTTTTGAAAGAGCAAGAACTATAAAAAATACTATTAAAAGCTGGATAAAGAGAAGTATATTCTTGGGAAGCTTTTTAAACCATCTTCCCATAGGCTCTTCTCTCAATACCTTCTCCCACATAAGAAGACTTGGGACTTTTAAATTAAATTTTTTAGGTTTAATAAGATAGAGAATAACCACTATTAAGCCTAAAAGGGAGAGAAAAAGAAAAGATGGATTTAAAAACCTAAAGCTCACCTTACCCAACCACCTACCCTAAGATATTTGAGAAGAAGATCTTCTACTGGAATAGTAGTAACACTTCTCATATATTCTACTTGATAGGAGAAGGAAAAATTCTCTATATCATCTAAAAATTTCTCCAATGTTTTCCTATATTTCTCAAGCATATAATCATCTAAAAGAATCTCCATTTTCTCGTTGGTCTCACTATCTATTAAACAAAGATTCCCTTTAAAACCTGGGGAAATTTCTTCTTCAGAGATCACATGTGCTAAATAAACGGAGAATTTTTTGTGTTTTGCAAAAAGAATTCCATCTTTATAACCAAAAGGAGAAAGGAAATCTGAGATGATAATTATTATCCCCTTTCTTTTTAGGGAGGATAAATAATTCTTTATAGCATTATTCATATCTGTAATACCATCAGGCTTTATGGTATTCAAAAGTTTTAAAAGCTCAAATATATTCCCTTTTTTCCTCTCTAAGGGAAATATCTCTTTTATTCCATCTTGAAAATAGGCAAAATTCACCTTTTCCCATGAAGAGATGCCAAGATATGCAAAAGCTAAAGCCATCTGTTTTCCATAAAAAATCTTTGATGGACTACCAAAACCCATAGAAGAAGAAGTATCAAGAAGGATATGAATATCTAGCTCTTCTTCTTCCTCAAAAAGCTTAATCAAAAATTTTTCAAACCGAGCATATATATTCCAATCTATATAACGAATCTCATCTCCCACCTGATAAGACCTATAATCAGAAAATTCGCTCCCTTTTCCCATCTTAGGGCTTTCTCTTTCCCCAAGATATCCTAAGTTCTTGAGTTTCTTTACTACAAGTCTCAATCTTTCAAGTTTTTCTAAGAAATCTACATCAAGTTCCTCTTTCATTAAACTTCAGGCACCTTCTCTAAAATATCTTTTAAGACCTCATCAGGGGATATCCCCTCTGCTTCTCCCTCAAAACTTAATATGATTCGGTGACGTAGAGCAGGAAACGCTACATTTCTTATATCCTTAAAACTTACATTACTCCTTCCTTCAAAAAGAGAAAGAGCCTTTGCTCCTAAGATGAGAGCTTGAGCTCCTCTGGGACTTGCCCCATATTTCACATATTTTTTTACCTTCTCGGTAGCAAAGTCTGTCTCTGGATGAGTAGCAAGGACTATTCTTACTGCATAATCTTTTACTACCTGAGATACAGGTACACTTCTTACTATCTTCTTTAACTCTTCTATAGTTCTACCATCTGCCACTTTACTAACTGTAGGCATCTCTATATTTGTAGTTCTTTCAATGATCTCTAAAAGTTCTTCTTTCCCAGGATAAGCAAGGATAAGTTTAAAGAAGAATCTATCAAGCTCTGCTTCTGGAAGAGGATAAGTACCTTCCATCTCTATAGGATTTTGAGTAGCAAGCACAAAAAATGGCTTTGGCAAAGGGTAAACTTTACCACTACTGGTTACATTTCCCTCCTGCATTGCTTCCAAAAGAGCAGACTGAGTCTTAGGAGTTGCTCTATTTATCTCATCTGCTAAAATAATATTGGCAAATATAGGTCCTTCTTGAAACTTAAAATGTTTTCTACCCTCTTCATCTTCTAAAATAATATTTGTACCAGTAATATCTGCAGGCATAAGATCTGGGGTAAACTGGACTCTTGAGAATTTAAGATCTATTATCTCGCTCAGGGTCTTTACAATAAGAGTCTTTCCTATACCTGGCACTCCCTCTAAAAGTACATGCCCTCCTGAAAAAAGGGATATTAATATTAAATCTATTATTTCATCATATCCTACTATTACTTTAGCAATCTCTCCTCTTATTTTTCCAATTACATCGGTAAAATCTTCTAAGGATAAAGCCAAAATAAAAACCTCCTTTACTGAGAAAAATATATTTTTAAAATATCTTGGAACTCTTGGGGAAGAATCCTAGAAGCTACAGGATTTTCTTCTTGATATTGAGGGCTTACACTTACTGAGTCTCCTACAGTTTTTCTTTCCCCTGTTAAAGTAGGAGCTTGGAAAAGATAGTTCTTCCCTTTTTCTTCCTCTTGAGGAGATGGGACAGATACATTTTCTCCAGAGAAAACCTTTCTTTCAGATTCCTTCTCTCCAAGCTTAGTATTTCTCTCCTCAGTCCCAGGAAGAGAGCTTGAAGCGTCTTTTTTATCCACAACCTTACCTCCAGGGATAGGAGCTTGTGTCATTCTTTCTTGCTGCGATTGGGCAGGCATATTTTCAGTGCCTGCAGTTTGTCCTTCCTCTTTTTCCCCTTGTGAAGAGCTACCTTCCTCCATAGAAGGAGAGACTTCTGAAGCTACTGATCCTAAGGAAGGCATATTATTGGAACTACCTATGCTACTTTTTTCATTTCCTTCCTTTTGAGCAGTACTTTCTTCCTTCTTTTCTTCTGTTTTCTGGCTCTCCTTTTGGCTCTCATTAGATTTTGCATTATTTTTATCAAAGTCCCATTGAGATAAAAATTCTTCCAAGGATTTTGGGGTCTCAAAACTTTCTACCTTCTCTTTATTGAAATCTTCCTGTGATACTTGCTGTTTTTTAACTCCTTCGCCTTCTAAAACATTGTCAGACAGACGAGCTTTCTTCTCTAATAGAGAGTTCTTTTGCTCGTTATATGCCTTTTCATTCCCTTCAGGACTAAGAGCAGATACCAGATTTTTAGGAGGAGAAACAATAAGATTTAAAGCTAAAAGAATTAGGGTAAGAAAAGCCAGACTTTTTAAAAGCTTTGAAGGTTTAAAAGGATAAGCCTTCCTAAGATCAATATATCTAATTCTTTCTTCAAGATCTTCCTTAAGTCTTTCTATAAGACCATAAGGATCTTGATGCTCTTTATATTCCCAAAAAGTGATGAGTCTTTCTTCCAATGAAAAATGCCTATCAGCTTTTACTATAACCTCTAAATCCTCGGGCTTTTTCTTTTTTAAAAGATATAGCATAAAGATAGGTAAAGGTAGAAGTAAGAAAAATACACTGAAACTGAAAGACAAAATTTTAAAAATTAAAAAAAGATCAAAAGTTGCAATTAGAGAAGTAAAAAATCCTTCTATTAAGTAATAATTATTTACTTTTTTTAAGAGTCTTCCGATATTCTCAAAAAAACATTATTCTTTATCATCTCCCTTATAATATTTTAACCTTTTCTGAGCTATTAGTATAGAGACTAAAAAAATAAGTAAATAAAAGAAAATAATGATAGGAAGGTGAATCTTAGGGTTAAACACCACCTTTACATAAAGTATGTTTTCTGCTTTTACAAGCCAGAGGATATTATTGAGGGGAAAGAAAAAAGAAGTCTTAGGAAAAAGAAATGGAAAGAGAATAAAGAAGACATAAGTACTCCAATGAAGAAACCAACTTAAAGAAGGATTTTGGAGTGTAGACCAAAGTATTCCCAACCCTAATACAGGAATAGCGTCCAAAAGCAGCATAAGGTAAAGATAGAGAATCCTAAGAAGAGAGTAAGGAAAGCTAAAATTTATAAGAAGATTAAAGGGTAAAAGAAGAATAAGTAAAAAACAAAGATAAAAGAGTATAGAAAGAGCTCTACCTATAACTATTTCAAAAGTAGAAAAGGATGAATATTTAGCTAAATTTATTATTTTAAATTCCTTCTCAGAAAGAAGATTTCCTGAGGATATTACCGAGGTAAGATAAAGAAGAAAGAGAAAATGAAGGATAGCAAATATGAGGAAAAGATCAGGCACTGAATATCTATTTAAATCCAAAGTTTGAGATGGCCAAAATACAAAGGATAATAGGACAATGAAAAAATAGTATGTAAATTCAATCCTTAAATATTTAGGATCCTTTATCTTGGCTCTGAAATCCACAAGCCACCAAATCTTCATTTCTGCTCCTCTCTTAGAGGAATGATAATAATATTATCTCTTCTAACTCCTGCATTTAAATTAAAAAAGTTAAGGATATTTACAGAATCTTCAATCCTCCCCCAAAGTATTATCTTCTCATCATCTATAGGATCGCTTTTTATTTTATACTTCTTAAGAATCTCAGAGAGCAAAGAAGGTCCTCTCAAACCACTAAGCCATACTGTCCATACCTTCTTCTCACCTTTCAAAAGATCTCCCACAAGGTTTTCCTTATTATCTACTTTAACAATACAATTTTTAATATTAAATTTAGAATTATTCTGCAGCGTTAGAATAAATCTATCAGATAGTATCTTAAAATCAACATCAATGGGAATTATATGATAAGAGACACCTTCCAAAAAGTATACTCTATTTCTCTCTGTGTACATTTTCAATAGATTCGTCTTTCTATCTACGATAAGAGAAGTAGCACCCTTTTGAGGCTGATAATAAGCATTATAAAGGACAAAAATATTAGGAGAATAAGAGAGTGATATCTCTCTTTCAAAGGGAGAAAATATGGAAAAAGTAAAGAAATTCTCAGCCACATAACTTTCAGGATCTAAATATATAAGACTTTGTTCTCCTACTGCTAAGGCATCTTTTGTAAAGGATATTCCCAAATAAGCACCTGAAAATGAAAATATCCCTATTAAAATAAGAAATATTATGAGGAATCTTCTTCCTTGTAAAAATTTTCTTATTAAAAAAAGGAGCAGAAAGTATAAAGATAAGAATAACAATATTTCAAATTTCCCTGGGTAGATAAAAGACTGACCTTCAAGAAGAGAAAGATCAGGTGTATATAAAAAGGTATTATGAGGGATCTTTAAGCCTACAGGATTTAAAGTAAAATATTTATTTATAGATGGTATCTCGTCTGTAAAGAAAACTCTTTTTGTAAATATTCTTGCCATAGTAAGGGAATTTTTCAAAAGAGAAGACATGTTATCCCAGAAATCCCTATCTATAAGGATAAGATCGTAGGTATCATAAGCTCTATAATTTACAGGAAGTTTACCTTCTTCATATATTCTTTGTACTCTTGCTTTTCCAGATATATTCAAAGGGATATTTTTCTTACTTAGCACAAGGACCAATGGAAGAGTAATCCTTTCTATAGTAAGTGCTAATTTCTCATCTTTAAGTACCTCTCCTGAAGAAGTCAGAACTCTTACTCTTAAAGGATATCTAAAATCTATAGGTGGAATGAGAAACTCAACTTTTTTTCTTGAAAGGG
>DAOSUP010000012.1:0-13575 GCA_035378845.1 Dictyoglomaceae bacterium
ATAGCTCTATCTTCTTTCATTATGGCATTGAATAAACTGGATTTTCCCACATTAATTCTTCCCACAAGGATGATTTTATATCCTTCTTTAGCCCACTCTCCTCTTTTAGCTCTCTCAAGAAGATTTTCTACCTTTTCTTTTGTATCCTTTAATACTTTTATCCATTCTTCTTTTTCTTTCTCTTCCACATCTTCAGGAAAATCAATGGATGCCTCTAAGTATATTCTTAGATTTTCTATCTTATCTTTTATAGATCTAATCTCCTTAGAAAGATCCCCTTGGAGTTTGGAGAGGGCAGATTTTAGATAGGCTTTACTTTCTGCTCTTATAATCTCATTTATACTTTCTGCCTGAAGTAGATCTATCTTTCCATTTAAAAATGCTCTTTTGGTAAATTCTCCTCTTTCTGCTAATCTTGCTCCTTCTTTTACAAGAATTCTTAAGATCTCTTCAAGTACCACGGGGCTTCCATGGGTATATATCTCTACAATATTTTCTCCTGTATATGAACGAGGCTCTTTATATATTCCTATAACTGCTTCATCTATGATGTCTCCATTATAGATAATTTTCCCATAATGGAGGGTATGAGATGGTGCTTTTTCTATGTCCATTTTCTTATTTAGAGGGATAAAAATTCTTTTTGTTATGGATATAGCCTCAGGTCCGCTTAAACGGATTATTCCGATAGCACTGTGTCCAAGAGAGGTAGATATGGCTGCTATGGTATCATTTTTCATTTTTCTTTGGTGCAATAATCACCCTTCGTTCAGGCTCTTCCCCCTCACTATAGGTTGTCACATCAGGATCATCTTGAAGAGTAAGATGTATGATTCTTCTTTCTCTTGCAGTCATAGGAGGAAACTTATACTCTGTCTTTTCTATTTTTACTTTTGAAGCTACCTTTTGAGCAAGAGTTTCTAAATATTTTTCTTTTCTTTCTCTATAATGATCTATATCAAGAGAAATTACATCTGTGATCTGATTTTTTGATGCATATAGCCTTATAATAAATTCTAAAGATGCTAAGGTCTTTCCTGAAGATCCTATAAGATCTCCTAAGTTTTCTCCCTCAATACTAAGCTTTATATGGTCTTCCTCTTTTTGAACTTTTATCTTGGCATTTACATCTAATCTTTTAAGAATCTCTTGCAAAAAATCTTTTAAAAGGTTCTCATTAGAGTTTTTAATCTTGGCATATATCCGATAGGGTTTTGTTCCTATCCCGAGGATTCCTTCTCTTCCATACTCTAAGATCTTATAATCAATCTCTTCTAAAGGTACATTAAGAAATTCTTCTGCCTTGGAGAGGGCTTCCTCTAAGGTTTTTCCTTCAGTTTCTATCTCTCTCATATTTTCTGTCCTCCTGAGTGAAGCCGAAACACTACAAACTGCTGCAAGAGTTGGAATAAACTTGAAGCAACCCAGTAGAGCATAACTCCTGCAGGTACTTTATAAAGAAAGAATATGAATGTGAAGAGAACAGTGGTAAATATATTTGTAATTTGCTGCTGTTTTTTCTGTTCAGGCGCTGAAGCCATGGAACTTAAAGCTCCTGAGAAGTAAGTAACTACTCCCATAAGGATCAGGAGAATATTGTCAGTTTTTGTGAGATCAGACATCCATAAAAAGCTTGGTGTGGCTGTATATTTATAATTCAAAAGAAGCTGATACAGAGCTATTAATATAGGGAACTGAATAATGAGAGGTAGACATCCCATCATAGGATTTATCTTGTATTGTTGGTATAAGATCATGAGTTCTCGGTTCATAGCTTGAGGATCATCTTTAAATTTTTCTTGGATCTTTTTAACTTCAGGTTGAATTTTCTGCTGAAGAAGGATAGATTTTAACTGGGCGTGAGTCAAAGGATATAGAATAATTCTTACAAAAATGGTAAGTAATATAATGGCAAGTCCATAGTTTCCTATCCAGGAATAAAAAAGCTCTAAAAGAAAACCAAGTCCATCTGCTAATGCTTTAATCATCTATTTTTTTCCTCCTTATGGAATTTTAAATTTAGCAATTCTTCTTGCGTAGGTACTGGGTCATAACCTCCAGGATTAAAGGGATGACATCTTAGAATTCTTTTTGCTGCTAAAATACCGCCTGTCCATGGTCCAAATCTTTCTACAGCTTCTAATGCATAGGAAGAGCATGTGGGATAGAATCTACAGCTTTGGGGTAATACAGGAGATATAAAGGTCTTATAAAATTTTATAAGAAGTATTAACAAATTTTTAATCATTTTTGAACACGCCGGCTTTTTCCCATATTTTTATAAGCATATTTTTCATTTTATGGAAGTCTATATCCTTTATTTCTTCCCCTGGTTTGACTATTATTAACATCTCTATATCATCTCTTAAATAAGGACGGTGCAATCGATATACTTCTCTTATAAGCCTTTTTATTCTATTCCTTACTACAGCTGTTCCTACTTTTTTATTTATACTGATGCCTATCTTTCTTTTTTCTGCTTTTCTTATATAAACCACAAAATTCTTAGAGAGGAAATATGGCTTTCCCTCTCTCAAGATTTTTAAAAAATCCTCTTGTTTTTTTAAACGTTCCTCTTTTGGAAAAGAAAAAGATCCCAAATTAAACGGCTAATCTCTTTCTTCCTTTTAGTCTTCTTTTCTTTATCACTCTTTTGTGATCTCTCATTCGTACGCGAAATCCATGAGATCTTTTTCTATGATATTTTTTAGGCTGATAAGTCCTCTTCATTTTTTGTTCTCCCCTATCTCAAAGTAATTTTATGAAATTCAATTAAGATCAAATAATAATACGAAGGTAATACTAACAAAAAAGTTTATTCTCGTCAAGGTAAAAACTCAGGAATATAGGTTTTACCTCCTTCTATTACCCTCATATTTTCAGGTAACAGGTTGAGGTTGTTGAGAATTCTTTTTCTAATACTGTCTATCTCTTCAAAATCTCTTACAATTTTTCCATCTCTTATAAGAGGTTTTATAAGGGGTTTTTTGCCAGGGATGATCTCTGAAGTAAATAGTCTTACTGTATCTTCAAAGTTTTCTCCTCTTTGGATCTGCTTTGCCCCAGGCATATTGCTTGATTTGGCAACAGGATTTCCTTCCACCTCTACAATTTTAAGAGCAAAGTCTATAACAGGTGCATTGGCAACTTTTGTGCCAATACCAAAAGCATCCACTAAGTCACGATATTTTTCTACTTCGTATTCGTCAAGTCCTCCACTTAAGAATATCTGTACATTAGGATATCCTCTTCGGGCAAATTCCCATCTTATATCCTTTATGAGATAGACATAATCTTTACTGTCTAATCTTACCCCTTGAAGCTTTTCTTTTAAGGCTTCTAATGCATTAATGGCTCCTACCGTAGGAGAGCCGTAAGTATCAATAAGAGCAATCCTTGGTACCTTTGGATCTACATATTGATCAAAGGCTGAGAATGCTTCCTTTTCATCTCCTATAATAAGTATAAGAGCATGAGGCATTGTCCCTACAGGAGTTTTATATATATATTTTGCCCCAAGTACATTGGAGACTCCATCAAATCCTGATACATATGCAGCATACTCAACCACAGGAGAAAGGAAGGGATGCTGACGCCTGGTACCAAAACTATGGATTTTTTTATCTTTTGCAGCAATTCTTACTCTGGCAGATTTTGTAGCAATTCCCGACATAAAACATACAAAGCCAAGAATTGATGTCTCATATCTTGCAAAATCTCTATATTTCCCCCTTATCTGGATAATAGGTTCATAAGGGAAAAAGATCTCTCCCTCATCTACGGCATAGACATCTACAGGTATTCCCTCAAGTAGTTTTGCTATCTCATATATTCCCAGTGCTACGCCAAAAATATAATTTGGATCAGGAAAACTTTTGGTAAAAAGCTCTGATACTACATAAGGGTTCTTTTTAAGTCCATCTAAGGTTTCTTCAGTCCTTAGGAAATAGGCATCTGTATTAAGACCATTTTTTATATCCTCTGGTTTTGCAATTAAGAAATCCTTCATATTAGCTTTCCCACCTCTCTATTAATTCTCCTGTCATATAAAGTTTTGCATTGTGAATCTCTTTCATATATTTCAAGGCTCTTTCATGTTCTTCAGGTATAAAGGATGCTGTTGCATCCGAAACCACTATTACATTAAATCCTCTGAAGAATGCATCTGCAGAATTATGAATGACACATATATGAGTACTGGTACCCGTAAGAACTACAGTATCTACATTTAGTTCCCTAAGTAATTCTTCAAGCTCTGTTTTGTAAAAACCACTATATACTTTTTTCTTTATCACATAATCTTTCTCCTCGGGAGATAGTTCTGGAATTATTTCAGAGCCCTTTTCGCCTTCCATAGCATGTTCTCCCCACACTTCCAGTTCTTTATCACCAGGGGTATGGGCATCTCTAAGATATATTATGGGTATATTTAGGTGGTGAGCCGAATTAATGAGCTCTTTTATATTAGGGACAATCTTTTGAGCATAAGGGTTTCCAAACTTTCCTGTTACAAAATCTACCACCATATCTATTATTATTAAGGCATATCTCATTTATTTACCTCCAAAAATTTCCATTGTCATATATTATATAATATAATTCAAAGATTATTAAAATAAAAAGGGGATGGCATTTTGCCATCCCCTTTCTTTAAGAGTAAATATTGCTCTATAATGACTAAATTCTACTTCTTATTGCCTTTTGTGAAATACCAGATTAGGAGAATGATGACAATTATTATTAATACCCACCAATACCATGCCATTTCTTTTATCCCCCCTTTCTCTCTTTAAAGAGTTTATACTATTTAATTTACTCTTTTTCTTCTATGATGTCAATCCAAACTTTTCTAAATCTTGGACCATCAAACTCAGCAAAGAATAATCCTTGCCATGTGCCTAAGTTTAGTTTTCCGTCTCTTATGAGGACAAAAGTATTTGCACCTACAATAGTGGATTTTATGTGTGCAGGAGAATTTCCCTCAGCATGGGAATATATTCCACTCTGAGGTACTAACTTATCATATGTACTTAGGATGTCTCTTACTACACTGGGATCATAGTTTTCATTTATGATAATTCCTGCTGTGGTATGGGGTACAAAGATGAAACATATGCCATTTTTTACATTACTTTTTTCAATAACATCCTCTATTTTATCGGTTATATCCATAAGTACTACCTTTTGAGGTGTAGAAACAGAAATTTCAAAAAACATTTTGATGTCTTTCCTCCTTTCTCTTTATTTCTCATATCCATTATAATAATTATAGATGAAAAATCAGGATTTTTTCCTTTAAGGAAAATTGGAGGTGAATTTTAATGGGAAATGAATGGAAAGGTATTTTAAATAAAATAGATGAATATAGATATGAAATACCAAAGGCATACAAGCCCTTTATGAGGGTTCCAGGGATAATATTTGCTGATGAAAAGCTTATAGAAGATATATTAAAAGATCAATCTCCAGAACAAGTAGCAAATGTGGCTTCGCTTCCTGGGATTATTAAATACTCCTTAGCTATGCCTGATATTCATTGGGGATATGGTTTTCCTATTGGTGGTGTTGCAGCTATGAGTAAAAAGGAAGGAGTTATATCTCCAGGAGGGGTAGGATATGATATAAATTGTGGTGTAAGGCTCATTCGTACAAATCTGGCTAAGGATGATGTGATGCCCAAGATAAGAGATCTTGTAGATGAGCTTTTTGCTAAGATTCCTGCTGGAGTAGGATCTGAAGGAGAGTTAAGGGTAAAGGGAAAGGAATTAGAAGAAGTCTTAGAAAAGGGTGCTCAGTGGGTTGTAACGGAGGGATATGGATGGAAAGAAGATTTGGAACACATAGAGGAGAATGGAAGAATTACCTATGCTAATTCTGATAAGCTATCTCGTAGGGCAAAGGAAAGAGGAGAATATCAACTGGGCACTTTGGGATCTGGAAATCATTTCTTGGAAATTCAGGTGGTAAGTAGAGTATTTGAACCAGAGATTGCAGATAGATTTGGCATATTTCCTGATCAGATAATGATAATGGTCCATACAGGTTCTCGGGGACTTGGATATCAGGTGGCAGAAGATTATATAAGAGTTATGTCTAATGCCATGAGAAAATATGGGATAGAGTTACCTGATAAACAATTAGCCTGTGCTCCTTTTGATTCTCCTGAAGGGCAAGACTATTTTCAAGCTATGTGTGCTGCAGCAAACTTTGCATGGGCAAATAGACAGATGATTACCCATTGGGTAAGAGAGGTATTTGAAGAGGTACTTAGAGAAGGTGCAGATAAACTGGGTATGAGACTTATTTATGACGTGGCTCATAATATTGCAAAGTTAGAAGAGCATAATGTGGATGGAAAGATGGAAGAGGTTGTAGTTCATAGAAAGGGTGCTACCAGAGCTTTTTCTGCAGGGCATCCTGATCTTCCTGCAGACTATAAGGATATTGGTCAGCCTGTGATAATCCCTGGAGATATGGGAAGATCTTCCTTTTTACTTATAGGTCTTCCTAAGGCAATGGAGATCTCTTTTGGCTCCACATGTCATGGAGCAGGAAGGACTCAAAGTAGAAGTAAGCTTCTAAAGAGTGGAAGGAAAGCCTCAGATATTGAGAAAGAGCTTCTTGAGAGAGGAATAATTGTAAAGGCAGCTTCAAAAGCATCTGTGGTGGAGGAGGCTTCCGAAGCATATAAAAATGTGGTAGATGTAGTGAATGTGGTGCATAATGCAGGTATATCAAAAAGAGTTGCTCAGATGAAACCTCTTGCAGTAATTAAAGGATAGAGAAAAATTTAAAGGGGGGAAGAGGGGAGATAGTCCCCCCTTTTTAAAAGTACATATTTATACCATAAAATTATTCTTTTTGACACTATTTTTTTCTGATATAATGAAAAATGAGAATATAACTTAAAAAATTTTTGGGAGAGGAGAGGGAAATGGAAAAAAAGAGGCTCACTAAGAACGATTTTTTAGAGGTTCTTAAGGGTAATCCTATCATCTCTGCGGTAAGAGAAGAAGAGCGTCTTTCTCAAGCTCTCCAGAGTAAGTCAAAGGTGCTTTTTTTATTAAAGACTAATGTTTTAACCCTTCCTAATTTGGTACAAGAGATTAAATCTCATGGAAAGCTTGTTTTTATACACTTAGATCTATTAGAAGGATTAGCACAAGATAAGTATGCTTTAAGATATTTGGGAGATGTAGTAGGAATTGATGGTATTATTACTACGAGGACAAATCTTATTCAACAGGCAAAGGCAGAAGAATTGTTAGCCGTCCAAAGATTTTTTGTCTTAGATTCCTCCGCACTGGCTACAGGTGTAAGAATTATGCAAACTGCAGAACCAGATCTTGTAGAGATTCTTCCAGGCATTATATTCATCCATTTAGGAGAAGAGTTAAAGGCACAGATTCCTTATCCTTTAATTGCAGGAGGACTTATAAGAACTCCCGAAGAGGCAAAGGATATTTTAAAAGCAGGAGCAACGGCTATTTCAACTACTTCTGTGGGTTTGTGGAACTTTTAGAGTTCTCTAAGAGCCTTACGGCTTTCTGTTTGAAATAGTTTATTGAAAGAGAAAGTCTCATCTCTTCCTTTAAGGAAGGATCTTTCTCTGTAAGAAGTTTCTCTTTAATCTCCTCTTCCTCTTGTTCTAAGTTTGTCTTATCTATATTTTCAGCAAACTCTGCAAAATCTGCGATGATATATAAGTTATCATTTATAAGTTCTGCAAAGCCCTCTCCCATTACAAAAATCAAATTTTTATTCTCTGTTTTTGCTAATAGAACTCCAGGTACAATTCTTGCCAGAAGATTCACATGTCCAGGTAAGATTCCTATCATACCGTCTTCTACAGGAAGGATAATTGAGAGTATAAATCCTGTGTATATTGCTTTTGTAGGTATATTTATTTCTAAGAATATCTTTTTATCTTGTTCCTTCATGTTTTAATACATCAATGCTCCATACTCTTGAGCTTTCTTCTTGACATCATCTAAGGTGCCTACCATATAAAAGGCATCTTCAGGAATATCATCTACTTCTCCATTTATTATGGCTTTAAAACCTTCTATAGTATTTTCTCTTGGTACATATACCCCAGGAATATTACTGTATGTAGATGCTACGAATAGAGGTTGAGAAAGGAAAAGTTGAATTCTTCTTGCTCTCTGTACTATAACTCTATCTTCTTCTGAGAGTTCTTCAACACCTAAAATTGATATGATATCTTTTAGGCTTTCATAGTGTTGTAAAATCTCTACTACTTTTCTTGCAACCTCTGCATGCTCTTCTCCTACAAATTTTGGATCAAGGATCTGGGAAGATGATGTTAAAGGATCTACAGCAGGATATATTCCAATCTCTGCAATACTTCTTGAAAGAACTAATGTGGAGTCTAAGTGGGAGAAAATAGTAGCTGGTGCAGGATCTGTAAGGTCATCTGCAGGCACATACACTGCCTGTACTGCAGTAATAGATCCTGTATCAGTGGAAAGTATTCTTTCTTCCACCTCTCCAAGTTCTGTAATAAGAGTTGGCTGGTATCCCACTGCCGATGGAATTCTTCCAAGCATTGAGGATACTTCCATTCCTGCCTGTACATATCGGAATATATTATCCATAAGAAGAAGCACATCTTTTCCTAAGTAATCTCTAAAGTATTCTGCAATACTTAAAGCAGTAAGAGGTACTCTCATTCTTACTCCTGGAGGTTCGTTCATCTGTCCAAATACCAGTGCTGCCTTGGATAGTACCCCTGAGTTCTTCATTTCAAGCCATAGTTCATTGCCTTCTCTGGATCTCTCTCCTACACCTGCAAATACGGATATTCCTCCATGGGCTACGGCTACATTATGTATTAGCTCCATTATAAGAATGGTTTTTCCTACACCTGCTCCTCCAAAGAGTCCTATCTTTCCACCTCTTGGAAGTGGGGTTAATAGATCCAAGGCTTTTATTCCTGTCTCTAAGATGGCATAAGATGGCTGTACTCTCCTAAATTCTGATGGATCTTTTAGGATGGGTGTTACTTCTCCTTTTATCTCTTCTCCCCCATCTATGGGATCTCCTAATACATTAATTACTCTTCCTAAAACTTCTTCACTTACGGGTATACTAATAGGATTATATGTTCTCTTTACAGGAAGTCCTCTGGAAATCCCATCAGTAGGACCTAATGCAATAGCTCTTACTCTGTGATCCCCAAGAAGTAATCTTGTTTCAAGAACAAGGGTTATATTCTTTATAGGATTTTGTATCTCTAAAGCTTCATATACATTAGGAGGCTCTGAAGGGAAATATATATCTATAACAGGTCCATTCACTGCAATAACTTTTCCTTCCAATTTATTTCACCTCTTCCTTTAAAGTTTCAATACTGGATGTAATATCAAGAAGTTCTCTTGTTATCTGATTCTGTCTTACCTGGTTTAACTGAAAGACTAATTTTGTTTGAAGCTTTTCAGCATTTTCATGGGCTCTTTTCATGGCAAACCTTCTAAAGGCTTGCTCACTGGCTGCAGAGTCTAAAATTATCTGGTGAATATCAGTCTCTATAATATCTCTAAGCAGTGGATCTAATATATTTTGAAGGGATGGAAGAAATATAAAAAATTCTTCCTTTTTTTCTATATTCTCTACAGGAATCATGGGAAGTATTTTCTGGACTGTAACTTCTTGTTTTACAATATTAATAAAATTGAAATATACAGCATAGAGCTCATCAATTTTCTCATCTAAGAAATCTTGAATAAGTTCTCTTGCTAAAACTCTTGCATGGGAAAAAGATGTATCCTCTAAAAATTTGGGATAGCTTTTTATAATATTTAGCTTTTTTGCTGAGAGATATTTTTGTGCAAAGCTTCCAAGGGCGTAAAAGTTTATATTCTGTGTCTTTTTATTCTCTAAAAATTTTTCTAACCTTTCTTGGATTTGAAGATTATAGCTTCCACAAAATCCTAAATCTGAAGTGACTAAGAGAATACCCGTTTTGTATACAGGACGCTCTTTAATTAAGGGATGATTTGCATATTCCTCAGGAAGTCTGGAAACAAGCTCTCTAAGAATTTTATTGAGCTCTTCTGTGTATGGTTTTAATCTCAAAGCTTTATCCTGAAGTGCTCTGATTTTTACCATACTCAGGGTTTCCATAGAACGGACAATATGAGTGATATTTTCTATACTTTTTACTTTACGACGAAGCTGTTGAAGAGTTGGCATATGTTTTTTGAAACTCCTGAAAAGCGTTATGAATCTGATAGATTATCTGGTCGGTAAGTTCCAATTGTTGTCGCAAAAGGGCTAATGAGGTAGAAGATCTTTGTTTTAAGAAATCTATAAAACTTGTAATGACATTTTTAACCTCTTCTACAGAGTAATTATCTAAGAATCCCCCATTAGCAAGATAAAAGGTTATAATCTGCTCTTCTATAGGTTGTACATCATGAGCACCCTGTTTTAGGATCTCTTCTATTCTTTCTCCTCTATCAATCTTTTTCTTTGTGGTCATATCCAATTCTGTACCAAATTCAAGGAACATAGCATATTCTCTATACTGGGCAAGATCAAGTCTTAGTCTTCCTGCTACCTGTCTCATCCCTTTTGGCTGAGCAGAACCTCCCACTCTTGATACTGAAAGTCCCACATTTATTGCAGGACGAGTACCAGAGTTAAATAGCTCAGTATCTAAGTATATCTGTCCATCAGTTATGGATATAAGGTTTGTAGGTATATAAGTAGCTATTTCTCCTGCTAAGGTTTCTGCAATAGGGAGTGCTGTTAGTGCTCCTCCACCTTTCTTTGCATTAAGTTTTGCTGCTCTTTCTAAAAGGTGTGAATGAAGATAAAAGATATCTCCTGGGTAAGCTTCTCTTCCTGGTACTCTTCTTAAGAGAAGGGATATCTCTCTATAAGTATTAGCATGCTTTGTAAGATCATCATATACTACTAATACCTTTTCTCCCTGCTCCATGAAATATTCTCCCATGGCACATCCTGCCATTGGAGCAATATATCTTAAGGCTGGAGGTTCATCAGGAAATGTTGCTATAACTATAGTATGAGATAGGGCATTATTCTCTTTTAGAGTTTGGACTATTCTTGCTATATTTGTTCTTTTCTGTGCTATAGCTACATATATACAGATGGTGCCATAGTCTTTTTGATTTATAATGGTATCTATACTGATAGTAGTCTTCCCTGTCTGTCTATCCCCTAAAATAAGTTCTCTTTGTCCATGTCCTATAGGTATAAGAGCATCTATAGTCCTTATTCCTGTATAGAGAGGCTCCTTTACAGGCTCTCTATCAAAGATACTGGGAGCTTCTCGGTCTACAGGTAGATAAGCCTCAGGGAATATAATACCACCTTCGTCTAAGGGATTTCCTAAGGGATCTATCACTCTTCCCAAGAATCCATTTCCTGTAGGAACTTGAAGAATTTTCCCTGTGGAGTAAACCACATCTCCTTCTTTTACATACTTATCCTTACCGAGAAGTATGACACCTACAGAGTCTTCTTCTAAGTTAAGTACCATTCCTTCAATTCCTGATTCAAAGACTACAATCTCTCCTGCAAATGCAGTGTTTAGCAGAGATACCTGAGCTACTCCATCACCCACCTGTCTTACATATCCAATATTAGATATTCTTGGAGAGAAGTTGTACTCTCTTATCTTTTTAGAAAGTGCATCTATGGGTATACCTAAGATAGCTTCTTTGGGCTTCATATATTCTCCACCTCTCTTAAGGTTGAATAGATCTGAGAGAGATGAAAGTCTAAGGAGTGATCAATGAGAAATTCTCCAATAAACATTTTAAATCCCACTCCAATTTCAGGATCCACCTCAAAAGAGAGCTTCCACTTTCCTGGGATTAATTCCCTAAGCTTTCCTTCTATTTTACTTTTAACTTCAGGTTTTATATTGTCAGGGGATAAGAATCTTATCTCATCTACTAACATATCTGGAAGCTTAGATAAAGCAGAATTAAAGTCATAGATAAATTGTTCAATAAGAAGCTCTTCTGCTTCTGGAGGAAGAAATCTTTTGAAGAACTCTTTTATGAGAATATGGGAGAGAGCTAAGATTTCTTTCTTTGCAGTTTCTAAAGCTCTCTTACTCTCTGCTCTTGCTATTTCATGAGCTTTTACAATAATTTTTTCTGCTTCTTCTTCTGCTTTCTGACTCATCTCTTGCCGCATCTTTTCAGCAGTTGCTACTGCTTCTTGTATAATTTTCCCTGCTTCATCTCGTGCTTCATTAAGTTTTTCCTCTCTTTGTTTTCTTAACTCTTCCGCTTCTTGCAGCTTCTTTTCTGCTTCTTTCATTGCATTCTCTATTCTTTCTTTTCTATTATTCATGGTTCTGATGATAGCTCCAAGCAAGTAGCGTTTAATTATCCAAGCAAGAACAAGTAAATTTACAATGGAAGAAAATAATGTGAGAAGATTAAATGAAAACATAGTTCTCCTTCCTTATGAGAGTTTGCCAAGGAATGGGTTTGCAAATAAAAGTATTAAGGCAACAGTTAAAGCGAAGATCATGATAGTTTCAATAAAGGCAAGAGCAAAAAGAAGCATACGGTTTATCTGATCTCCTGCTTCTGGTTGTCTAGCTACACTCTCAAAAGCGCTACTTGCTGCTTGTCCTTGAGCTCTTGTGGCATTCATGCCCACAAGAGCTACAGAGAGACCTGCTGTAATAATTGAGACAATAATGACCCATGCAAGCATAGTTTTAGTCCTCCTTTATTCTTCTAAAGCTGCTGCAAGATATGCAGCGCCAAGACTCGTAAATATAAATGCTTGAATAAATCCCATAAACATGTTAAGAGCCATGATTGGAATAGGGATAATTAAAGGAGCAAGAAGAGTAATAATGGCAAGTACAATGTGTTCTCCAGAGATATTTCCAAAGAGTCGCAATGCAAGGGACACAGGTCTTGTAATCTGTTCCATCAAGTTTATTGGTAAGAATATAACAGAAGGTGAGATAAAACTTTTAAAATACTCCCAACCTCTCTCCTTAAAAGCTGCATATTGAATATATAATATAGTAGCTATAGCTAATCCAGCTGTAACGTTAATATCAGAGGTTGGTGCTGTAAATCCTGGGATAAATCCTGACCAGTTTGAAAGAAGTATGAAAGAAAATAAAGTTGCAAAAAATGGTAGATATTTATCTGCAATAGGTTCTTCCAAAAAACCCGTAAGAAATCCCTTGAACATCTCTAAAAGAGTTTCTGCAATATTCTGCCTTGTAGTAAGAGTTTCTTTTGGTTTATAAGTTAAAATACCAACAAGAATAGCTACCACAATAGATACAACCTGAAGAGATATAAAGGTATTTGTTATGGGTATCCCTAATATATTTCCAACTACCCTTGGACCTATTTCAACTCCTTGTTCCATCTTTGTTCCTCCAGACCTTCATTATTATATACCATTGTCCTGCTATATATCCAAATAAAAAGAGCAAAACTCCAATAAGTTCTGCCCTAAAGCTTAATAACAATAGTATTATTAAAAGCCCAAATCTTTTTATTAAACCTTTATTATATCCCCTTACTCCATAAGTTTTCA
>DAOSUP010000012.1:13675-22199 GCA_035378845.1 Dictyoglomaceae bacterium
TATTATATCCCCTTACTCCATAAGTTTTCAAGTCTTTTGCCAACAAACACAGTGAGATTATACTCCCAGAGATTCCAAATGTCAAAGAAGAGATAGGAGGATAGATAAAGAAAAAAACTACACCTATCAAAAGAATTTTGAAGCCTATATCTAAATATTTACCGTAAAAATTTAAAGATATCACGGAATCCCACCCATATGCCTAAGGCTGTAAAACCAAGAAGACACACAGGAGAAGAATTGAGAAGTTTATCTAAGTAATAACCAATGGCAATCCCTACTATGAGAGATCCAAGAAGTCCTGTTCCCAAAGCAAAGGTAAAATTAAATATCTCCCATATACCTTTTGGCTTTTTATTTCTCTTCATATTGTTATTTTACCATGATATTAAAAATTTTGAGTCTGACGCAGAGCCTCATATACTACGATTGCTACAGAGTTTGAAAGATTCAGAGATCTTACAGGTCCAAACATAGGTATTGTTACAGAGTTTTCCCAATATTTTTCAATGATCTCTTGAGGAATACCCTCATCTTCAGATCCAAATATGAGATAATCTCCTTTTTGATAAGATACCTCAGTATATAATTTAAAACCAGGAGATTCTACAAATATAAATCTTCCTGTCCTATTTTTCTCTAAAAAATCCTCCCAGTTTTTATATATCTCATAATCTAAAAGGCTCCAGTAGTCAAGTCCTGCTCTCTTCAGATGTCTATCTGTTAGCCGAAATCCAAGCTTCTCTATAAGGTGCAACTTGGAATTTGTGGCAACACAAATCCTTCCTATATTACCTGTATTATAAGGTATCTGAGGTTCTATAAGTACTACGTGTAGATTGTATTTCATTCACCTTTTAGAAGTTCTTCTACTACTTTTCTTATCTCTTCTCCTTCAGCTCTTCCTTTGAATTCTGCCATAGCTTCTTTCATAACTTTTCCCATATCTCTCATGGTTTTTGCTTCTACTTTTTCTATGATTTCCTTTATTTTTTCACGGAGCTCTTCTTCAGAGATCTTTTCTGGTAAATATTCTTCAAGGATTTTAAGCTCCATCTCTTCTTGTTCTGCAAGTTCCATCCTATTACCTTGTTTGTATAGTTCTATAGCTTCTTTTCTCTTTTTTATCTCTTTATTTATAACTTCTAATACATCTTGGTCTGTAAGCTCTTTTTGTTTTTCTCTAAGTTCAATCTCTTTATACTTTATGGCAGATCTCAAAGTACTGAGAAGTTCAGTTCTAAATGAATCTTTATTTTTCAGTGCTGTCGTATAATCTTTTGTAATTTTTTCGTATAGCATCTTAACCTCCTTCTTAATGTTCTCTACTTAAAAGTTCTACAATCTTTATCCATCCATTTTTTGTATTTTCAGGATTATAACCTCCACCACCTAAGATAAGAAGTTTTCCACCACATATTTCATGAGCAAGGTGATGGATGCCTACAATAAACTTTTCATATCCTTCTACTGTATAATTAAGATCAGCTATAGGATCTCCACGAATTCCATCTACTCCTGCTTGAAGTATAGTAAGATCTACTTTTATCTCCCAGGCAAAGTTCTTGACCTCTTCATAAGCCAAAAGCAGTTCGTCATCACCTGATCCAGGAAGAAGAGGAATATTAAGTTTTGTACCATAAGCTAAGCCTTCTCCTCTTTCATCTCTTCTACCTGTGCCAGGATATAGGAATCTACCATCTTCATGCACATCTGCAATATAGATATGAGGATCATTTAGAAACTCATAAAATACCCCATCTCCATGGTGGGCATCAATATCAATGTATAGTATATCTTTTATTCCATATTTTTCCCTGGCATAGATAATATCTACCCCAATATCATTAAATATGCAAAAACCACCTGCAGCATTTCTTCTAGCATGATGGAGACCTCCCATAGGTAAAAAGACATGTTTATATTCATGTCCAAGAATAAGATCTATACCTTCCATAGATGATCCTACTACGTAAGATGCAGCCTCATAGCAGCCTTTGAATGCAGGTGTATCTCCATAATCCAGATAGTCATCTCCTGTTTTTGATTTTTCCTGAACAAATCTTACATATTCGGGAGTATGAAACATGGTTATCTCTTCAAAACTTGCTGATTTAGGTTTTTCCATCTCTAAAGGAGTCTTTATTTTTTCAAGCTCTTCTGCAAAGGACTCTAATCTTTTAAGGCTCATGGGATGAGGATCAGGGAAAGCATATGAAAATAGCTCTTCTCCCCAGATGATCTTACTGTGAATTTCTTTCAATTTCTATCCCCCTTTTGTTAATAAAATCTTCAAAAGAAATTTTATATCTTAAAGGAATAGATACTTCAAGTATAACATTTTCTAAAAAGTTTTCTCTTATCTCGCAAGGAAAATTCTTTAAGATCTCATTTTTTAAGATGTTAAAATCCTTGTAAGAGGTTTTCAGGAGATATTTTTCAGAGATTACCTTTTCAATGATGTTAGAATTCTCAATAGCTTTTTTCATGGTATAGTGATAGGCGTCAATGAGTCCTCTTATTCCAAGCTTAACTCCTCCAAAATATCTTATTACAATTCCTATAATATCATGGAGATCTTTCTCTCTCAGGACATTTAGAATAGGAATTCCAGCAGTCCCTGTAGGTTCTCCCCCATCAGAAAAGTATTCTTCTCCTGTAATTTTTCTATAAGCATAGCAGTAATGGGTAGCATTTTTAAATTTACTTTTTGTTTCTTTGAGAATTTCGGAAATATCCTGACCATTTATAGGTATAGCAAGTCCTATAAAATGAGACCTTTCAATCTTTACTTCAAAAGTACTTTCTTTTTCTAAGGTAAGATATCTATCTTCTATACTCACTCTTTCCCTAAAAGGATTTCCAGCTCCTTTACTTTATTATCTCTTATTATTTTTAAGGCCACCTTCGTCTCAGGAGGAGTATGACTTAAAAATCTATGCAAGTCATCAATAGTATTTATGATCTCATTTTCTATCCCTATTATAACATCCCCACTCTCAAGTCCTCCTTTTTGAGCAGGACTTCCTGGAGCAACTCTAAGGACATATACTCCACCATCTTGAGAGAGAGATAGTAAGTTTTTTAGTCTTTGAGGGAAGATTACACTTTGTCCTACTATTCCTAAGTAGCTTCTTCTTACTCTTCCCTCTTTGATAAGGAGCCCTGCGATCCATTTTGCTGTATTTATAGGTATAGCGAAACATATACCTTGAGCTCCTTGTATTATAGCAGTATTTACTCCTATAGCTTTTCCATATATATCTACTAATGGACCTCCAGAACTTCCAGGGTTTAAAGCTGCATCGGTCTGAATAATATTTTCCATTAAGTGACCGCTAAAACTTCTTAAGGATCTTCCTAAAGCACTGATTACTCCACTGGTTACACTATGTCCAAAACCTAAGGGATTTCCTATGGCTAATACCACTTGCCCTACCTTTAATTTTTCAGAATCTCCCAGTTCCAAGTAAGGAAGGTCTATTTCGGGAATCTTTACTACTGCAAGGTCTGTTTGTATATCTTCTCCTACAAACTGTGCATTGTATTGAGCTCGGTCAGAAAGTGTTATGGAAATTTGTGTTGCCTGATGAGTTACATGACTATTAGTTAATATATATCCATCAGGAGTAAAGAGAAATCCTGACGCAACCCCTTTAACCTCCTGAGGACCAAATAAAAAGGGGATATTAGTACTCTGGCTTATATCAATATTAACCACTGCGGGACTCACTTTCTCTACCACTTTAACTAAAGCTTGAGAATAAGCTTCTAATGCTTTTTCATCTTCTTCCATTTTATTCCTCCTCATTTATCAATTCCTCTTTATTTTTAAACTCTGCTTTTGATTTAACAAGATTTAATACCTTATTTACATACTTTCTTTTATCCCCAAGGAGTATTGCTCCGACTAAGATATTCTCTTTAAATATAAGTTTTCTATAGAGTCCCTTTTCCTCATCCTTTCTTGTTAAAATTTCATATCCTGGTCCTTCGGGCATAATTTCCCCTATGGAAGTAAGGTCTATACCTGTAACTTTGAGAGTATTTGAGGGTATAGTACCTTTATAAACGGTCTTTTCTCCAATCATATTTTTACCTGCTATCTGAGACTCCTCTAATGCGGCAGGAATTATTCCATATATTCTTCCTGAGAATTCTGCACAGTCTCCTGCGGCATATATATTCTCAATATTTGTTTCCATATATTCATTAACAATGATGCCTTTATTAACATTTATTTGTGAATTTTGGGCAAGCTCCATATTAGGGGATATGCCTGCAGATATGATAAGAAGATCACCATCTATTTTTCTTCCATCTTCTAACTCTAATCCTATGAATTTTTGCTCCCTTTGTATAATTCTTTTCGTCTTTACTCCTAAATAGAACTCAAATCCAAATTTCTCTTCAATCTTTTTTTGAAGAATTTTTGCTCCTTCTTCATCAAGCTGTCTTGGAAGAAGACGTGGAAAGAATTCTATCCCTGCAATTTTTAATCCTCTTTGAGCTAATGCTCTTCCTGTTTCAATTCCAAGAAGTCCACAACCTAATATAATTGCCTTCTCCTTTCCTTTTATGTAAGATAAGACGTTGATTGCATCATCTATATTCCTTAAGGTAAATACTCCCTCAGTATCTATGTTTTCTATAGGGGGCTTCGTAGGAGAAGCCCCTATAGAAATAAGTAGCTTTTGAAATCCATATGTATCTCTATCAGTCTCTAAAATCTTATTTTTCGTATCTATTCTTAAGGCTTTTTCCCTATAGTTTACTTTTATACCCATATCTTGATACCATTTTTCATTATAAAAGGGCAACTCTTTGAGCTCCACATTTCCTGCAAGGAATTCTATAATCTGGGGTCTTGAGTAATAAGGGTATTTTTCTTCTGTAATTACTAAAATAGAGTTTTCTTTATCCTTTTGTCTTATTACCTCTGCACAATTTATTCCTGCTATTCCATTACCAATTATTGCGTACATATTTTTTTAAACGGGCTTGAACATACTTTTATCTGCACCACATATAGGGCATACCCAATCATCAGGAATCTCTTCAAAGGGTGTGCCTGGAGGAATATTTCCTTCTGGATCTCCCTCCTCAGGATCATATATATAACCACACACGGTACATCTGTACTTTTGCATATGATCAATCCTCCTTATTAGAAAATGATTCTTAATATAAATTATATCAAAAAGGATTGAAAGCTACTACTAAAAGCTTGGGAGAAGTGTAAAGCCTGATGGTCCTCCTATAAACTCTATACCTTCCTTTGGGAATGCTTTTAGATAGATATTGAATTGTAAGCTCTGATCATAGAAGTTATATGAAATTCTGGCGTTGAAACAGTGTAGATCTTTTTCTAAGCTAAGATTATATAGTATAAATCCAGTGGAGGGTAAGTAGTATCCTGTAAGAGCTAAGTTTCCTTTTACATGCCAATCTCCTGTTATGTTTACTGTAGCTCTATAGTCTAATCTTTGAAAAGTATTAGTATTTATGTCATATAAAGTACCAAAGGTTAAAGAAAACCAAGAAGGATAGTTTAAACTTCCTTGTACAAATAAAGAAGAAAAGGAGTTATTTGTCCAGTAATACAATGTTCTTGCAGATAGGGTCAGCTCTTTTCCAGTTTTTATTATTCCTGAAATGGAAAGAGGAGTTAGAGTTTGATAAATTCCGTTGTAAGATTCTTGCAAAGATATATTTATATTTGGCGTTCCAATGGTTGTTTGTAGAGAGAGATTGCTCAGATTTGTGGCATAGTCAAAATAAAAAGGTGAGTTTCCCTCATCTCCTGTGATAATATCGGTACCAAGCCAATTGAAATTATAAGAGATACTTCCTGAAATTAAGTTAGTTATTCTTAAGGAATAACCTATATTTCCAAATATTGCATATCTTGCATCTTGAGTGCCATAAAGTTCTTGTCTGAATCCTAAATTTGATGTGAGAGATCCTATAGGAAGATTTATTTTGGGAGAGCCTGATATGGAGGTACTTAATTTCCATGTTTTTGTTTCAAAAGGAGGAGTGGGTTCTATATAATTTCCTAAGGTTAGATCTGCTTTTATAGGTATATTAAAGAGTGAAAGGTTTCTTGAATAATAGACCTCTGGAAGCTTTTTAAGAGAAAAGTCCGTCATATTAGTCCAACGATCATTAACATATATGTAAAAATTCTGCAGGTTATCACTTGCTCCTAAATTTACATATCCTGTGAGATCTTCTCTATCTTGGGTCTCAATATCTATTTTGTTATACCTTAGATTAGTCCTTAGATATGTATTACCACCTAATTTTATTGATGAGTTTAAATTTCCTATAATAGTATTTTGAGTTTTTGTCTTGTTTTGGTTTCCTTGCAATGAGACATTTAAAAGATCCGAAGTGTAAGTAAGTATACCAGAATTCTGAAGCAGGTAAGTATTTAAATAAGGTTGAGCTGCATATTGGGAGTTAAAGCTTAAAGAGAGATTGGGAAGAATTTTATATACCCCATTTATAGAAAATCTTAATTCATCAGTATTAAGAATGTAATTGTAGAGATAGGAAGAGTTTATATTCCCTGAGATATTGGGGAAGACATATTTTTGCGAGAGAGAAAATTTTACTCCTTGGTGTTGAGAGATGAGGAAAGTAAATAGTCCAGGGACACCAAATAGACTATAACTAAAAGGATAGGTAAGGTACATTCCTAAAGATGAGTCATAACCTATTTGAGGAAAAGGTGAGGGCTCTTTTGTTAGTGGTAATGCATAGTAAGGGACGTAAAAGACAGGTAGATAAAAGGTAGTATAAGGGACTTTAAGATAAAAAATTGCATTTATAAATATAATCTTGTCATTTGGGCTATACTCCAATTGAGATGTGGAAAGAAAATAGTGAGGTTTTTCGTAGTCACATGTGGAAAAAGTGCCTTTTTCAATCTGTATATCACCACTTTTCCAGGTTACTTCGTTTCCTGAGATGTATATCTTTTCAGAACTTTCAGGTACAGGGTATTTTAGCTTTACATTCTTAATAATTGCCTTTTTTCCTTTGTATTGATACACTAAGTATTCTGCAGATGATTCTCCATTTTTATCTTTAAAAGTTACGTTTCCTTCTGCTTTAAACATACCTTCTTTAATATTCCCTTCTAAAAGATCTGCTATTACAGATAGGTCTTCTCCTGAAAAATTTACATTCCCTTCTGCAATAAAGTCTTGAGTTTCCCAATTAAAGATAATTTTATCTGCAGTTAATTTCCAGAGAGACTCTTCCGCCCATGATGTATAGGTGATAACTGTAAATATAATGATCAGAGATAAAATTATTCTTACCACTTTCTTATTTTCCATAAAAACACCCCAAGACTCAGTGTACCTAAGGTCAAATTGGGAAGCCATGCAGAGAGAAAAGGAGAAAACACGGCATATTCTCCCAAGGACCTGGCAAGAATGTTAAATCCATAGTAGAAGAAAGCTATTATAACACTGAAGGCAGTTCCCCATAGTCTTCCTCCCTTTCCTGTGAGGAGGATGACACTAAATCCAAGAAGAGCAAAAATAGGGACTGCTACACTTTGAGCAACTCTTAAGTTTCTCTCCACCTCGTAGGATCTGGCAGAAATTCCAGATTTTTTATATACTGCAATTCTTCTTTGAATCTCAGATGTGGACATCTCTTGAGGAGTTCTATCCTGGTAAAAGATCAACATGAAGTCCTGAGGAAGATTTATCGTAAATTCCTCAAATTTTCCTTCCCATGAGGTAAAAAGATCCTCTCCTAAATAATGGATTACTCCGCTTTTTAATGTAAGACTATCTCTATTCCAGGTGGCTTCTTCTGCAGAGTAAATGATAGGATGTTTAGTATTTGAAGAGGTATCATATACCAGTACATCTTCCATAATATTTTTATCCTCTATGACCTTTTTTACATAGAAGTATCTTCCTTCTTCATCATGAAAAAATATATTTTCTCCTTTTACAGGAGCAGGATTAAAAAAGAAATATTTCTGGATAAGTCTATTGGCTCTAAAATTTGATTCAGGGATCAGAGAATAGTTAAAAAACCAAAGGAAACCTGAAAGAAGAAGGGCAAGCAAAAAAGGAGTTATGGTAAGTGATAAAAAGTAGATGCCATTACTTCGCATGGCAAATAGTTCACCATCTTTTATTAATCTACCAAAGGAAAAAATAATGGCAAAAAGTAGAGAGACAGGTATAACAAATACTAATAGAGATGGAATCTTATAATATAAAAGCTTCAAAACTACTTCAAAACTTACTCTTCTTGTGATGATAAAATCAGAAAACTCATACAATATCTGTATGAGCATTACCAAAATAAAGCCCAATATACCTAAGAAAAAAGGACCTAAAATCTCACTAAATATATACTTATGATAAAGCTTTATCATTCTGCAATATAAAAAGTAGTACTGATATTATTTTCTGCTTCAACTTTTTTATCTTTGACATATACAGTGAGTTTTGTACACTTTATTTCATTTTTATCACTATCTTCCATA
>DAOSUP010000012.1:22299-49614 GCA_035378845.1 Dictyoglomaceae bacterium
TCTTTTTTCAAATCAGCCTTTAGATTTTCACCCGTGATAGAGAGATCTTTTTGAGAGATATTAACCTTTCCAGGAACTTCCACCACATTGGTATCTTGGTTATAAAAAACCAATGTAGCTGTAATTCTTGTCTCATCCTCTTCTCCTGGTTTATATATTACTAATACATTTCCCTCTGCTCTTGTAGTTTTCTTTCCATAATCATAGGATATCTTTTGGGCAGTGATCTTTACAGAATTCTTCTTGGTTTGAGAAAAGCTTATGGAAAAGATAAAAAGTATAATCATAAAAAGTGATATGATCCTTTTCATATCAAAGTACCTCCTCAAAATGAAGTTTCAATAACCACATTTCCTTCAAAATCTGCTCTCCCTTCTTGAGTGGAAAATCTAAATATATCTGCTTCTGCTTTAAATTCACCAATCTTTTCAAATGTTACTCTGCCATTTTCTGAGATAAATTCTCCAGAATCAAAATACCAAACACCTTGAGGTGCCTCTCCTACAAATCCATCTTCGGTAGTAAAGCTTAATTTTGTAGGTATCTTTAATATTTCTTTGTCAGTATCAATCTCCATCTTCTCTGATTTTACTTTTAGGGATAATTTGTTGTTTCTAAATACTTTGCCTTCCACATTTCCTTCAAAGGTAAAATGCTTGTATGATATATCAATATTTAATTTGTCAGAAGAAATCTCCCAACTTAAATTCCCCTGATCTCTTCCTTTGAAATGGGTTTTTGTAGCAAACACCCCTGGCTTTTGCAGCTTAGTAGGAGTTTCCACAACATTTTCAGGAGGAAATACATAGTAACTTGCTCCCCAGAGGACAAGAAAAACAAATATTAATATTCCTGCTATGAGAGTCCTCTTCATGGTCTTTTTACCTTAAAAAGGAGGAAAATGATAAATGCTAAAAATATAGGTAGATCTCCCACTACACTATATATGGAAGAACCTTTCTTGGGAAGAAGTCCCACATATACATTTTTTTCTCCCTCTTTACTTTCATTTATAATTCTACCATATGGATCTGCAAAAAAGGTTATCCCAGTATTTGCTACTTGTACTAATGGTAATCTATTTTCTACTGCCCTAATAAGAGATTGATTTTTGTGTTGGTACACCGCAGGTGTTCCTTGAAACCATCCGTCATTAGTTATAACTACTAAAAGATCGCTTTTATCTTGAGAAAGAGCCCTTCCTAAATCAGAAAATAGAGACTCAAAACAGATAAGCACTCCTATTTTTTTATCTTCTAAGCTTAAGGAATAATATTTTGAATCCTTTCCATAGTTTCCAATAAGTCTCTTAAAATACTCTGGTACTATATAGTTAAAAGGAAATGGTATCTCTTCAACAAAAGGTACAAGCTGTGATTTTCTATGAATCTCATATTCCCCATTCTTTTTAAAAAGATAAGCAGAATTGTATGTATCTGTACCTCTAGTCTCTAATGCACCAAGTAATATAGGTGAATCCATCTCTTCGGTAAGCTCTCTAATCTCTTTCATATAATTAGGAGCTTGATTTAATGGATAAAAGATGACACTTTCTGCCCATACAATAAGATCTAAATTTTTGGGAAGTTTCAGAGTAAGATCTCGGTGGACTTCAAATTGCTCTTCAATATTTGGATAATATACCTTTGAAAAGCTATCATAATTTCCTTGTACAGCCCCTACCCTCCAGTAAATATCTTCTTCTTTTTCTATCATAAAGTTCCCTATAAGAAATATGAGAAGGAGTGAAATGATTCCTAAGACCTTTTTTGTAATATTTAAAGATCTATGCCTTGCAATAAGCACATTAACAATCACTACTAAAAAGGTAAGTCCTAACTCTCCAAATACACTTGCCCACTGTAAAAGAGAAGGTATATGTACTAATGGTTCTCCAAAGGATCCCCAATTAAAAGCCAAAGGTCCATGAGCCCTTATCCACTGGAGAAGTACCATAAGAAAGGCAGGAAAAAGTATAGAATCTTCTTTTTTCTTTACTGCCCAGAGAAATATCCCATAATAAAGGGAGAGGTAAGATATAAGAAGAAGATTTACTAAAACGCCTATGATTACAGGAGTAAAATGGGATATAAGATTTGGTATCCAGTAAAAATTTACCCCGTTAAAGCCAAATCCATACAGAAATCCAAAGATAAAAGCCTCCTTTGTATTAATCTCAGGAATAAGAAGGAATAAAGGTACTAAGGAAAAAAAGATAAGAAAAGAAAGATTAAAAGGTGGATATGAAAGTACATATAGAATTATCCCAATGAAAAGAAGTATTAAACTTTTATATTTTTTTAATAGATCCATATTTTACAATCTCCTAATGGAATTTCATTCTCATCTTTTAACTCTGGATAAGACTCTTGTGGCTCAATACTAAAGGATATATCTTGGCTACTCCAAATAAGAGTTTCTAACTTTCCCTGATAAAAATAATAATAGAAGACTCTCATATGAAGATTCTCAGGATATACTCCTGACTCTTGACGAAAAAGACCTAAAGGTATTTCCTTGAAGCTAAATTTATTATTTGGAAGATCATAATCAGGCTTAAAATTAGGTGGTGTTTGGAGATCTAACACTCCATTGGTTCCCCAGGTAAAGTCTCCATTATACCATATGAAATATTTCCATGTTAAAGTATCAGTAGTGATTACCTCATCACTAAAAACCACAATAAATACATTTCCTTCTTGGGTATATACATTTCTAGTTAATGTTAGAATTATATCCATCATACCTTTAGTTTTTGGGGTTACAGTCCTGGCACATCCTGATAAGAATAAAATTGATATAAGAAGTGTAATAGCTAAGTACCAAAATACTTTTTTATTTAATCTCTTCCCTTTTAAGTTTTTCATAATATTCAAATTATTTTTTATGATGTGCTCCCAGTTACTTTTTAATATGATATCAAGATTTATACTTTCTGCAAGTTTTTAAAAATTTAGGATAAAGCTCTTCTAATCTCACCCCCTCCAGAGTTATTCTTAAAACCTTGATCCTTAAATTAAACTTTTTTATAGAGAGGACCAAAATTCTTACAAGCTCTAAAATCAGCCCCTTCTAAATCTTCTGTGCCAAACATACTCCAGGCACTGGGCCTAAATATTCTTTCTTCCTCCACATTGTGCATGCACACAGGGATTCTCAATATAGAGGCTAAGGTTATGAATAAGTCGCCTACATGTCCATAGGATATACTGCAGTGATTAGCTCCCCAATTTTCCATTACAGAATATACATCTTTAAAAACTCCTCTTCCTGTGAGTTTAGGTACAAACCAAGTTGTAGGCCAGGTGGGATCTGTCCTTCTATCAAGAATTTCATGGACATCATGGGGAAGTTCTACAGTATATCCTTCTGCAATTTGTAAGACAGGTCCTAATCCTTTAACGATATTTAACCTGGAGATAGTAACAGGCATTTCTCCTTTTGTTATAAATTTTGCTGAGAAGCCTCCTCCACGAAAATAACCTAAACTTGCATAGCAAAATTTTGTAGCTTCTAAACATCTTGTTACCTCTTCCTCTGTTATCTCCCAGAATGGTTTAATTACTGGTTTTCCATTAATCTTTTCCTCCCCTGTCCCATCAAGGGCTGCAGATCCAGAATTTATTAAATGAATTACTCCATTTTGAGCAAGACCTTCAGGCTTCCAACCTGTTACTCTATATATTGCCTCAGGACTCCAATATGTTCTTACATCCGCAAAAATTTGAGCTGTATTTGTAAGGAGATGTCCAAATAGCATACATACAGCGTTTAGGCTATCATTTTCTGTTGCCAAAGTATACGGCTCTCTTAAACCATTCCAATCAAAGGAGGAATTTAAAATTGTCTCCATAAAATCCCCGTTTGGAAAATGATCAGTCCATTGACGTTGTCCTTGAAATCCTCCAACTATTGCATTATGCCCCAAACTTTCTTCATGGTATCCTTTCTCCTCAAGCTTTTTATTCCCAGTCATCAAATCTTTTGCTATTAAAGCCATTTTCACAACAAATTCCCAAACCTTATTTTTCTTTTCTAAAGATGCTCTTTTCTCGGGAGGATTTGGATCTTCTCCTTCTTTGCAATATTTTTTTACCCAGTCCATTGCTTTTTTAAATTCTTCTTCATCATAAATTTTCTCTTCAATACGTCTTATTATTTCTGACATATCCACATACTCTACCCTCATTCCAAGGTAGTCTTCAAAAAAGTCAGGATTAACGATAGAGCCTGCAATTCCCATAGCGACATTTCCAATGGAAAGATAGGATTTGTTCTTCATAATAGAGATAGCTAAGCTACTTTTTACAAATTTTAATATCTTCTCTTGAACATCTTGAGGGATTGAAAAATCATCTTTATCTTGTACATCCTTTCCATAAATCTTGAAGATGGGTAGCCCCTTTTGGTTATGAGCAGCAGAAACAGCTGCAAGATAGACAGCACCAGGTCTTTCTGTCCCACTGAATCCCCATACAGCCTTTGGTATATCAAGGGTCATATCCATAGTCTCAGATCCATAGCACCAGCATGGAGTAACACTAATAGAAGCTCCAACTCCCTCTTTTTTAAAGAGTTCATCTGCCATTCTTGCCTCAACGACACCGCCTATACATCTTTGAGGTAAAATACATTTAACTCGTTCCCCGTTAGGAAGATAAATATTATTTTCAATAAGCTGGGCAACTGCTCTTGCTAATTTTATGGTTTGTTCCTCAAGAGATTCTCTAACACCACCACGTCTTCCATCAATAATAGGTCTTATTCCTATCTTTGGATAATCTTCAACAAATCTTTTTTCACCTTTTAAAACTGGAATCATTTTTTTAACGCCCCCTTCTAAAATCTTCTTATAGAATTGTACAGATTGTTTAACTACAGTGAGAAAAGGATAAACTTATACCATTGTTAACGATAACATTTTATTATAAAAAAGTTAATACTGTTTTTAAGAGCCAAATTACTAAATAAAAAGTGATAGTTTGATATAATAGAAAAACTTGAAAAAAACAAAAGGAGAATTTATGGAGATAAGTGTTATCATTCCTACATATAATAGAAAGAAGCTTTTAGGGATAATTCTTCCACAGATCTTAGATCAGGATTTCTCTCTATCTTACGAGATAATTGTTTCTGATGACGGCTCTTCTGATGGGACAAGAGAATGGATAGAAGAATATTTAAAAAAATTTCCAAACTTGAAATATATATATTCATCTGAGAGGAAAGGACCTGCTCATGCAAGAAATTTAGCCCTTGAAAGCTCTCAAGGCAAATTAATAGTTTTCATAGATAGTGATATATATGTCAAAAGGGATTTTTTAAGAAATCATTATGAAATTCAAAAGGAAAATGATTTTAATATTTTGGTTCAAGGTCCAGTAATAAACACATATAACTGGGAAAATCCAGAGAAAGAAAAATATAAATTGAGAGATATGTCCTCTGCTTATCTAGCTACAGGTAATGTCAGTATATCTAAGGATTTTCTTCTTAAGGTAGGGTTTTTTGATGAGAATTTCTCTTTTTATGGGTGGGAAGATTTGGAGCTGGGAATAAGACTAAAGAAATTGGGTATAAAATTGGTGACCTCTGATAAGATTCCAGTATGGCATCTTTCTATACCACCTGATTTTAAGAATCTTTCTTATCTTCTTAATAAAGAAAGGGAGAGAGCAAGATCTGCCATCTATCTTTATAAGAAGCATCCTACTCCTGAAGTGAGAATGATGATACAACTTGGGAAGATATATGAGATAGGAAATGTCATTCAAAGGCTTTTTGGGTTAATTAATGAGAATAATGTAGAAAGATTGTGGAGATGGGCTGAAAAGAGAAAGCATTATACTCTCTCTCAGATATTCCTTTCAGGAGTATTAAATAAGGTATATTTAGAAGAATTAAAGAGACTTTTATAGGCAATTTTTGTCTTTTCAACCATCTTTTCAAGTGTAAATTCAGATAAATACCTTTTATATCCTTTTGGTGCAGTGACTAATATATCAAAATCTTTTTTAAGTGCCTTTGCAAGTTCTACCACATGAGTTTCTGTACCTGCTAAATTAAAGTATGGAAGAAGGTAGAGAATTTTAGCTTTCATAAGATTTATTAAAGATAGCCCCAAGTAAAAAGAAGAAAATTCCCAGGTGAAGAGACCACATAGTCCCATCAAATAGCTGATGTACCATATAAGCAGTAAACCCACCTATTAATGAGATAAGCATTAAATCCTTGTTTTTGAGATATGATTTTATCCCCTTCCAGAAAAAGCTCAGGGTTAAAAGGGTAAAGGTAATAAAACCTAATATACCTGTTTCTGCAAGAAGATTAAGGGGAAGATTATGAGCAAAAGACATAGTCTGTCCTCGTGCTTGAGGAAGCTTATAATAAGGATATGCTAAGCTGAAAGAGCCAAAACCTACACCTGTTATAGGATGGTCTAAGAACATCTTCCATGCAGATTTCCATATATATATCCTCTCAGTTTTAGAACTTGACTGCATATCAAGTCTTGTGAGGAAGTAAGAGAAAAGATTATCTTTTACTATGAGAGAGTGACCTATAAATGCACATAAGATTAAAATTCCTATAATTCCAAAGGTTAAAATTTGTCTTCTTATCCTTTTATCTCCTAAGATAAAAAGGATAATTTCTCCTACAATAAGTCCTATAATAGCCCCCTGGGACATGGTAAGGATAAGCCCTGTAAGGATTATAAAGCTGAAGATATAGTATAAAAGTTTTTCTTTTGAATTAATAATTTTTATTTGAGCAATAGGTAATGTCATAGCAAGAAGTGTACCAAGCCCATTTTTGCCAAGAAAGTATGTTTCTGCATATATACCTTTATAAAAGTAGATATTTATCCCTGCAAAGGATAACATTGTAGCTCCTAATATCCAGTAATTTAGCATTCCCTCTAAATTATCTTTTGGAAACTTTTCTTCCATAAAAAATAGATATGTAATATAAAGGAGAAATAGTAAAATAAAGTTCAATAAAGAGAAACTTCTATAAGGAGAGAAAAGAGCTGAAAGGAAAAATGCAATTATAAAAGATAAGGATAGATAGTGTTTTCTTAAGTTTATTTTCTTAAAGAATGGGATTCTATAAAAAAAATATAAGAGAAAACTTAGGGTTCCTCCACCTATCCCCAAAAGAAAGCCGAATAATTTAAAAACTTCTGAATCTTTCCTCTCTTTTCCCATAGGCTCTATTTTAATTTCTTTACTAAATCCTCGCAATAGCTATGGATGTTTTTATCAAACTATCACTAAGTTTTTCAAGCTAATATCTTTTGTTTGCAGATAAGCCAAGAATACCTTTAATAGTCTTCAATTGATGGAGACTTTTTAATCAGATGTTATCCTAAGAAGTCTCTTTAATTAAGATGCAGTATGGAGATTAAGCGTTTTTCCCTACTTGCAGCTTATCTTTCCAGCATTTATGTTTTGAAGAGAGTTCACTTTCCCATATGGGATCTGTAATACTCTTATATGCCTTGGAGTATTCATCTAAGAATTTACAGATATCTTCTCTCATTATTACGTCATAGCTTCCGTTATAAGATGGTTTGGCATTGAATTTTGTAACAATATCCCTTAAATATTGGGGGTTATCAATTAAGGCACAGGGCGTTAGTAAATTTTTGTTTTCACAATAAGGTTGAGCATCTTGTAAGGCTTTAAAGAATGGAGACTGGATTACGTCTAAGAGCTTTTTCCCCTTTATATTATCCACAGCAAATTGTAAGAATACACAAGGCTCCACGTCACCATTACTATTTATGTGGAAATAACCGCCTGGTCTTGCTCCTGCAATGCATCCACCTACATGAGGTCCATCATTCCAAAAATCTCCAATAAATATGGGTTTAGTCTCACGAATTTCATTAATTCTTTCTCTTAATCTATTTCTCTGTTCTGGAGTTGACATTAAGCTTACATCAGGATTTTTTCCAATAGGTACATACTGGAAGTACCATCCAAAGAGGCATCCTTTTTCTATCATAAGATCAATAAATTCATCGGAAGATATAATCTCACTGTTATTTTTTGTAACAGTTGCAGAGAATCCAAAGGCAGCTCCTGCTTCTCTTAGGTTATCCATTGCAGCCATAATCTTTTTGAATGTGCCCTCTCCTCTTCTCTGGTCAGTTTCCTTTTCAAATCCCTCAATAGATATTCCAGGAGCGCAGTTCCCAACTTCTGATATTTTTTCTGCTACGTCTTTTGTAATTAGAGTTCCATTTGTATAGATTAAGAAGTACATATCATTATGCTTTTCTAATGTTTTGAAAAGAGGACTCCAAACAAAAGGTTCTCCTCCAGAGATTACTACAAAGTAGATTCCGAGATCATTTTTTGCCTCTGTTAGTATTCTATCTACTTCTTCAAAGGATAGACCTTCATTTTTTTCGTATCTACCAGCATAGCAGCCAACACAATTAAGATTGCATCTTGCTGTGGGACTTATAACAAGAAGCCAAGGCAATCCAAAGCCGTATTTTTTAGTTAATTCTTTCTGTTTTTGTGACCCTAATATTCCTGCATTTATAAAGAAGTTCTCAATTGCTTTATCTTTTGCATTTTTAGAGAGTCTTTTTAAACCATTTTTTGCAAGGGTAAGTGAAGGATGCCCTTCTTTAAATGCTTTTTTAACCCCTTGAGTATAACGTCTTGTGTTTTCATCGGTAAAGAATTTTTCTCCTATATCAACTGCCCTAATAATGGTTTCATCAGAGACATTTGTGACAAGATCCAAAATATTTTTCAAGGTTCTTCTCTTTATGGTTTCGCTAATCATATTTATTTTCCCTCCCCTTTCTCCAAAATAACCAAAATATCCAAAATAATTATAACAAAAATTAATGGGGGAGACAAGAATCTGTTATAATAGAGCATTGACTTAATGTGATTTCTATTAAGGAGATAGTATTCTTTTTATGAAAAAAATTCGTTTTTTAGCTTTGAGTAATGGATATGGGGAGGACTATGTAGCTGTAAATATAATAAAAGAGTTACAAAATTTGTATCCTCATATTGATATCCTTGCTATCCCTTTAGTAGGTGAAGGAAAACTTTATATCCAAAATAATATTCCTATAAAAGGACCTCTCAAGATGATGCCTTCAGGTGGATTTATAAGGGATCTAAAGACCCTTTTTGATGATATTAATGCAGGGCTTTTAAAGGTTCATTGGGAGAAATATAAAGAGATGAAAAATTGGGCTAAGGAAGAAGGATATGTAATTGCAATAGGAGATATCGTACCTTTAGCTTTCTCTTATATTACTAAAAGACCTTATTTCTTTGTGAATATAAATATGGAGAAGTCTATTTATACAGTTTGTGATGAAGATATATCTATGGAAAATCTCTCTCAAAGTCAAGCACAAAGATTGGCTAAGAAGGTATATAGTGGATTGGAATTACACATTATGAAAAATAAAAATTGTAAATCAGTATTTTGCCGTGAAAATTTAACTAACCAGGTTTTGAAAAAGGCAGGTGTAAACTCTGAATATTTAGGTAATCCTCTAATGGATAGACTTAAGCCACAAAATATATTGGATATTTCAGGTTTTGAAGATTTCTATAAGGTTATCCTTCTTCCTGGCTCAAGGATTCCAGAAGCCTATTATAACTTCTCGGTCATTCTTGAAGGTGTTGATAGCTTAATCTCTTCTATTTCTTCTGAAATGTTTCTCTTTCTTACTTCTCTTGCAAGAAGTGTTTCTTGGAAGAGGATAGATGAGATATTAATTCAAAAAGGTTTTGAAAGGGTAAAAGAGGGGGATAGGCAGATCCTATATAAAAAAAGGAATAGTTATTTGATTGTAACTGATATATTCTCTGACTGTATTAATGTTGCAAGCTTAGGAATTGCTATGGCAGGTACTGCTACAGAGCAGTTTGTAGGGCTTGGGAAACCTGCTATTGCCATTCCTGGAAAAGGTCCTCAGTATATATATAGGTTTGCTAAAGCTCAGAAGAAGTTTTTAGGTCCTTGTCTTTTCCTTGTGGATACGCCTCAGGAGATTCCAAATATTTTTGTAAAGATATATAAAGATGAAAGATTATTGGAAGAGGTAAAAGAGAACGCAAAAAAGAGGGTAGGAGAAGAAGGTGCATCTCAGAAGATTGCTCAGAGAATTTTAGATTATGTAATGGGAGGATAATTTATGGAAGATGTAAAGAAGAAATTTAAGAATCCTGAAAAAGAATTTAGGGCAGCTCCTTTTTGGTCATGGAATGATAAGCTTTCTTCAGAAGAGCTTATTTCTCAAGCAAAAGCATTTAAAGAGCAAGGAATTTTTGGTTTCTTTATGCATTCTCGTGTGGGTCTTGAGACTGAATATATGGGAGAGGAATGGCTAAAGTGCGTAGAAGATGTGGTTAAAGCTGCTTCTCAGGAAGGTATGGATCCATGGCTTTATGATGAGGATAGATGGCCTTCAGGATTTGCAGGAGGCAAAGTAGCTGAGAAAATTGGAGATGAGGGAAGGGTAAAAGTTCTGGTACTCTCCATTTTAAGGGATAAGGTAGAGATTAAAGGAGATGAGCTTGCATGCTATATTGCTAATCTAAATGGAGATAGAATTAGCGATGTGGAAAGGGTTAAAGAGGTAAAAGAGATTTTAGTACCTGAAGGTAAAGTGGCACTTATTTTAAGAAGAGTGATAGGACCAAAGAGTGATTGGTATAACGGAGATAGCTATTCTGATAATCTAAATCCTAAAAGTGTAAAAGCCTTTTTAGAGGCAACCCATGATGTTTATTTTGAAAGATTAAAAGATAGTTTTGGAAAAGTAGTAAAGGGCATATTTACTGATGAACCTAATATTTTCCCTTTCTTATGGAATGAAGGACCTTCAGGGGATTATATATTGCCTTGGACTGATATTTTCCCAGCATACTTTAAAGACAAAAGAGGTTATGATTTTTTTGATGTAGCACCTTTTGTATTCTTCCATGGAGAAAAATCTATAAAAGCAAGATATGATTTTTGGAGGACGATCTCAGAGCTTTATGTGGAGAGTTATACAAAACAGATAAGTGAATGGTGTAAAGAACATAATCTGCTATTTACTGGGCATTATTTAGAAGAGGATAATTTTCCTCATACAATTCTTTGTTCAGGAAGTGTTATGCCCCACTATGAATATATGGATATACCTGGTGTGGATATCCTTACAGAAAGTAGATATGAGTTTCTTACAGTTAAACAGGCATCAAGTGTAGCAAATCAGCTTGGTAAAAAACGAGTGATATCAGAGACCTATGGTTGTACAGGCTGGGAGTTTACCTTTGAGGGACAGAAACATGTGGGTGATTGGCAATATGCTCTTGGGGTTAATTTGAGATGTCAGCATCTTTTCCTCTATAGTTTAAGAGGATGTAGGAAGAGAGATTATCCTCCTTTCTTCAATTATAATTCTGCATGGAAGTATCAAAAGATTGTAGAAGATTATTTTGCAAGGCTTTCTTATATCCTTACCTTAGGAAAGCCTGTAAGGGATATATTACTTCTGCATCCTATTGAAAGCAGTTGGTGTGAATTTAATGGAAAAGATAAGAGTATTCCACAAGAGAGAGGAGAAGAATTTCAACGTATAGTAAAGGCATTTTTGGGAAGACATTATGATTTTGATCTGGGAGATGAAAGCATAATAGAAAGATATGGGAAAGTAGATACAGAGAGAAAAGAATTTGTTGTAGGGGAAGCAAGGTATAAACTTGTTATACTTCCTCCTATGCTTACCATCAGGAAGTCTACTCTTTCTCTTCTTATGGAATTTTTGGAAAATGGTGGGAAGATTATTATTCTTGGACCTACCCTTGAATACGTAGATGAAGAAGAAAATAAAGATTTAATTGAAAAACTTTTGGATCATGAAAATACTATAAGCTTAACAGGAAGTAGAGCATTGATGGAATCTATAGAGGAGGTAATTCCCAGAAGAATTGCTATTAAAGATATTGCAGGGCAAGAGACAGAACAATTTCTATATATGGAAAGGGAGTATGATGGTAAAAAGATTTTTTTCATTGTGAATAATGATAGAGAAAGAGAATATGAGGTAAATATTTATCTTTTAGGAGAAGGAAGGATTGAGGAATGGGATCTTCTATCAGGAGAAGTAAGGAACCAATTTTCTCTTGCCACAGAGGAATACCAACATCTTAGGACAAAATTTGGTCCTTCGGAATCTAAGCTCTTTGTAATGTATCCCAATGAGATGGGGAGTATAGAAAGACCAAAGAGATCAAAAGTAGCATTATATCTACATCCTACCTTTGAATTTAAGAGGGAAAGTCCCAATGTGCTTGTTCTTGATAAATGTCAGTATAGATTTATGGATGAAGATTGGTCTAATACTTCTCCTATATGGATTGCTCAGAGGAATATAAGGGAAAAGTTAGGTATGATTAATATTGATCTAAATAATGGGGTGCAGAGATGGAAATGGGTAAATATACCTCATCCAAAGGATAATACAAAGGTAGAGCTTCATTTAAGTTTTGTAGTAAGTGATATGCCAGAGAAAGAAGTATATCTTGTCACAGAAAATATAAAAGACTTTTCTAAAATAATCCTTAATGGAAAGGAGATCCCTATAGAGGAAAAAGGATGGTTTATAGATAGAGCTTTTAAGAAGATACTTCTTGATAATCTTATCTTAGGTGAAAATGAGCTTTTGTTTGAGTGTCATTATAAAAATGCTACAGAACTTGAGGATATGTTTATCATTGGAGATTTTGGAGTAAGTATGGAGAGAGAAATTACCAAGGAGAAAAATAAGCTTTACTTAGGGGACTGGTGTCTGCAAGGCTATCCTTATTATGGAGGAAGTATAACCTATTCTCAGAAGATAGAGATTGGGAAGCCAAAATCTGAGAGAATCTTTTTAAGTTTAGAGGATTACTCAGCGGCTTTTATAAGAGTTTTAGTTAATGGAAAAGAGGCAGGCTTTATTCCATGGAAGTATTATAAGTTAGATATTACTGACTTTTTAAAAGATGGAGAAAATGTCATAGAGCTTGAGTTAGTAGGAAGCCTAAGAAATATGTTTGGACCTCTTCATCATAGGGAGAGAAGGATTCCTTTTGTAAGTGCAAATTCTTTTAGACCTAATGAATATGAGTATACTGATGATTATGTAATATATCCTTATGGGATTTTTTCTCCTGTAAAGCTGGAGGTGATAGGTTAAATTTCTTTTCTATCTTCCCAAGATCTATAGTATCCACATAGCCAATTAAGAGTTAAATATCTTTCTATGATTACACCTGTTAGAAAGATGTAGTCTTCTTTATTTATTTTTGGAAAAGGTTCTCCATTTACAGGAAAATCATTCTCTATAATCTCTAGAATGGCACCTTCTTTATAGGCTTTTTCTGCAATTATTCTTATAGCTTCTTTATAAGACTGCTCTTTCCCTAATTTGTACTCTTCCTCTTCCATCTTTTTAAGTTTCCATCGGAAATACCAAAGCTCTGCCTTTTCTCTTTCTTTTGTAATCTCTTTATATGGACGAAGTTTTGCTCGCCCTTTAAATTCATCTATGGATCTAATGGTATTAGTAAATTCTAAGACATCATTAAGACGAAATCCTCTCTCATAAGGAGGAAGGCTCTCTATGAAGGAAAGGGACCATAAGAGTACACCAAGAGATTCTAAATAACTGAAAGAAAGGAGAGCTTCTTCTTCATCCCATGTACCCATCTCCTTGTTTAATAGATTCTTTTCTTTTTCAGTGAAGTATGGAAGCAGATTTTCTTCTTCTACTAAGTCTTTTACTTCACTAAAGAATCCATTTTCAATATGTAATATCTCTTTGTCGGGAGAAGATAAATATATAGCTTCGGCTTGTGCTCTTGTAAGAAGTACAGCAAGACAAAGGGTACGATAGATTACAGTTTTCTCATCGGGTGGATTTAATAAAATTTCCTCTTCCATAATTTACCATTTATAAGTAAAGAAGAAGATTGCGGCATAAAGAAAAATTACAAAACTCATTATTAAGCTTATGAGTCCTAAAATATCTGCATATTTATTTTTAATAGTTTTCATAACAAATCTCCTTTTATATTTTTACTGTTTATATTATAATAATTACAATAATACCGCAATGAATTTTTTAAAGGGGAAAAAGAGGGGGAAAGGATATGTTTTATACATTAGAGCTTCCTAAAAAGATCCTCTATGGTAGAGGAAGTATAAATACCTTAGGTTCCGAACTTAAAAATATAGGTTCTAAATTTATTTTTTTAACAGGAGAAGCATCTTTAAAAAGAAGTGGATATTTAGATAAGATTATGGAAGATCTTGAAAAACATGAGATTAATGTAGTCTTGATTACAGGCATTCCTTCAGAGCCTACTTCGGATATTATTTATCAGATATGTCATAAGATAGTGGGAGATAATTTTGATGGGGTAATTGGTGTTGGAGATGGGAGTGTCATGGATACTGCAAAGGTCATTGCTATTGGTTTGAAAGCTAAAAAGGATATGAGGGAACTTCGTGGAATAGAGATAGAAGATGCATTACCTATTGTAGCTTCTCCTACTACTGCGGGTACTGGAAGCGAAACTACACGTTTTGCTGTAATTACTGATAAGGAAAACAAAAATAAATTTTTGCTCATGGGAAAGGCACTGGTTCCTACATTATCCATCATAGATCCAGAGCTTACTTTTAGTATGTCTTCACTGGTTACTGCTTATACAGGTATAGATGCTTTTTCCCATGCTTTAGAGTCTTATCTTTCACGGGGTTCTAATGTAACTATAGATATCTTTTCCAAGTCTGCTATTGAAGAGATATATAGAACTTTACCTGAAGCAGTTTTAGAAAACTCAGAAGATGCAAAAGAGAGGATGGCATATGCTGCTTTTAGGGCTGGTATTGCTATAGATAATGCTAAGACTAATCTTATTCATGCTATGTCCTGTCCTTTAGAAGATATATATTCTATACCTCATGGTATTGCAAATGGTATTCTCTTACCTGCATACTTAAGATTCAATGCCCCATTTATTCCCACAGAAAAATATAAATTTCTTAAGGATATATTTGGAGGAAATCCTTCTGAGAAAGTGGAAGAATTTTTAGAAATGGTGAATCTTCCCTTAAAAATTTCTCAAGCTACATCAGAAGATGTAGATGTAGATCTTCTTGTAAGGAGGACTATGGAAGCTAAGTGCAATTTGGAAAATAATTTAAGACCTGTTACTGAAGAGGATGTATATAACCTTTTCAAAGAAGTACTATAGGTTATGGGAAAAATAAAGCTCATTACCATGTCCCGAGATTTTGGGACTGATATAGATGATCTAATAAGGAAGCTTTCTCAGGAGATAAAGGGAGAGGTTTTGGATAGAGAAAAATTATATGCAGAGCTTGAAAAATTAGGGATTTCAAGAGAAAAGATAGAAAGAAATGGTGAGTTAAGTAAAGAAGAGAAAGAAGAATTTATAGATCTTTATAAAGAAGGTATAAGAAAGGTCGTAGGAAATTATTTGGAAAAGGGTATGGTCTTTCTTTTGGGAAGAGGAGGTCAGTTTCTCTATCAAGGAGAAGATTTTGTCTTTCATATAAATGTTATAGCACCTTTAAATTATAGGGTGAAATATCTTTGTGAAAAATATCCTCTTTCCCAAGAAAAAGCTCTGGAACTTATAAAAGAAAAGGATCTTCAGCGGGAAATTTACTATTATTCCTTCTTCTTTTCTGATTGGAAAGATCCTTATCTTTATCATCTTGTCATTGATAAATCTTTCTTCTCTGATAGGGAGATAGAAGAGCTTATATGGAAAGTTTTGGAAAAAGAAGAAGTCCCTGTGCCAGCTTTGGAACAGCTTTCTTTTCCTACAAAACCTACTTTTGCTAATGAGAGTGAGGAAGAATTTGCTAAAATTCTGAGTTTTTATCAGATAAAATGGGAATATGAACCGAGGGCATTTCCTCTGGAGTGGGATAGTGAGGGACAAGTGTTAGAATCTTTTAGCCCTGATTTTTACCTTCCAGATTTTGATCTTTATATTGAGCTTACCCTTCAAAAACCTAAGTTAATAAGTGAAAAGTTAAGAAAGATCAGAAAATTAGAAGAACTATATCCTGATATAAAGATAAAACTTTTTTATGGTAAAGAATATAAAAAACTTTTGGCTAAGTATGGAATAAGAATAGGATAAAGGAGAATGGGAGAAAAGATAGGCAAAATTTTATTTACAAAAGAAGAGATTGAAAGAAGGATAAGGGAGCTTGGAGAAGAGATAAGTAGAGATTATGCAGGGAAGGAGCCTATTTTAGTATGTGTACTAAAAGGGGCAGTATATTTTGCAGTAGATCTTACAAGAAGTCTTACCATACCTTTTATATTGGATTTTATCTCCATACTAAGTTATGGATCCTCTCAAGAAGATCAGGGAGTTGTGAGGATTTTAAAAGACTTGGATGTGAATATATATGGTAGTGATGTGCTTATTATAGAAGATATTGTAGATACCGGACTTACCCTTTCTTATCTCTTAAGGAATTTTCAAGCACGAAGACCTAACTCATTGAAAATTTGTACTCTTATTGACTGTCCAGGAAGAAGAATTATAGAAGTAAATATAGCATATAAGGGATTTGAGATCCCTGATTCTTATGTAGTAGGATATGGACTTGATTATAAAGAAAAATACAGAAATTTACCTTATATTGCAGTTCTTGACGATTAAAAATCATCTTTTATAGCACATTCTAAGAATTTATCAATATATCCTTTCATTTCCTCTACATAATTTAGTATCTCTTCTCTCAGTCTTTCTCCATCTTCAGTAAGACGATATATCTTCTTTGCAGGACCGCTATCGTCCGTATCCCATCTGGATATTACTATTCCCTCGTTCTCTAAATCCCTTAATATCCTATAACCTCTTCCCATGCCCCCAATTCCAGGCGGAATAAGACCAGGAAATATATCAGAAAGAGTTGAAATAAGTTCATATCCATGAAGTTCTCTCCCTTCTAAGGAGGTCACTATCCATGCTCTAAGCCAAAAAGTTGGTGAAAGTCCTGTTCCTTTTGCTCCATATCTTTTCATTTTAAATCCCTCCGTGTCTATATTCTAAATTTATATATATAGTAAGTCACTATAAGGATATTTTATATATATAACAATTTTCTATAAAAGTCAAGTAGAAAAACGCTTTTTTTATGAGAGGTCTTTATCCTTAATTTTAATATTTTACTATCTATCTTTCAAAGTATAATATGAAGTTATATTATAATTATAATAAAGAATTTGGCTGAGGAGGAAACTATGTTTATCTGGATTTTTATAGGACTTCTCCTTTTAAAAGAGATTGTAGATATTTATTTAGATTGGAGAAATGTAAAACATTCTACCAAATTTAAAGATATACCTGAAGAGTTTAGGGATGTTATCTCTCAAGAGACCTTAGAGAAATCTCAGAATTATTTGAAAGATACTACAAGATTAGGTTTTTATGCTGAAATTGTGGATATTTTATTTACTCTTTTCCTTATTTTTATAGGTTATCCTACTTTTGAGAGATTTGTAGGATCTTTTACTAATTCCTTTATACTTCAGGGGCTTTTGTTTTTTGGGATTGTGGGCGCCTTAGGTATGATTATCTCTCTTCCTTTTAGTATATACTCAAATTTTGTTATTGAAGGAAAATATGGTTTCAATACTATGACTCCTAAGGTTTTTCTTATGGATATGATTAAATCTATTCTTATATCTGTTATCTTAGGAGTTCCCATTCTCTCTCTTCGTCTCTTTGTAATCAAGAATGATCCAAATTTTTGGTGGAAGTTTGCTTTGGTGGCAATTGTTTTTGAACTTTTTGTAAGTTTTATTCATCCTCTCCTTATAGCGCCTCTATTTAATAAATTTACTCCCTTAGAGGATGAGGATCTAAAAGAGAAGATTATTGATCTGGGTAAGAAGGTGGGTTTTGATATAAAAAATGTATTTGTAATGGATGCTTCTAAGAGGACAAAAAAACAGAATGCCTATCTTACAGGATTTGGAAGGTCAAGAAGAGTAGTTTTATATGATACGATACTTTCTTATCCTCAAGATGAAATATTAGCAGTTTTTGCTCATGAACTGGGACATTATAAAAAGAGACATATTCCTCTTATGTTACTTCTTTCTACTGTCTTTTATGTGGTTTACATCTACATAACCTTTATCTTTTACAAGTTAGCTCCTTTTTCTCAGTATTTTAATATTCAAAAAGAATATACAATTCTAATTTATGCCTTTTTACTCTCATCTTCCATCTTTTACTTTATTTCACCCATAGTTAATGCCTTATCCAGGAAGATGGAGTATGATGCCGATAGATTCTCTGCAGATCTTCTTGGGAAGTCTAATCCTCTTATAAATGCTTTAAAGAGGCTTGAAAAGGAAAATTTAGGGAATTTATATCCTGATCCTCTATATAGAACTTGGTATTACTCTCATCCTGCACCAACCGAAAGAATCTATGCCCTACTTGATCTAAAAAAGGGAGAAGAAGCATGAAGGTTACTATTGGACAGATAAATTCCATTATAGGAGATGTAGAAGGAAATGTAAAAAAGATAAAGGCTGCTATTTCAAAAGCAATTTCCGATTGTTCTGAACTTATAATCTTTCCAGAGCTTTCTCTCTTAGGTTTTCCTCCTTTTGATCTTTTGAAAAGAAAGAATTTAAAGAAGAAGATTGAAGATGCCATTTCTGATTTAATTAATGAGAAGTATCCTATTGGAGTTTTAATAGGTGTTCCTACCTTCAATTCTTCAGTTTTTAATAGTGCAATCTTAATATATGAAGGAAAAGTCATAGGAAGACAAAGTAAGTTTTTCTTAGGAGATGATCTCCTTCTTCAAAACAGATACTTTTCTTGTGGAAAGCCTGAGGTTATAACCTTTAATGGTAAAAAGTTAGGTATTGTTATATCCGATGATCTTTTAGAAGCGGATTTTGATCTCTTTAGTGATTTCTTTTCCTCTGTGGATTTAATAATTAATATCTCTTCTTCTTTCTACTATTATGGAAAGAGAGCAAAAAAAATAGAGTCTCTTAAAAATTTAGCTAAATCATATGGAAAGAAGGTTATCTATGTAAACCAGATAGGAGGAAATGGAGAGCTTATTTTTGATGGGGGGAGCTTAGTTTTTTCAGAAGGTGGAGAACTAATATTTGAATCTAAAATATTTGAAGAAGATATTGTTACTTTAGATTTGGATAATTTTTTTAGAAGAGAGGCATCTGAAGAAGATATATCTTTTATCTATAAGGGGCTTGTACTTGGTGTTAGGGATTATTTTAAAAAATCTGGATTTAAAAAAGCATTTATAGGACTTAGTGGAGGCATAGATTCTGCCCTTGTAGCTTGTATAGCAAAAGATGCTTTATCCTCTGATAATGTGGTAGGAATAGGTATGCCTTCTATCTATACTGCTAAGGAAAGTATTGAGGATGCCAAAACTCTTTCCCAAAATTTAGGAATTGAATTTAGGATTATTCCTATAAAAGATATTTTTTATTCTTATCTTAAGGAACTTAATCCTTCTAAAGCTCCTATTATGGATCTTGCAGAAGAGAATCTTCAATCCCGTATACGAGGAAATTTATTAATGTTTCTCTCAAATCGTGAAGGAGGAATAGTACTTGCTACAGGCAATAGATCTGAGGCACTTACAGGTTATTGCACCCTTTATGGGGATACTGCAGGAGCATTAGAGGTAATAGGAGATATATATAAGACTATGGTCTATGATGTGGCAAAATATGTAAATAGAGAGGAAGAAATTATTCCTCATAATATCTTAGTAAAAATTCCTTCAGCAGAGCTTCGTCCTGGGCAAAAAGATGAGGATTCTCTTCCTCCTTATGGAGTGCTAGATCCTATCCTTAATGCATATGTGGATCAGAATAAAACCTTTGAAGAGATTTTAGAGATGGGATTTAATGAAAATATTGTGAAAGAAGTTATAAGGAAAGTTGAGAGTAGTGAATATAAAAGAAGACAAATTCCTCCGGTTCTGAGGATAAGGTCTAAGAATCCGCTAAGAGAAAGAAATCTTCCTTTAGTTCATAAATTTATATGATATAATTCTTTAAAAAAGTTTTAGAAAAGGAGGTTTAAAGGTTCATGCAAGGAAATCGTTTTTCTAAACCCAAAATAGATGAGAATGATCTTTTATTTCTTAAGGAGACTGCTCATAAATGTCGTGGTGATATATTGAAGATGACTACCTTGGCAGGGTCAGGGCATCCAGGAGGATCCATGTCCTCTATTGAGATGTATTTAACTCTATATTATTTTGCGAATGTAGATCCTAAGAACCCCAAAAATCCTGATAGGGATAGGATCGTAATAAGTCATGGACACACATCTCCTGGTGTTTATTCTGCTCTTGGTAATCTTGGCTTCTTTAATATTGATGAAGCAATCGCATATTTTAGACTTGCAGGAAGCATCTTTGAAGGACATGTGGAAAGATATGTGCCAGGTGTGGAATGGAGCACAGGAAATTTAGGGCAGGGACTTTCAGCAGGATGTGGTATGGCTCTTTCTGGAAGGCTTTCTAAGAAAGATTTTAATGTTTTTGTGGTTATGGGAGATGGAGAACAGCAAAAGGGACAAATATCAGAAGCAAGAAGGTTTGCAGCAAAGTATAATCTTTCTAATCTGACAGTACTTATTGATTATAATAAGCTTCAGCTTTCTGGGCCTCTTTCAGAGATTATGCCTCAAAATATTAAAGAGAATTATATCTCTGATGGATGGGAAGTTATTGAGGTGGATGGACATGATATTGAAGCCTTATATGAAGCTATAAGAACTGCTATTTTAGATGGAAAGCCTACTGCAATTCTTGCTCATACGGTAATGGGAAAGGGAGTCTCCTTTATGGAGAATAAATTTGAGTTCCATGGAAGAGCTTTAAAACCTGATGAGTATAAGAAAGCCTTAGAAGAGCTTAAGATTGAAGATGATTTGGAAAAGTATAAGAAGATGAGAGAAGAATTTAAACCTGCAGGAAAACATATGGTAGAAATGTATCCTATAAATATAGATACAGGTACCCCTATTACTTATGATAAGGATGCAAAGATTGATAATAGAGGAGCCTTTGGAAAGGCTCTTGCAGATCTTGGCAGGTTAAATGTAGGGAAAGATGATAAAACTCCTATAGCAGTATTAGATTGTGACCTTGTGGAATCAGTAAGGACCCATGAATTTCGTAATATTGCTCCTGAAAACTTCTTTGAAATAGGGATTCAGGAACATAATGCAGCTACTGTTGCAGGAGCCTTATCTTCACAAGGAGTTGTTACATTTTTTGCTGATTTTGGAGTGTTTGGAGTTGACGAAACTTATAATCAGCATAGGCTAAATGATATTAATGTTACCAATTTAAAATTGGTAGTCACCCACTGTGGACTTGATGTGGGTGAAGATGGAAAAACCCATCAATGTATTGATTATATAGGTACTTTTAGAAATCTTTTTGGCTTTAAGATTGTAATCCCTGCTGATGGGAACCAGACTGATAGAGTAATAAGGTATGTAGCTAAGGAATCTGGTAATTTCTTAGTTGCTATGGGAAGATCTGTGGCTCCTATAATAACCGATGAGAATGGGAATCCTCTTTTTGGAGGAGATTATAAATTTGTATATGGTAAGATGGACAAAATAAGAGATGGAGAAAGTGCAGCAATCATCACGTGTGGTATTATGACATACAGAGCTGTGCAGGCTTGGGAGAAATTAAAGGATATGGGAATAAAGGTAAAAGTCTTTAACTTTACATCTCCCAAAGAAATAGATTGGGATGCTTTAAAAGAAGCAGCAAGTACAGGATTTATAGTGACATATGAAGATCATAATATTCATACAGGAATTGGAAGTATTATAGGAGAAGCTCTTCTTGAAGGAGGATATACGGTAAAGTTTAAGAAGCTTGGAGTGAAAGAATATGGACTTTCTGGAAAACCTGATAGTGTTTACAAACTTCAAGGGCTTGATGTAGATTCTTTGGTAGAAACTATTAAAGGAAATCTTTAAAAAAAGAGGGAGAGTTTTCTCTCCCTCTTAAATATTATCTTCTAAATATATTTTCTTCTGTAGGTGGCCACAAAATATCTTCTTCTTGAAGGAGATTAAAGGCATAAAATTCAACATTTTCTGCAACAATCTCTTCTCTTTCCCTTATAGCTCTTAATAGCCTTGCATACACTCTTTCAATCTCTTTAGCTAAATAACGGAGTTCCTCATCAGATTCTATCTTACAAGCCCATGTTTTTTTATCAAATTGAATCTTTAAAGGTCCCTGATAACTTTCTAATGGTAAGAGAATAAGCTCTGTGGTATTTTGTCCCCATTTTTCTACTAATGTTTTTGCAATATTAGAGAGAAGTTTTTCTGAGAACTCTAAAATCTTCTTTCTTGATTCCTCTTCCCAGAACACAAAGTAATCTTTAACCTCTACACCATCTAAGGCATATACACTTATAAAACCATAAGGTGGAAGAATCACTGGAGGCGTATTCATGGGTTTTCCTTTTTTAAATATCCAGAACTTAAGCTCATTGGCGCTATTATAAATCACTATCCCACTGAAATCTCTATTCTGGAGAGAGGTAAAAAATTTAATGGGAATTATGGTATTAGTATCAAGATCTTTATAAAGAGGTTCTCCTATACATATGGCAGAAAATACAAGAATCCATACTTTATCTGTAGAATAATAGGTAACTTTTCCAAATCCTTGTTGGATTTGCCTCATAAGAAAATCTATGGCTGTAATATCTTCTAATTTTTCTGTATTTTCTACCCTTGCAAAGAATGCCTCACCATCATAGATAAAAACTATCCCTTGATTTTTCTCATCAGTGTAAAGAATAACCCCTGTAGATTTTTCTGCCTTTAAATTTTTTATGAATCTTTCTGAATTGAGTAGAGCGGTAGGAAGATTTTCAAATTCAGGCTTAATTCTATCTAAAAATTGCATAAGCTCTTTCATAGATCCCCCCATATTCAAATAATAAAAATCCACGTTATCATTTTAGCATAGGTTATTATAAAATAAAAGATATTTAGTTTATAAACTAAAATTTATATCAATTTAGGAGGCTAAATACATGCTCATAGATTATCACATGCATCTTGAAAGAGGACCTTTTGAAGAAAATTGGTGGCTAAAATTTTACAAAAATGCTAAAGAGAATGGTATAGAGGAGATAGGAGTATCAGAGCACGGGCATAGATTTAAAGAGTTTAGACCTATCTATGATCATATACCTATAACAGCATCTTGGTGTGACAGTACATTAGAGGATTATAAAGAATTTCTCTTTTTCCTAAAAGAAAAGTATAATGTAAAAATAGGAATTGAAATGGACTATTTTCCTGAGAAAGAAAAAGAGATAAAGGAACTTCTTTCAGAATATAATTTTTTTGATTATGTACTGGGATCTGTACATTTTATAGATCACGGCTTTGGATTTGATATAGATCCTAATGATCCTCGCTGGACAGAAAGGGATATTAAAGAGATCTTTGAGGATTACTTTGATAAAGTGGAGAGACTGATAAAAAGTAAGCTTTTTGATGTAACAGCTCACCTTGATTTGGTAAAGCTTTGGGGAGGAAGAACTCCATCAAATATCTTTGATATGTATGATAAAATTGCAAAATTAATAGTGGATTCTAACATTTCAGTAGAGCTAAATACTGCTGGGTGGAGAAGACCTATTAAGGAGTTATACCCTTCTCCTGAACTTCTTAAGATTCTTGCTCCTTATAATATACCTCTTACTTTTGGAGCTGATGCTCATAATCCTGAAGATGCAGGGAGGGATGTAGGAAAAGCTTATGAGATTGCTAAAAATTTAGGTTTTAAAAAACTTTCCCTTTTTAATAAAAGGGAAAGAATAATAATAGATTTGTAAGAAAGGAGTGAGAAGTTTGATTGGTATCGGTAAGGAGATCTTAAATTATGCGTCTCTTTTAGGTGTGGATTATGCAGATGTACGGGTTGTCAGGAGGCAAGTTGAAGAGATTGGTGTAAAAAATGGGATTTTAGAGACTGCAAATATTAATGAAACTTATGGATATGGAGTAAGAATCCTTTATAAAGGAGCATGGGGATTTGCTTCATCTTTTGATTTTTCTAATTATAAAAAGGTTGTAGAAAAGGCATTTCAAATAGCAAAAGCAAGTTCTATGGTAAATAAAAAGAAAGTTACATTAGCCCCTGTAAAACCCGTGAAAGCGACTTGGAAAAGCTCTTATAAGATTGATCCCTTTTCTGTACCATGGGAGAAGAAACTTGATGTTTTATTTACAGCAGATCGGATCATGAGAGAAGTTAAAGGAATAAGTATTACAGAAGCAGCAATGGAGTTTTTTAAAGAGGATAAGGTCTTTTTAAGTAGTGAGGGAGCAGAGATAGAACAGAGTATATTAGAGAGTGGCGGAGGAATTGCTGCTTATGCTATTGAGGGAAGTGATATACAAAAAAGATCATATCCTAATTCCTTTGGAGGAGATTTTAGAAAAGGAGGATGGGAATTTATAGAAGAGCTTGATTTTCCTGGGCATGCAGAGAAGATTGCAAAAGAGGCAGTAGCCCTTCTTTCTGCTGAACCTCTTCCCGAGATGGTTACTACGCTTGTTCTTGATGGTACTCAGCTTGCTTTACAAGTACATGAGTCTTGTGGACATCCCACAGAGCTTGATAGAGTCTTAGGTATGGAGGCAAGCTTTGCAGGTACTAGTTTCCTAACCTTAGATAAAAAAGGTAGTTTTCAATATGGGGCTGAGATTGTAAATATAGTAGCTGATGCTACTCATCCTTATGGACTTGGATCCTTTGGTTATGATGATGAAGGAGTCCTTGCTCAGAGAAGCTTCCTCATAAAAAATGGAATTTTTGTGGGATATCTTACTTCTCGTGAGACTGCAAGTCTTTTAGGAGAGACTTCTAATGGAGCTATGAGAGCTGATGGATGGAATAGGACACCTATTATAAGAATGACTAATATAAATCTTCTTCCTGGGGATATGTCCTTTGAAGATTTGATCTCATCTACAGATGAAGGAGTATATATGCATCTAAATAGAAATTGGTCTATAGATGATAAGAGATTAAATTTCCATTTTGGGTGTGAGATAGCTTATGAGATAAAAGATGGCAAATTTGGAAAGATCTATAAAAATCCTTACTATACAGGTATCACTTATGAGTTCTGGAGAAGCTGTGATGCTATAGCCGATGAAAAATCTTGGAGAGTTTGGGGAGTACCCAATTGTGGAAAAGGTGAACCTATGCAGATAGGAAGAGTGGGACATGGAGTTTCTCCTGCGAGGTTTAGGAAAGTAAAGGTAGGTGGAGAATAATGTGGGGAAAAGATAGAGCTTTAGAATTTCTTAAAAAAGTCATTGATGAACTGCCTTTTGAGAAGAAAGAAGTATCTTTATTTATATCATCTCAGGATCTTACCCGTTTTGCTAATAATGTTATCCATCAGAATGTGGCAGAAGATAATCTTACTCTCTTTGTCCGGGTAGGCGAAGGAAAAAAGAAAGTGGTACTTTCTACAAGTAATATTGAAGAAGATAGTATAAAAAGTTTACCTAAGAATATAAAAATACTTATGGAAAGCCAACCTGAGACAGAAGAACTTTATTTACCAGAACCTGAAGAGATTCCTCCTTATCCAGTTAATATATTTGAGCCTTCTCCTGAAAAGAGAGCAGAGATTGTAAAGAAATTTATAGAAAAGGGAGAAAATAGAAATCTTGAGACCTTTGGAGCCATAACAGAGGAGATTGATGAGCTTGTAGTAGTAAATTCACAAGGAGTTGAAGCTTATGGAATTCTTTCTTATGGACATGGAAAGGTAATGTATATGGGAGATGGTTCTGGATACCAGGAAGAGGCTGGTAAAGATATTCATTCTATTGATTTTGAAGAGCTTTCTGAAAGGGCTTTAGAAAAATGTCTGAATAGTAAAAACCCACAGGATATAGAACCTGGGATGTATACTGTAATTCTTGAACCTCTTGCAGTGGCAGAGATGTTAGGACAGCTTTCTTATTTTAGTTTCAATGCTAAATCTGTACAGGAAAAGAGATCTTTTATGACGTTCTCCTTAGGGCAGAAAGTTTTAAGTGAAAAGGTTAGTATATATGATGATGGCTATGATCCTAAAGGGATTATATATCCTATAGATTTTGAAGGTGTGCCTAAGAAACATGTGGATATTATTAAAAATGGCGTAGTAATAGGACCTGTTTATGATACTGCTACCTCAATAAAAGATGGTAAAAAATCCACAGGTCATGCTCTTCCTCCCACATCATCTTCTTGGGGACCTTTTCCTTCTAATCTCTTTCTTGTATCAGGAGATAAATCCTTAGAAGATATTATTGCAGGGACTGAAAGAGGTATTTTAGTTACAAGATTTCATTATGTGAATGCCTTTCTTGATCCTGTAAGAGTTCTTGGTACAGGAATGACCAGAGACGGGACCTTTCTTATAGAGAATGGAAAGATACAGAAGTCTCTAAAAAATATGAGATTTACTCAAAGTTTTGTAGAGGCATTGTCAAAGGTTTTAGAGATCTCTAAGGAGTCAGTCTTAGTTCCAATTGATGTAGGATTTGCAAGGGTTCCTACCTTGAAAATTGAAGACTTTAATTTTACTGGAAAAACTGAGTTCTAAAAAAATGAGGGAGGGAATTTATTCCCTCCCCTTTCCTTTCTATTTCTCTTCTTTGACCTTTATTTTAATTCCTTCAACCTTTTCAGGTGCTGCTTTAGTAAGTTTCAAAGTAAGTATTCCATTCTTGTAAGAAGCCTCACTCTTATCTGGCTCTACAGGCTTTGGTAAGTCAATTCTCCTATAGATTCTGCCCAGTCTTCTTTCTTTTCTATAGAAGTTCTCTTTCTTTACTTCCTCCTCTGCTTTTGTCTCTCCTTGGATTGTTACACTATCCTCTGTTACACTGATATCTACATCCTCTGGTTTAAATCCTGGAAGTTCAACCTTTACTATAATATTTTTATCAGTTTCATACATATCAATGGCTGGAGCAAAAGCGCCTCTTCCCTCTTCTAATGCAGGAGTTTCTCCGAAGAAATCAGATAATAATCTATCCATTTCTCTCTGAAGATGTCTGATTTCATCAAATGGATCCCAATATCTTCTTAACATGGTCCCACCTCCTATTTTGCACAATTTTTATATATATTATTTTTTTCTATATATTATTATAGGGGTGGTTA